>CANJQN010000003.1 GCA_947476465.1 Comamonadaceae bacterium | reverse complement strand
CATGTTGCGGCGGCCTGTGACATGGTTTGGCGACCGGGGTTTTATCCCCTTGACGGCGTCGCCGCAACACCTTTGCCACGCTCCATCTCGCAGGCGCGTGATGACTGTATGTCGCTTCGGCGCAAACCCGCGCCAGCCCAGGCTTTGCCGGCCTGGGCTCATACAGTGGTTCGAATCGCACCCCGTTGCAGCTCACCTTTCCTGTGACGCCACAACCACTTAGTCCAATCGTCCGAATCTATTCCGGACACCAGTGCGCGCAGGCGGGGATCCAGGAGCGCGGTTGGTCCGGCGCGCCCGCATTCGATAATGCGTCCATGAGTGCCTCCGCCCCCCGTGCGTCCGCGCCCCGTGCCGCCACCCTTCGTGCCTGCGACCTGCGCTACCTCGGGGCCTTGACACCGTCCGGGTTCATGCTGCTGATTGTCCTGCTCGTCCCGGGCTGGGCGGCACTGGCCGCGCTTGTGACCTGGGTTGTCATTGTCGTTCTCGAGGCATTTTGGGCCCCGGCGCGCCGCTCGCCTCGCGCCCGGATCGCTCACCCGGCCCTGAGCTGGATCCTGCGCCTGTACGTGCCACTGCAGCTGGCCGTCCTGGCCGCCGCCTTCTGGGCCGCCCGCGACAGCGACTGGCTCACGGTGCTCGGGCTGGCCTATGGCGTCGGTTTCATCACGGGTGCCCAAGGCATCACCTTCGCCCACGAACTGGGCCACAGCCCGCGCCGCGCCGACCGGGCGATGGCCTGGGTGCTGATGGCCTGCGTCGCCTATCCACAGTTCATGGTGGAGCATTACCGCGGCCACCACGTCCGGGCCGCGACCCACGACGACCCGGCCAGCGCGCGCCCCGGTGAAAGCCTGTGGCGGTTCCTGCCGCGCACAATCTTCGGCAGTGCCGTGAGCGCCTGGCGGCTGGAAGCCCAGCGCCTGCGGCGGCAAGGGCGCGGCTGGCTGGCCAGCCCGCTGACCTGGTGCTGGGCCTTGAACGCGGCGGTGGCCCTGGCCTTGCTGGGGCTGGGCGCCAGCAAGATGCTGGCGTTCTGGCTGGCGCAATCGGCGTTCGCCGTCTGGCTGCTGGAGACGGTGAACTACATCGAGCACTACGGTCTGGTGCGCCGCACCGGCCCCAACGGCCGGCCTGAGCCGTTCGGCGCGCAGCATGCGTGGAACGCCGACCACTTCATCTCCAACAGCCTGCTGGCCAACCTGCAGCGCCACTCGGACCATCATCTGCACGCCGCCAAGCGCTACCCGCAGCTGGCGGCGATGCCGGACGCGCCCCAGCTGCCCGCGAGCTACTCGATCTGTCTGCTGCTGGCCGCCATTCCGCCGTGGTGGTTCGCCTTGATGGCGCCTCGGCTTGCGGCGAATGCCTCGCCGGGCCCGGTTTCCCCCTGAGTTCACGCGCGGGTTCACTTGTGCCCCACGGTATCATCCCCTTCACTTGCTCCGGCCCAGCCGGCGCTCTCATTCCAGACTGTCCATCGGGCTTTCGCCGTGCGCCTCAATTCGATCAAGCTCTCGGGATTCAAGTCCTTCGTCGAGCCGACCAACTTCATGCTCCCTGGCCAGCTGGTCGGGGTGGTCGGCCCCAACGGGTGCGGCAAATCCAACATCATGGATGCGGTGCGCTGGGTGCTGGGCGAGTCCAAGGCCAGCGAGCTGCGTGGCGAGTCCATGCAGGACGTCATCTTCAATGGCACCAACACCCGCAAGCCTGCCAGCCGCGCCAGCGTGGAGCTGGTGTTCGACAACGCCGACCACCGTGCCGGCGGCCAGTGGTCGCAGTACGCCGAGGTGGCGGTCAAACGCGTGCTCACGCGCGATGGCACCAGCAGCTACTTCATCAACAACCAGCCGGTTCGCCGCCGCGACGTGCAAGACGTGTTCCTGGGCACCGGGCTTGGGCCGCGCGCCTACGCCATCATCGGCCAGGGCACGATCAGTCGCATCATCGAATCGCGGCCCGAGGAGCTGCGCCTGTTCCTCGAAGAGGCCGCCGGCGTCTCCAAGTACAAGGAGCGCCGCCGCGAGACCGAGAGCCGCCTGGCCGATACCCGCGAGAACCTCACGCGGGTTGAAGACATCCTGCGTGAGCTCAACGCCAACCTAGACAAGCTGGAAAAGCAGGCCGAGGTGGCGCAGCACTACAACACGCTGCAAGCGAACGCCACACTCAAGCAGCACCAGCTGTGGTTCCTGCGCCGCGCCGAATGCGAGGCCGAACAGACCCGCATCAAGCAGGACGCGGACAAGGCCATGGTCGACCTGGAAGCACGGGTGGCCGACCTGCGCCACGTTGAATCCGAGCTGGAGACCATCCGCCAGGCGCACTATGCCGCCGGCGACCAGGTGAACCAGGCCCAGGGAGCCCTCTACGAGGCCAGCACCGAGGTCGGCCGATTGGAGGCCGAGATCCGCTTTGTGGTCGAAGGCCGACAGCGCACCGAACAGCGCCTGGCCCAGCTCAAGGAGCAGTCCGCTCAGTGGGCCGCCCGGCGGGACGACGCGGCCACCGAGCTCGATAACCTGGCCGGCACCAGCGTGGAGGCCGAGGAACAGGCTGCGCTGCTGGCCGCCCAGGTGCAGGAGCAGGCCACGCGCCTGCCCGACCTCGAAGACAGCCTGCGCCAGGCCCAAGGCCGCGCCAATGAGCAGCGCGCCAGCGTCGGGCAGGTGCAGCAGCAGATCCAGGTGCTGGCCGCCGACCAGCGCAACATCGAGGAGCAATCGCGCCAGCTGAACCAGCGCCGCGAGCGCCTGCTGGTCGATCGCAACGCCCTCGCGTCACCCGACGAGGCCCGGCTGGCCCAGCTGCAGCAGCAATTGGCCGTGGCGCAGGAAAGCGCCGAGGCCGCCGACGCCCGCCTGCACGAGCTGCAGGAGCAGGTGCCGCTGCGCGACGATGACCGCCGCACGCGGCAGACCGACGTCAACCAGCAGTTGTCCCGGCAGGCCGATTTGTCCGCGCGTCTGGACGCCCTCAAGGCGCTGCAGGAGAAGGTGCGCACCGACGGCAAGCTGCGTCCGTGGCTGGCCAAGCACGGGCTCGATGGCTTGCAGGGCCTGTGGAGCCGCATCCACATCGAGCAAGGCTGGGAGAACGCCCTGGAAGCGGCGCTGCGTGAGCGGCTGGCTTCGCTGCAGGTGTCGCGCCTGGAGATGGTGCGATCCTTCGCCACCGATCCGCCGCCGGCCAAGCTGGCCTTCCACACGCCCCCAGCCGCGGTCTTGCCCGCCAGTGGGGCCGCCGGGCTGCCCCGGCTGGCCGACCTGCTGCGCCTGTCCGACGCCGGCCAGAAGGCCTTGCTGGCCGACTGGCTGCATGGCTGCTATGTCGCCGAGAGCTTTGAAGAGGCTCTGGCGGCTCGCGCCAAGCTGCAGACCGGCGAAGCCATCTTCGTGCGCGGCGGCCACGCGGTCAGCGCACACAGCGTGAGCTTCTACGCCCAAGACTCCGAGCAGGCCGGCATGCTGGCGCGCCAGCAGGAGATAGAGCACCTCGAAAAAGACCTGCGTGCCCAGGCCCTGATCGCCGATGAAGCGCGCTCGGCGCTCGTGCGCGCCGAGGCCGCCTACACCGACGCCGCCCAGCGCCTGGTGTCGGTGCGGCGCGAGGCCAGCGAAACCCAGTCGCGCGCCCACGAGCTGCAGGTCCAAACCCTGCAGCTGGCGCAGCTGGCCGAGCAGACCCGCGCCCGCGGCGAGCAGATCGCCGCTGACATGGCCGAAGTCGATGCGCTGCTGGAAGACCTGCAAGAGCGCCGCGTCACCGCCGAGGCGCGGTTTGAAGAACTCGACATGCAACTGGCCGACAGCCAGGAGCGCCATGCCCAGCTCGACGAGCACGTGATCGACGCCGAGCGCAAGCTGGCGCAATCGCGCGAGCAGCAGCGCGGCCTGGAGCGGCAGGCCCAAGAGGCGCAGTTTTCGCAGCGCGCGCGGGGCGCCCGCCGGGCCGAGCTGCAGCGCGGCATCGAAACCGCCGAACAGCAGACCGCCGCCATCGCCGCCGAAGAGGTTCGCGCCCATGACGAACTCGCACGCCTGACCGACGCCGCCGCGCAGGGCGGGCTGCAGACCGCGCTGGAGGTGAAATCCGAGCGCGAGAAGTCCTTGGGCGCCAAGCGCAGCGAGTACGACGACCTCACCAACAAGCTGCGCGCCAGCGACGAGCGCCGCCTGACCATTGAGCGCGCGCTCGATCCGCTGCGCCAGCGCATCACCGACCTGCAGCTCAAGGAGCAGGCCGCCCGCCTGGGCCTGGAGCAGTACAGCCAGCAACTGGCCGACGCCCAGGCCGACCTCGACGCCGTGCGCTTGTCGCTCGAGCAGGGCAATGTGCGCCTGTCGGGCCTGCAATCGGAGATCGACCGCCTGCACCGCGAGATCGCCGCGCTCGGCGCGGTGAACCTGGCGGCGCTCGACGAGCTGACGACCGCCAGCGAGCGAAAGCAGTTCCTCGACGCGCAGTCGGCGGATCTCAACGAGGCCATGAACACGCTGGGGGACGCCATCCGCAAGATCGATGGCGAAACCCGCGAGCTTCTGGCCGGCACTTTCCACGCGGTCAACGAGCACTTCGGCCGGATGTTCCCCGAGCTGTTCGGCGGCGGCAATGCCCGCCTGGTGATGACCGGCGAGGAGATCCTTGACGCCGGCGTACAGGTGCTGGCGCAGCCGCCCGGCAAGAAGAACCAGACCATCCACCTGCTCTCGGGTGGCGAGAAGGCGCTCACGGCCATCGCGCTGGTGTTCGCCATCTTCCAGCTCAATCCCGCGCCGTTCTGCCTACTCGACGAAGTGGACGCGCCGCTGGACGACGCCAACACCGAGCGATACACGAAGCTGGTGACCAGCATGAGCCGCGGCACCCAGTTCCTTTTCATCAGCCACAACAAGATCGCCATGGAAATGGCCGAGCAGTTGATCGGCGTGACCATGCAGGAGCAGGGTGTCTCGCGCATCGTGGCCGTGGACATGGAGTCGGCGGTCGGCCTGGCCACCGTCTAGGATGCACGCATGACCGACCTGACCCTGGGCCTGGCCATTCTTGGCGGCACCACTCTGGCCATCCTGGTGGCCTGGAACGCCTGGTCCAACCGCCGCAACACCCCCCGCCAGCCGGACGCGGCCGACAGCGTTCCCACAGAGCCCATGCCGCTGCCGGGGGCCGAGCCCACGCACGATCCCGACGGCCGGCGCGAGCCGATCTTCGAGGACGCCACCCTTGGGCTGGTCGCCACGCCCGAACGCAAGCCCGGCCTGGACGCCTTGATCGATGTGATCGCCCCGATCGCGCTCGATTCGCTGGTCTCGGGCGACGCGGCGCTGGCGGCGATGCCGGCCACCCGCCGCGCCGGCAGCAAGCCCTTCGCGGTGGAAGGCTTGAACGAGGCCGGCGGCCACTGGGAGCCGCCGCTGGCCGGCCAGCGCTACACCGCGTTCCAGGCGGGCGTCCAACTGGCCAACCGCAATGGCGCGCTCAACGAGATCGAATATTCCGAGTTCGTGATGAAGGCGCAGGCCTTCGCCGACGCGGTGGCTGGCACGCCCGATTTTCCGGAGATGCGCCACGAGGTCGCCCGGGCCCGCGAGCTCGACCAGTTCGCCGGCGGCCACGACGCGCAACTGAGTCTCTCGCTGCGCGCGCAGCAAGCGGCGTGGAGCCCCGGCTACGTGCAGCAGCACGCCGCCCGCCTGGGCTTTGTGTCGGGGGTGATTCCCGGCCGCATGGTGCTGCCCTCCGGCCAGGCCGGGGCGCCACCGATTCTTGTGCTGTCCTTCGACACCCAGGCTGCCCTGGCCGAAGACCCCACGCAGGCCGCACTGCGCGACCTGATCCTCAGCGTCGACGTGCCCCAGGTACCGCGCAGCGACCAGCCCTTTGTTCGCATGCGCGAGGCGGCGGTGGCACTGGGCCAGAGCATGGACGGCGTGCTGACGGACGACCGCGGCCAGATCATTCGATCCGACACGCTCGATGTCATCGGTGCCGACCTGGAAACCTTGTACGACACGCTGGATGCGCGCGACCTGGCAGCGGGGTCGCCGCAGGCGCGGCGGCTGTTCAGCTGAAGTACCTCGCTCCGGACTTACCGCGCTCCTGGTTCCCCGCCTTCGCGGGGATGACGATAGGCGCCTTCGCGAGGATGACGATAGGCGCCTTCGCGAGGATGACGATAGGCGCCTTCGCGAGGATGACGATAGGCGCCTTCGCGGGGGGATGACAATAGGCCGTCATTCCCGCGAAGGCGGGAATCCAGGCGCCACACCATCAAACCATGCCCCTTTTCGCCGACATCGAGCAGCGTGCGCAGGCCCTGCGCCAGCAGCTGCATCACCACGCCCATCGCTACTACGTGCTCGACGCGCCGGCGATCCCCGACGCGGACTACGACCGCCTGTTCCGAGAGCTGCAGGCGCTGGAAGAGGCCCACCCCGAGCTGCGCCGCCCCGATTCGCCCACGCAACGTGTCGGCGGCAAGCCGCTCGACGGCTTCGCCAAGGTACGCCACCAGGTGCCGATGCTGTCGATCCGAACCGAGACCGATATCGAGGCCACCGGCGCGCGCAACTTCGATACGCGCATGCGCCGCGAACTGCGCCTCGGCGAGGCCGACCCGCCCGTCGAATACGTCGCCGAGCTCAAGTTCGATGGCCTGGCGATCAACCTGCGCTACGAGCATGGCGTGCTGGTGCAGGCCGCGACGCGTGGCGACGGCGAGGTGGGCGAGGACGTCACCCAGAACATCCGCACTGTTGGCCAGATTCCGCTGCGGCTGGAGGGCGATGCGTCACTGCCGGTGCCGCGCGTTCTGGAAGTGCGCGGCGAGGTCTACATGCGCCGCGACGACTTCGAGCGGATGAACGAGCAGCAGCGCGCCAAGATCGACAGCGGCGCGAAGAACGAAAAGACCTTTGTCAACCCACGCAATGCGGCCGCCGGCGCCGTGCGTCAGCTCGACCCGGCCATCGCCGCGCAGCGGCCGTTGTCCTTCTTTGCCTATGGCTGGGGCGAGATCGGCGGTGGCCCGGATTTCGTCACCCACGCGCAGGTGCTGCAGGCGTTCAAGACCTGGGGCGTTCCGGTTTCCGACCGCGTGCGGGTGACCCGCGGGGCGGACGAACTGGTGGCCTTCCATCAGGCCGTCGGCCAGGATCGCGACCAACTGCCCTTTGACATCGACGGCGTGGTCTACAAGGTCAACAGCCTGGCCTTGCAGCGGCAGCTGGGCTTTGTCACGCGCGAGCCACGCTGGGCGGTGGCGCACAAGTTTCCGGCGCAGGAGCAGACCACGACCGTGGAAGCCATCGACGTGCAGGTGGGGCGCACCGGCAAGCTCACCCCGGTGGCCAAGCTGGCGCCGGTGTTTGTCGGCGGCGTCACGGTGACCAACGCCACGCTTCACAACGAAGACGAAGCCCGGCGCAAGGACGTGCGCGTGGGCGACCACGTCATCGTGCGGCGCGCCGGAGACGTCATTCCCGAAGTGGTGGCTGTGGTGCCTGAGCGGCGCACCCACGACGCGCCGCCCTTCACCATGCCGCGGCAGTGCCCGGTGTGCGGCAGCGATGCGGTGCGCGAGGAGGGCGAGGCCGATTACCGGTGCACCGGGGGGCTGTTCTGCGCGGCCCAGCGCAAACAGGCGCTGCTGCATTTCGGGCAGCGCCGCGCGCTGGACATCGAAGGCCTGGGCGAGAAGCTGGTCGACCAGCTGGTCGACGCCGGCATCATCCGCACACTGCCTGATCTGTATCGGCTTGGCCTGGGCCACCTGGCGGCTCTGGAGCGCATGGGCGACAAATCGGCGCAGAACCTGCTGGCGAACCTGGAGCAATCAAAGCAGACCACGCTGCCGCGCTTCTTGTTCGGCCTGGGCATCCGCCATGTGGGCGAGGCCACCGCGCGAGACCTGGCGCGCCACTTCGGCTCGCTCGACCCCATCATGGCCGCCAGCCCCGATCGCTTGCTGCAGGTGCCCGATGTGGGGCCCATCGTCGCCGAGAGCCTGCACACCTTCTTCGCCCAGCCGCACAACCGCGAGGTCGTCGAGCAGCTGCGCGCCTGCGGCCTGCACTGGCCCGAAGGCGAGCCGGCGCCAGTCGCATCGCTGCCGCTGGCCGGCAAGACCGTGGTGCTGACCGGAACGCTGCCCACCCTCAGCCGCGAAGAAGCCAAGACCATGCTCGAAGCGGCTGGCGCCAAGGTGGCCGCCTCGGTCAGCCGCAAGACCGATTACCTCGTCGCCGGGACCGAAGCCGGGAGCAAACTCGACAAGGCGCGCGAACTTGGCACTGTCATTCTTGACGAAGTGGGGCTGAAAGCACTGCTATTGTCCGGAAACTGATGACTTTGATAGACATGATGGGGGCTCTGTAGGAGGTGTACCTCATCCTTGTAGGACAGCATCCAATTTTGGTTGGAAGGCATCACAAGGCTGTGCTACCTCTTCAGAATTTAGCCTCATCCATGTCAACAACCTTAGGGAGCAGCGATGGACGACATCACCACCGACATCAACCACACCGGGTCTGAAAACGCGGCCACGGCCGCCGAAGCCCTGATTGCCACGCCGCCGCGCGCCAAGCGCGGATTCGCGGTGCTCAGCCCCGAAAAAAAGCGTGAGATCGCCAGCATGGGGGGCAAGGCCGCACACGAGCATGGCCGCGCACATCGCTTCACCAGTGAGGAAGCCCGCGCCGCAGGCAAGAAGCGCCATCAATTGCGCGTTCAGGCCGAGCAGGCCAGCCGGGCCAGCTGAGCACCCCTCGCACCTGAACGGCAAGCTCGCGCTGCCGTTCAGGCTGCAACGTGAAGCGATTCGAGCAGCTGCTCGACCACTTCGATGCTCGCCGGCTTGGTCAGGTGGTAATCAAAGCCCGCAGCCTTCGTGCGCGCCCGGTCTTGCTTGGTCCCCCATCCCGTCAGCGCAATCAGAACCGGCCTGTGCGCCACATGCTCACTTAACAGGGCCTTGGCCACCTGATAGCCATCCATGCCAGGCATGCCGATGTCCAGGAACACCGCCTGCGGCTTGAAGTCTGTGGCGATTTCCAGCGCCTTGTGGCCATGACTGGCGACGCGCGTGGCGTGCCCGTCCATCTGCAGGATGATCGCCATGCTTTCAGCGGCATCCACGTTGTCGTCGACCAACAGCACATTCAAGCCGGCACCTGGCGCGACCTGCGGGCCGGGTACTTCGCCTGCGGCCCCTGAGGGGCCCTCCAAGGCCGGAAGCGGCGCGGTGAAGGTGCTGGCCTGTACGGCTCCCTCGCTTTCCGCGGTGACATTGCCGCCGTGCATCTCAACCAGCGCCCGCACCAGCGCCAGTCCGATGCCCAGGCCACCCGGCGGGTGCTGCCCCGGGATGCTGACCGGGGTGAACCTCTCGAAAACTCGCGGCAGGGTCTGCGCTGTCATGCCGACGCCGTTGTTGCGCACCACCCGCACCAGATCCGCATCCTCGCAACGCGCCGACAGTCGGATGTGGCCGTGCGCCGCGGTGTACTTGGCGGCGTTGTACAGCAGGTTGGCCAGCACCTGCGCAATGCGCGTGGCGTCGACGTTCAACCACACAGGCGGCGCGGGCAGGTCGACCTCGAGTGCGTGCCCGGCCTGCGCGATCAGTGGCTCGCTGGTTTCCAGGGCGCTCTCGATCACGGTTCGCAACTCGACGCGCTGCAACTTGAGTGCGATCTTTCCTGTGCTGATGCGGGCGGCGTCCAACAGGTCGTCGGTCAGGTGCACCATCTGCGTGAGCTGGCGGTCCATCATTTGCCAACTGCGGGTGCGAGCCGCCTCGTCACGCGACAGCCGCAGCACGTGCAGGCCGTTGCGCGGGGGCGCGAGCGGATTGCGCAGCTCATGGGCCAGCGTGGCCAGGAACTCGGTCTTGCGCCGATCCGACTCGGCCAGCTCGGCCGCCACCCGCCTCACCTGTTCGGCGGCTACCTGCTCGGCCTCATGCAGCGCCTGCCCGCCCGAGGCCGCGCACACCAGGTCGGCGCCAAGCTTGCGCAGCACGAGTTCGAGGTCGAGCAGCCTGGCAGGCTCGTCGTCGACGAGCAGCACCTTGGCCGCCGGCAGGTGGCGATGGGGCATGGGTATTTCCGATTCACTCGCTGTCAGTGCGAAGCAATTGAGTCTGTGGAGGAGGGCATAGGCTTGCGTCGGAGGGGTGCGCGCAGGATGCAGGAAAGTGGCGCACCGCCGCCGTGCGTCAAGGCGCACGCGTGTGTCGGCGCGGCGCTCAGCAGGCGGGCGCCACTGTGCCCGGCAAATGCCACCAGCGTGGCAGCAGGGCTTGAACGCCGGGCTGCGTAAATCGGTCATCGATCAGCCACACCACGCCGCGGTCTTCCTGCGAGCGGATCACGCGCCCGGCCGCCTGCACCACCTTGCGCAGTCCGGGGTAGAGGTAGGCGTAGTCGAACCCGGCGCCGAAAGACCGCTGCAGCCGCTGGCGCAGGCATTCGTTGACCGGGTTCACCTGCGGCAGGCCCAGGGTGGCGATGAAGGCGCCCACCAGACGGTCGCCCGGCAGGTCGATGCCTTCGCCGAAACTGCCGCCCAAGACGGCGAAGCCCACACCTTGGCCGCCTGGCGCGAAGCGCCCGATGAACACATGCCGCTGTGCTTCGGACATGCCCGCCTCCTGCGCCCACTGTGGCACCTGGGGATGGGCCTGGCCCAGCTGCGCCGCGACGCGGCGCAGGTAGTCGTAGCTGCTGAAAAACGCCAGGTAGTTGCCGGGCCGCTGCGCGAACTGGCGGGCGATCAGGTCGGCGATGGGGGCCACCGAGCGCTCGCGGTCGGCCCAGCGGGTGCTGATGCGCGGCATCAGGTGCACGGCCAGCTGATCGGCGGTGAACGGCGATTCGATGTCGATCCAGACGCTGTCCGCGGGCAAGCCCAGCATGTCCCGGTAGTAGCCGGGCGGCCCGAGCGTGGCCGAGAACAGCACCGCGCCTTGCGCGGCCTGGAAACGCGGCGCCAGGTGCGGCGCTGGCACCAGGTTGCGGATGCACAGGCTGGACATGGCGCGGCGCGGCGCGGGCGCCAGGGTGATGTCGAACTGCGAATGGTCGCCGAAGGTCTCGGCCAGCCGCAGGAAGGCCAGCAGCTCGAAGTGGAACTGCTGCAGCTCGCCGAGTGGGTTGCCAGCTCGATCGCCCGATCCATCCCCTTGAGGCTGCGCCGCCGGCGAATCGGCCAGGTGGTCGCCAATGGCGGTGCTCGCCTGCTGCAGCGCCAGCACGAAGCGCCCGGGCAAGTCGGCCTGCACCGCGAAGTCGTCCCGCTGGTCGCGCACCAGCTCGCGCCAACTCCGTGCGAGCCGGTCCAGGGGTTTGCGCAGGGCAGCGGGCGCGTTGCGGCGCAGGGCCGCCAAGCGGCGCTCGTCGAGCTCGCCGGTGTACATCTGGCGACCCCGCTCGACCAGGTTGTGCGCCTCGTCCACCAAGATTGCGCAGCGCCAGCCCTGGTCCACCGTCAGCGCATGCAGCAGCGCGCTGCTGTCGAAGAAATAGTTGTAGTCGCCAACCACCACATCGGCCCAGCGGGCCATCTCCTGGCCCAGCCAGTAGGGGCAGACCTCATGCGCCCGGGCCACCTCGCGCAGCGGTGCCAGGGTCATCGACGGCGCTGCCAGTGCCGCCGCCCGCGCGGCCGGCAGCCGGTCGTAAAAGCCACGTGCCAACGGGCAGGAGTCACCATGGCAGGCCTTGTCGGGGTGCTCGCACAGCTTGTCCCGGGCCGTGAGCTCCAACACCCGGGGTGCGCCTGCGCCGGGAGGACGCAGCCGCTGCAGGGCGTCGATGGCGAGCTGGCGGCCGGGGGTTCGCGCGGCCAGGTAGAACACGCGGTCCAGGCCCTGCGCCACCGCCTTGAGCACGGGGTAGAGCGTGCCCACCGTCTTGCCGATGCCGGTGGGCGCCTGCGCCATCAGGCAACGCCCCGAGCGGGCGGCGCGCCAGGCGTTCTCGGCCAGTTCGCGCTGGCCGGTGCGAAACGCCGCGTGGGGAAAGGCCAGCGTGTTCAGCGCGGCGTCACGCGCGGCGCGGTGCGCGGCTTCCTGCTCGGCCCAGACGGTGTACTGCCCGCACAAGCCCTCGAAGAAGCCGCGCAGGGCCTGCGCGTCGTGTTCTTCCTCGAACACGGTTTCCTTCTGGCTGCCCAGGTCGAGGTACACCAGCGCCAGCCGCACCGACGCCAGCCCACGCGCCTGGCACAGCATCCAGCCGTAGACCTTGGCTTGGGCCCAGTGCAGATGACGGTGGTTGGCCGGTTGGCGAGAAAGGTCGCCACGGTGGGTCTTGATCTCGTCCAGGCGGCCGGCGGTGGCGTCGAAGCCATCGGCCCGGCCACGCACGGTGAGCGAGCCGAAATCCGCGCTCAGCGAGATTTCGCGCTCATACCGCGCGCCACGCCGGCCGGTGACCAGCTGGTGGCCGGCGATGCCCTGCAGGCCGGTGGGCGAGGGCGTGAAACGCAGGTCGAGGTCGCCCCGGCGGGCCGTGAACTCGCACAGGGTGCGCACGGCGACGGTGCGGGAATCGGGGGAGGGTGGGGACATCGGGCCATGGGGCATGCAAGCCGCTTGGACCGCAGTGTGCCACTTGCGCTCTGGCTCGGCGCCCAGGCTTTTGAGGTCAGCGATTCCCGCGCAATTCAAAAGGATGTCCACCGACCCCAGGGCCTCGTGCGCGCTGCGTGCCGCCCGTGACGAAGGCTGCGCGGCCATCGAGGCTGATGCTGGCGCTGGTCATCCGGCCGGAATGTTCACTATGGCGTCGGCGCCGTACTTTGGCAGCCTGTCCGCATGCTCGATTGCGTACAGCAGGCCGTCAAGCGCCAGCATGTAGCCGTGCACGCCGAAGCCATGGATGACACCCACGGCCTCCGGCGCGGTGATCGACGGGACTTTTCGCTTGTCGATGTTGCTCACGTGGACTTCCACATACGGCATGGGTACGGCCTTGATGCAATTGGCGATGGCCACACCGTTCACACAGAACGCGGCCGGGTTCATCAGCAGGCCATCGAACCCTTGCGCATCCGCCTCGTAGATGCGTTCCATCGCAGCGCTTTCGCTGTGCGTGTAGAAGATCTGCAGGTCGTAGCCCTTGTCCCGTGCGTGACGGTGGCACATCTCATCGAGCTCGGCTGCCGTCGTGCGGCCGTAGATCTCTGGCTGTCGCTTGCCGAGATAGCTCATGTTGGGGCCCTGGATCAGGAGGATGCGATAGGTCATTGGAGAGCCTCGGGTGGGTTTGGGCGAAGCCGGGTGTGGACCCTGATCGGTTCGGACAGGGCGGCGGAAATGAGTGGAACGATGCTGCGGTAGTAGGCGCTCTGTCGGTGCGTCGCTATGGCGGGTTCGTCGTGATAGGCCTCGAACATCCAGAACGCGCCGCCTCCCTCTGTCTCGTAAAGGTCGTAGCGGTAGTTCCCGCTTTCCTGCCTTGTGTTTTCCATCATGCGCCGCAACAGACCCAAGGTGCCTTCGCGGTTCTCGAGTGCGCACACAAGCTGTGCAAAGACGCAGAACGCGCTCGGCGGCACGGGCGGGTCCAGGGCGTCGCGCGGCTGCAGGGTCTGCAAGATCACAGGGCCTGAGCGCAAGCCCTGCGTACCAACTTGCACGCTTTGATAAAGCGCGGTGACGGCGTCGACCTGCTGCGCCAAAGACGGAACCAGGCTCAGGAGTCCGGTGTTGGCGTGCTCGTAAATGCTCAGTGACGACTGCGTCCACTGCAGGGCCCGCATCGCCTGGGTGACCTGCGCAACAAGCGCTTCTCTGCGCCCCTCGGCCGGCGCAAGACCCAAGATTTTCATGGCGATCATGATGGGCGGATTGTCGAGAGTTGGTCGATTGGTGTAAACCCTCTAAAATGTCGAGATTATTTTGCCTAGGCTGTACTCAGTCAACGTTTGCGAAATTCCCTCGGGACCAAGGGGGGGCTTGCGTCGTTCGCACCCTTCCCATCCACCAGGAGACGAGACCATGAAGACCCATGCAAATGACGAGATGACCCTCAGCGCCAGACGACAGACCAGTCCTGCGGGCGTGTTGAGGCGGTCATTGGCAATCATGGCGGTTGCCGGCCTGGCCCTCGCGGCCACGCATGCGTCGGCGCAGCAGAAGACCACGCTGACCTACCGGTACGCGACCGCTTTCGGCGCCAACGACGAGCCCTACCAGACCGCCGCGGAGTGGATCAAGCGCGTCACCGACAAGGTCGCCAAGGACACCAACTACATCCTGCGGATCACGGTCCACCGCGATGGCTCCCTGTTGAAGCTGGGCGAAACCCTGGCGGGCATCCAGGACGGCCGCGTGGACATGGGCCTGATTCCGCCGGCCGTTTTTCCCAGCCAGTTTCCGCTGAGCCAGGCCGTCTCCATCCCGTTCCAGTCGGACGACGCATTCGCCACCTTGCACGCCAACGCGGATCTCGCGCGCACGAACCCGGCGTTGATGAATGAATGGAGCAAGCTCGGTGTGGTGCCCATCGTGTTCGGGGTCGCCCAGAACACGGCCACGTCCGCCAAGCTGCCGATCAAGACCCTTGCGGACCTCCAGGGCAAGCGCGTGCGCGCCATCGGCTACCACGCAGACGCCCTGCGCGCGGTGGGGGCGTCGCCTGTCGCGATCCCGACCTCCGAGGTCTACCAGGCCTTGCAGACCGGCGTGATCGATGCGTTCTCGGGCTCGCCCATGGGCAACCAGATCACGGCCACGAGAGCCCATGAAGTCGCGAAGAACTTCGTCGACCTGGGGCTGGGCCAATACACCTCCGTGGCGTCCGTGGCGGTGCGCAAGAGCGTGTGGGACAGGATCCCCGCCGAAGTGCAGAAGATCATGCTCGCCGAAGGCGCGGCAGTGGCCGAAGAGTTCATCCCGTCCAACCTCAGCCGTCTCGACAAGCTCGCCTGCGAGACCCTGAAGGCGGCGGGAGGAGCGGTCGTTCGCCTGCCCGAAGCGCAGATCGCCGAGTGGAAAGGCAAGACCCAGAGCGCCATCATCGACAAGTACGTGGCCTCCGCCGCCAAGGACAGCGGGGTGGACGCCGCCGGTGTGCGCGGCTTCCTGGTTTCCTACCAGGACGCGCTGAAAAAGCACACCGGGAAAAGCAAGTATGTCGATGGCATGACAGCTTGCCGGGAAGCCCGGTGAAAGCCAGACGCGCTTACGTCACCGGTGCCGCGGGGCTGATCGGCAAGGATGTTGTTCGGCAGCTGCGAAGCGCCGACTGGGAGGTCACTGCAGCCGACGTGGTCGCGGCGCCGGCGCAGCTCCAACAGCAAGGCGTCACCTGGTGCGTGGAGCGCGCCGAGGACCTGTCCGCGCAGCGGCTGGCGGGATACGACGCGGTGATCCACCTCGGTGCGTTGACGCTTTCAGCCGAGCAGAAAAGCTTTGGCGCGCAGGTCGATCTGCCTGATGCGCGGCCCATGCTTTCGGTCAATGTCCTGGGAACGGAGAACGTCTTTCGCTCCAGCTGTGCCGCGAAAGTGCCATGCGTCGTGTATGCATCGACAGCTGCCGTCTACGGGCGCCCCCTGTTCCACACCCATCTGGGCGACCACGCTGTCGAAGCCACCGGGCCCTTCCGGCCCACCTCGCTGTACGCGCACAGCAAATTGATGTGCGAAGGGATGGCCGACTTCTACGCCGAGCAAAGCACCACCCGGTTCATCGGGCTGCGCCCCACTTTCTCCTATGGGCTCGGTCGCCTCAGCGGCATCTCGGGGATGTTCGCCGCCTGGATCGCGCAAGCCATTCGAGGTGAGCGCGCGGTCCTGGGCCACCCCTTTGGCCTTGGCGGCAAGCTGCAGCTGATCTACGTCAAGGACATGGCCCAGAATTTTGTCGATGCGGCGATCAGCGGCGCCTCGGGATCGAACGCTGCCGCCGCGATCCGATCGTCGGTGTTCAATTCGGCCACGCATCAGGTGTTGAGCATGGCGCAGATCCGGGACGTGGTCCGCGCCTGCACCGACAACAGCGACGTCCACGTCGCGGACGGCGATTTTGTGCCGCAGCTTCAGATGCCACTGATGTCCACCCGTGACGCTTTCGAGCAGTTGGGCTGCACGCAGCGCTACCCCCTGGACAAGGCCATTGCCGACATGAAGCAGGAGCTCGCGCGCAATGCCCATTGAGTCGGCGGCGCCGGGCACGGCTGGCGCGGCGGGCGGGCCGCGGGGTCATGCGGTGGCCGAGCGGATCGGTGGGGGCCTTGCCTTCCTGTCCGGCCTTTTCATTCTGGCCTTGATGTTCCTCACCTGTGTCGACGTGGCGCTGCGGGCGTTTGTCGGATCCGGCATCCTCGGCGTCATCGAACTCTCACAGGTGGCGCTGGTTGCAACGGTCTATATGGCCATGATGTCCAGCGAGATTGCGGGCGTTCATGTGAGAACGCCGATTTTGACCGAGCGCTTGTCGCCGCGGTGGTCGCATGCCGTGAGGCTTTGCGGGTCGGTGGTCTCGATCGCCATCGTCGCGTGGGTCACCTATTCCACCTGGGGCGTCGCCGTGCACGCCACGCGCGCCGGCGAATACCTGTTTGGGCTGGCCCGCATTCCCATCTGGCCCGCCAAACTGGCGGTGGCGTTCGGCATGACCGCTTTCCTGCTGGCGCTGCTCAGCAAGTTCCGCAACGACCTTCACGGCGGCCCTTCGCGTCGTCTGTCCGAGGGGGCGGCATGATCCTCGCTGGCGTGCTCCTGTTGGTCATTGTCCTGATCCTGATGGAAGTGCCCATCGCCCTGGCACTGCTGGCGGGCGGAGCGGCCGGCATCGTGCTTTCGCAGGAGTTCTCGTCGGCGACAGCCGTGATCGGCAATACGCCGTTCACCGCGGCATCGAGCTATGAGCTGCTGGTGATCCCCATGTACATCCTGCTCGGCTCGCTGCTGGCGAACGCGGGCATTGGTCAACAGATCTACCGGTCTGTTCACCGACTGGTGCACCGGCTTCCAGGCGGCCTGGCCGTGAGCGTCGTCGGGGCCACCGCCTTGTTCAGTGGCATTTCCGGCTCCAGTGCGGCGGACGTGGCGGCGTTCGGCCGGATCTCCGTGTCCGAGATGTCCCGCTATGGATACAACAAGGCCTATGCTGCGGCGGTCGTTGCGGCGGCCGGGACCTTCGCAAACCTGATTCCGCCCAGCCTGGGCATCGTCATCTATGGCATCGTTGCCAAGGAAAGCGTTGGCAAGCTGATCCTGGCTGGCGTCGTGCCAGGGCTCATTTCGATGCTGGTCCTGGCGATTTTCGTCGCTGTCAGGGCGATGCGAAACCCCGGCAGCGGGGTCGCTGGTGTCAGCGCGGGGGCAGCCGCTGCGCCTTCGGCCCCTGCAGACATCGTTGGAGGCCCTCTGGCTGGCGCTGTGCGCAACCAGCCCGGGTTTCTCACGGACTCCGTCGGCTTGGTCTATGGCCTTGTCATCTTCTGCATTGCGGTTGGTGGCCTGTATGGCGGCTTGTTCACGCCCACTGAAGCGGGCGGCGTTGCGGCGCTCGCCGCGCTGATGATCGCGTGGTTGACCCCACGGTCCACACGGCTGCGGCCACTGGGCGCCATCATCAGAGCTTCCCTGGTGGAGACCTCGCAGTTCACAAGCATGATCTTTCTTCTGCTCGTCGGCGGGGCGGTGTTCTCGTATTTCCTGGCTGTCGAGGGGTTCGCGGCCAGTTTGGCGGAATGGACGGCCACGCTCCAGATCGAGCCCAAGCTGCTGGTGGCGTTGATCCTTGTGGTCCTGCTGCCTCTGGGCATGCTCCTGGAGGGCCTGGCCATCGTGCTGCTCGCGATCCCGGTTCTTCATCCGGTGGTGACCGGCCTGGGCTTCGATGGGGTGTGGTTCGCCATCCTGGCGCTCAAGGTCATCGAGGTCGGGCTTATCATGCCGCCATTCGGGGTGAACGTCTTCGTGAGCGCGGGAGTCAACGGGCTGCCGGCGCACTCCGTGTTTCGCTATGTGCTTCCTTTCGCAGCCCTCGATCTGGCCATCACGGCGGCCTTCTTCCTGTTTCCTGAACTCGTCCTGTGGCTGCCCAGGATTGCGGGCTACAAGTAAGTCCGTGAAAGAGCGCTGCGCTCGCGATCTTGCGCGCCCCCAACTGCTGCAATGGCCATGAATCGCTTCGAACCCAGTGTCACTGCGCACGATTCACCGCACGAGGAGCCGGCGCCCACGGCGCGTTCGCTCATCGAATCCGCCTACCGCCAACTGCGCATGGACATCATCTCGGGGCGGCATCCTGCTGGCGAGAAGCTGCGCGTGGAGCATCTCAAGGAAACCTATGGTGTCGGTGGCAGCACCCTGCGCGAGGCGCTGGCGCTGCTGGTGTCCGATTCGCTCGTGGTGCCGCAGGCACAGCGCGGTTTTCGGGTATCACCCATGTCCCTGGCCGACATCGAGGACCTGACGCGAACGCGCACCCTGCTCGAATGTGCGGCATTCCAGGATGCGATGAAATACGGCGATGAACGATGGGAGGCCGAGGTGGTCGGCGCCTACCACCGGCTCTCGCGCGCCCAGGAGCGCCTGGCGCGCGAGAAGGATGGCTGGTCCAGCGAATGGGAAGACCGCAATCGCGCGTTTCACCAGGCGTTGATCTCCGCTTGCCCCTCGCGATGGATCCTGCGGTTCCAGTCGGTCCTGTACGGGCAGACGGAGCGCTACTGGCGCCTTTCGACCGCGACGACGCCGGTGGCGGCGAGTGTGCACGAGGAGCATCGGCAGATTTTCGACGCCGCGATGAAGCGCGATGGAAAAGCCGGAGCAAGGTTGCTGGCGCAGCACATTCAACATTCGCTGACCGTCATCAAGGGCCGCGGCGTGCCCAAGTAATGCCCCACGAGACATCGGCATAGGGCGCTGGCGCCACGCCTGCTGGCCGACGGATGCGACCCTCTTTGGGGAGGGGGCAGGCGCACAAACCTAAAATGCACGGTTGCCCTCCCCGGGCTATCACCCCATCCATGAACGCCCCCCTCGACGTCTCCCTGTTCGCGCGCGCCGCCAAGCCGATCACCAGCTATCGCAAGTACTGGGCCGCCCGCTTCGGCACGGCGCCTTTCCTGCCCATGAGCCGCGCCGAGATGGACAAGCTCGGCTGGGACAGCTGCGACATCATCATCGTGACGGGCGACGCGTATGTGGATCACCCGAGCTTCGGCATGGCGGTGATCGGCCGCGTGCTGGAGGCGCAGGGCTTTCGCGTGGGCATCATCGCCCAGCCCGATTGGCACAGCGCCGAGCCCTTCAAGGCGCTGGGCAAGCCCAACCTGTTCTTCGGCGTCACCGCCGGCAACATGGATTCGATGATCAACCGGTACACCGCCGACCGCAAGATCCGCAGCGACGATGCCTACACCCCCGGCGACGTGGGCGGCAAGCGCCCCGACCGCGCCGCGTTGGTCTATTCGCAGCGCTGCCGGGAGGCCTGGAACGATGTGCCCATCGTCATGGGCGGCATCGAGGGCAGCCTGCGCCGCATCGCGCACTACGACTACTGGCAGGACAAGGTGCGCCGCGCCATCCTGGTCGACGCCAAGTGCGACCTGCTGCTGTACGGCAATGCCGAGCGCGCCCTGATCGAGGTGGCCCACCGCATCGCCGCCAAGGAGCCGGTGGAGAGCATCACCGATGTGCGCGGCACCGCCTTCATCCAGCGGCAGTCGGAAGAAGGCTGGTTCGAGATCGATTCAACCCAGGTCGACCAGCCCGGCCGCGTCGACGACCACATCAACCCCTACCTGACCACCGCCGAGCAGGCGCAGGCCCAGGGCACGTCGTGCGCCAAGGAGGAGGGCGCCGCCCAGTCCCTGGGTGACGCGGCCAAACCGCTGACCTTCGTGCCCAACCCAGCCCTGGCCGGCAAGCGCAAGCTGCCGCCGCGTGAGCGCACGGTGATCCGCCTGCCCTCGTACGACCAGGTCAAGAGCGACCCGGTGCTCTATGCCCACGCCAGCCGCGTGTTGCACCTGGAGACCAACCCCGGCAATGCCCGAGCGCTGGTGCAGGCCCATGGCGACCGCGATGTGTGGATCAATCCGCCGCCCATTCCTTTGACCACCGCCGAGATGGACCACGTCTTCGGCCTGCCGTATGCGCGCAGTCCACACCCGGCGTATGCCGACGAGAAGGGCGGCCACGATGGCGCGACCAAGATCCCGGCGTGGGAGATGATCCGCTTTTCCGTGAACATCATGCGCGGCTGCTTCGGCGGCTGCACCTTCTGCTCGATCACCGAGCATGAGGGCCGCATCATCCAGAGCCGCAGCGAGGATTCGGTCATCCACGAGATCGAGGAGATCCGCGACAAGGTGACGGGTTTTACCGGCGTCATCTCCGACCTGGGCGGGCCCACCGCCAACATGTACCGCATCGGCTGCAAGACACCCGAGATCGAGGCCGCCTGCCGCAAGCCCAGTTGCGTCTACCCGGGCATCTGCTCGAACCTCAACACCGACCACAGCGCGCTGATCCACATGTACCGCCGGGCGCGGGCGCTCAAGGGCGTGAAAAAGATTTTGATCGGCTCAGGCCTGCGCTATGACCTGGCCGTGCAATCGCCCGAATACGTGAAAGAGCTGGTGCAGCACCACGTGGGCGGCTACCTCAAGATCGCGCCCGAGCACACCGAGGGTGGCCCGCTGTCCAAGATGATGAAGCCGGGCATCGGCAGCTACGACAAGTTCAAGGCCATGTTCGACAAGTACTCGGCCGAGGCGGGCAAGAAGCAGTACCTGGTGCCCTACTTCATCGCCGCCCACCCGGGCACCAGCGACGAGGACATGATGAACTTGGCCGTGTGGCTCAAGAAGAACAGCTTTCGCGCCGACCAGGTGCAGACCTTCTATCCCAGCCCCATGGCCAGCGCGACGGCCATGTACCACTCGGGGCGCAACACGCTGCGCAAGGTTCATCGGGATTTGCGCGAGGAAGACAGTGTGGATGTGGTGCGCGGCGATCGCCGGCGGCGGCTGCACAAGGCGTTCTTGCGTTATCACGACGCCAACAACTGGCCGTTGCTGCGCGACGCGCTTAAGGCGATGGGGCGGGCTGACTTGATTGGCAATGGCAAGCATCATCTGATCCCGACTTACCAGCCTTTGACGGATGGGGGGTACCAGAGCGCGCGACGGAAGAACTCGACGGCGGGTGTCGGCGCGAAGAAGCCGGGGGTGGGTGGTCAGCCGCGCGACGGGCAACTGCTCACGCAGCACACGGGCTTGCCGCCTCGGGTCACGGGCGTGGGCAAGGGTGGGCGCAAGGGGGGGTGAGATTGCCGGGCACTGGATTCCCGCCTGCGCGGGAATGACGGCGAGAAAAAGGTTGTCATCCCCGCGCAGGCGGGGATCCAAGAAACCTCAAAGCGGCAACCCCACATAGTTCTCCGCCACAGCGGTAGACAGTGCCTTCGACTTCACCAGGTAATCCAGCTCCGCCTCCTGCATCTTGCGCCCGAACTCATCGCCCGGAAAGCGATGCATCAGCGTCGTCATCCACCACGAGAAGCGCTCGGCCTTCCAGATGCGTTTGAGGCAGCGTTCGGAATAAGTGTCGATCCCCGCGTTGCTGCGCTCCTTGAAGTAGTCGATGAACGCGCCCGACAGGTACTTCACATCGGTCGCCGCCAGGTTCAAGCCCTTGGCCCCAGTCGGCGGCACGATATGCCCCGCATCGCCCGCCAGGAACAACCGGCCAAAGCGCAGCGGTTCGGCGACAAAGCTGCGCAGCGGGGCGATGCTTTTCTCGATGCTCGCTCCAGTGACGATCTTTTCGGACAGCTCGGGGTCGACCCGGCGCTTGAGCTCGGCCCAGAAGCGATCGTCGCTCCAGTCTTCCACCTTGTCCGTCAGCGGCACCTGCACGTAGTAGCGTGAGCGCGTCATGCTGCGCATGGAGCACAGCGAGAAGCCGTGTTCGCTGTTGCCGTAGACGATGGCGTGCGGCGACACCGGCGGCGTATCGGACAGCAGGCCCAGCCAGCCGAAGGGGTAGACCTTCTCGTACTCGGTGACACGGTCCTTCACGGTGGCGCGGCTGACGCCGTGAAAGCCGTCGCAGCCGGCGATGAAGTCGCAGTCAAGCGCGTGGGTGCGGCCGTCTTTCTCGTAGGTGACCTGCGGGTTCGTGCCGTCGAACCCATGCAGTCGCACGTTGTCGGCCTCGTACACGGTGGCCAGGCCGGCGGCCTTGCGCGCGTCCATCAGGTCGTGGGTCAGCTCGGTCTGGCCATAGGCTGTGACCACCTTGCCGCCGGTCAGGCCGTGCACGTCGATCGGGTGGCGCGCGCCGCCGAACACGAGTTCGATGCTGTGGTGGACGATGCCCTCCTTGTCCATGCGCTCGCTCACGCCGGCTTCGCGCATCAGGTCAACCGTAACCTGCTCCAGGATGCCGGCGCGAATGCGCCCCAGCACATAGTCGCCGGTCTGGCGCTCGAGGATGATGTTGTCGACGCCGGCCTTGTGCAGCAGCTGGCCGAGCAACAGGCCAGAAGGGCCAGCGCCGATGATCGCGACCTGGGTACGCATGAAGTCTCCTTTGGAATCCGGCAAGCTTAGGCAGGCTGAGGGCGCAAGAGGGGGGTTGGCGCGCGGCGTTGTGCGATCATTGAGCGCATTGCGCGATGATCGCGCAGCAAAAACAAAGCAAGGGCCCGCTGTGACCATCGCCAAAGCCGACTTCATCGAGGGCATGGCCCGGGGCATGGCCGTGCTCGAGAGCTTCGACACCGAGCGCCAGCGCCTGAGCGCCACCATCGCCGCGCAACGCGCCGGCATCACCCGCGCCGCCGCGCGCCGCCACCTGCTGACCCTGCTGCACCTGGGCTACCTGGAGTCCGATGGCAGCAACTTCTGGTTGTCGGCCAAGGTACTGCGCTTTTCCGGCAGCTACCTGGCGTCGGCGCGGCTGCCGCGGGTGATCCAGCCCACCTTGAACCGGCTGGCCGCGCTCACCGCCGATTCGTTCTCTGCGGTGGTGCTCGATGGTGACGAGGTGGTGATCGTGGCGCGCAGCGGGCCGTCGCGCGTGACGGCCTATGGCGTGCACCTGGGCGCCCGGCTGCCGGCCCATGCCACTTCCACCGGCCGTGTGCTGCTGGCGGCCAAGACGAAAACCGACTTCAATGCCTGGCTGCGCGGGCGCGACCTGCCGCGCCTGACCCTGCACACGACCGTGGAGCACAAGGCCTTTCGTGCGCTCATCGATGAGGTGCGCGCCCAGGACTTCTGTGTCGCCAACGAGGAGCACGAGGTCGGCGTGTTCGCGCTGGCGGTGCCGCTGCGCGACCTGCAGGGCCGCAGCGTGGCGGCGATCAATGTGGTGGCGGGCGGGCACCGGACCGACAAGACCGCGCTGCGGCGGGAGCTGTTGGGCGTGCTGGTCGATGCAGCGCGGGAGCTGCGACCGCTGCTTTAGCCATGCGCAGCCGAGGTGGACGCGCCGGCTTATGCGTGGGGCCGATATGCAAACAACGATATGTTCGTTGGGCTTTTATAACCAGCAACCCACAATCGGCCTCTTCTTTATGCGAGAACCGCCTTGTTGTTCCCGCAGGCACCTGAACAAGAGGCTCCCATGACATCCCGAATCAAGACCTTCATCGCCGCCGTCGCACTGGCCGCCAGCAGCGTGGCATCTGCCCAGCAGACCCTGCTGAACGTGTCCTACGACGTGGCGCGTGAGTTCTACAAGGACGTCAACACCGCGTTCATCCCCTACTACAAGAAGACCACCGGCAAGGACGTCAAGATCGATCAGGCCCATGGCGGCTCCTCGGCCCAGGCCCGCGCAGTGGCCGACGGCCTCGATGCGGACGTGGTGACCATGAACACCACCACCGACGTCGAGTTCCTGGCGGAAAAGGGCGTGGTCGCCAAGGACTGGGCCAAGCGCTTTCCCGACAACGCCGCGCCCACCACCTCGACCATGCTGTTCCTGGTGCGCAACGGCAACCCCAAGGGCATCAAGGACTGGGACGACCTGATCAAGCCCGACGTGAAAGTGGTGGTGGTCAACCCCAAGACCGGTGGCAACGGCCGCTATGCCTACCTGGCCGCCTGGGGCTATGTGAAGAAAAAGGGCGGCACCGACGCCCAGGCCATCGAGTTCGTGAGCAAGCTGTTCAAGAACGTGCCGGTGCTGGCGCGTGGCGGGCGCGACGCCACCACCGCCTTCTTGCAACGCAATATCGGCGACGCGCTGATCACCTTTGAATCGGAAGTGGTGTCGGTCGACCGCGAGTTCGGCGCCAACAAGGTCGACGTGGTGTACCCGTCCATCAGCATCGTGGCCGAGAACCCGGTGGCGGTGGTCGAGCGCACGGTCGCCAAGAAGGGCACGGGCGATCTGGCCCGGGCCTACCTGAACTTCCTCTACACCGAAGAAGGCCAGGAGATCGCGGCCAAGCACAACATCCGCCCGCGCAATGCGGCCGTGCTCAAGAAGTACGCGCAGGCCTTCAAGCCGCTGCAACTGTTCACCGTGCAAGAGCTGTTCGGCTCGCTCGGCGAAGCGCAGAAGGTGCACTTCAACGACGGTGGCCAGTTCGACAAGATCTACACCGTCCGCTGAGAGCATGAGCGCCGCGCCGAGCCGCCTCAAGCAAGCTCGCACCCCCGAGGGGCTGAGTGCCGCGGCTCCGAGCCTGCCTGCGCAGGCTTGGACGGCACGAAGAGCCGCAGGCTGCGACTGCGACTCGACCAGCGATGGACACGAAGTGCCGAACGAGGGGGCGACATGACTTCCGTTGCCACCCCGCTGCCCGTGGGCGCGGGGCCTGTCCCCGTCCGCCGCTCGGTCGGCAACCGCAAGGTGCTGCCCGGCTTCAACCTCACGCTGGGGTACACGCTGGCGTACCTGAGCCTGATCGTGCTGGTGCCGCTGTCGGCGCTGGTTCTCAAGAGCTTCACCCTCAGCGGTGAGCAGTTCATCGCGGCGGTCAGCTCGCCCCGCGCGATGGCCGCGTATCGCCTGACATTCGGCGCCTCGTTCATCGCCGCCGCGGTCAACGCGGTGTTCGGCCTGCTGGTGGCCTGGGTGCTGGTGCGCTATACGTTCCCCGGCAAACGGATCATCGACGCGCTGGTCGATCTGCCCTTCGCACTGCCCACCGCCGTGGCCGGCATTTCACTGAGTGCGCTGCTGGCGGGCAACGGCTGGATCGGCCAGTACCTGGAGCCGCTTGGCGTGCAGTTGGCCTTCAACCGCAACGGCGTGGTGATTGCGCTGATCTTCATCGGCCTGCCTTTCGTGGTTCGCACCGTGCAGCCCGTGCTCGAGGACACCGAGCGCGAGTTGGAGGAAGCCGCCATGTCACTGGGCGCCACCCGCTGGCAGACCTTCAGCCGCGTCATCCTGCCGGCGATCGCGCCAGCCCTGCTCACCGGCTTCGCGATGGCTTTTGCCCGGGCCATCGGCGAATACGGCTCGGTCATCTTCATCGCCGGCAACATGCCCATGGTGTCCGAGATCGTGCCGCTGATCATCATCGGCAAGCTCGAACAATACGACGTGGCCGGCGCCACCGCCGTGGCGGTGGTCATGCTGCTCGCGTCCTTCGTCATGCTGCTGGTGATCAACTCGCTTCAGTCGTGGCAACGCAAGCGATCGGGGGGCACATGACTTCGCTTGTTCAACGCCGCGTCCGCACCACCGAGGTGACCTGGGTGCGCCGCACGCTGATCGGCATCGCGCTGGTGTTTCTGCTGCTGTTCCTGGCGCTGCCCCTGGCCGCCGTGTTCGCCGAGGCACTGCGCAAGGGCTTTGGCGCCTACATCGACGCGCTGCGCGAGCCCGATGCCTGGTCGGCGATCCGGCTGACGCTGATCACCGCGGCGATCGCCGTGCCACTGAACCTGGTGTTCGGCGTGGCGGCGGCCTGGTGCATCGCCAAGTACGAGTTCCGTGGCAAGGCCTTCCTCACCACGCTGGTCGACCTGCCGTTCTCGGTGTCCCCAGTGGTGGCGGGCCTGATGTACATCCTGGTGTTCGGCGCCCAGGGCTGGCTGGGACCCTGGCTGGAGGCGCACGACATCAAGGTGGTGTTCGCGGTGCCGGGCATCGTGTTGGCTACGATCTTCGTCACCTTTCCCTTCATTGCGCGCGAACTCATTCCGCTGATGCAGGCCCAGGGCAACGAGGAGGAGCAGGCCGCCATCGTGCTGGGCGCGACTGGCTGGCAGACGTTTTGGCGCGTGACGTTGCCCAACATCAAGTGGGGCCTGATCTACGGCGTGATCCTGTGCAATGCGCGGGCGATGGGCGAGTTCGGCGCGGTGTCGGTGGTCTCGGGCCACATCCGGGGCCAGACCAACACCATGCCGCTGCACGTGGAGATCCTCTACAACGAATACCAGTCCGTCGCGGCTTTTGCCGTGGCCTCGTTGCTGGCGCTGCTGGCCCTGGTCACTCTGGCGATCAAGACCGTGGCCGAGTGGCAGCACGAACGCCTGATGAAGGCGGCGGCCGAGATGCCGCCGGAGCAGCCAGTGCCCGTATGAGGAAACCTCGTATGTGCGAAGTCCTTCGACAGGCTCAGGACGAACGGGGAGGGAGATCAGGCGCACCACACATTTCCGTTCGGGCTGAGCTTGTCGAAGCCCTGCGGTCACACGTGCCCTTCGACAGGCCTGTCCTGAGCCTTATCGAAGGGCCCAGCGCGAACGATAGGAAAGACCCGACATGAGCATCGAAATCCGCAACGTCAGCAAGAACTTCGGCGACTTCAAGGCGCTGCAGGACGTGTCCGTCAACATCGAATCGGGCGAGCTGATCGCGTTGCTGGGCCCCTCGGGCTGCGGCAAAACCACCTTGCTGCGTATCATCGCCGGCCTCGAGTCGGCCGACGCCGGCAGCATCTTTTTCAGCGGCGAGGACACCACCGACGTGCACGTGCGTGAGCGGCAGGTGGGCTTCGTGTTCCAGCATTACGCGTTGTTCCGGCACATGACAGTGTTCGAGAACGTCGCTTTCGGCCTGCGTGTGCGCCCGCGCGCCACCCGGCCGAGCGAAGCGCAGATCAAGGCCAAGGTGCACGAGCTGCTGGGCCTGGTGCAACTCGATTGGCTGGCCGACCGCTTCCCGTCGCAGCTGTCGGGCGGCCAGCGCCAGCGCATCGCGCTGGCCCGCGCCCTGGCGGTCGAGCCCAAGGTGTTGCTGCTTGACGAGCCTTTCGGCGCGCTCGACGCCAAGGTGCGCAAGGAGCTGCGCCGCTGGCTGCGCCGCCTGCACGACGAGCTGCACGTCACCAGCATCTTCGTCACCCACGACCAGGAAGAGGCCCTGGAAGTGGCCGACCGCGTGGTGCTGATGAACCACGGCGTGGTCGAACAGGTGGGCACCCCGCAAGACGTGTGGGACCACCCGGCCAGCCCCTTCGTCTACGGCTTCCTGGGCGATGTGAACCTGTTCCACGGCCGCGCCCATGAGGGCCAGGTGCACCTGGAAGGCATGCAGCTGCACGCCCCCGAACACGCGCAAGCCCAGCACGCCAAGGCCTTTGCCTACGTGCGCCCGCACGACCTGGACGTTCAGCGATACACCCCGGGCACGGCGGTCGACGGCATCGTCGCCACGCTCGAGCGCGCCATCGTGGTCGGCCCCATCGCCCGGCTGGAACTTCATGCCGTCGGCGACACTCAGCCACAGGACGGCAACGATCCCATCATCGAAGCGCAGATTCCTGCGCAACAATTCAGGGATGCCGGTTTCCGGGAGGGCGAGACGCTGGTGGTGACGCCGCGGCGGGCCCGTGTGTTCGTGGAGGGCGCTTCCTGATAAAAGGGGCAGGCCCGCAGGAGGAGTTTCAATTGTTCGTTTTCGACTGGATCCGCACCACACCGCGCCGCGTGTTTGCGGCGATTTGCATCATCTGCCTGGCCTTGCTGGCCTTCGGTCTGTACTTGCAGCACGTGGTGGGTCTGGAGCCTTGCCCCATGTGCATCGTGCAACGCTATGCCATGGTGCTGATCGCCTTTGTGTCCGGGCTCACAGCCCTGGTGCGCGGGCGGGCGGGCCAGGTGGTGGGCGCCCTCATCGGCCTGCTGTTCGCCGGCTTCGGCGGCTTCACCGCGGCGCGTCAGAGCTGGCTGCAGTGGTACCCGCCCGAAATCGCCTCCTGCGGGCGCGACTTCTACGGAATGATCGAAACTTTCCCGCTGCAGCGCGCCATTCCCATGATCTTTCGTGGCAGCGGCGACTGCACCAAGATCGACTGGACGTTTCTGGGCGCGAGCATCGCCAATTGGTCGTTTGTCTGGTTCGTGATTTTCGCGGTGGTGTTTCTGCTGCTGGCGATACCGCGGCCTGTGCTCCGGTCTGCGGCTGGCCCGATCAACTGACCACTTCACTCGCGCCCGCTAGACAACGCTCTGGCGTAGGGCGGCCAGCGCGTTTCCCACACGCATGCTGATCGACGCGGATTTCGCCAGGCCGCCCACGTACCCGCTGGCCGCACCCCCTTCAAGGCCGCCGGTCGTGCATCCGGAAGCAAACAATCCGGGGATCGGATCGCCCCGTTCATTCAGGACACGTCCCATGTCGTCGATGGCCAGACCGCCCATCGTGTAGGTAATCCCGGCGACGAGTCGAACCGCGTAGTAGGGAGCGTGCAAAACCGGATGAGGGGCAGTCTTCAACGAGTTTCTGCGCGGCTCAAGCATTCCGGTGGTGCCGGTTTGCACGGCGGCGTTGAATTGGGCTACGGTCTCCTTCAGGGGCTCGCCCGGCATATGCAACCGTGCCGCGAGGTCATCCAGGCTCTTTGCCGCTATCACGCTTCCCCCCGAGAGAACCAGGTGCGGATTGGGTGGCAGCAGGTGGTCGGTCGCAGGACCCTCCCAGATCTTCCGGTCAAAAATGGCGACGGTGGAAAGAGGATCCTGCAATCGCGCAATGCAATTGGCCATGAACACACCGCCAAGGCCTTCATCCATGAATCTGCGACCGTACCGGTTGACCACAATGCCAGCGCCTGCGATGCGGTCGAGTGTTGGATAGGGCCATAGGCTATCCATCTCCAGGGCTTCCTGAGACAGGAGGTGACCGTAAAAATTTTCCATGCCCACGAGCGCGGCGCCCGCGTCGCGCGCCATCAAGAGTGCATCGCCATGTCCGGTGGCCGCGCCGCGTTGCTTCAGCTTCTCAGGTGCGGGCGTGATGTACTCGCGCAGCAATGCCGGATTTGCCTGGAATCCACCATCGCAAAGGACCACGTTGTCTGCCTGCACGGATTGGGCGCGACCCGCCCGTTCCATACGCACCCCGCGGCAGCGATTGCCGTCCATTAGCAAGCCGCGCGCCCGCGCGCCCTGTAGCAGGCGCCCTCCCATGGCTTCAAGGCGCCCCCGAAGCGTGCGCAACATGACGTCGCCCCCTCGGCCCTTCCAGTTCAGCCCTGGCTGGAGCAAACTGGGTGGTGCGAGGAAATTGTGTTGCCACGGATCCGGTCCCGACTTGATGAAACGCACACCCTGGAGCTTCAGCCAAGCCACTGCCGTTCGGGCATCGGACGCGACGCCAGCCGCTAAGCGAGCATCGGCGAACCCGTGGGTGGATTTGAAAATGTCCTCCCGCAGCGCGCTCGCATCCTCGGTGACGTTGCGGTAGCAAACATGAAACGCGCCACCCGTAAAGCGGCTGTTGCACAAATAGTCTGCCGTATCGCCTTTTTCCAGAACAGCGACGTCTAACCCCGTTTGAGCCGCCCGGGTCGCAGCGACCAGGCCTGCGATGCCACCACCGACCACCACGACATCGCAGGAAACGACGTCATCATCGACGTCCATATCTATTTCGGCAGGAGCATGTCGGTAACCAGGCGCACCATCTCCACGCCGGTGCGTGCGATCAAAAAGAAAAATCCTCCGACGCCCAATGCGGCAACAAGTATGGCAACCAGACCATGGTTCCAGAACGCAACAACCGCCAGTACTGCGCAAGTGACTGCGCCCAGCCCGGCCAGCCAGTTGCCGTGGCGCACCACCAAGCGCAGCATTGGATAGTGCGGCATGTTCAACTTGATTTCTTCCATGCGCTCCCGCCGGCTACGGTATCAACACTCACTCCGCGCTCATCTTCGCATCTCTGACGATCTTTCCCCACTTCGCTGTTTCCTGGCTGATATGGGAAGAGAACTGTTCCGGCGTTCCCCCTACAGGCTCATAGCCCAAGACGGAAAGTCGTGCGGTCATTTCCGTCGAGGTGAGGATCTTGTTGACCTCGGCGTTGAGCCGAAGGACGATATCGCGCGGAGTTCCCGCGGGAACCAGCAGACCGTTCCAGGATGTCACCTCGAAGCCGGGAAGACCCGCCTCGTTCAGTGTCGGCAAGTCAGGGAAAATCTTTGACCGTTTTTGCGATGCCACAGCGATGGGTTTGACCTTGCCGGTCGGCACCGTCTGTACGACGTTGGCAGGGTCTAGAAACGAAAGTTGAATTTCGCCTCCCAGCAGTGCATTCACCATGGCAGCCCCACCCTTGTAGGGGACGTGCGTGATCTTGATGCCGGCCTGTGCATTCAACAGCTCGCCAGCGAGCTGCTGAATCGCACCGGCGGAACCGAAGTTCATTGCGCCAGGATTTCTCTTGGCCAGGGAAATAAATTCCTGAATGCCGGTCGCTTGTACAGACGCGCTCAGTGTTACGACCTGCGGGACGTTCATCATCCAAATGACCGGCTGAAAATCGCTTTCTTTAAAAGGGACCTGCGCGTACAGCGTCGGGTTAATTGAATGGGTGCCTGAATGGCCAAAAAGAAGGGTGTATCCGTCTGCTGGCGCACGTGCCCCCAGCCCGGCCCCAATGTTGCCTTGCGCCCCTGGTTTGTTGTCCACGACCACCGGGTTGTTCAGTGCCTCCGCGAGTCGGGTACCTATAAGTCGAGCCACGATGTCCCCCCCGCCGCCGGGTGGAAATGGCACGATAAAGCGAATGGGCTTTGACGGGTAAGGTGCCGCCGGCTGGGCAAACGCTGAGATCGGCGCGAGCAACGCAGCCAATAGCGTCAAAAGCGAGATCATGGGCGCGGTTCGCGAGAGTTTCATGGCCGTCTCCTTGTAGATTCGCTCGCAGCCTTGCTTGACGTACGAGGTCCTGAGCGTTTGATGATGCGATGCCAGAAGTCTTCTATCCAATACCAAACGGGAACGCACTTGATGCCAGTACGACACCAACGTCGACTCGAGCACCCCCGAGGAAATCCACTCACACACTGCGCTGGGTCCGCTGTTGCGCCTCCTCAGGCCGCACAAGGGCGCAGGAACCATGGTGTAGCCATGAACCGGGTCACGCGTCAATCGGTACCTATCCTGACGCTCGGGCGCTACATTGACTGCTCGTTCAGGTAGCCTTCAAGGCCTTCGCACACACTTTCGGGCGCACGATGCGTTACCAGCGGCAAACCAGCCTAACAAATGGGAGTCAAGCCTTTCGGTGGGCGGGCCGCGCTACGCTTACCCAGACAAGCATTCGGTATCCCCTGGAAGCCAGTCCGGTTCAATTTAGCATGCGGCCCTGACTTTTCCTGCAATGGAACTGCGCCATCTTCGCTACTTGCTGGTTGCAGCGGAAGAAGAGAACTTCCACCGCGCTGCAGAGCGGCTGCATATCTCCCAACCGGCATTGTCACGTCGCATTCGAGATCTCGAGGAAGAACTCGGCTTTCATCTCTTCGACCGTAGGCTGAAACGGGTCCACATTTCGCGCGCGGGCCGCGTTTTTGTCGATACCGTCAAGCGCGCGATGGCTGATCTACAGACAGCACGTGCAGAGGGGGCTCGGGTAGCCAAGGGCCAGTCCGGTACGCTGGCAGTTGGCTTCTACGAAAGCCTGATTGCTCGCTACCCTGGCGTGGCTCGGTCATTCCGCGAGTTCCGAGGCGCTCACCCTGGTGTTGAGTTGCGCTTGAACGCCATCAACCCGGCTCATGGTATAGATGCCTTGCTTCGCGGCGAGATTGATGCCGCTTTCGTGTTCAATGTCAACATCGAAAGCGACCAGATCCGCAACCTTTTCATAGGCAGTGAGTCTTGGATTGTCGCCATCCCGCAAGGCCACCCGCTCGCTACACGCGAGCCGCTCCTGTTGTCTGACCTCAGGGCCGAGCCCTTTATCTGGAGCCGCCGCGAACTAAACCCGATCTCGCATGATGAGCTGATTGCTGCCTGCAGGTCGGCTGGGTTCGCGCCGAACATCATTCAGAGTGCCGGAAGTGAGCGCACCAAGGTTCATCTTGTGGCGGCAGGAATGGGCCTGAGCTTCGTACTCTCTGGGGCCAGAACTGTGGATGACGTCATCTATCGTCAGGTCAGGGACCTCCATTCAATGGTCAAGGCTGATCTTGTATGGCGTCAAGATAATATGTCCGCGCAATTGTCCAATTTCATCGAGTTAGTTCGGGATCAGGTTGCACCCAAAGGGAGCCCTGATTGATCGATGAGAACCTCGTCTGAGTCGCAATGCAGAAGTACCGCAGTTGGCTGCGGAATTTACAGTCTTGGTGTCAGCGCCAGAAGTTCCTCGTGCACCGAGCGGTCAATCCAGATTCCGTCACGTAAACGTGCTTTGCGTTCCCTGAATGCGCGTTCGGAGGGCACGCGAATCTCGTCGCTGCCGCTTACCTTTGGTGTGGCTTTGATTCGGTCCACAAGCGCGTCAACGCCCGCGCGCAGTTCGTCAAGTGGAACCAGCAGATCAGGTCGTATGGCAATCAGTAAAAAGCCATAGTGTCCGTCCGCGCTCAAGGTCGACCCGGCGAGTACGCCAAGTGCTTGGATGGCGAAGCTGAGAGCAAACCCCTTCGATCCACCGAACGGCAAGATTGCACCTGCCAGCGCGGCAGTCGCGTCAGTCGTCGGCGCACCGTTGCAATCAACCGCAATTGCGGGATCCAGCGCCTCGCCGCGACGCGCCCGAAGGACCAGATCGGTCCATGAAACAGCGGCTGTAGACAAGTCGACGACCAAGGGCCCTCGTTGACCGGGGAATCCGAACGCGATGGGGTTAGTCCCGAGCGCGCCCCGGCTCCCTCCAAAGGGAGCGACGCGCGGCGATGCGCTCACCGTCTGAATGCCTACCAAACCGGCACAGGCGACCTGTTCCATATAGTAGGCACTGCGGCCGCTCATCCAGCTGTTGGTAACTGCGACGACCGCGATGCCGTGCTCCTTCGCCTTGTCAATCGAGACCTGCGCAGCCTGGTGCATCGTCAGCATGCCGATATGATTTCCCCCGTCAAACAAAGCCGAAATCGGCGTCTCGTGCACGATTCGAAGCGGCGTGCGTGGCTGGTGAATTCTCGGACTGACAGCGGCGTCGAGAATTTTGGGCAAGCCGGAATACTCATAGCCGCACAGGGCCGCATCCATGAGGTGGTCGGTAATGATGGACGCGTCGGCGCCGATGTACCCCAAGCTCGCCAGTGAAGCAATGGATAGTTGCCTCGCCTGATTGATGTCGAGGTGAATGCGGTTCGTGTCAGCGGAAAGCCTTGAGGTCATTTGGGCGAGCCTCGAATTACTTGCGCTTCAATCGTTATAGTGCGTCCAGTGCTCAGCGATTGAACCGACTCACGTCACTGACGACACGCTCAGCGGTAAGTTGTTCAATCCGGTCCTGGTCGTACCCAAGCGTATCCCGAAGAACCTCAAGCGTATGTTGGCCAAGCAGTGGCGGCGAAGTGTACGACTGAGTATGCTCGCTCATACGAACCGGATTACCAAGGGATTTCAGACTTCCACCAAGCGAATGCTCATACTCCACGATCATCCGACGCGCGATCAAACTCGGATCGGCCAGCGCACGGTCAACCGTATTGACTGGAGAAACCGGAATCTCAGCTGGGGCAAGGATCGACATCCATTCATCCGTGGTGCGCTTACTCAGTGCCGCTGAGAGCCATTCCACCAGTTCAGATTTGTTGCGACGGCGTGCGTCCAGGGTCGCGTACTTTGGATCGTCCGCAAAGTGTGGGGCATTCAATATCTCGCAAAGGATGCGCCAGTGCTTCTGGCTATGAGCATCGATCACGATCCAGCCGTCGCTGGTTTCGAAGGCCTGATAAGGTACCGACGTCATGTGCCCCGAGCCGATCTGCTGGGGAATCACCCCGGCGACCCAATAGTATTGGGATTGATAGGTCAGCAATGAAGCGAGCGAGTCGAGCAGGGCCATGTCGATTTCCTGCCCGCGGCCCGTCTTTTCCCGGTAATAGAGCGCGTTGACCATCGCGAACGCCGTGTACAGCGCGCCGGACATATCACCCATCGAGATTCCCAAACGCGCCGGAGGACGCCCAGGCTCGCCGTTCATGCTGATGACGCCGCTCATCGCCTGAATGTTCAGGTCATAGCCAGGTCGATTCTTGTAAGGACTGTCCTTGCCAAAGCCTGAAAGCGAACAGAAAATTATTTTGGGATTCACCTTCTTGAGGCTCTCGTAGTCGAACCCAAGCCGGTCCATCACGCCCACACGCGCGTTGTTGAATACGATGTCGGATTCGCGCACCAGATCCAGGAAGATCGCCTTTCCTGCCTCAGTCTTGAGGTCGATGACAACGCTCTTCTTGTTCCGATTGATCGAGATGAAGTAGGCGCTCTCGCCGCGATAAAAGTAGGGCGGCATGTGGCGCATCTCGTCACCCTCCGGTGGGCGCTCAATCTTGATGACCTCTGCACCCATGTCGGCAAGTAGCATTGAAGCCATCGGTCCGGCAAGCACAGTCGAGAGATCGATAACACGTACACCGTCTAGTATGGTTTTGGGCATGAGTTGTTGCTCTAGTGATCGTGCAGCGCCGCTATGCGCGCACAAACTTCATCCCCGATCCGGGCGAAACTTGACCAAGGTCACTTCCTCGGTGACCTGTTCGTACAGCGCAATGACCGGCATATCCACGCGAACTTCTGTCGGTGGGCATTCAACAATGTTTGTCATCATTCTTCCGCCCTCAGCAAGGTCGATCACGGCGACCACGTAGGGGACGTCAGGCGCAAATGAGGGATTCGGGGGGCGATGCACGACCGTGAACGAATAGATTCGACCTTTGCCCGATATGGTCCGCCACCCGACATTCCGACCGCCACAATGCATGCACAGCCGCCGGGGAGGAAACTGGTGCTGATCACAGTCTGGGCAATACTGAGAGACAAGGCGCTTTTCCCGGGTAGCCTCCCAGAATGGAGCCCCCTCACGGGTAATCGTTGGCAGCGGCTTTGCATAGGCTAAACGCTCTGCGGTCATGGTACGTCCTTACCGAAGATGTTGACCCCCCAAGCCATGAAGCCTCCCATGGATGAGGTCATCGCTATGTTTGCGTCGAGGACTTGTCGCTCGCCGCATTCACCGCGTACCTGGCGAACGGCCTCGATGATCGAGAGGAAACCGCCAGAGATGCCCGGGTGGCAGTACGAAAGCAGTCCACCATGGGTATTTGAAGGCAGGCTGCCGCCAGGCGCGAGGTGACCTGAGGCGACGAACGGTCCGCCCTCGCCGAGCGCGCAAAACCCCATCTGCTCCAGTCCCCAGATCACGTGAAAAGTGCAGGGATCGTAGGGAAACAGCACGTCGACGTCTCCGTGGGAGATTCCGGCGGTCGTCATGGCCTGCTCGCACGCACGGCGCAGCATGCCTGGACGGGTGTAGTCCTGCAGATAGCTCACCCCCTGCGATTCAGAGCAATCGCCGAAGCCCAGCAGATACGCGGGCGGTCGGGGGCCTTCTTTCGCATGCTTGGCACCCACCATGACTGCGGCACCTCCGCCGTCAGTGACCAGGCAAATGTCCAGCAAGTGCAGAGGTGAGGTGATCATGCGCGACGAGAGCACGTCCTCGACCGTGATTGTCTTGCGCATCATGGCTTTCGGATGTAATTGGGCCCAGCGGCGATTGCCGACTGCAACCTGGGCCATCTGCTCCGATGTGGTGCCGTACTCGAACATGTGCCGATGCGCGATCAGCCCCATAGCCGAGGGGAAAAGCGGGCCGTACGGGTACTCAAACTCAGTATCGGTGTTTTGGGACGCAATCCGATCGACGACCCCGCCCCTCGTGAGCCGGGACTCACGGTTGTCGGTTGCCACGATAAGAACGCGGGAGGCCATCCCGGTGGCAATCGCCATTGCTGCGCGCCAAATCATGGAGCCCATTTGCTGACCGCCATGGGGCGTCGCCTCCATGAATGCTGGCGCTATGCCCATCTGCTGACAGAAGTTCGTGGGAAAGGTGGGGTACGCGATCGGATAGCCTGAGCGGGAAAACACCACCCCATCGATATCCTTTACCGTCAGTCCTGCATCGTCCAGCGCCGCAAGCGATGCGTTGACGGCGAGTCCCCAATAGTCGCTGATGGTTTCGCCCTTTGCGGGCACGACGTCTGCGACGCCGACGATAGCGGTTTGACCGCGTATGGTGTTCATGGCTTTGCCTCGGTCAAGCACTTTCCTTCTGTGGTCGGCTCCTGCGCCCTGTAAGGTGGCCAGCGTTCATCTGCCTGGCCCGTTCCCGTGTCCAATGATTGCGAGAGAGAGCGTGTTTGATCCAATACCGAAGCGACGCTGAGTTGATGCCTTTTAAGCACCAGCCCCCCCTGACGAATCGGCACCGCACCGGGGTCAGCTTCACCAGGCAGGAGCTGTGTACGCAAGTGCAGCAAGTACGCAGCTGCCGGGGGGGCGCGCAGCTCATCCCGGCCTCTAGCGCGACCGGATGAAGTCCACGATGCGCGTCAAGCCATCGACTGCTTGTGGTGATTGTGGCGATTTGACCAGAAACTCCCGCTCTCCCCGTGCAATATCATCGAACCAATGCTGCTCTATGCTGCCGCCTCTTTGTCTGTACTTTTCGGCAAAGCGCAATGCCGTGGCACGAGGATGGGCGATATCGCTTACTGCCTGCAAGTAGCACACGGGTGGCAATGCAACGCTCTCTGCGCGTTCGAGGGCAAGGAGGGGGCTGCCCTCGGACATTGCCTCTTCGTCCGGCCAGTACGCGTGGCTTGATGGAACAATCAACGCGGCAAGCTCGCGCTCGATGGCGTCTCCTGCCGCATAGCGTCGCATCAGGCGATGACGTTCCAGCGGCTCAATCACTGGCCAGCATAGGACCACAAAAGACGCGCTTGCGTCGGCTGCATGGACTGCAAGCGCCTCCTTTGTTCGCATCGACGTCAGTCGCGGATCGTCAGGACGTAATGCGCATAGCATCGCCTGGTGTCCGCCGCTTGACGTTCCGAGCAACCCCACGTTTTTCGGATCGATGCGAAGGCCGCTAGCATGGGCCTTCAGCCATCGCAACGCGTAGTTGATGTCTGCTATCGGTTCCGGATATCTGCCGTGGGGTGGCATTCGAAAATCAATTGCACATACGACGATGCCAGCTTTGGCGATGCGCTCGTCCAGCGATGCATTCTGCAGCCGATCATGGTGACACCATGCGCCACCGTGCACGTCCACCAGTGCTGCAAATGGCCCTTTCCCTGGTGGACGGTAGATCCTTGCGCGCAATGGCGCGCCGGGGTGGTGACGGTAAATGACGTCAGTCACCATCAATTCATTGGAATTACGGGAAGAACGTGCGGGTGGCGGCAGAGTGGACCCCTTGGTTACCTGGCCGATTATGTTGGCTTCCAGCCGTTCACGTGAATCGTCGACAGAAGATGCGATCCTCGAGAAGATGCATCCGCTCGCTCGCGTCAGCGGCACACAAAGACAGCAAGCACATTGATGCCCTTAGCGCATCAACTCTGGCGCAGTTTGGTATCGAATCCTCATTGACGAAACGCCCGGTGACAGGGATTATGCTGGCACTCATCGCGATCTGCGCGACTGCCGCGGCACCCTAACGCAAGTCTGAGTTTGCGTTTTCAGGCACCTCTACCAGAAAGGTCAAATGAAAAAAGCACTTGTCACGCTGATCGCCTCTCTTGCCCTTCTGCCGGCGTTGGCGGTCGCGCAGTTTCCGGACCGACCGCTTCGTATCGTGCTGCCGCTCGCGGCCGGAAGCTCGACCGATGGCCTCGTTCGACTCCTTGCGCAAGCGATTTCCATTGAGACCAAGCAACCGGTCGTGGTCGACAACAAGCCCGGCGCAAACGGATTCCTCGGGGTGCAGAGCGCCATGACGGCGACCCCCGACGGATACACAATATTGGTTACAACGAATTCGACTCAGGTCATCAACAAGTTTCTTTTCAAGAAGCTTCCCTATGATCCAGAAAAAGATCTTGCGCCGGTGACGGCGCTTGGCCGTGGTTGGTTGATCATGGTTGTCAATCCGCAGTCGCCAGTCGCCAGCGTGAAAGATTTTTTGGCGCAGGCCAAGAAGCAGCCTGGCAAGATGACGTTCGCGAGCGGTACGGCGGTGACGCGATTTGCAGGCGAAATGCTGCAGCAGGTTGGAGACATCAAGCTTCTCCATGTTCCCTACAAGAGCGTGCCGCCCGCGATCAACGACTTGCTCGGAGGCCAAGTCGACACGCTCCTGACTGACGGCGGAACGATCATGCCGCACGTACGCTCTGGCAGGCTTCGCGCGCTTGGCGCAACGAGCGCGAAGCGACTGGCCGGTTTGCCGGATCTGCCGACGCTTGATGAGCAGGGGCTGGCCGGCTACGAGATGAGTTTCTGGTGGGCCGCGTATGCCCCGGTGGGCACGCCGGCGCCGATCATTGCCCGGTGGAATGCGCTTTTCGCCAATGCATTGAAGGCGCCGGCGGTCCAGGCGTTCTTTACCGCCAGCCATAATGAGTCGTATCACACGACGCCTGAAGGGCTCGCAAAGTTCCAGGCTGATGAGACGGAAAAGTGGGCCCGGATTGCTCGCGCGGCAAACGTCGAGCCTGAATAGCCGGGCCGGGGAGGCCCTCGCCCTGATGCCGCAGTGGCCTCGGCTGCTGCCGCACCGGCCCCGGTGACCAGCGCAATCTTGCGTTCGAGTCTTCCGCGGCCAATGTCGTTTGACATGTAACTTCTTTGGTTCCGGCGTGACGATGGGCCAGACCCTGCCTGCAGGGCTCACACTCAAATGAGTGCACGCGACCGGCGTGGCAGTGGCGCCGCGCCGATGGGCAGCTTGCCTGGGCGCTCATGCCGGCGCGCCCTGCGCCTGGGCCAAAAGAGCGCGAACTTCCTCGTCGGTGCATTGCGGAAACCGCCGGCACCACTGGCCCACCGAGTCAAACGGCTCGGGAGTCGCGCCGAACACCCGCAGATCGACATGCGGTCGCAGCCGCTGCGCCGCCCGCACCGAGCCGACCGGCGCGGCCACGGCCAGCATGCCCGGATGAAGCTTGCGCACCGCGTCCACGGCGGTTTGCAGGGTGGCGCCCGTGGCCACGCCGTCGTCGACCAGCAGCACGCTTTTTCCTCTAAGCTTCAACGGTCGGTAGCCCGGGCGGTAAAGCAGTTCTCGCCGCTTCAGCTCCTCGGTCTCGCGCTGCACGACGGACAGCAATTCCTGCGGACGCAGCAGACGCGCGGCCGCCGGATCCATGACCTGGACGCCGCCGCTGGCAATGGCGCCCACGGCGTACTCGGGGTTGTGCGGCAGGCCCAGCTTGCGGACCACGAAGACGTCTATCGGCGCGTGCAGCGCCCGGGCGACCTGAAAGGCCACCGGCAGGCCGCCGCACGGCAGGGCCAGGACGACTGCGTTGCCGTCTGCATGCGTCCACCTCCATCGCGCTGATCTTGGACGCGCCAGGCCCGTCTGGCTGTCAGCCGACCGGAATGGCGCGATAGGACAGGGCTGACACGGTGAGATTCAGCCCCGGGCCGGCGGGGCCCCCACCGGCTGCGAGGGCGCCAGCTTCTTGACGAACACCATGCTGCGGCGGTCCCAGCTGTACTTGCGCTTGCGCGCCTCGGGCAACCAATCGGGATCGGCCTGCACGAAGCCGCGCTTGAGAAACCAGTGCATGGTGCGCGTGGTGAGCACGAAGATGCTGTCCAGGCCCATGGCCCGGGCGCGTTGCTCGATGCGTTTCAAGATCTTCTCGCCGTCGCCCTGGCCCTGACTTTGCGGCGACACCGTCAGCGCCGCCATCTCGGCGGTGCGCGCCTCCGGGTAGGGGTACAGGGCGGCGCAAGCGAAGATGACGCCGTCGTGCTCGACGATGGTGTAGTTGGCGACGTCGCGCTCGATCTCGTTGCGGTCACGCTTGACCAGGGTGCCGTCGCGCTCGAAGGGCTCGATCAATTGCAGGATGCCGCCCACGTCGTCGGGCGTGGCCTCGCGCAGCTCCTCCAGTTTTTCGTCGATCACCATGGTGCCGATGCCGTCGTGCACGTAGACCTCCAGCAGCAGCGAGCCGTCGACCTTGAAGGGCAGGATGTGGCTGCGCTCGACGCCGCCCTTGCAGGCCTGGACGCAGTGCTGCAGGTAAAAGCCGACATCGGTGGGCCGCTGCGGGGGCGGCAAGCTGGCGATGATCCGCTCGGCGGTGGCCAGGGGCAGCTCGGTGTCGATGGGGTTGTCCTCGGCCTCGGGCGCGCTTGGCTCGACCCGGATGCCTGGCACCTCGGTCAGGAAGATCAGCTTGTCCGACTGCAGCGCGATGGCCACGCTGGTGGCCACTTCTTCCATGGAGAGGTTGAAGGCCTCGCCTGTGGGTGAGAAGCCGAAGGGCGAAATCAGCACCATGGCGCCGAAGTCCAGCGTGTGCATGATGCCGGCCACGTCGACCTTGCGCACCAGGCCCGAATGCTGGAAGTCGACCCCGTCGACCACACCCACCGGGCGCGCCGTGATGAAGTTGCCTGAGATCACCCGCACGGTCGACCCCGCCATGGGGGTGTTGGGCAGGCCCTGGCTGAACGCCGCCTCGATCTCGTAACGCAGCTGGCCGGCGGCCTCCTGGGCGCAATCGAGTGCCACCTCGTCGGTGATGCGCATACCGTGCGAATAGCGCTCGGCGTGGCCCTTGGCGCGCAGCTGCTCGTTGACCTGCGGGCGAAAGCCGTGCACCAGCACGATCTTGACGCCCATGCTCTGGATGAGCGCCAGGTCTTGCGCGATGTGCGGCAGCTTGCCGGCCGCGATGGCCTCGCCCGCCAGCCCCACCACGAAGGTCTTGCCCCGGTGCATGTGGATATAGGGCGCGACCGAGCGGAACCAGGGCACGAAGGTGAAGTTGAAGACCGTGGACATCGATGTGGCAGGAAGCCGGCCTGGCCGGGGGGGGCGTCTGGGAATGCGGGAAAGTGTACGGGAACGCAACGCACTCGCCTTCGGAGCGGCACAAACAAGATACCAAGTGCCTACTTTGATTGCAGTCTGTCAGATTTTCAATTCTCTTTGATTATTTGATGGCGATCCACTCGCAACCGGTTTACGTTTGACCTCGCAATCCGAGACAATAAGGGTCGAAAGACCCCAACTGCGCTGTCATCCATGTTTGACTCAAGCTTCCTGTACTCACTTGCGGCCACCTCACCTGCGATCGTGATCGCGACAAGCAGCGTCGTCACGATTGCCTTGCTGCTTGGCATCGTTGTGCTCTACGTTGTGCTGCGTTCGTCGATTACCGAACACCGCGCGATCATTGAGGCCGCGAGCATCGGCATCGTCAAGCTGAAAAACCGCATCATCGAGAGCGCCAATCCGCGCTGCCATGAAATTCTGGGATATGCCCCCGGTGAATTGATCGGTCAATCCACCCACATCTGGTACGAAACACAAGCGGAGTACAACGCCATCGGGGACAATGCTTATCCGGGGGTCTGGCGGGGCGAGACGTCCGAAGGTGAGCACCTGTTGCGCCGCAAGGACGGCCGGCGCATCTGGGTGCGCACTTCCAATCGTGCCATCGACGCGTCTGACCCGGCACGAGGCACGGTGGTCATGCTCCAGGACGTGACCGCCGAGCACGAAGCCGTTGCGGCGATGACGCTGGCCAACGAGGAGCAGGCGGCCATCTTCGACACAGCCACCTGCGGCGTCGCGCTCATACAAGATCGCACCTTCGTTCGCTGCAATCGGCGCCTGCATCAAATGTTCTGCTGGGACCCAGGGGACATGGTCGGGCGCAAGACCGAGATCTGGTACCCGGATGCGGCCTCCAGCGAGCGGGCCAGGGCACTGTACGAAACCATCTGGCAAGGCACGCCCGCCGGCATCGAGATTGAACTCATGCGGCGCGACGGCAGCCGTGTCTGGACGCGATTGACGGGCAATGCGGTCGACATCCAAATGCCGGCCAAGGGAACCGTCTGGATCATCGACGACATCACCCGTGAGCGGGAAGTGACCGAGGCTTTGCAGCGCGCCAAGGACGCCGCCGAGGCTGCGACGCTGGCGAAGTCGGATTTCCTGTCGAACATGAGCCACGAGATCAGAACGCCGATGAACGCCGTGATCGGAATGTCCTATCTCGCGCTCAATACCGCCTTGACCCCGCAGCAACGCAACTATGTCGAGAAGGTCCATTACGCGGGCACGTCTCTGCTGGGGATCATCAACGACATCCTCGACTTCTCGAAGATCGAGGCCGGCAAGATGACTATGGAGCGGATCGGCTTCCGCCTGGACGAGGTCATCGACAACTTCTCGAACATGATCAGCATGAAGGCCGAGGAGCGAGAGGTCGAGTTCGTCCTGCAGGTGTCGCCTGACGTTCCGGCCCGGCTGATGGGCGATCCGCTGCGTCTGGGCCAAATCCTGATCAACCTTTGCAACAATGCCGCCAAGTTCACCGAGACGGGTGAGATCGTGGTCGGCGTCGAAGTGGCATCCCGAAAGGGACAGGAGGTCGAACTGCATTTCTGGGTCCGCGATACCGGCATCGGCATGACGCCCGCGCAGTGCGCGGATCTCTTCCAGCCGTTCACGCAGGCCGACACATCGACGACGCGCAAGTACGGCGGCAGCGGCCTGGGTCTGTCCATCTCGAAGAAGCTCGTGGAGCTGATGAACGGCCGCATCTGGGCCGAGAGTGTCGTCGGCCAAGGGTCCACCTTTCATTTCCAGGCATGGTTTACCGTCGTCGACGACGACCGGGAGCCCAAGCGCATGTTCACGGCCAGCCAGATGCGCGGACTGCGCGTCCTCGTGGTCGACGACAACCAGGTGGCCCGCGAGATCCTGGTCGATATGACCCGTTCACTCGGTCTGGACTCGGATGGCGCCGCCACGGGGGACAGCGCCCTCGAGGTGATCGCCGATGCCCTTCGGGACGGCCGCCCCTACCAGGTCCTGCTGACCGACTGGCGCATGCCTGTCATGGACGGCGTCGACCTGATCGATCGCCTGGGCCGGACACAAAGGGCTGACCTGCCGGCGGCGATCATGGTCACGGCCTTCCGGCTCAAGGACGCATTGGCCGAGGCGCGAGAGCGCGGCGTGAAGGTTCCGGCGATCCTGATCAAGCCCGTGACACCGTCCTCCTTGCTTGAAGTGATCGCTACCGCCCTGAGGGAGCAGCAAGTGCCTGGCGGCGCGTCCGACCTTCTGGACCATTCGACCCGCGACGACATGGACCAGGTGCGCGGCGCACGGCTGCTGCTGGTCGAAGACAACGACCTGAACCTGGAGCTGGCGCGCGAGCTCCTCGCAGCGGCCGACATCGAGGTGGTGGTGGCTGTGAACGGACAGCAGGCAATCGACATCCTGATGGCCGATCGCGACTTCGACGGTGTGCTGATGGACTGTCAGATGCCCATCATGGATGGTTATTCGGCCACCCGCGCGATCCGGGCCGTCGAACACTTCAAGAACCTTCCCATCCTGGCCATGACCGCCAGCGCCATGGCCGACGATCGGGACAAGGCCTTGGCGGCGGGGATGTGGGATCACATCGCCAAGCCCTATGACGTGCCGGCGATGTTCGCCACCATGGCGCGCTGGATCCGGCCCTCGACGCTGCGGGGACCGACGCGGCCCGATCCGGCCAGTGTGGCCCCCATGCCGCCCGTGCCGTCCGTGCCTGCCACTGTTTCAGGTCTCCTTCCAGACGAACTCCCGGGCATCGACCTGCAGGCCGGCTTGGCCACATCGATGGGCAACCACGGGCTGTACCAGCGCATGCTTGTGCTGTTTGGCAAGCGGAAGCGCCACTTTGCCGACGAGTTCGCCCAGGCCCGGTTCAGCCCTGACGTCACGGCTGCACGGCGCTGCGCCCATACGCTGCGGGGAGCGGCGGGCAATGTCGGTGCCCAGCAGCTGGCGGCGAGGGCCTCGGCGCTCGAAGAGGCCTGCAACTTGGCGCCATCGGCGGACGATCTCCAAGCGCCACTGCGCGAGACGCTGGTGGCGCTGGACCGGGTGATCCAGGGCCTGGATCGATGGATCGCCAGCCTGCCGCCCGGCGCCGAATCACCGGTACCGGCACCTGCCGGGCCGGTCCACTGGCCGCAACTTCTTGAGGCGGCCGACACCTTGCGCGCGCTTCTGAGGGCGGGCGACGCCGCGGCCAGCCAAGTCTGGGACGACCATGCGGCGCAGTTTGAAGCCGCGTTCCCGCACGATTGGCAAGCGATCGGCGAACACATGCAGGCGTTTGACTTCGATCTTGCGCTGTCGGTCCTGGACCGGGCGGTCGCCCAAGGTGTCCATCCGCAGTCGCCCTCCTAGGCGTTTGGGCGGCACACGCAGTGGTTGTCCGAAGGGCATCTGGCACACTTTGGACGAAGTCGCCACCGGAATTGTTCATGCAAAAGCGAAAACTCGGCCAACTTGAAGTGTCCGCCCTCGGCTTGGGCTGCATGGGCCTGAGCCACGGCTATGGGGCGGTCGAGAAGGAGGACGGCATCCGCCTGATCCGCGCCGCATTCGAGCGCGGCGTCACCTTCTTCGACACTGCCGAATCCTACGGTCCGTTCACCAACGAGGAGCTCTTGGGTGAGGCGCTCGCGCCCATGCGAGACCAGGTGGTGATCGCCACGAAGTTCGGATTCCTGGGTGGCGACTTCACGAAAGGAGAGGACAGCCGGCCGGAGCGCATCCGCGCTGTCTGCGACGCCGCCCTCAAGCGCCTGAAGACCGACCGCATCGACCTGTTCTATCAACACCGCGTGGACACCTCGGTGCCGGTCGAGGACGTGGCCGGCACCGTGCGGGACCTGATCGCCCAGGGCAAGGTGCTGCACTTCGGCCTGTCAGAGGCCAGCGTGAGCTCGATCCGCCGTGCCCACGCCGTGCAGCCGGTTGCCGCGCTGCAGAGCGAGTATTCGCTGTGGTGGCGCGAACCCGAGAAGGAGATTCTTTCGGTGCTTGAGGAATTGGGTATCGGGCTGGTTCCGTTCGCTCCGCTGGGCAAGGGCTTCCTGACCGGAAAGCTGACCGCAGACACGACATTCGCCAAGGACGACTTCCGCAGCATGGTTCCGCGGTTCACGCCGCAAGCGCTGCAGGAGAACCAGAGTTTCGTGGACCTGCTCGCCGAAGTGGCGAGCACGCGAAGCGCGACGCCAGCGCAGGTCGCACTGGCCTGGCTGCTCGCCCGCAAGCCCTGGATCGTGCCGATCCCGGGTACGACCAAGCTGCATCGCCTGGAGGAGAACCTCGGCGGCGCCGGCATGGCTCTCACCACCGAAGATTTACGCCGCATCGAAAAAGCGCTTGCGGGCATGAAGGTTCATGGCGATCGTTACCCGGCACACCTCGCCGCACGTGCCGGCCGGTGAGCGGCTGACGGGGTCCGTGGCGACCGGGCGGATAATTGCCGGCTTTGCCGTCCCGCGCCGCTGCCCTTGTCCGCTCTTCGCATCACCTTTCCCGAATCCCTGCCGGTATCCGCGCGCCGCGAGGAGATCATGGCCGCGATCGCGGCGCACCAGGTGGTCATCGTCTGCGGCGAAACCGGCTCGGGCAAGACCACCCAGCTGCCCAAGATCGCCCTGGCCCTGGGCCGCGGAAAGGTCAACGCCAAACCCGGCGAGCGGCCGCGCCTGATCGGCCACACCCAGCCCCGGCGTATCGCCGCCAGCAGCGTGGCCAAGCGCATCGCGCAGGAGCTGGACACGCCGCTGGGCGAAGTGGTGGGCTTCAAGGTGCGCTTTCAGGACAGGCTCTCGCGCGATGCATCGGTCAAGCTCATGACCGACGGCATCCTGCTGGCCGAGACCCAGACCGATCCGCTGCTGCAGGCCTACGACACGCTGATCATCGACGAGGCCCACGAGCGCAGCCTCAACATCGATTTTCTGCTGGGGCACCTGCGGCAGATCCTGCCGCGCCGGCCCGACCTGAAGATCGTCGTCACCTCGGCCACCATCGACGCCGAGCGCTTCGCCAAACATTTTTCGTCCACCCAGGGCCCGGCGCCGGTGCTGTACGTGTCGGGGCGGATGTTCCCGGTGGAGCAGCGCTGGCGGCCGTTTGAAGAGTCGCGCGAACGCGGGCTCAATGAGGCCATCGCCGAGGGCGTGGACGAGTTGTGGCAGGGGAATGCTGGGGGCGACATCCTGATTTTTCTGCCCGGCGAGCGCGAGATCCGCGAGGCGGCCGACCACCTGCGCGGCCACCTGGCGCACAGCCCGCTGACCCGCAATGCCGAGGTGCTGCCCCTGTTCGCCCGCCTGTCGCAGGCCGAGCAAGACCGCATCTTCGATTCGCACAGCGGCCGGCGCATCATCCTGGCCACCAACGTGGCCGAGACTTCGCTCACGGTGCCGGGCATCCGCTATGTGATCGACGTCGGGACCGCCCGCGTCAAGCGTTACAGCTTTCGCACCAAGGTCGAGCAACTGCTGGTCGAACCGATCAGCCAGGCCGCCGCCAACCAGCGGGCCGGCCGCTGCGGGCGGGTGGCCGACGGCATCTGCATCCGCCTGTACGACGAGGCCGATTTCAACGGCCGGCCGCGCTTTACCGACCCCGAGATCCTGCGCTCGTCGCTGGCCGGGGTGATCTTGCGCATGAAGTCGCTGCACCTGGGCACGGTGGAAGACTTTCCCTTCCTGGAGGCGCCGCAGCGGCGTGCCATCACCGACGGCTACCAGTTGCTGGGCGAGCTGGGCGCGGTGGACGACGCGAACGATCTGACGGACATCGGCCGCGAGCTGGCCCGCCTGCCGCTCGATCCGCGCGTGGGCCGCATGATCTTGGAGGCTCGCCAACGTGGCGCGCTGGAGGAGGTGCTGGTGGTGGCCGCGGCCCTGTCGGTGCAGGACGTGCGCGACCGCCCGCTGGACATGCAGGCACAGGCCGATCAGCAGCATGCGAAGTTCGACGACGACAAGAGCGAGTTCTCGGGTTACCTGAACCTGTGGAAGTGGATCCACGATGCGCGGGGCGGGGCTTCGACAGGCTCAGCCCGAACGGAGGGGGGCTCAGCCCGAACGGAGGGGAGCTCAACCCGAACGGAGGGGAGCTCAACCCGAACGGAGGGGAGCTCAACCCGAACGGAGGGGAGCTCAACCCGAGCCGAGGGGCGCTCAACCCGAGCCGAGGGGCGCTCAACCCGAACGGAGGGGAGCTCAACCCGAGCCGAGGGGAGCTCAACCCGAGCCGAGGGGAGCTCAACCCGAGCCGAGGGGAGCTCAACCCGAGCCGAGGGGAGCTCAGCTCGCACCCAAACCGTTCGCCCTGAGCTCGTCGAAGGGCCCCGCCACAAGCTGTCCAACCGCCAATACGAGCAGCTGCTGCGCAAGTCCTTCGTCAACGTGCGGCGCGTACGTGAATGGCGCGATATCCACAGCCAGCTGCTCACGGTGGTCACCGAGCACAAGTGGAAGCTCAATCCCGAGCCGGCCTCGTACGAGTCACTGCACAAATCGATGCTGGCGGGCCTTCTGGGCAACATCGGCTGGAAGATGGAAGACGCCGCTGCCCCGGGCGCCGGATCATCCGAATACCTGGGCGCGCGCGGCATCAAGTTCCACCGGCATCCCGGCGCCCACCTCAAAAAGCGCCCGGGCCGCTGGATCGTCTGCGCCGAACTGGTCGAGACCACGCGCCTGTTCGGCCGGGGCATCGCCAACATCGAGCCGCAGTGGGTGGAGGAGGTCGCCGGCCACCTGCTGCGCAAGCAGCTGCTCGATCCGCATTGGGAGAAAAAGCAGGCCGAGGTGGTGGCCCTGGAGCGCGCCACGCTGTATGGCCTGGTGATCTACAGCGGCCGGCGCGTGCCTTTCGCGCGGGTCGACCAGCCCGGCGCCCGTGAGATCTTCATCCGCGAAGGCCTGGTGGAAGGGCAGTGGGACACCCCGCTGGCCTTCCTGGCCGCCAACCAGCGCCTGGTGACCAAGGTGGGCGAACTGGAGCACAAGTCGCGCCGCCAGGACGTGCTGGTCGACCCCGAGCTGATCTTCGCCTTTTATGACCAGCAGATCCCGGCCGACGTCTACAACGGCCGCACCTTCGAGGCCTGGTATCGCACCGAGAGCCGCAACAAGCCCGAGCTGCTCAAGCTCACACGCGACGAGCTGATGCGCCATGAGGCCGCCGGCATCACCACCGAAGCCTTCCCGCGCACGATCAAGCTGGGCGGCGTGGACTGCGGCACCAGCTTCCTGCACGAGCCCGGCGACGCGCGCGACGGCCTCACCGTGAGCGTGCCGCTGTTCGTGTTGAACCAGGTCAACGAGGACCGCTGCGAGTGGCTGGTGCCGGGGATGCTCAAGGACAAGATCCAGGCGCTGCTCAAAAGCCTGCCGCAAAAGCCGCGGTCACGCTTCGTGCCCCTGCCCGAATCGGCCACCCGCCTGGCCGCCGAGATGACTGGCCCCGCCGCCTGGGCGCAGGGTTCGTTGAACGATGCATTGCTAAAGCGTGTGCGCGACGCGACCAGCCTGGACGTCAAACGCGCGGATTTCAAGCTCGACATGGTGCCCGCCCACCTGTTCATGAACATCCTTGTGGTGGATGAACATGGCCGCCAGCTGGGCATGGGCCGCAACCTGGGTGCGCTCAAGGCCGAATGGGGCGCCAAGGCGCGCGGTGCGTTTCAGGCGCTGGCGACGCTCAAGGCCCCAGCGGCACCGCCCTCGCGTGAGCCCAACGCCGTCGCTTCGCCGGGGGCGACCGCGACGCAGGGTGCGCAGGCCAGCCGCCCCGCAGCCGCCAGCGCACCGGCCGTGCAACCGGGCCAGCGCTACACCAGCTGGTCATTCGGCGAGCTGCCCGAGCTGATGGAAATCCGCAAGGGCGGCACCAGCCTGATCGGTTTTCCGGCCCTGGTCGACCTGGGCGACGCGGTCACCATCGAGGTGTTCGACGAGCCCGACGTGGCGGCCGCCAAGCACCGCGCCGGCCTGCGCCGCCTCTTCGCGCTGCAGATTCGCGACGCCCTCAAGTACCTGGAAAAGAACATCCCCGACCTGCAGAAAATGGCCGTGGCCTACATGCCCCTGGGCACGCTGGACGAATTGCGCGAGCAGGTGATCGACGTCGCCCTGGACCGGGCCTTCCTGCAAGAGCCGCTGCCCGCCGACGAGCCCGCCTTCAAGCGCCGCGTCGACGAGGGCCGCGGGCGGCTGACCCTGATCGCCAACGAGGTGGCGCGCCTGGCCGCCATCGTGCTGGCCGAGTACGCGAGCGCCACGCGCAAGGTCAAGGACACCAAGAACGCCCCCGAGGCCACGCAAGACGCCACGCAGCAACTGCAGCGCCTGGTGCCCAAGCGCTTCCTGAAGGACACGCCGTGGCTCGCGCTGCAGCACTGCGCGCGCTACCTCAAGGCCATCGTGCTGCGCCTGGACAAGCTGCGCGCAGACCCGGCCCGCGATGCGACTCGCCTGGCCGAGCTCAAGCTGCAGGAGCAGCGCTACTGGCGCCTGGTGGCAGAGCGCAAGGGCGCGGTCGATGAGCGCATGTTGGAGTTCCGCTGGCTGCTGGAGGAGCTGAGGGTGAGCTTTTTCGCGCAAGAGCTGCGCACGCCGCAGCCAGTGAGCGTCAAGCGCCTGGACAAGGTTTGGGCCCAGCTGACGACATGACCCCGCGCGAACCTATGATGCGCACCATGACCGTTCGACAGATCCTCAAGATGGGCGATGAGCGCCTTTTGCGCGTGGCCCAGCCCGTGACCGAGTTCGACACCGATGCGCTGCACCTGCTCATCGGCGACCTGGCCCAGACCATGGCGGCAGCCGATGGTGCGGGGCTGGCGGCGCCGCAGATCGGCGTCGACCTGCAGGTGGTGATCTTCGGCGGCGATGCGGTGAACCCGCGCTACCCCGATGCACCGGTGGTGCCACGCACCGTGCTGATCAACCCCGTGATCACGCCGCTGGGCGACGAAGAGCAAGAGGGCTGGGAAGGCTGCCTGTCGGTGCCCGGCCTGCGCGCCGTGGTGCCGCGCTGGCACCGCATTCGCTACACCGGGTTCGACCCCTATGGCGATCCGATCGACCGCACGGTCGAGGGCTTTCATGCCCGGGTGGTGCAGCATGAATGCGACCACCTCATCGGCAAGCTGTACCCGATGCGGGTGCGCGATTTCACGCGCTTTGGCTTCACCGAGGTGTTGTTCCCCGGGCTGGATGCGGGGCAGGACGACTAGGCCCACGATCAGGGCCGATTTCGGTCACCGGCGCTGCCCGGATTTCTCAGTCCTCCAGCAGTGCCAGGTACTCGTCTGTGCTGGCACGCACCCAGTGCTGCGGCTCTGGCGCCTCGTCGCGCGGGGCCAGCAGGCACTCGACCACCGCCTGCGCGAGATCGGGCGCCACCTCGGGCGAAGCCGCCAGGCAGGCGTCGGCCACTGGCGGCGTGAGGGCGAGCACGCGGCCCCAGCCCTCGGGCAGGTCGCGCAGGTCGGCCACGGCCACGTCGTACGCACCCGACGCAACCATGGCCAGCACCGCCTGCGCGTAGCTCAGATGGTGCACCCGAGGCGCATCGATGCCCGCGCGCCGCAGCGCCGCACAGGCGAGGCTGGCGGCATTGGCTTGCCGTGGCGGCATCAGGAACCGTGCGCCCCGCGTGTCGGCCAGGCTGTGCAGCGGCGAGCGATGGGGAACGACGAACGCCGCCTGGAAGGTGCCGGCGCGGCGCACCAGCGGCTGCCAACGATGGTCGCGCACCAGCCGGGCCAGCAGATGCACCGATTGCGCATGGAGCAGGGTAGGGCCGGCCGCGTCTAGCGCCAGTGAGTCCAGCAGGCGCGTCTCGTCCAGGCCCTGCACCAGCAGCACACCTCCCTGTTGGGCGCTGGCGATGCGGTCGCTGAAGGCGCGGTGGCGGCGGCACAGGCCCAGGGACACGGGGTCGGGGTCGGGGGAGGGCGGCTCTTCAATCAGCAGCCGCAGCGGCGGCGCCCACTCCAGCGCGAAAGGTGTGCCAGCCCGACGAGCGATGGCGCCGGGCACCAGGGTGGGTGCGACGGCATGCGGCGGCTGGCGATTCATCAAATACTCCCTGTAGGTAGTGCCAGCACGCACTCTAGGGAGCCATCGGCGGCGCGGCAATGCGGTAAGCCTGTGGGCACTGTCATATCTGCCGCCCGCGACGGCGAGCTCAACAGTCGATACAGGCGATTGCGCTGGGGTCTGCCGCAGCGGGACGACCGGTGCTACTAGCGGCCGAAAGTGCCGATGCGCATGAGTTCGCTCAGGTCGGAACACTGTTCGAGGTTCAGCAAAATCTCGCTTGTGCGTTCCACGGCCGCGGGCGACAGCGTGTGGGCCGCGCAGGTGTGATAGCGATCGAGCAGCTCGTCGTCGTCGAGTGGGTTCTCCGGGCTGCCGCGAAACAGTCCCACCGCCGTCTCAGTCAAGGTCGCGCCGCTCTTCAAGCGTACCGTCACCGGTGGCGCGGCCCCGGTGGCCAGGCCGGGCGGCAGATCATCGCGCACCACCATCTTGACCCGTGATCGCGCGCGCACATAGCGCGGATCGAGCGCGCCCGCGTCACTGAAAGGCAACACGTAGGGCATCTGGACCTTGCCGTCAGCCAGCACGGCAGCCAGCGCATGCTCCATGCTGAACTTCGCCTGGTCGCCGTCCTGCGGATCGGCGCACTTCATGATGCGCGCCGTCAAGGCGTTCACCTCGACCGTGACCGCGGCCACGTCCGACTCACTGAGCTTGTGATGCGCCATCAAGTGCATGAGCGCATCCATCGGCCGGTGGGCCAGGAAGCAGCAGCCGTATTTCTTGACGCTCAGGCCCGGGGACACGAGGTAGTACGGATCGCCCAGGTTCGCGGTGGCGACGTCCAGGTCGTTGCCGCGGTCCCAGGCGCACATCAGATCGACGAAGCCGCCCTTGCCCTCGAGCAGACTGGCGTCGGCGGTCATGCCCGAGGTTGCGAGCATCGCGGCCTCGATGCCGCCCCGGCACGCCAGCCCGGACTCGTGCGTGTGGGCCATCGTCCCGGTGTGGCGGTAATAGCCTGAAGCGCGCGACAGCGCCAGGCCGACCGCCATGCGCGTTTGCATCAGGTCCATCCCCATCACCCGGCCGCAGGCCGCGGCAATCGCCGGCGGCGCATACAGGTTCAAGCCGCAATGGCCGCGGCCCGAACCGCCCGGCGCGGCCAGCCCCAGCCGGCCCTGGAACTCTTCGGCCAGCACCACGTATTCGATCACCTGCTTGCCGCTGAGCTTGTATTTCTCGGCCAGGGACAGCGCGGCGGCAACCAGGGTGAGCGTGTCGCTGCCGGGCGCGCGGCCCACCGCTTCGATCTCCAGCGCATGGCCGGATATGCCGTTGACGAAGGCCGCATTGACGACCGAGCTGCGAAAGCCGGCGCCGATCACGCCCGCCTCCTCAGTGCCGCCGCTGTTGCGGGCGAACTCGGCCGCGATCTTCGACGCCGGCTCGTCGATGCCGCCCAGCATCGCCCCGAAAACGTCGAGGATGTGGTGCTTGGCCTCCTTGACCACGGCCGGTGGAAAATTCTCGTAGCGGCCGTCGAGGACGAAGGCGCAGAGGACTTCAGTGGTGCCTCTCATGGCTGCAGGATAGGTGTTCATCTTTGTATTTGAAAAAACGTAGCGATCATTGCGTTTATTTGCGCTGAGACTTCCTCGGGTTTATACGCGCACGCAATTCGCTGCGGGCCAGTGTTGATTGCCAGATGCGTTATCGTAGGTTCAACGACATTAAATGAGGAGTCGCTGATGAGAAGGGCCGCAATCGTTTCACCCCTGCGTACACCGGTGGGTTCCTATGGCGGGGCACTGAAGTCCATTCCCGTCGAAGCGCTGGGCGCTGCCATCGCGCGCGCCGTGGTCACGCGAGCTGGGCTTGATCCCGCCTTGCTCGACGAGGTCATCTTTTCGCAGAGCTACATGAACGGTGAAACACCCTGCACGGGTCGCTGGATCGCCCTGGAAGCCGGTTTCCCGATCGAAGTGGCTGGCATGCAACTTGACCGACGATGTGGCGGTGGGCTGCAGGCCGTCGCCACTGCGGCCATGATGGTGCAGTCTGGCGCCGCTGACATCGTCATGGCGGGTGGTGTGGAAAGCATGAGCAATGTGGAGTACTACACCACCAGCATGCGCTGGGGAAGCCGTGCTGGTTCAGTGACACTCCATGATCGGCTTGAGCGCGGGCGTGAGCGTTCGCAGCCTGAATCACGTTTCGGCCCCATCAGCGGGATGATCGAGACGGCAGAGAACCTTGCGCGTGACTGGTCCATCTCCCGTGAAGAGGCCGACGCCTATGCGGCACGCAGCCATCAACGCGCCGCAGCTGCCTGGGCCGACGGCCGTTTCACCGCTGAAGTCGTTCCAGTCGCCGTTCCGCAGCGCAAGGGCGATCCGGTCTCGGTCGACCGCGATGAGGGCGTGCGCACCGATGTTTCCCCGGCATCCTTGGCAAAGCTGCGGCCCATCGTGCGCGACGGCGTTGTGACCGCCGGCAATGCCTGCCAACAGAACGATGCCGCAGCCGCTTGCCTGGTCGTTGCGGAAGACCGGCTGGAAGCGCTCGGGCTCGAGCCAGTCGCCTGGTTTAAGGGTTGGGCGGCGGCGGGCTGCGAGCCATCACGCATGGGTATCGGGCCTGTGCCCGCAGTGAACAAACTGTTGGCGCGCACGGGTCTTTCGCTTGAAAACATGGACTTGATCGAAATCAACGAGGCGTTCGCGTGCCAGGTACTGGCCTGCGTCAAAGGCTTCGGAACAGACCTGGCTGCCCTGGACGACAAACTGAACGTGAACGGTTCGGGAATCTCACTCGGTCACCCGGTCGGCGCGACCGGCGTTCGCATCATGACTTCGATGCTGCATGAATTGCGCCGGCGCGGTGGGCGTTATGCACTGGAGACCATGTGCATAGGAGGCGGTCAGGGCATCGCCGCGATTTTCGAGCGGGCATAACGACCCGGCGTACCGCCGAACCCGCCGGGTAGACACCGGCAGGGTTGCCCCCTCAACGCACCGTGCCGGCGCCTCTCAGTGCAGCGATCGCCTCCGCGGCGTAGCCGAGTTCCTTGAGAATCGCATCGGTGTGCTGCCCGAGCCCCGGCGGGTAACCGTGCGGCGCGGCTGGGGTGGTCGCAAGGTGCACCGGGTTGCTGACGGTATGCACCGCACCATGGCGGGGATGCTCCAGCTCCAGCATCATGCCGTTGTGCAGGACCTGGGGATCGACCATGACTTCCTCGAGCCGATTGATGGGCGAGACGGGTACGTCCAGAGCGCCCAACTGAGCGATCCAGTACTCGCGTTCGCGGGTACGGAAAATCTCGGCCAGCAGGGGCACCAGGATCTCCCGGTTGCGCACACGCAGTGGATTGGTCTTGAACTGCGCATGCTCCTTCAAGTCGGCACGGCCGATGGCGTCGCATAGCAGCAGCCAGAAGCGCTCGGTGAGGCAGGCGACCACGAAGGGCCCGTCGGCCGCTTCGAACACCTGGTACGGAACAATCTGCGGATGGCCGCCGCCCACCGGGCGCACCAGGGCATGCGTGCGGCCGTAGGCAGCCACGTAGTTCGCCAGCAGCGACACCTGCCCGTCCAGCAGGTTGATCGACACCTTCTGACCCACGCCATCACGATCTCGCACGCGCAGCGCCAGCGTGATACCCAGGCAGGCCAGGAAGGAGCCCAGGAAATCGCCCACTGGAACGCCGGCCTTGAGCGGCGAGCCGCCCACTTCGCCGGTCAGGCCCATGATGCCGCCCAGCGCCTGCGCAATGATGTCCATGCCGGGCTGTTCGGCGCGCGGGCCAGTTTCTCCGAACGCGGTGATCAGGCAGTACACCAGGCGTGGATAACGCGGCGCGAGATCTTCGTAGCACAGGCCGAGCCGCGCGACAGCGCTGGGCCGCATCGACAGCACCACGACGTCCGCTTCGGCGAGCAACCTGTGCAGCACTTCCTTCCCCGCGGGCGTCTTGATGTCAAGGGCGATGTCGCGCTTGCTTCGGTTCACGCCGAAGAAATAGGCGCTCTCGCCGGCTGAAAAGACGGCGTCGAAGGCGCGCAGTGCATCGCCTTCCGGCGGTTCGACCTTGATGACGGTGGCGCCGAAATCTCCCAGCATGGACGTGCAGTAGGGCCCCGCCGCGATCTGCGAAAGATCGAGGATGCGAACGCCATGCAACGCGCCGTGGGGCAGCTTGACGTCGGCGGGATTTGTGTGCATATTAGTATGTTGGTAAGACCTTTTACCCAGCATTTTAGAACATAGAGGGAGACTGATCGATGGCCTATGGTGCCAAGCTCGCGACGGGCTATTCAAAACCGTATTGGGATGGCCTGTCGAAGGGGGTGGTCCGGTTACAGCGCTGCTCCGATTGCGGCCGCTGCCAGGATTTCCCGCAGGGCCGCTGTCGGCATTGCTTGTCTACGAACCTCGGCTGGATCGACGCTGCCGGTACCGGTGCGTTGCATACTTATTCGACCGTGCATCGCGCGCCTTCTCCTGAATTTGCCAGGCACGCGCCCTATGTGGTGGGTATGGTGCGGCTGCCCGAGGGCGTGCAGCTGATGGCGCGCATCCTGGTGGCCGACGAGAGCCAGCTTCGCCTGGACATGCCGGTGCATGCCAAGCCACTGAAGTTTCCGGACGACGACTGGGTGCTGGGTTTCGAGCCAGACGCCGCCACCGCCGGGAGGGCTGACTAATGTCCGCAGAACCCATAGTGATCGTCGGCATCGGGGAAAGTGAGCTGGGTTTCGTTGCCGGCTCGACTTCGCTTTCGCTGTGCGCGGACGCCGCCGTCGGGGCGCTCAAGGACGCAAATCTCGGCAAGAACGACATCGATGGTGTGATCACCACCGACTCGTATGTGCGCTACCACAACCGCCACGCGGTGCAGCTGGCGCAGTACATGGGCCTTTCGTGCGACCTGCGGGTGGCCGACACCATGACCGGCGGCTCCTCCGTCGCCGGGGGACTTGGCGTGCACTATGGCGCGGCGATGATCTCGGGCGGACTGTGCAATGTCGTGCTCCTGGCCTGCGGCGACAACCTCGCGAGCGCGGATGGGCGCGACAACGCGGTGCAGGCCTATGCCATGAACTTCGAACGCGAGTTTGAGTCCGCGTATGGCCCCGTGATCCCCTCGCGCTACGCATTCACGGCGCGCCGGTTCATGCACGAACGCGGGACCACCCGCGATCAGTTGTCGGCGGTCGCGGTCTCGACGCGGGACTGGGCTTGCCTCAATCCGCGCGCGCTCAAGCGCACCCCGATCACCATTGCCGACGTGACGGCCTCCAAGATGATCTCCACACCGCTGCACATGCTCGATTGCTCGCTGGTGTCCGACGGCGCCGCAGCCTTGCTGATGATGCGCGAGAGCGAGGCGAGAGCGCGGGGCCTCAAAGGCATCCACGTGAGCGGCATGGGCAGCAGCCATGGGGTGGGAACCGGCATGGTGCACGACAGCGTTTCGTTCCAGGGCTCCTTCGTGAGCTATGGCTGCGACCACTCGCTGGCGCCCGCGCTCAAGCAGAGCAAGATGTCGGTCAAGAATATCGACCTGGCCTACCTCTACGACTGCTTTAGCATCAACGTGCTGGTGATGCTCGAAGACCTGGGGTTGTGCCCCCGCGGCGAGGCCGGCGCCTTCGTGGCCGATGGGAACACCCGCCCCGGCGGATCCCTCCCGGTCAACACCCATGGCGGTCTGATGTCGTACTGCCACTCCGGCAAACCCGGCGGCCTGTTCATGTTGACGGAGGCGGTGCGCCGCCTGCGCGCCGGCAAGGGCGACGGGATCGTGCGCGAGCCCGAGGTCGCTCTGATCCAGGGCCATGGGGCACATGCCGGCGTTCATGTGACCACGCTTCTTTCAAAACAATAGGAGACACGAGATGCCCCCCGAGCCCGCGGAAAGAACCCGCCCCTTGCGTCGCAGAACCGTTCTGGGCATGGCCGGCGCAAGCATGGTGGCCGGCACGGCGTTCGCCCAGTCGGATTTCCCGAACCGCACGATCACCGTGATCACGCCATATGCGCCTGGCGGGGCGGGCGACCAGACCATGCGCATCCTTGCCTCGTACCTGAGCAAAGAGCTTGGCCAGCAGGTGCTCGTGGACAACAAGCCCGGGGCGGCGACGGCTTTGGGTCTGTCGCTGGCTGCGAAATCCCCGCCGGATGGTTACACGCTGGCCTATGCGCCCCAGTCGATGGTGATCAATCCGCAGCTGTACAAGAACCATCCCTACGATCCGTTCCGTGACTTCGCGCCAATCGGCCGCACGGCGTTGCTCAAGTACATCCTGATCGTCAATCCCTCCATGCCCTTTCGGGACACCCAGGAGCTGCTCGCGTATGCGCGCGCGAATCCGGGCAAACTCAGCTTCGGCAGTTCGGGCATCGGCGGCGGCACGCACCTATCAGGCGAGCTGCTGATGAAGATGACGGGTGTGAAGTTGCTGCACGTTCCCTACAAGGGCGCCGGTCCCGCCCTGGTGGACGTGATCGGCGGGCGCATCTCGATGATGTTCGACGTGCTGAGCACAGCGATCCCGCAGATCAAGGCTGGCAAGGTGCGGGCGATCGGCGTGACGGCGGAACAGCGCTCGCCCTTGCTGCCTGACGTGCCGACCATGGCCGAGACCATTCCCAAGTACTCGACCGACTTCTGGATCGGTCTGGCTGCACCGCGCGGCACGCCGGCCGACCGCATCGAGACGCTCAGCCGGGCTGTCAATCGCGTGCTCAACACCCAGGAACTCAAGGACAGGCTGATCGGCTTGGGCCTGGAGGCCGCCAAGCCGAACACGCCCCAGGAGTTCGCCGCGTTCATGAAGAGCGAATGGGACCTCTGGGGCGACCTGATCCGGCACAACAAGATCGAAGGCGAATGATCCGTGGCGCAGGCGAGCCACAAGGCTCTTATCGTCGGTGGCCTTGGGGTTTCTGGGCGGCATCTCGCCACTGAACTCGCGGGTCGGCCAAACTGGGATGTGCTGTCGGTGGCGCGCAGCGCGCCACCGGCTCGCGTGTCCCTGGCTGATCGTGTGCAGCACATGCGGCTAGACGCCTCTGATCCTGAGGCATGCCGTCAGTTGCTCGCGCAACACCGCGGCATCACCCACTTGTTCTACTGTGCGCGGCAGGACCATCCGCAGCCGTCGGAAGAAGTGCGTCTGAACAATGCGATGCTGACCAACGTGCTCGACGCATTGGCCGCAAGCTCGCCGGGCCTGCAACATGTGATGGTGATGCATGGGATGAAAGCCTACGGGACGCTGGTCGGCCCCTTCCGCACGCCAGCGCGGGAGACCGATCCGCGCCTGCCGATCACGCTATCCTATTACGCGCAGGAGGATCTGTTGCGCGAGCGCTGTGCCCAGTCCGGCTGGTCGTGGTCGACCCTGCGCCCCGGCCCGATCATGGGCATCACGCTTGGCTATTCCGGCAACCTGGTGCAGATCATCGGTGTCTGGGGCAGCATCTGCCGCGAGCTCGGCATGCCTCTGTGGTTTCCTGGCACGGAAGCGGGCTTCAAGTCGCTGCGGCAGGGCTGCGATGTGCGGCTGCTGGCCAAGGCCGCCGTATGGACGGCCACCCACGACAGCTGCGCCAACCAGGCATTCAACGTGAGCAACGGCGACCTGTTCCGTTGGGAACGGCTGTGGCCGGAGATCGCCGCCTTCTTCGGCTTGGAGCCCGGGCCCGTGTTTCCAATGCGGCTGCGGGACTTTATGCGGGATAAGGATCCCCTGTGGAACGCCTTGGTTGAGCGGCACGGCCTGCAGCCCAATCCCTTCTCCGCGGTCGCCTCCTGGGCCTACGCCGACACCTTCCACAACGGCTGGGATAGCTTTAGTAGCGACCTGCGTCTGCGTGCCACCGGCTTTTCGCAAGTGAGCGATACCAGCGGGTGCCTGCTTGGCCTGCTTGCGCAGCTTCGTGGCGAACGTATCATTCCCTGACGGCAGTAAGAATCACTACAAAGGAGACACCATGGCTTTCTTTCCTGATGCATTCGAGCGTCATAGCGGTACCCAAACGCGACGGTCCGTAATCCGCTCGGGAGTGAAGCTGGGCGCACTCCTTCTGGCGTTCACTGCTGGCGTGTCCGACACTCGCGCGCAATCCACAGCGCCGCTGCGCCTGATCATTCCCTTCGCGACCGGCAGCTACACCGACAACTTCGCGCGAATCGTGGTTCCGCAGTTTTCGGAGCGGCTGGGCATGACGGTCCTCATCGATAACCGCCCGGGCGCCAATGGCGTCATCGGCGCCGAGGCGCTGGCCAAATCGCCGCCCGATGGGCTGACCGTGCTGCTGGGCGGAAGCAGTTCCATTGCGATCAACCCCAGCCTCTACAAGTCCTTGCCGTACGACCCGATAAGGGACCTGGTTCCGGTCGCCCGATCCGGATCGTTGCCCTTCATGCTGGTGAGTCATCCCAGCATCCCCGTGAACAACGTGCCCGAACTCATCGCCTACGCGAAAGCCAATCCTGGCAAGCTCGCCTACGCGACGCCCAACAGCAGCTCGCTGATGGCGATGGAGATGTTCAAGAAGCGCGCGGGGGTTGACATCCTCAGCGTTCCGTACAAGTCGAGCCCGCAGGCGATGATCGATATGCTGGCAAACCAGGTGCAACTGCAGATCGCCGATTACGCGACCGCCATCCCTCACGTTCGCGCGGGCAAGGCACGGGTGCTCGCGGTCACCATGGCCCAGCCTTCGGCGCTGCTTCCCGGCGTTCGGACGGTGGACGAAGTGCTCAAGGGATTTGACGTATCGGCATGGAATGGCTTGTTCGTCTCGCGCAATACGCCAGCCGCCACGATCTCGCGTATCGCCACCGCATGGAACGATACGCTGGCGCAACGCGAGGTGCAGGACAAGCTGGCCACCATGGGCTTCGATGTCTCCACGATGGGCCCCGAGGCTTTCGCTCCCTACGTCGTGGACCAGATCGCCGCCTGGCGCAAGCTGGCCCAGGAGACTGGGATCAAGCCAGAATGACGCAGGTGCCAGTCTGCGGGCCTGGTCTGGTGGACGGGCAGCCGGGCATTCCGCACGAGCTGCTCGGTGGGCGCATCGCCAGCGCAGTGCCGCCCGGCTGCACTGTCGAGGATGTCGATGTGATCGTCATCGGAGGCGGCGGCTCGGGCCTGGCTGCTGCCAGCACCGCTGCGGCACTCGGGCGCCGGGTCGTCCTGTTCGAAAAATGCCCGGCACTGGGCGGCACGACGGCGTGGTCCGTCGGCTCAGTGAGCGCGTCCAATACGCCGCACCAGCGGCGCGAGGGGATTCAGGACTCTCCGCACGACCACTGGGAGGACCTTGGCTTGTTCTGCGGCGCCGATGTCGTTCGCGACAACCGTGCCCTGGGCCGCGTCCTCGCGGACCACGCACCCGAGACGTTCGCCTGGTTGCTCTCGAGCGGACTGCGCTTCGTCGGCCCTACGCCCGAGCCGCCGCATCGGCGGCCGCGCATGCACAACATCCTGCCCAACTCAAAGGCATTTCCCCACCATCTGGGCCGCCTGTGCCGCAAGCTCGGCGTGCGCATCGAGCTCGAGACACGCGTGGATTCGCTGCTGGTCGAGCAAGGCCGGGTCACCGGTGTGGTTGCAACGCGCACGGGCAGGGGCGCAGTCGCCTGGAAGGCCAGGGGCGGCGTGGTTCTTGCCGCGGGCGATTTCGCGGGCAGCCCGGCTTTGAAGACGCACTACGCCACGGCGCCGCTGGCCACTGTGGATGCGATGAACCCTGCAAGTACCGGCGACGGCATCCTGCTGGGCCTGGCCGCCGGCGGCGTGGTGCGCAATGGAGACCATCTGCGCGGCCCGTTCCTGCGTTTCGTGCCGCCGGCCAAACCGCATTGGCTGCAGCGTTTGCCTCCGCATCCGCTGGTGACCGGACTGATGGCCTGGGCTTACCGACATGTGCCGCCATCGCTGCTTCGGCCGGTGCTGATGCGCTTTGTCACGACGTCGTTAGCCCCCGAGGCGGCGATCTTCCGCGCGGGCGCGGCCCTCGTCGACACTGCGGGACGGCTGATCGACCTTGCCGGGCGCAACGTCCATGACGCGGTGGCCGCGCTGCCTGACAGCATGGCCTACATCGTGTTCGACGTGCGGACGGCAAAGCTCTTTACCAGCTGGCCCAACTACGTGTCCACCGCGCCGGGGGTCGCCTATGCCTACCTCGACGACTATCGGCGCACGCGGGCAGACATCTTCCATGAAGGCGCCACTGTGGCCGAGCTGGCTGCGAAGTTGCGCGTCGATGTGCGTACGCTCGCCGATAGCATGGCCGCGGCCGGTAGCGGCGACAAGGCGGTGAGCCAGGTGACGGATGGCCCCCTGTATGCACTGGGCCCAGCAAAGGCCTACGTCGTCTTCACCAACGGTGGTCTCGATGTGTCCTTGCGTTTGGAGGTCCTGGACTCCAACGGTGCACCCATCCCAGGGCTGTTCGCCGCCGGATCCAACGGCCAGGGCGGGTTGCTGCTCGAAGGGCACGGCCACCACCTGATGTGGGCCTTTGCATCGGGCCGCCTGGCAGGGCGACATGCCGCCTACGCCAGTACGCGTTGAGCGCCCTGCGTTGGCAGGCCAGCGATTCGGCCTGTCAGGAGCGTGTTTTGGGCGCGGCGCACGAAAATGACGGACGCTACGAAGGTGCCAATGTACGGAACAATTGACGAACCGGCGTTGACGCTGTCTGGCGTCCTGCCAGAAGGTTTCCCGGTTCACAGACAAACATTGAAAGAGGCTAGAAATCATGAAGTACGAAGACTTCCAATTCATTCGGTTTGAGCCGCAGGCCGACGGTGTGATGCTGGCCGTCCTGAATCGCCCCGAGGTGATGAACGCCACCAACGCGCGCCTGCACTGGGAACTGTCCAAAGTGTGGCAGGTGATCCAGGACGACTCGGCCGTGAAGGTGGTGGTCGTGACTGGCGCGGGCGACCGCGCCTTTTCCGCCGGTGGCGATATCGATTGGGTTGCCGGTCTGGTCGGAAATCCACAAGCCGTTGCCGACGTGATGACCGAGGTGAGCGACATCGTCTACAACATGCTGTCCTTCGACAAGCCCATCATTTCCGCGATCAATGGTGCCGCGGTCGGCGCGGGGTTGGCCGTGGCTCTCCTGGCGGATGTCAGCGTGATGGCCGAAGAAGCCAAGATCACCGACGGGCACGCCCGGCTTGGCATCTCGGCAGGTGATCATGCGGCCCTGATCTGGCCGCTGCTGTGCGGTATGGCCAAGGCGAAGTACTACCTGATGACCGCAGAGCTGATCGACGGAAAGGAGGCTGAGCGGATCGGACTGGTGACGTTCGCATTGCCCCGTGCGCAAGTGCTGCAGCGTTCGTTGCAGATCGCGGCGAATCTGGCAAGGGGCAGCCAGACGGCGATCCGTTCCACGAAGAAGTCGCTCAATGGCTGGCTTCGCGCGGCCACGCCCATCTTCGACAACTCGCTGGCTCTGGAGATGCTGACGTTTCTCGGCGCCGACGCGAAGGAGGGCTTGGATGCGTTCCAGAACAAGCGCACGCCGCAGTTTCCTTCGGCGAAGCTGCCCGGCTGATGGCCGCTGACTGACTCGGCGAAATACGGCCCGCCCTCTTCGACAGAACCAAGATACAAGACATGACACCGCATCGTTTCGGATTCTCAGGTGCCGGGATCGGCGATCCTGCCAACGATGCGTTGCCTCTGGCCGATCGTGTTCCTGCCAAGCTCCTCGCTATGCAGGCGCAGGCCTGTCCCTCGCGTCCCTTCGTCCATGTGTCAGGCCGATGGGTCAGTTATGCCGAGGCGAGCGCGCGCGCCAGCAAAGCTGGCAATGCGTTGGCAGCCTTGGGAGCCAAGAAGGGATCCCGTGTCGCCCTGATCATGCGAAATCGGCTGGAGTTCCTGGACCTTTGGTTTGGCCTTGGCCGAATCGGAGCGATCCAGGTCCCCCTCAATCCGCAGTACCGGTCTCCCCAGATCGAGCATGTTCTCAAACGCGCTCCGGTGGACTTTGTTATTTGCGAACCGGAGTTTCTCGCCGAAGTGACGACGGCGATGCGGACGCTGGCCAATCCACCTGCTTTGCTCACGCTGGGAAGCTGCGACGTTGCGGGGTTGAAGTCGCGCAACTACCATGACCTGTTCACTGCCGCACCCGAGCAGATGCCGGAATCAGCCGCCGGTATTCATGGCGCCGACATCGGCGCGGTCATGAATACCTCGGGAACGACCGGTCCGTCCAAGGGGGTGCTGCTGCCGCACTCGGCGCAGTACGTCCTGGGGCGCAACCTCAGTGCCGACATGGGCCTGGAGCCCGACGACATCTACTACAACTTCTTCCCGCTGTTTCACAACACAGCGCAGGCCATGATCACGCTTCCGGTGCTGATTCATGGTGCCCGCATGGTGCTGACCGAAAAATTCTCGGCATCGCGGTTCTGGCCCGAGGCTCGCGAGCATGGCTGCACGGCGATGTACTTCATTGGCGAGATCATCCATATCCTGCGCAAGTCCACCACCCGGGAGGACGCAGCCGGCTCGAAGATCCGGGTCGCTTGGGGGATTGGCGGATCGGCCGAAGATTTCCAGAAGTTTCAAAGTCAGTTCGGCATCACCCTGCGTACCGGGTACGGCTCGACCGAAGCCAACGTTCCGTGTTATTTGCCACACCAAACTGACCGGATCGACAGCGTGGGTTGCCCGATACCCGGCTTCCAGATCCGTATCGGCGATGAATACTGCCAGGCTGTTCCCGCCGGGACGCAAGGCGAGATCCTGGTGCGCGGCGACGAGCCCTCTTCGATGATGATGGGTTACGACGGCGATCCGGCTGCCACCGCGGCGGCCTGGCAGCAGTTGTGGTTCCACACGGGCGATGCTGCCGTGATGGACGCGGACGGCTATCTGTACTTCAAGGGCCGTGTCAAGGACGCTGTCCGTGTCCGCGGTGAGAATATCTCCGCATTTGAGGTCGAGTCCGTGATCGCGCAGTTGCCTTGCGTTGCGGAAGTGGCGGCAATTGCGGTGCCTGGAGAGATTGGCGGGGACGACCTGAAGGTCGTGGTGGTCCTCAAGGAGGGCGCCGCCATGGATCCTGCGACTCTGATCGAGCATGCGGCGCAACGTCTGCCGCGGTATTCGATTCCGCGGTACGTCGAGTTTGTGCAGGAACTTCCGAAGACGCCGACCAATAAAGTTCAAAAGCATGTGCTAAGGAGCACTCCGTTCACCTCGGCCACCTGGGACCGTTCACAAGTCAAGGCGGCCTGATCCGCGCTGAACAAGGTATGGCCGTTCCGTGGTCCCTTCGTCTTCGAACGAAACGGATCATCAAAGCATTGCTCAAAAGGAGAAGATATGTCGGGAAACTATGAAGGCCGCGTAGCCTTGGTCGCGGGCGCGTCGGGTGGCATCGGAGTGCAGATTGCCAGGTTGCTGCTTGAACGCGGCGCCAAGGCGGGACTGCATTACCGGACCGCGCCGCGCGAACTGCAGGCGTTGGCCGACCACTACGGCAGCGACCGTGTGTTGCTGGTCAAGGGCGACCTCACAGCGCGCGACGATGCCCAGCGCGTGGTGGCCGAGACGGTTGCCCATTTTGGAAAGCTCGATGTGTTTCTCAGCACAATCGGGACGGCGCTGCGCATCAAGCCCTTTCTTGAAACAGACGATGCAACTGTCGAAACGACCATCGATATCGAGCTTCGCAGCACCATTCACAATATTCGTGCGGTGTTGCCCCACTTGATCTCCAATGGTGGCGGACAGATTGTTCTGGTCGGCTCCGATTCGGGCAAGGTCGGCACGAGCGGCGAGTCGGTGTCGGCGGCCTGCCGTGGCGCGATCATTGCGTTCGCCAAGTCCATTGCGCGCGAGTATGCGCGTCACAAGGTGCTGGTCAACGTGGTGTGCCCCGGCCCGACCGAGACCAGCCTTTGGGATGATCTGGTTAGCAGTGATGAGTTTGGCGGCAAGATCGGAAATGCCATGATCCGGGCCACTGCCTTGCGGCGTCTTGCCCGGCCGGAGGAGGTCGCCGCCACCGCGGTCTTCCTTGGTTCGACCGAGGCGTCATTCATCACGGGGCAGGCTGTGAGCGTCAGCGGCGGCCTGACCATGTCCTGATCGGCTAGCGCCATGTCAAATTCACAATCTGTAGTTCAAACGGTGGCGCCTGGCACCCGGCTGGGTGTGATTTTGCCGAGCGTTAACACGGTGGTTGAGGCTTGGTACAACCGCGTCATTCCTGGCGGCGTGTCCTTGCATACGACCCGCATGTTGCTGGCCAACCCGGTGTCGCAAGAGACGCTCAAGCGCATGGACCACGAGGAGGGGGTGGCAGCGGCACGGCGGCTTGCGGATTGCCGGCCGAAGGTCATCGCTTACGGCTGCACTGCTTCAAGCATCGTACAAGGGCCAGAGTACGACGTTCACCTGCAGCGACAACTGACCGAGGCCACCGGGGTGCCCTGCTTTTCGGCGGTAAGCGCCATCGTCGATGCGTTGCGCACCATTGGGGCGAAGTCCATCTGCGTGGCGTCGCCCTATACAGACGCGATCGACCATGCCGAGTCGGCGTTCTTGCGAGCGGTTGGTTTCGAAGTTCTTGGCGCGGCCAACCTGGGCATCGAGGACGGCTTCTCCCTGGCCGCTCCCAGCGCATCCGAGATGACTGACCTGGCAAGGCGCGCCTGGAAGCCCGGGGCGGACGCATTGCTGCTCAGTTGTCTGAACATGAATTCCCACGAGGTCGTGAAGTCCTTGGAGCAGGAGTTGCAGCGACCTGTGCTGACATCGACCACCGCCACGCTTTGGAAGTTGCTTCGCATGGCCGGGCATGCGGTGGCGATCCCGGGATACGGCCGCCTGCTGGCCGGCCCCTGAGGGCAAGGGCCAGATCCATTTTTTAACCCAAGGAGATCGAATTGAGAGTTGGCATCGTAGGCGTAGGCCTGATTCCGTGGCGGGTGCGCTACCCGGACAAGACATACGCCGAACTGGCGTTGGACGTGACTGCCGCCGCATTGCGCGATGCGGGAATCGGCCGGGAGGATGTCGATCATGTCGTCTGGGGTCTTTCAGACTTGATGGTGGCCTGGGTGCGGCAGTGCTGCCCAAGTACCACGATGCAGGACTACATCGGCATGGCGGGAAAATCGTCCGTCCACGTCAGCGCAGGCGCCGTGACGGGTGCGATGGCTGTTCGTCAGGGCATGATCGAAATCATGTCCGGGATGTCCGAGGTGACGCTGGTGGTGGGGTCGGGCAAGGGGATGGACCTGTGGGATCCGGTAACGCAAAAGCGCTCTGCCGCGTTCCTCAAAGCCATCATGCTGGATCTGGATACCAACTGGGAAGTGCCGGTGGAGCCGCTGGCGGCCGCCAACTTCGGATTCGTCGTGCAGGCGCACATGGATCGGTTCGGTGGGCCCACCGAAGAACAGATGGCCAAGGTGTCGATCAAGAATCACGGGAACGCGCTTGCCAACCCGCTGGCTCAAAGCGGCATGAAGCTTTCGATCGACGACGTGATGAATTCGCGCCGCGTCGCAGGACCGATCAAGATGTTCGACTGCTGCCTCTATAGCGAAGGCGCTGCCGCACTGATCCTCGCATCGGAGGACCGCGCCAAGGAGATCTGCAAGAACCCCATCTGGATTGACGGCGTTGGCGCGTCTAATGAGCGCAGCTACATGCCGGATTTCGCAAACCTCGGACGCATGGTGTGTCAACAGCAGTCTGCCCAGCGTGCGTACAAGATGGCCGGTATACGCGATCCTCGCAAGGAACTCGATCTCATCGAGACACACGACCTGCTGACCGGTGTTGAACTGATCAGCTATGCCGAACTGGGACTGTGTGAGCCCGGGGGTGGTGGGCGCTTGATCGACGAGGGCGTCACCGAGAAGACCGGCGAAATCCCAGTCAATCCATCGGGCGGAATGATCGGTTGCGGTCACGTGGCTGGCTGCTCGGGCATTTCCCGGGTCGGGGAAGTTGTTCAGCAGTTGCGGGGCCAGGCGGGCGGAACCCAGGTTCCCATCAACGAAGGGCGCGCCATCTTTTCGGCGATCGGCGGGCCCGGAATCTCGCAAAGCTGCACTATCGTCTTGGGGGCGCAATGAGCCAGAATTCGGACATCTTTGAAGTCGAACTCGTCGACACATATCACTATCGAATGAGCTATGGCGGTCAGTCACCGTTTTTCCGGGGCCTGGAGAACGGTCAGCTCATCGCCGGAAAGTGCACCGCATGTGGCCGTGTCTGGTTGCCTCTGCGGCCGATTTGCTCGCACTGCTACGCGAAAGCCGAGGCCGTGGTGCTGAGCAATGGGGGTGAGTTGCTTACCAGCATCGTGCTGCTGCATGTGCCTGAGCACCTCAAGCACCTGGGATCACCTGTTGCCTCGGCTCTGGTCCGGGTCGATGGCGCCGATACATGCATGAAAGTGTTCGTGGTCTCTCCCGACCACAACTTTGCCAAAGGCAGGCGACTGGTGGCGAGGTTCCTGCCGAAGGTGGGAACAATTGCGGATTTTTACTTCACGACCGACGTCTGAGCACCTTTTCTGCTCTGCGCCTACGCTTCGAAGTCGATATCTGCGAGCAGTTCCTCCAGGTCGTGGCGAGCCTGCGGTAAAGCCGGCTCGACCAACGTTCAAGCCCGCGATCGGATGACCTTTCCGGTCGATAGATCAGTGTTTTCCTAGCTGGCCACGCACGGCATCAGCAGTCCTGCGCTGGCGGGAACACCTTTGATGCAGGCAGGGCGACTGACTCGTATGTCGTTTCTCTCAGCGCTCGAAAAGCCAGTTGATCCCGAGCGTCCACCATGACGGTTGCGCCGCGCCAAGCCCGTGGGCGCGGCTGATGTCCACCGACACGTTCGGGCTCGCCTGCCAGCGCGCGCCGGCACGTGCAAAGTGGGCGTCATTCTCGTGAAAACGTTCCAGGGCAATCGACCATTGCGGGGATGCAGCCCACTCCAGAGCGATCCCGGAGCGCCCCGGGTTCGGCTGGCCGGGCAAAAAGTCCTGGCCGACGTTCACATGGAACGAGAGCGTGTCGCTGGCTCGCCAGGTTACTGGAACCACCACCGTGGCACCCGCAAAGCCCGAGACGGGCAAAGTTCGCCATGACGCTGCCACCGAGATCCCAGCGCTCCATTTCTCGCTCAGCAGGGTTGCCCATTTGACTTGTGGGCCCACCACTTGCACGTCGGCGGTTCCAGGGACGCGGGAACGGTCCGCGGCGAGGCCGACTTCCACCGCGCCCGCACGACAACTCGTGCCCAGGTGCGCAAGCCGCTCTCCTTTGGGCCTCGCATCGATCCAGCTTTCGAACTGGCACTGTCTCTCCTCGAGGATGGCCGCATCGTCCACCGCATGGTGGCTGCCTGCGGCTCGCGCCGCGGCGGCAGCCAGAAAGAGTACGGCCAGGAGCAGTTGCTTGCGCAACTTGGGTGAGGAGTTCTTCGTCAAGGAGGTCGGCCTTTCACGCTGCGAGCGCCTGTAGCAGCTCGGTCTCGATCTCGATTTGCCGCTTGTTCTGCTGCAACTCGGCGCCGTCGACGAGGAAGGTGTCTTCGACCCGCTCTCCGAGCGTGGACACCTTGGCCAATTGCAGGTTGATGTGATGCTGCGCCAGTACCCTGGCCACCGAATACAACAGGCCCGCGCGGTCACTGGCCGAGATCGACAGCAGCCAGCGCTGCGCCTTTTCGTCCGGTGCCAGGCTGACTCGCGGGGCCACCGGAAAACTCTTGACCCGGCGCGACACGCGGCCCCGGCTGGGTGTTGGCAGCGGGCCGGCCGTCTCCAGCGTGAGGGTCAGGCCCGATTCGGCCATGCTGATCAGCTCCCGGTTGTGCTCGGGCAGCATGTTGCTGACGACCTGGAAGGTGTCGAGCGCGTGGCGGTCGCGCGTGGTGTGGATGCGGGCATCGAGAATGCTGAAGCCCGATTGGTCGAAATAGCCGCAGATCCGCGCGAACAGGTCGGGCTGGTCGGGTGTGTACACCATGACTTGCAAGCCTTCGCCCACCGGCGACAGCCGCGCGCGCACCAAGGGCCCGCCGCCCGCCCCGTCGAGCCCGGCCTGTGACCGCGTGATGTGGCGGGTGTGCCAGGCGATCTCACCGGCGTCGTGGCGCATGAAGTAGCCCACATCGAGTGTTTCCCACAGCTGTCGGTGCGCGTCATGGGGCAGGGCCAGCAGGCCCATCTGGGCGATGGCCTCGCGCTTGCGCGCCTCGATGTCGGCGTCCGGATCAGGGGCGCGGCCGCCCAGCACGCGCAGGGTGGCGCGGTACAGGTCTTCCAGCAGCTTGCCCTTCCAGGCGTTCCACACCTTCGGGCTGGTGCCGCGGATGTCGGCCACGGTCAGCAGGTACAGCGCGGTGAGGTAGCGCTCGTTGCCCACGCGCTTGGCGAAGGCCTGGATCACGTCGGGGTCGCCCAGGTCTTCCTTCTGGGCGATGCGGCTCATGGCCAGGTGTTGGCGCACCAGGAACTCGATCAGCGCGCAGTCTTCCTTGGCGATGTCGTGGTTGCGGGCGAAGGTGCGGACCTCGTTGGCGCCCAGCTCGGAATGGTCGCCACCGCGGCCCTTGGCGATGTCGTGGAACAGCGCGGCGATGTAGAGAATCCAGGGCTTGTCCCAGCCGCCGGCCAGCTGCGAGCAGAAAGGATATTCGTGGGAGTGCTCGGGGATGAAAAAGCGCCGCGCGTTGCGCAGCACCATCAGGATGTGCTGGTCCACCGTGTAGACATGGAACAGGTCATGCTGCATCTGCCCCACGATGCGGCGGAACACCCACAGGTAGCGCCCGAGCACCGAAGTCTGGTTCATCAGACGCATGGCGTGGGTGATGCCGACCGGCTGCATCACGATGGCGCGGAAGGTGGCGCGGTTGACCGGGTCTCGCCGCCAGGCGCTATCCATCAGGCCGCGGGCGTTATACAGGGCCCGCAGGGTGCGCGCCGACAGGCCCTGGGCGCCGACGGTGGTTTCGAACAGCAGGAAGGTCTCGAGGATGGCTTCGGGCTGGCGCTGGTACAGGTCGTCAGAGGCCACCTCGACCATGCCGGCCTTGATCGAGAAGCGGTCATTGATCGGTATGGGTGCATGCTGGCTGGGGTTCAGCCGCTCCTCGATGTTGAGCAGCAGGATCTGGTTCAACTGATTGACGGCCTTGGCAGCCCAGTAAAAGCGCCGCATCAGCGCCTCACTCGCGCGCTCGATCAGGCGGGCGTTTTCGCCGAAGTGGTTGGCATAGCCGAAGGACTCGGCCACCGTGGACTGCAGGTCGAACACCAGCCGGTCTTCGCGGCGGCCCGACAGCAAGTGCAGGCGGGCGCGGATCAGGCTGAGCAGCGCTTCGTTGCGCTTGATCTGGCGGGCCTCGAAGGGCGTGGCCAGGCCCTTGCGTGCCAGCTCCTCCCAGCTGCGGCCCAGGCCGGCCGCCTTGGCCACCCACAAGATGACCTGCAAGTCGCGCAGGCCGCCGGGCGACTCCTTGCAGTTGGGCTCCAGCGAATAGGGCGTGTTCTCGAACTTGGTGTGCCGCTGGCGCATCTCGAGCGTCTTGGCCACGAAGAAGGCATGTGGGTCGAGCGTGATCGAAAAACGCCGGTGGAACTCGCGGAACAGCGCGGCGCTGCCCACCACCAGGCGCGTTTCGAGCAATGAGGTTTGCACCGTCACGTCGGCTTGGGCCTGGGCCACGCATTCGGTGACGGTGCGCACGCTGGAGCCGATCTCCAGGCCAACGTCCCAGCACTGGCCGATGAAGCCTTCCAGACGGGCCTTCAGGTCGGCGTCTCGGTCGGCGGCTGTGCCGTCGGGCAGCAGGATCAACACGTCCACGTCGGAGGCCGGGAACAACTCTGCCCGGCCGTAGCCGCCCACGGCAATCAGCGCCAGGGTGCTGTCGAATCCGGCCGTCTGCCAGAGCGCGCGCAAGGTGGTGTCGGCCTCGCGGGCCAGGTTCTGCAGCAGCTTTTGGATGCCGCGCGTCGAATTGCCGCTGCGCAGCGGCGCCAGCAGGGCGGCCTTGCGGGCGCGCCAGTCGTCGCGCAGCGCGGCAAGCGATGTCGGCGCAACGGCGGTGTTCATCCGTGGACGAAAGTGGGAGGCGGTGGACTGCCGGCCGACAGGGTCATGACCTCGTAGCCGGTCTCGGTGACCAGCACGGTGTGCTCCCACTGCGCGGAAAGCGAGCGGTCCCGGGTGACGATGGTCCAGCCGTCGTTGCCGTGCTCTTTCACGTCGCGCCGGCCGAGGTTGATCATGGGCTCGATGGTGAAGGTCATGCCGGGCTTGAGTTCATCGAGTGTGCCGGGCTTGCCGTAGTGCAGCACCTGCGGCTCTTCGTGGAAGGTGCGGCCGATGCCGTGGCCGCAAAACTCGCGCACCACCGAGAAGCCGTGGCTTTCGGCGAACTGCTGGATGGCATGGCCGATGTCACCCAGGCGCACCCCGGGCTTGACCCGCATGATGCCCTGCCACATGGCCTCGTAGGTGAGCTTGACCAGCCGCGTGGCGGCGATGGAGGCCTCGCCGATGATGAACATGCGGCTGGTGTCGCCATACCAGCCGTCCTTGATGACGGTGACGTCGACGTTGACGATGTCGCCCTTCTTGAGCGGCTTGTCGTTGGGGATGCCGTGGCACACCACATGGTTGACCGAGGTGCACAGCGAGGCCGGGTAGGGCGGGTAGCCGTTGGGCTGGTAGCCCAGCGTGGCCGAGACGGAACCCTGCTTGTGCATGCACTGGGCGGCGAGCTGGTCGATCTCCTTGGTGGTGATGCCGGGCTTGATGAATGGCGTGATGTGGTCCAGCACCTCTGAGGCCAGGCGGCCTGCGGTGCGCATGCCCTGGACGCCTGCGGCGTCCTTGTACGTGATGCTCATGGGGAAGGATTATCCCAGAGCCCCTTTGCCCCGTTCGGGACAGGGCGACCCGGCCGGTAAAATCGCGGGCTTTCCCCAAGCCAGAACGTGACCGTGCACATCACCGAGTTCGAAGGCGGCTGCGCCCTCAGCGACTTTCGCATCCAGCAACTGCTTCCCCGCCTGCAGGCGATCTGTGAGAGGGTCCAGGCGCTCTCGGCCCGTTACGTCCACCTGGGCGCCTGCGAGCAGGCGCCCAACGCCACTCAGCGCCAGCAACTGCAGGCCCTGCTGACCTACGGCGACCCGGCGCTGGCCGCGGCCGAGGGTGATCTTTTCATCGTCTCGCCCCGCCTGGGTACCGTCTCGCCCTGGGCCTCCAAGGCCACCGACATCGCCCACAACTGCGGCATCGGCGTGCGCCGGCTGGAGCGGGTGGTCGAGTATCGGGTTGCACTCAAGGCTGGCCTGCTGTCGCGGGCCAAGCCGCTGGACGCCGCCGAGCGCGAGGCCATCGCCACCCTGCTGCACGACCGCATGACCGAAAGCGTGCTGCCCGATCGCGCTGCCGCGCACCGCCTGTTCACCGAGTTGGCGCCCCAGCCCATGGAACACGTGGACGTGCAAGGCGGCGGCCGCGCCGCGCTGGCGCAGGCCAACCAGCAGTTCGGCCTGGCGCTGGCCGACGACGAGATCGACTACCTGGTGGACGCCTTCCGTGGCCTGGGCCGCAACCCCAGCGACGTCGAGCTGATGATGTTCGCGCAGGCCAACAGCGAACACTGCCGCCACAAGATCTTCAACGCCCAGTTCACCATCGACGGTGTACCGCAGGAAAAAAGCCTGTTCGGCATGATCCGCAACACCCACCAGCTGGCCCCCCAGCACACGGTGGTGGCCTATTCGGACAACGCGGCGGTGATGGAAGGCCGGGAAGCCCTGCTGTTTGTGCCCGAGGCCGATGGCGGCGGCCCCGGCGCCTACCGTGGCCGCCAATCCACCCAGCACGTGCTGATGAAGGTGGAAACGCACAACCATCCCACCGCCATCTCGCCCTTTCCGGGGGCCTCCACCGGCGCCGGCGGCGAGATCCGCGACGAGGGCGCGACCGGCCGGGGCTCGCGGCCCAAGGCCGGCCTGACCGGGTTTTCCGTCTCGCGCCTGTGGGACAACCCCAACGGCCGCCCGGCCCACATCGCCAGCCCGCTGCAGATCATGACCGAGGGCCCTTTGGGCGGCGCGGCCTTCAACAACGAGTTCGGCCGGCCCAACCTGGCCGGCTACTTTCGCGAGTACGAGCAGACGATCGACGGCGTGGTGCGCGGCTACCACAAGCCCATCATGATCGCCGGCGGTCTGGGCCATATCGACGCGGCGCTCACGCACAAGATCGAGTTTCCGGCTGGCTCCTTGCTGGTGCAGCTGGGCGGCCCGGGCATGCGTATCGGCATGGGAGGCAGCGCGGCCAGCTCCATGGCCACCGGCGCCAACGCCGCCGAGCTCGATTTTGATTCGGTGCAGCGGGGCAACCCCGAGATCGAACGGCGCGCGCAGGAGGTCATCAACCACTGCTGGGCGCTGGGCGACAAAAATCCCATCCTGGCGATCCACGACGTGGGCGCGGGCGGCCTGTCCAACGCCTTCCCCGAGCTGACCAACGACGCCGGCCGCGGCGCGCGCTTCGACCTGTCGAAGGTGCCACTGGAAGAATCGGGCCTGGCGCCCAAGGAAATCTGGTGCAACGAGAGCCAGGAGCGCTACGTGATGGCGATCGCACCCGAATCGCTGGCGCAGTTTCGCGCCTTCTGTGAGCGTGAGCGCTGCCCGTTCGCGGTGGTGGGCGTGGCGACCGAGGAGCGGCAGCTGGTGGTCGGCGATATGTCTGGAGGCGCAGTGCCAACCCCGTCCGTTCGGGCTGAGCCCGTCGAAGCCTTCAACGCGGTCGGCTTGGCGAGCCCTTCGACAAGCTCAGGGCGAGCGGAGGGGGTTGCAGGGCGAGCGGAGGGGGTTGCAGGGCGAGCGGAGGGGGAAGCGAGCGCTCTTGCCGTCGACATGCCCATGAACGTACTCCTGGGCAAGCCGCCCAAGATGCACCGCGACGTCACGACCGTGCGGCGTCAATCGCCGCCGATTGACCTCAACGGCGTGTCCCTGCGCGACGCCGTGATCAAGGTGCTGGCGCACCCCACGGTCGCCTCCAAGCGCTTTCTCATCACCATCGGCGACCGCACGGTCGGCGGCCACACCCATCGCGACCAGATGGTCGGCCCCTGGCAAGTGCCGGTGGCTGATTGCGCTGTCACCCTGGCTGATTACGCGGGCTTTGCCGGCGAGGCCATGAGCTTGGGTGAGCGCACTCCGCTGGCCGCGCTGGACGCGCCGGCCTCGGGCCGCATGGCGGTGGCTGAGGCCATCACCAACCTGCTGGCCGCGCCGTTCGAGCTGCCCCGCGTCAAGCTCTCGGCCAACTGGATGGCCGCCTGCGGCGAACCCGGCGAAGACGCCGCGCTGTATGCAACCGTCAAGGCCGTCGGCATGGAACTGTGCCCGCAGCTGGGCATCAGCATCCCTGTCGGCAAGGACAGCCTGTCCATGCGCACGCAGTGGAAGCAAGACGGCGTCGCCAAGAAGGTCACCTCCCCGGTCAGCCTGGTGGTCACCGCCTTCGCCAGCCTGGCCGATGTGCGCGGCACGCTGACGCCGCAGCTGGTGGCGCAGGGTGACACCAGCCTGGTGCTGGTCGACCTGGGCAAGGGCCAATGCCGAATGGGCGGCAGCATCCTGGCCCAGGTGCTCGAGCAGCCCGGCGGCGCCGTGCCCGACCTGGACGACGCGCAAGACCTGATCAACCTGGTGAACGCGGTCAACGCGCTGCGCGCCCAGGGCCGCATCCTGGCCTACCACGACCGCTCCGACGGCGGCTTGCTGGCGGCCTGCGCCGAGATGGCCTTCGCCGGTCATGTCGGCGTTGCCCTCAACGTCGACCTGCTGGTCACCGAAGGCGACGGCATCAGCGACAGCCGAGCCGACCACGGCGACGCCAAGAACTGGGCCGCGCAGGTGAGCGCGCGCCGCGAAGAGCTCACCCTCAAGGCCCTCTTCAACGAGGAGCTGGGCGTGGTGCTGCAGGTGCCCACCGCCGTGCGTAACGAGGTGATGCAGGTGCTGCGCGAGCATGGCCTGTCAAAGCACAGCCACGTTATCGGCAAGACCCGGCCGGCCGAATCCGAAATCGCCGCCGGCAAGGGCGAGTTGCAGGTCTGGCGTGATGCCAAGGCGGCGTTCAGTGCGAAGTTGTTCGACCTGCACCAGGTCTGGGACAGCGTCAGCTGGAGGATCGCCCAGCAGCGCGACAACCCCGCTGGTGCCGACGCCGAGCACGCCGCCGCGGGCGACCCGGCGGACCCTGGGCTGCGGTTCGCGCCCAGCTTCGACGCCAGCGTCAACGTGGCGGCGCCCTACCTGAACCTGTCGCGCCCCAAGGTGGCCGTGCTGCGCGAGCAGGGCGTCAACTCACACGTGGAGATGGCCTACTGCTTCGACGCTGCCGGGTTCGAGGCGGTCGACGTGCACATGACCGACCTGCAATCGGGCCGCGCCAGGCTGCCCGACTTCCAGGGCTTCGTGGCCTGCGGCGGCTTCAGCTACGGCGACACTTTGGGGGCAGGCATCGGCTGGGCCCGCAGCATCACCTTCAACGCGCCGCTGTCCGAGCAGTTCAAACAGTTCTTCGCCCGCACCGACACCTTCGCCCTGGGCGTGTGCAACGGCTGCCAGATGCTGGCCGAGCTGGCCGACATCATCCCCGGCGCCGATGCCTGGCCGCGCTTTACCACCAACCGCAGCGAGCGCTACGAGGCGCGGCTGTCGCAGGTCGAGGTGCTGCCATCGCCCAGCCTGTTCTTTGCCGGCATGGAAGGCAGCCGCCTGCCCATCGTGGTCGCCCACGGCGAGGGCTATGCCAACTTCGCAAGGCGCGGCGATGCGGCCCAGGCGATCGGTGCCATGCGCTTTACCGACCACTATGGGCAGCCGACCGAGGCCTATCCGTGGAACCCCAACGGCAGCCCGGGCGGCCTGACCGCCGTGACCACCGCCGACGGCCGCTTCACGGCCATGATGCCGCACCCGGAGCGGGTGTTCCGAAACATCCAGATGTCATGGACCGGTGGCGACCCGAGTGCCCACAGCCCGTGGATGCGGATCTGGCGGAACGCGCGCAAGTGGGTGGGGTAAGGAAGGCCTTGGTCTTCCGGGCCTGGTGTGTACGCCTGGTGTGAATGCATCGACAATGACTCTCACCTATAAGGAGACTGGCATGCGGTTTTCTCTTTCGCTCAGCGCACGCCGATTGTTCGCTATCGCGGTACTTTGCATCCTCGGCGCCACAGCCGTCCACGCCCAAGCCCAGGCTTGGCCCAACAAGCCCGTGCGTTTCATCGTGCCGTATCCGCCGGGCTCAGGCACCGACATCATGGCGCGCCGCATCAGCCAACACCTGAGCGAGAAGCTGGGGCAGCCTTTCGTCGTGGACAACCGCGCCGGTGCGGGCGGCTCCATCGGCACCGCGGTGATCGCCAAGTCGCCCGCGGACGGCTACACCATCGGCATCGTCGATGCGGGTGCGCTCGCCATCAATCCCGCCGTGTATCCCAAGCTGGACTACGACACGCAGCGCGATTTCGCGCCGGTGGCGGAACTCACCAGCCTGCCCTTCATGCTGGTGGCGCATCCCTCGCTTGGCGTCAACTCGCTGCAAGAGCTGATCGCCATGGCCAAGCGCTCACCCGGGCGTCTCAATTACGCTTCGGTGGGAACGGGTAGCGGGGTGCACATGGCTACCGAAATGCTCAAGAAGCAGGCGGGCATCTTCATGACACACATTCCTTACCGGGGCAGCGCACCCGCGTTGAATGACGTGCTGGCCGGCACCACGCCTGTGATGTTCGTCAACCTGCTGTCTGGCCTTGCCCACGTCAAGAGTGGCAAGCTCAAGGCGTTGGCGGTGGGCACTCCCACCCGGCTCAGCGCCCTGCCAGACGTTCCGACCGTCGCCGAGTCGGGCCTTGCGGGCTACGACTTCCAGGTCTGGATCGGTATCGTGGCGCCCGCAGGAACGCCCGATCCGATTGTCCAGACGCTCAACGCCGAGTTCCGCGCGGCACTGGCCGTTCCGGCGATCCGCGATCAGCTCGTGAACACCGGCGGCATGCAGATCGTCGGCAACAGCTCCGCGCAGTTCGCCGCTCACATCGCCACCGACCTGAACCGGTGGCGCAAGCTCGTCGAGGACACTGGCATCAAGGCCGACTGAGCGTGGCGAGCACGCAAACCCCCTCCAGCGTCGCCGAAGCAGGTGCGACACGCTTGCTGGCGCGCTTTGCCGTCGGGCTGCGCTTTGAACAGCTGCCGCCCGCGGTCGTGGCCGAAGCTGTGCGCGCCTGCGTGAACCTGCTCGGCTGCTCGGTGTTCGGCGGACGGCACCCTTCGGTGGACAAGGTGGTCGCCGCCCTGGGCCCCTTCGGCGGCCCGCCGCAGGCCACGCTCCCCGGCCGGCCGGAGCGCGCGGACTGCCTGCTGGCAGCGCTGGCGAGCGGCATCGCCTCGCATGTCGGTGATTTCGACGACACGCATCCCGACACCTTGGTGCACCCCAGCGGCCCGGTCCTTTCCGCACTGCTGCCGCTGGCTGAAATGCGCCGCGCGTCGGGCAGCGAGTTCATCGCCGCGTTCGTGGCCGGCGTGGAAGTGGAGTGCCGCATCGCGCGCGCACTTCAATCGGCGCACTACGATCAGGGTTGGCACATCACCGGAACGGCCGGCATCTTCGGCGCGGCGGCAGCCTGTTCCAGGCTGATGAATCTGGATGAGGACGCGTGCACATGGGCGCTCGGCATCGCCGCGACCCAGTCAGCCGGCCTGCGCGCCATGTTCGGCAGCATGTCCAAGAGCCTTCACGTGGGCCGCGCCGCGCAAGGCGGGCTCAGCGCCGCGCTGCTGGCGGCGCAAGGCTTCACGAGCGCGGAAGCGGCGCTCGAGGGTAAGCTGGGATTCATCCACGTGCTGTCGTCCGTCCCAAACCCGCAAGCACTGACCACGAGCCTGCACGGCGACTGGGAATTGCTGCGCAACACCTACAAGCCCTTCGCGTGCGGCCTGGTGATCCACCCTGCGCTGGATGGCTGTATTGAGCTGCGGGAACGCCATGGCCTGCGCGCCGACGACATCGCGAGCATCGAATTGTCCGTGCATCGGCTCACGCTGGAGCTCACCGGCAAGCCGACACCGCGCACCGGTTTGGAAGGTAAGTTCAGCGTTTTCCACGGCGCGGCGGTCGGCATCATCGATGGCGCCGGCGGCGAGGCTGAGTTCAGCGATGCGAGAGTGCAGGCGGCGGACACAACGGCGCTGCGAAGCCGCGTCACGGCGCGAGTCGACCCTCAACTCGGCATGGAGCAGGCACTGGTGGTCATCACCACGGTGCAGGGTCAGAAGTTCACGCTGCGGGTGGAACACTGCATTGGCAGCCTTGAGCGTCCGCTCAGTGATGCCGCACTGGACGCGAAATTCCTGGCCCTTGCCCAGGGCGCGCTGGGCCTGCGCGCCCCGGCTGCGCTGCGCGCCCTGCGGGATCTGCCCTCGGCGGCGAACTGCACGGACGTGTCGCGGTTGCTTGCGGGCTAGCGCCAACCACTGGCAGCCTCGCGCACGGGCTGTTACGCGCAGGCCTCCCCCTTGGCCCTGCTGAACACAAAGCCCTTGAGCAGGCTCAGCGCCCCATGCCCGTCGGTGATGCGCAGCGCCGCGCCGTCGAGCGTGGCCGCCAGCGTGCCGTGGCGGGTCTCCTGCCCCACCATGGTGTAGCCGTTCATCATCCCGCGCACCTCGCGCACCCGGTCGCGGCGGGTGAGGGTGCCTTGGACTTCCTGGTACTTCTGGTCGAGCTTGAGGCTGAATTCACCGAGCGCGCCGCTGCCGCACCACAGGCCGTCGATGCGCGCCGGCACCGTCCACAGGTGCACCTTGCTCGATTTCTCACGGCCCACCACCTTGTCGGGCACCGCCAGCACCGTGGTCTGGTCGGGCTTCCAGTCGCCCATGTCCCAGTCGTGCGAGACGACGCGGGTGCCGGGCTTGAGCTCCAGCAGCTTGGGGCGCAAGGCGAGGTTCACCTCGGGCAACAGGTACATGGTGATCACCGAAGCGGGCGCCAGATCGGTCTTGAACAGGTCCTGCTCACGGAACTCGACCTTGTCGGCCACGCCGGCCTCGCGCGCGGTGCGGTTGCTGCGTTGCACCAGGTCGGGCACGAGCTCCACGCCCAGGCCGGTGGCGCCGAAACGCCGGGCGGCCGTGATGACGATGCGGCCGTCGCCCGAGCCGAGGTCGATCACATGGTCGCCGGCGCCAACCTTGGCCACGCGCAGCATCTCCAGGGTGACGTTGTCGGGGGTGGTGACGAAGGGCACCTCCTCGGTGACCTGGCCGGAAGCGGCCGTGACGGTGGCGGAAAACGCCACAGCGGCGCAGCGGTGAAGGAGACGGGCAGGGGCGTACATGCCGTAAAAATAACACGGCGCAGCGCTGGTGCCGCTTGCCCGCCATTTGGCGGCCATTTTTTTGCACCGGGTTCCCACGAATGGCCCCCCGGGCTCATCCGGGCTTCAATGCCCAGATGAGCCCCGCCGCCGAGCCGCCCCCCCAACCGCCCGCATCCCCAACCACGTCGCCAGTGTCCCCGGCCGAGACCGCATCCGCCGCTCAGCCCAGGCGCGAGTTGCGTGCCCTGCGGCTGTCCGATCCGCCGCGCTGGCTGCTCGCCGGTGCACGCGACCTGCGCGCCGCGCCGGGCATTTCGCTGTTCTACGGCCTGTGCTTCTGGACCATGGCCTGGCTGCTGGGGGCGGTGTTTCGCAATCTGCCCGAATACACCATGTCTTTCATCTCGGGCTGCTTTCTGGTGGGCCCTTTCCTGGCCATGGGCTTGTACGACGTCAGCCGCCGTCATGAGCGCGGTCTGCCCCAGAGCTTTGCCGAATCGCTCACCTGCTGGGACCGTCACATGGGCAGCATGGCCATGCTGGTGCTGGTGCTGGTGCTGCTGGAGTTGCTGTGGGGCCGTGCCTCGCTGGTGGTGTTTGCGGTGTTCTTCGACACCGGCATGCCCAGCACGGCCAGCGTGCTCAAGGCCGTGTTCAACCCGGCCAACTGGGAGTTCCTGGCGGTCTACCTGGTGGTGGGCGGGGCGTTCGCCATCCTGGTGTTCTCCACTTGCGTGGTCTCCATTCCCATGATCCTGGACCGCGACACCGACGCCATCACCGCCGGCATCGCCAGCCTGCAGACGGTGGCCGGGCGCACCGGGCCGATGCTGGTGTGGGGCCTGCTGCTGGTGATCCTGGTGCTGGCGGCGCTGGCCTTGCCCTGGGCGGTGGGCATTGTGCTGGTGGGGCCTTGGCTGGGGCATGCCACCTGGCATGCTTATCGGGGCTGCTTCGATTGGTGTGAACCGGAGCCCAAATGAGCGCGCCGGTCGGATCGGGTAGGGTCGCGGCCATGCCCCCGCGCGCCGCACCCCGTTACGACCGCATCGACGCCCTGCGCGGGCTGGCCATCGTCTGGATGACGGCCTTCCATTTCGCGTTCGACCTCAGTTGGTTCGGCTGGTGGCGCCAGGATTTTTACCGGGATCCGCTCTGGACCGGCCAGCGCACGGCCATCGTGAGCCTGTTTCTCGTGTGCGCCGGGCTCGGGCAGGCGATTGCCGTCGCGCAGGGGCAGACGTGGGCGCGCTTCTGGCGGCGTTGGGGTCAGGTGGCGGGCTGCGCGCTGCTGGTGTCGGCGGGCTCGTACCTGGCTTTCCCCAACAGCTTTATCTATTTCGGCGTGCTGCACGGCATCGCGGCGATGCTGCTCATCGTGCGGATGACCGCCGGCTGGGGCCGCTGGCTATGGCTGGCCGGGGCGCTGGCGATAGGGCTGAAATTCGGTGCGCAATGGGCCCACGATGCCGGCTGGGCGCCGCAGGTGCTGAACCTGCCGTGGTGGAACTGGCTGGGCCTGATCGGCAGAAAGCCGATCACCGAGGACTATGTGCCGCTGGTGCCCTGGCTGGGGGTGGTGTGGTGGGGGATGGCGGCCGGGCAGTGGTTGCTGCGGCAGCGGCCGGCGCTGGTCATGGGAGGCTTGCCGGGGGGCGCTTCACCGCTGACCTGGATGGGGCGGTGGAGCCTGGCCTGGTACATGCTGCACCAGCCGGTGCTGATTGGGGCGGTGGCTGGAGGGACGTGGGTATTTCGATGAGCGAGCCGACCGTTCGTCGATGAGCTCACACCCGTTCGGGCTGAGCTCACACCCGTTCGGGCTGAGCTCACACCCGTTCGGGCTGAGCTCACACCCGTTCGGGCTGAGCTCACACCCGTTCGGGCTGAGCTTGTCGAAGCCTAGCGCAAACCCTTCGACAGGCTCAGGGCGAACGGGAAGGGTGATTCAGGACTGAAGGCATAAGCGCAAGCGTAAGCGTAAGCGTAAGCGCAGGCGGCGTGCCCCCCAACCGCCTTACTCGACCTTCGCCTTGGACCGCAGGGCGTCCTGGAACTTGGTCAGCTTTTGCTGCTGCAGCTGCTGCGAAATCTGCGGCTTGACCTGCTCAAAGGGCGGCAGCTTGGCTTCGCGCGTGTCGTCCAGGCGGATCACGTGAAAACCGAACTGGGTCTTGACCGGGGTCTCGGTGAGCTGGCCCTTGGTCAGCTTGATCATGGCCGAGGAGAACTCGGGAACGTAGTTGTCGGCCGTGGCCCAATCAAGGTCGCCGCCGTTGGCGCCCGAGCCCGGGTCCTTGGACTGCTTCTTGGCGATTTCATCGAACTTGCCGCCCTTTTTCAGGTTGGCGACGATGGCCTTGGCTTCGGCCTCGGTGGGCACCAGGATGTGGCGGGCGCGGTATTCCTTGCCGCTGTTGGCCGCGACGAACTTGTCGTATTCGGCCTTGACTTCCTCGTCGGTGACGGGCTCTTTCTTTTGCACGTCGGCGAACAACTCGCGGATCAGGATGGTCTGGCGGGCCAGCTCCATCTGGCTTTTGTATTCGTCGCCGGCGTCGATGCCGCGGCGCTGGGCTTCCTGCACGAAGATTTCGCGGGCGATGACTTCCTCGCGGATCTGGCCGGCCATCTCGGGCGTGACCGGTCGGCCGCTGCGGGCGACCTGGGCGGCCAGGGCGTCGGCGCGGGCCTTGGGCACCGCTTGGCCGTTGACGATGGCGATGTTCTGCGCGAAGGCGGGCAAGGTGGCGCAAACGGCGGCGGCAGCCAGGGCCGCGACAAGGTGCTTTTTCATGGGAGGGTCGTTTCCTGCGGGTCCGAAAGAAGAATCAGACGATCTCTATCGCCAGGGCATGGAGCCCACGGGCGAGAAAGTCGCGCAGCGCATCATACACAAGGCGATGCTGCGCTACTTTGGGTTTGCCCGTAAAGACCGGGGCGGCGATGCGGACACGAAAATGGGTACCTGAGCCGGTGCCATCGGAGCCGGCATGGCCGGCGTGGGCCGCGCTCTCGTCGAGCACCTCCAGCCTGGTCGGCGCGAGCGCCTCGGCCAAGCATTCATGCAGTGCCTGGGCCGTGATGCCTGTACCGCTCATGGCTGCCGATCCGCCGAAGCCGCGTCGGTCTTGATGTAGCGGCTCATCCAGAGCGCCTGGCCGATCACGAACACGGCCATCAGGCCGAGCCCGCCGAAGAGCTTGAAGTTCACCCAGGTGTCGGTGTCGAAGGTGTAGGCCACCCACAGGTTGAGTACACCCATGAGCAGCAGGAAGGCCGTCCAGCTGTGCAGCATGACGCGCCAGCCGGCCTCGGGCAGCTCGATCTGGGCGCCCATCAAGGACTTGAGCAGGTTGCGCTTGAAGAACAGCTGGCCCACCACCAGCGCGCCGCCCATCAGCCAGTACAGCACCGTGGGTTTCCATTTGATGAAAGTCTCGCTGTGGGCCAGCAGCGTGGCGCCGCCGAACACGACGATCACGCCCAGGCTGAGCCACTGCATCACTTCGACCTTGCCGGTGCGAAAGCGCAGCCAGGCAATCTGCAGCACGGTGGCGATGATCGCCACGCCGGTGGCCCAGTAGATGCCCGCGACCTTGAAGGTCACGAAGAACAGGATGATGGGGAAAAAGTCGAGCAGCAGCTTCATGCGTCGGGGGTGAAATCAAGGGAGGCGGAGTTCATGCAATAGCGCAGGCCGGTGGGCGTGGGGCCGTCGGGGAACACATGCCCCAGGTGCGCCCCGCATTGTGCACACACGGTCTCGGTGCGCATCATGCCGTGGCTGGCGTCGGTGATGTCCCGGATCGCGCCGGGCACTGCCAGCGAGAAGCTGGGCCAGCCGCAGCCGGCGTCAAACTTGGTGTTCGCGTCGAACAGCTTGTTGCCGCAGCAGATGCAGTGGTAGCTGCCGTCGGCCCAGACTTGCTCGTACTTGCCGGTGAAGGGCCGCTCGGTGGCGGCATGGCGGCTGACGTCGAAGGCGCGCGGCTCGGCGCCCTTGGCGGCGAGTAGGGCTTGCCACTCTGCGTCGGTCTTTTGGATGGGATAGGTCATGAGGAGCAGCTGATCTCGATGGAAGAGGCCCAGTCGGGCGGGAAACCGGCGTAGGCCGCGTCGTGCGCCGGGTGATCGGCGAACGGCGACTGCAGCAGGGCGAGCAGTTCAGACACACCGGCGTAGTCCTTGTTCCGGGCTTGCCGGATCGCCAACTCGCCCAGGTGGTTTCGCAGCACGTACTTGGGGTTGACGGCCAGCATGCGCGCGCCGGCCGAGCCATCCACGCCACCCGGCTCCTGCGCCAGCCGTTCACGCCAGGCCAGCGCCCAGGCATCGAAGCCGGCGCGGTCGGCGAACAGGTCGCGCACCGGTTCCGGCGACTGGCCGGCCGCATGGTGCGACAGCCGGCGCCAGAAGATGGTGTAGTCGATGCGGCCCTCGGCCAGCAGCTTGAGTACGCCCTCGACCAGCAGGCGGTCGGCTTCGACCGCCTGCGCCAGGCCCAGCTTGGCGCCCATGCGTGACAGCAGCTGCTGCGGAAACACCGTCTTGTAGGGCTCCAGCGCGGCCAGCGCCAGATCCTGCTCGCCGATCAGCGGCAGCAGCGCTTGGGCCAGGCAAAACAGGTTCCAGTAGGCGATGTTGGGCTGGCGGTTGAAGGCATAGCGGCCTTCATGGTCGCTGTGGTTGCAGATGTGGCCGGGGTCGAATGCGTCGAGGAACTGGAACGGACCATAGTCGATGGTCAGGCCCAGGATGCTCATGTTGTCCGTGTTCATGACACCGTGGCAAAAGCCCACGGCCTGCCACTGCGCCACCATGGCGGCGGTGCGCTCGCTCACCTGCTCCAGGAGGTTGGCGTAGGGGTTGCCGCCCAGCCGCTCGCTGGCGCGCACCTCGGGGTAGAAGCGCTCGATGACGAAGTCGGCCAGGGCGCGCAACTCATCTTCTTGACCCCGCGAGGAAAAATGCTCGAAGTGTCCGAAGCGGATGAAGCTGGGCGCCACCCGCGTCACCACAGCCGAAGTCTCGACCTCTTCCCTGCGCACGGGGGCGTCCGAGCCGGTGACCATCAGCGCGCGGGTGGTGGGGATTCCCAGCGCGTGCATGGCCTCGGAGCACAAGAACTCCCGAATGCTCGACCGAAGCACGGCCCGGCCGTCGCCCATGCGCGAGTAGGGCGTGCGGCCGGCGCCCTTGAGCTGGATCTCGTGGCTGCCCGCCGGTGTATGGGCCTCGCCCAGCAAAATGGCCCGGCCGTCGCCCAACTGGCCTGCCCACACGCCGAACTGGTGGCCGCTGTAGACCGTGGCCAGCGGACGGCTGCCCGCCAGCAGGCGGTTGCCGGTGAAAGCATCGAGCGCCTCGGGCGCCTGCAACGCGTCGGCCGAGAAACCCAGTTCACCGGCCAACGGCGTGCTCAGCCCCACCAGGTAGGGGGCGGGCAAGGGCGTGGGTCGAAGCTCGGTGTGGAAGGCGGGGCCCAGGCTGGCAAAGCCCGGCCGCCAGCGCAGGCCCAGGTCGACCGTGGGGTCGGCGGGCGAGGCAAGAATGGCATTCATCGGGCGATTGTCCCGCAGCCACGCCGCACGCGCGCGAATGAGGGAATTTCCTCGGTCGCGCGCAGGTGCGGCCTGGCCCATACTGGACACCACTCACGACAACGACTGGAGACGACATGCTCGGCTTGATGCAGGACCAACCGCTGCTGATTTCATCCCTGATCGATTTTGCCGAGCGCCACCATGGCGACGGCGAGATCGTGTCGCGACGGGTCGAGGGAGACCTGCACCGCTACACCTGGGCCGGTGTTGCCACGCGCGCGCGGCAGGTCGCCAACGCGCTCGACGCCGAAAAGCTCGGCCCCAGTGAACGGGTGGCCACCCTGGCCTGGAACGGCTACCGCCACCTGGAGCTCTACTTCGGCGTTTCCGGCTCGGGCCGGGTGCTGCACACCATCAACCCGCGCCTGCATCCGGACCAGATCGCCTGGATCGCCGGCCACGCGCAAGACCGGCTGCTGTGCTTTGACGCCACCTTCCTGCCACTGGTGCAGGCCGTTCACGCCCGCTGCCCCACCATCGCCCGCTACGTGATGCTGTGCGACGCCGGCAAACTGCCCGCCGACACCGGCATCCCCAACCTGGTGGCCTACGAAGACTGGATCGGCAAGCAGCCCTCGACCTACGTCTGGCCACAGCTCGATGAAAACTCGGCCTCCAGCATGTGCTACACGAGCGGCACCACCGGTCACCCCAAGGCCGCGCTCTACAGCCATCGCTCGACCCTGCTGCATGCCTATGCGGCGGCCCTGCCCGACGTGATGAGCATGTCCGCGCGCGACTCGGTGCTGCCGGTCGTGCCCATGTTCCACGTCAACGCCTGGGGCATTCCGTATTCGGCGGCGCTGACCGGCTGCAAGCTGGTGTTCCCGGGCGGCGCGCTGGACGGCAAGTCGGTCTATGAACTGATCGAGGGCGAACGGGTCACCTACGCCGCCGGCGTGCCCACCGTCTGGCAGATGCTGCTGGCGCACATGGGGCCCAACGAGCTCAAGTTCTCCTCGCTGCGCCGTACGGTGATCGGCGGCTCGGCCTGCCCGCCGGCCATGATCGACGCCTTCCGCGACAAATACGGCGTGGAGGTGCTGCACGCCTGGGGCATGACCGAGATGAGCCCGCTGGGCACGCTGTGCACGCTCAAGAACAAGCAGCTGCAGCTGCCACCTGAAGACCAGATGAAGATCCGCATGAAGCAGGGCCGGGCCATCTTCGGGGTCGACATGCGCATCGTCGGCGAAGACGGAAAAGAGCTGCCCTGGGACGGCAAGACCTACGGCGACCTGCAGGTGCGCGGGCCCTGGATCGTCAAGGACTACTACAAGGCCGACGGGCCGCCGCCGTTGGTGGATGGGTGGTTTCCTACCGGCGATGTCGCCACCATCGACGCCGACGGCTTCATGCAGATCACCGACCGCAGCAAGGACGTGATCAAGTCGGGCGGCGAGTGGATCAGCTCGATCGACATCGAGAACATCGCCATGGGACACCCTGCGGTGCAGATGGCCGCCTGCGTCGGCATGAAGCATCCCAAGTGGGATGAGCGGCCCCTGCTGGTGGTGGTCAAGCGCCCCGGCGCGCAGGTCACGCGCGAGGAGCTGCTGGCCTTCTACGAGTCCAAGACCGCCAAGTGGCAGGTGCCCGACGACGTGGTGTTTCTTGATGCGATTCCGCTGGGCGCCACCGGCAAGATGCTCAAGACCCGGCTGCGCGAACAACTCAAGGACTACAAGCTGCCGACGGCGTAACGGCAGGCCAGGGCATACGGCTTACGGGCATTCCCTGAGCAGATGTGAAGGCAAATCCCGTACGCTGAGGCTCACCGCATCCTCAAAGGAGACGCCATGAAAGTCGCGACGAAGCAGTTCACGGCCCTGGGCCTGATGGTTTTCACGGGGCTCGCGTTCGGGCAGGCCGCGCCGGCCCGCCCAGCCGCCAGCGCCGCAGCACCGGCCGCACGCCCGGCGGCAGCAGCACCGGCCGCACGCCCGGCGGCAGCAGCACCGGCCGCACGCCCGGCGGCGGCAGCACCGGCAGCACGCCCGGCGCCTGCGGCCCGTGCAGCGGCGGCGCCCGCGGCGCGGCCCGCCCCAGCCGGCCCGCTGGCGGGCCAGGTGGTCAAGATCGTTCGCATCGACGCGCAGTCCGGCCTGCTGGGCGCGGTCGGCGTGAACCAGCTTCGCAGCTACCAGTTCCTGGCGGATAAATTCAGCGGCGCGGGCAACGCCGCCGGCGTGAAGTTCGAGGTGACCGGCATCGACAACAAGCTCAGTCCGGCCGAAAGCCTGAACGCGCTCAAGGCCGTGATCGACCAGGGCGTGCGCTACATCATCCAGGGGAACGGTTCCGCGGTCGCGCTGGCGCTGGCCGACGCGGTTGAAAAGCACAACGAGCGCAACCCCGGCAAGGAGGTCATCTACCTCAACGACGCCGCGGTCGACCCCGACCTGACCAACGGCAAGTGCAGCTTCTGGCATTTCCGCTTCGACGCCGACACCTCGATGAAGGTCGAGGCCATGACCAGCTTCATGCGGGACCAGCCGGCCATCAAGAACGTCTATTTCCTCAACCAGAACTACTCGCACGGCCACCAGGTGGTGCGCTACGCCAAGGAAGCGCTGGCCCGCAAGCGCCCCGACGTGAAGGTGGTGGGCGAAGACCTGCATCCGCTGGCCCAGGTGCGCGACTTCGCGCCTTACATCGCCAAGATCCGCGCCTCGGGCGCCGACACCGTGATCACCGGCAACTGGGGCTCGGATCTGTCGCTGCTGCTCAAGGCCGCCCAGGAGGGCGGCTACAACGGAAAGTTCTACACCTACTACACCGGCGTCACCGGCACGCCCACCGCCCTGGGCAGCTCGGGCGACGGCCGCGTGTACCAGATCGCCAACTTCCACTACAACATGGGCGGCCAGTGGCAGCAGTGGATGGCCGAGTTCAAGCAGCGCAACAACGACGACCTGTACCACTTCGCCGCTGCCCGCGTCTTCGACATGCTGGGCAATGCGATGGCCAAGGCCAAGTCGACCGACCCGGTGAAGGTGGCCGCGGCGCTCGAAGGCCTGAAGGTGCGCACCAGCAACACCGAAATCGAGATGCGCAAGACAGATCACCAGCTGCAGCAGCCGCTGTACATGTCCGTCTGGCAAAAGGCCGGCGGCAAGAACCCCTACAGCCCCGAGAACACCGGCATGACCCTGGTGCCCCTGAAGGAGTATCCCAACTACATCTCCAGCACGCCCACCAGCTGCCAGATGAAGCGGCCTGCTGGGTGAGGCACAAGCCGGCTGCCGAAGAAGCCGAAGAGGGTTCCCGGGCACGGCGCCGGCCGACGATGCACTGAATGGAGTTCCTGACCATCTCGCTCCTGAACGGCGTCAGCTACGGGCTGTTGCTGTTCATGCTCAGCTCCGGGCTGACGCTGATCTTCAGCATGATGGGCGTGCTCAATTTCGCGCACGCCAGCTTCTACATGCTGGGCGCCTACCTGGGCTACGGCATTGCCCGCTCAGTGGGCTTCTGGCCAGCGCTGGTGCTGGCGCCGTTGGCCGTGGGCCTGCTCGGGGCGCTGTTCGAGCGACTGTGCCTGCGCAAGGTACACCCCTGGGGCCAGGTGGCCGAACTGCTGGTGACCTTCGGTCTGAGCTATGTGGTGTTCGAGGTGGTGCAACTGGTGTGGGGCCGCATCGCGGTGGAGTTTCGCCCGCCCGAGGTGCTGCGCGGCCCGGCCTTCACACTGATCAACCACTCGGTCGAAGGCTTGCGCGTGATGTGGGGCGCCGCGCCGGCCGCGGCATGCACGGCTGCCGACGCCGCAGTGCGGGTGGTGTGCTCGCCGTTTCCCGCCACGCGCGGCTTCATGATGCTCGTCGCCCTGGTGATGCTGGTGATGGTGTGGCTGCTGCTGTCGCGCACCCGCATCGGCCTGGTGATCCAGGCCGCGCTCACCCATCCCGACATCGCGCAGACCCTGGGCCATAACGTGCCCCGCGTGTTCATGGGGGTGTTCGGCTTCGGGGCGGGGCTGGCGGGCCTGGGCGGCGTGATCGGCGGCAGCACCTTCCTGACCGAGCCGGCGATGGCGGCCACCGTGGGGTCGATCATCTTCGTGGTGGTGGTGGTGGGCGGGATGGGTTCGCTGGCCGGCGCCTTCCTGGCGTCATTGCTGATCGGCGTGGTGCAGACCTTCGCCGTGGCGCTGGACTACTCGGTGGGCAGCCTGCTGGCGCAATTGGGTTTCGCGGCCGCGGGCGCAAGCGGGCATTCGCTGATGAAGCTGACCTTGTCCCAGGTGGCGCCGATCCTGCCTTACCTGCTGCTGGTGCTGATGATGGTTTTCAGGCCGCGCGGCCTGCTCGGTTCGCGCGAATCATGAATGTCCACCCCCGAAGCGGCTCACTTCGTGTCGCCGCCCCCCCCTCAAGGGGGCGCCACCAGCAGCCCGGCAAAGCCGGTTCCGCGGTGGCCCACGCGCCCGCCGGCGACGTTTTTGAGTTTCGCCCGTGGAACCTCGGCCGGTGGGTGCTGTGGGGCGTGTTCGCGCTGGTGCTGGGCGTGGCGCCGCTGATCTTCGACAGTGGTTTGGGGCTGACGATCCTGTCCCAGGTCGGCATTGCCATCATTGCCTGCCTGTCCTACAACATTCTGCTGGGGCAGGGCGGCATGCTCAGTTTCGGCCACGCGGTGTACACCGGCCTGGGCGCTTATATCGCGGTGCATGCCCTGAACATGTATGGCAAGGCCTGGCTGCCGGTGTCGCTGGTGCCGCTGGTGGGAGGGTTGGGCGGCCTGTTCTTTGCCATGTTGCTGGGCTGGATCAGCACGCGGCGCGCGCACCTCACGGTGGCGATGATCACCCTGGGCCTGGGCGAGCTGGTGTTCTCGATGTCGCTGATGGTGCCCGAGTTCTTCGGCGGCGAGGGCGGCATCACCACCAACCGGGTGGTCGGCAAGCCGGTGCTGGGCATCAGCTTCGGGCCGCCGCAGCAGCTGTACTACCTGATCGCGCTCTATGCCTTCGTATGCACGGTGGCGATGTTCGCCTTTACCCGCACGCCGCTGGGGCGCCTGCTCAACGCCGTGCGCGACAACCCGCAGCGGGTGGAGTTCGTGGGCTACAACCCCCACCGCATCCGCTACACAGGGTTCATGATCGCGGGCTTTTTCGCCGGTATTGCCGGCGGCCTGGCCGTGCTCACCTTCGAGATCGTCACCGCCGAAGTGGTGGGTGCGGGGCGCTCCGGCGGCTACCTGCTGTTCACCTTCCTGGGGGGCGCCACCTTCTTCTTCGGCCCGATTATCGGCGCGGTGCTGATGGTGCTGGCCTTCGTTTTGTTCAGCGAATTCACCCGCGCCTGGCTGCTGTACCTGGGCCTGGTCTTCATCTTCATGGTGATGTATGCGCCCGGCGGCATCGCCAGCCTGCTGATGATGAACCTGCGGGTGGCCGCGTTCGGGCGCTTGCGCGCGCTGTGGGTGGCTTATCTGGCGTTGGCGGGCTGCGCCCTGACGATGCTGCTGGGCGCCGCCGCGATGGTGGAGATGGTCTACCACCTGCAGCTGGACGCGGGGCAGGGCGGCGCTGTGACCTTCCTGGGCGCCAGGCTCGACGTGGCTGCCGCCGACAGCTGGGTTGGCGCGATCTTTGTCCTGATCACCGGCGCCGGCCTGTTCGAGCTGACCCGGCGGCACTTCCTGCACCAGTGGGGCAGCACCCAGGAGCTGATCGAAAAAGAGATCAAGCAGCGGGAGGCGTTCAGGGCATGAGCGCCGCGCCGAGCCGCCTCAAGCAAGCTTGCACCCCCCCGGGGGCAGCGAAGGACACGCACTGCCGAGCGTGGGGGTCCAAATGAGCTGTGCACTTGAATTGCGCGACCTGCGAAAGCAGTTCGGCAAGACCGAGATCATCCGCGGCGCCAACCTCTCGGTGAACGCCGGCGAGCGGGTCGCGGTGATCGGCCCCAATGGCGCCGGCAAATCCACCCTGTTCAATCTGATCAGCGGGAGCTTCGCGCCCACCAGCGGGCAGGTGCTGCTGCACGGCAAGCGCATCGAAGGGCTTCGGCCCTACGAGATCAACCGCATGGGCTTGTCGCGCAGCTTCCAGATCACCAACATCTTTCCCAAGCTCAGCGTGTTCGAGAACCTGCGCTGCGGCGTGTTGTGGAGCCTGGGTTACCGCTACACCTTCCTGCGCTTTCTGGCCAACCTGGACGACGCCAACGAGCGCGCCGAGCAGCTCATGGAGATGATCCACCTGGAGCGCAAGCGCGACGTGCTGGCTGCGAACCTCACCTACGCCGAGCAGCGCGCACTGGAGATCGGCATCACCATCGCCGGCGGGGCCCAGGTGATCCTGCTGGACGAACCCACCGCCGGCATGAGCCGCAGCGAAACCGAGCACTTCATCGCGCTGATCCGCAAGGTGACCGAGGGCAGGACACTGCTGACCATCGAGCACGACATGGGCGTGGTGTTCGGCCTGGCCGACCGCATCGCGGTGGTGGTCTACGGCGAGGTGATCGCCTTCGACACGCCCGAGGCGGTGCGCGCCGACACCCGGGTGCAGCAAGCCTACCTGGGCGCCCGCCCGCAGGCCGCATGACGATGTTGCGCGTTGACGACCTTCACGCCTGGTACGGCAAGAGCCACGTGCTGCAGGGGGTGCGCTTTTCCGTACACCCCGGCGAGATCGTCGCCCTGCTGGGGCGCAACGGCTCGGGCCGCTCGACCACCGCCAAGGCCATCATGGGCCTGCTGGACGCCAGCGGGCGGGTCGACTTCAAGGGCGCGGCGCTGATGGGACGAAAGCCCTACGAGATCTCCCGCATGGGCCTGGGCTATGTGCCGGAGAGCCGCGACATTTTTCCCGCGCTCACGGTGCACCAGAACCTGATGCTGGGCCAGAAAAGCGGCGCCGCCGCGGGCCGCTGGGGCTTTGACGACATGTACCAGATGTTCCCGCGCCTGCGTGAGCGCCAGCACACCGAAGCCGGGGTGCTGTCGGGCGGTGAGCAGCAGATGCTCACCCTGTGCCGCACGCTCATGGGCGACCCCGACCTCATCATCATCGACGAGCCGACCGAAGGCCTGGCTCCGCAGGTGGTGGAGCAGGTGGCAGGGTACCTGCAAAACCTGCGCTCCCGTGGCGTCTCGGTGCTGCTGATCGAGCAAAAGCTCACCATTGCGATGGCGATTTCCGACCGCGCGCTGGTGATGGGCCACGGGCAGATCGTGTTCGAGGGCACGCCGCAGAGCCTGGAGACGGATGCAGCCGCCGTGCGCAGGGAGTGGCTGGAGGTCTGAGCGGTAGTCTGATGGACAAAGCTAGTCCGTTCAATGCGTAGAGGTCGTGCGCGGACGGTCTCAGTGCCGCCAAATCTTCAGGCCTCGCAAACGCTCCAGCGCGTCGAAGTCCCGGTCCGCATGCAGCAGCGCATGGTCGTGCTCGATGCAGTAACTGGCCAGCAGCACGTCGATCGGGCTGGCCACCGTGATCCCCGCGGCGCGCAGGGCGCGGTAGTGGCCGGCCGCGTGCAACACCTCGCCTTCCCCGCCGATTGCGACCACGGGGAGTGCGGCCAGCGTACGGCGCGCGGCCTGAAAATCCTGATCGTGGCGAAATCCACGCAGCACCTCGCACAGCACCAGGTCCGGCATTCCGAGCGGGGCGCTTGCGTCGGCCAGCAGGTCGGCCAGGCGCTCGACCGCATCATTGTCTCGACCGTTGAAGAAGGCTATCCAGACCGACGAATCCACCAAGATCACTTGGCGCGCCTCGCACGTGTGGGCGCGCCCTTCGATGCCGCGTACGCCGCACGAGGCTCGGCCACCACCGGCGCGGCGGCGATGGGCGCATCGTCCCAGCGCAGTTTGCCCCGCAGCGCCAGGATCTCGCGGTAGGCCGCCTGCCGCGCCAGCAGGCGCAACCCGGCTTCCACGGCGTCCTTCTTGGTACTGAACGGACCCGCCTTCATGGCGGACGCGAGCAATGCGTCATCGATGACGATGTTTGTGCGCATGATGTGTACGATTTAGGAGCTCCATGCTCATAATACATGCCCCGGTCCGTGGCGGCGAGCCGCCGACAGCCGGCGACGTCGATTGATGAAGTTGGACGCCGGCCAGCGCGTTTCGGGCAAGGCGTCACTCGTATCTTTGGATGTGTCTGAAGCGTTAATGGAGGCTGATCGACGCACCCGCAGCCGGTTGATCAGTAGGCGAAAGACCGTGCAAGATGTAGCCTTGGGGTCGCTGACCTCTTTCAACCTCGTCAACCCTTGATGCGCCACTCACCGCTCACCCTCCAGCGCCTGCAAAACCTGACCTGGGTCCTGATCTATGCCGGGCTTTTCGGCCTGGTCGTCGGGGGCCTTGCCCGCCGAGAAGACAACCTGCTCGGCACACTCCTGATGGTCGCGGGCGCGGCCGCTGCGGTGCTGGGCGTGGTGCTGATCTGGGTGCGCTCGCGGATGACCCATGAGGCCCCCACCCCCGACCCGCGGGGGCGCGGATGACGCGCGCCGTTGGCGAACTGTTCGACCTGACCGGCCGCACCGCCCTGGTGACCGGCGGCTCGCGCGGGCTGGGCCTGCAGATCGCCCATGCCCTGGGCGAGGCCGGCGCCAAGATCATGATCACCGCCCGCAAGGCCGACGAGCTCGAGCGCGCCGTCGCGCAGCTGCAAGATGCCGGCATCGACGCCCGCTGGATCGCCGCCGACTGCGCCCAAGAGGCGCAACTGCGCACCCTGGCCGACGAAACCCTGGCCGGCATGGGCGACATCGACATCCTGGTGAACAACGCGGGGGCGTCCTACGGCAGCCCCGCCGAAGACCACCCGGTCGAGGCCTGGGACAAGGTCATGAACCTCAACGTGCGCGGCTATTTCATCCTCAGCCAGCACATCGGAAAGCGCTGCATGATCCCGCGCAAACGCGGCCGCATCATCAATGTTTCGTCCATCGCCAGTTTGGGCGGCAACCCGCCCGAGCTGAGAATGATCGCCTACAACACCTCCAAGGCCGCCGTGAACAATTTCACCCGTGCACTCGCCGCTGAATGGGGGCAACATGGCATCAACGTGAATGCCCTGTGCCCCGGTTTTTTTCCCAGCAAGCTCACCCGCGCCACGCTGGAGGCGCATGGTCAGATGCTGGCCGCACACACCCCGCTGGGCCGGCTGGGCGACGACGAGGACCTCAAAGGCGCGGTGGTGCTGTTCGCCTCCGACGCCGGCAAGCACATCACCGGGCAGTGCCTGGCGATCGACGGCGGCAGCAGCGTTGTGAGGGGCGGCTGATGAACCTGTTCGACGATCCGGCCTTCGGCGCCATGATTCCCTTCGTGCGGCTTCTGGGCTTCGTACTCACGCGCTTTGAGGGCGGTCACTCCACGATCAGCTTCGAGGCGCGCCCTGAGCATTTGAACTCCGTTGGCGTGGCGCACGGCGGTGTGGTCATGACGCTGCTCGACGTGGCCATGGTCACGGCACTGCGCAGCGTGACGCACGGCATGGGCGGCGTCACCATCGAGATGAAGACCAGCTTCCTGCGCGGCGCCACTGGCGCCTTGCGCTGCGAAGGCTCCATCAAGCACCGCACCAAGAGCCTGGGCTTCACCGAGGCCACGCTGTACGACGGGGAAGGCCAGGCCTGCGCCCATGCCACCGGCACCTTCAAGGTCGTCAAGCCCCGGCCCGCCGCCGATGGCGTGATCTCGACCGACTAGGGCACATCCATGCCAAGCAATCTTCAATGCCTCCTGGACAACCGACCGCAAGGCGAGGCCACGGCAGGCAACTTCAAGTTCGTCACCACCGAAACGCCGCCGCTGGCCGACGGCCAGGTGCTGGTGCGCCACCATTACCTCAGCCTCGATCCCTACATGCGCGGCCGCATGAGCGAGACCAAGAGCTACGCAGCGCCGCACCCGGTGGGCACGGTGATGATCGGCGGCACCGCCGGCGAGGTGGTGGAGAGCCGCCACGCCAGCTTCACCCCCGGCGACAAGGTGGCCGGCATGGGCGGCTGGCAGCAGTGGAGCGTGGTCGACGCCGGCCGGCCCGGCGCACTGCGCAAGGTCGACACCACCCGCGTGCCGCTGTCGCACTATCTGGGCGCGGTGGGCATGCCGGGCATCACCGCCTGGTATGGGCTGGTCAAGGTGCTGGAGGCGCGGGCCGGCCAGACGATCGTCGTCAGCGCGGCCAGCGGCGCCGTTGGCAGCGCCGTGGGCGTGCTGGCCAAGGCGCACGGCTGCCGGGTCGTCGGCATGGCCGGCGGCCCCGAGAAGTGCCGCTATGTCACCGGCGAGCTGGGTTTCGACGCCTGCGTCGACTACCGCCCGCATGCCGATGCGCTCTCGCTGGCCCGAGCCCTCAAAGAGGCTTGCCCTGACGGCATCGACGGCGTGTTCGAGAACGTCGGCGGCCTGGTGATGGACGCGGCCATGCTGCGCATGAACCCCTTCAGCCGGATCGCGGTGTGCGGCATGATTGCCAGCTACGACGGGCAGCCTGTGCCCATGGCCTATCCGCAGCTGATTCTGGCCAACCGCATGCGCATCGAGGCCTTCATCGTCAGCGAGCACATGGAGGTGTGGAGCCAGGCGCAGCGTGAACTGGCCGAGCTGGTGGGCAGCGGCAAATTTCGCCCACGCGAATCGGTCGCCCAGAGCCTCGAATCCGCCCCCGAGGCTTTCCTAGGGCTGCTCAAGGGCCGAAACTTCGGAAAGCAGCTGGTCAAGCTCATTTGACGATCAAGGCATGGAGGCTGGCATGGACATCACCCACGACGTGTTCAACCAGCCCGATGCGCTGTGCGGCTACAACCTGTTCGACTCGAACGCGGCGCTGCGCGACGCGCTGCGCTTTCATGCGCCGGGCCTGGCCACCGATGGCCTGTCGCGCCTGGGCGAGTGCCTGGGCACGCCGGCCATGCAGGCGCATGCGCGGCTGGCCAACGCCAACCCGCCGCAGCTGCACACCCATGACCGCATGGGCCACCGCATCGACGAGGTCGAGTTCCACCCTTCGTACCACGCTCTGATGGCGCAGGCGGTTCAGGCAGGGCTGCATGGTTCGCCCTGGGCGGCGCTTGCTGGCACCGTGTTCCCCCACACGCTTCGGGCCGCCGGGTTCATGCTGTTCACCGAGCTGGAGCCTTCCACCCTGTGCCCCATCTCCATGAGCTACGCCGCCACGCCTTCGCTGCGCGCCAACGCGGCGGTCTATGCCGACTGGGGCCCGGGCCTGGCCAGCCGCGAATACGACCCGCTCCTCAAGCCCTGGCGCGACAAGCCCGGCCTGACCATGGGCATGGGCATGACCGAAAAGCAGGGCGGCTCCGACCTGCGCGCCAACACCACCCGCGCCGAGCCCGACGGGCACGATGAATGGGGGACGCGCCTGCGCGTCACCGGCCATAAATGGTTCTTCTCGGCGCCCATGTGCGACGCCCACCTGGTGCTGGCCCGCACGGCGGGCGGCTTGTCATGCCTGTTCTTGCCGAGGGTGCTGCCCGATGGCAGCCGCAACGCGCTGCGCATCCAGCGCCTGAAGGACAAGCTGGGCAACCATGCCAACGCCAGCGCCGAGGTCGAGTTCCACGGCGCCACCGCCTGGCTGGTCGGCGAAGAGGGCCGAGGCGTGCCGCAGATCCTGGCCATGGGCGCGCTCACGCGGCTCGACTGCGCCCTGGGCACCAGTGGCCTCATGCGCCAGGCCCTGGCTCTGGCGCTGGACCACGCCCGCCAGCGCCAGGCCTTCGGCAAGCCGCTGATCGCCCAGCCCTTGATGCGCAACGTCCTGGCCGACCTGGCCCTGGAGGCCGAGGCCGCCTGCACCCTCGCGCTGCGGGTGGCCCGCGCCGTCGACCGCGCGGATGATGCGCACGAGGCGGCCATCACAAGGCTGCTCACGCCCGTGGCCAAGTACTGGATCTGCAAGCGCGGCAGCGCCTTCGCGCAAGAGGCCATGGAATGCCTGGGCGGCAACGGCTATGTGGAGGCGGTTGGCCAAGGCGTGATGGCCCGCATCTACCGCGAGATGCCCGTCAACTCGATCTGGGAGGGGGCCGGCAACATCATGGCGCTGGACCTGCTGCGCGCGCTGGGCAAGGCCGATGCACCCGCCGCACTGTCCGCCGAACTGGCGCCCGCGCGCGGCGCCCACCCGGCGCTGGACCGCGCCATCGCCCAGCTGCCCGCCCGCCTGCAAGCCGCCGTCGCCGACGAGACCACCGCCCGCCGGCTGGCGCAGGACGTGGCGCTGGCGGTGCAGGCCGCGCTGCTGTGGCAGTCGGCGCCACCGGCCGTGGCCAGCGCCTTCACTGCCTCGCGTTTAGGTGGTGATTGGGGCCAGGCCTTTGGCACCTTGCCCGCCGACACCGAGTTCGACATCCTGCTGCAACGCGCCATGCCGCGGTGACGTTCCCCGATTGCGATACAAGGAAAGCCCGATGCCCCACAGCCCCGACCTGATCCTCCACCACTACGCCAGCTCACCCTTCTCCGAAAAGATCCGCCTGGTGCTGGGGCGCAAGAAGCTGGCATGGAAGTCGGTCATCGTGCCGGCCGTCCTGCCCAAGCCCGATGTGGTGGCACTGACCGGCGGCTACCGCAAGACGCCCTTCCTGCAGGTGGGGGCCGATATCTACTGCGACACCGCGTTGATCTGCGATGTGCTCGAACATGTGCAGCCCGAGCCGCCCCTGTATCCGCCGCACCTGCGCGGCTGTTCGCGGGTCTTCGCCCAATGGGCCGACACCACCCTGTTCTGGGCGGCCATGGCCTACAACCTGCAGCCCAAAGGCGCGGCCCAGTTCCACGCCGGTCAACCCGAGGCCGCCCAGGCCTTCATGGCCGACCGCAAGGCCATGCGGGTGAACATGACGCATTTGCGTGCGGGAGATGCCACCTCGGCCCTGCGCTCCTACCTGCGCCGCATCGCCAGCATGGTCGAGGAGCATGATTTTCTTTTCGGCGCCGAGCCCTGCGTCGCCGACTTCGCCACCTACCACCCGCTGTGGTTCACGCGCGTCCAGGTGCCCGCCATGGCCGCCATCCTGGCCGTCACCCCGGCGGTGCTGGAGTGGATGGACCGCATGACCGCCCTGGGCCATGGCCGTCTGGAGAAATTCAGCGCCGCCAAGGCCATCACGGTCGCTGAACGCAGTGACCCGCTGCCGGCCGGCGCGAACCTGCTGATCGACAGCGCCTTCCAGGACGACCACAACATTCCGCTGGGCAGCCCGGTCACCGTCACGCCGGAGTCTTTCGGCGCCGAGTCGACCGAGGGGGAACTGCTGGCGGCGACGCGCACGCACTACACGCTCAAGCGAAGTGACGAGCGGTGCGGGATCGTGCATGTGCATTTTCCGCGGGTGGGGTATGTATTGCGGGCGGGGTAGAAGGACTGAGCGGTGTCCGTGAGCGCGGCGCGGACGCTGTCGTTCGTTTACAGGTACCAGATACGCGCACTCGTATGAGGATCATGATGTTCCCGAAGTGCTCACGTTTTCGCTGTAGGTAGGAGAATGTACAAAATGCACGCATCTTCATCCGCATCGCCGCGCAGCCTGCGCAACGAGGTAAGCCCCGAAGAATGGGAGGCGCGGGTCAACCTCGCCGCCTGCTATCGGTTGGTAGCAAAGTACGGGATGAGTGACCTGATCTATAACCACATCACCGCCAAGGTGCCGGGCAGCCAGGGGAGGCACTTTCTGATCAACCCGTTCGGAATGCTCTATGAAGAGATTACAGCGTCAAGCTTGTACAAGATCGATCTCGATGGAAAAGTTGTGCTGCAGCCAGAGACACCGTATGGAATCAACGAGGCCGGGTATCTCATCCACAGCGCCGTCCACGCAGCACGGCCCGAGTGGGCGTGCGTACTCCACACGCACACGCGGGCCGGCATGGCTGTGTCCGCGATGAGGGAAGGCCTGCTGCCGTTGACTCAAACCGCCATGCGCTTCTTTGAGGCCGTCGGCTATCACGATTACGAGGAGCCTGTAAGCGACCTCTCCGAGCGCGATCGGATCGCCCGCGACCTGGGCCCGCATTCGGTGCTCGTCCTGCGCAATCACGGGCTGTTGGCGTGCGGCCGCACCATCGGCGCCGCGTTCAATACCATGTACTGGCTGGAGAACGCATGCAAAGCGCAAGTCGACGTGTTTGCGAGCGGGCGCGAGTTCACGCTACCGCCCTTGGAGCTTGCGCGGAGAATGGCACGCCGCTACGGCCCAGGAGGCGAAACGAAGGCCGAGTTCGGCACATTGGAGTGGCCAGCTCTACTGCGTCAATTGGATCGCCTGGACTCCTCGTATCGCCATTGAAAGCGACTGGGACACGCGCGGCCAGGCGAGACTTGATCACGGCGGCAGGCTCGCGGGTGGAGGAGAATTCGGGTACTGCAGGACGAGAACCGACGCCGGTCCCAAGGCGTCGAGCGCTAACGGGCCTTTGCCCGCGCTCGCAAAGAGTACGGACAAGGGGCCGTACGCCTGCGTTTGGCAGCTCACTTGCCCGTCGAGCACGACAACGAACTGCCCACCGCCAGAATATTCCAGAGCTGTCATGCCCTGTCCACCGGCCTGGAGCCTCAGCACTGCGATCGCGAGGCCATCGGGCTCCGCAACGTACGTGATCAGCCCGGGCCCTTGATCGGTCAGGGTTTGGGCCGCGATCTCGTCGACGATCACGTTGCGTTTTTTGCCGCGGCCGATCTTGTCGCGCGCGCCCGGCAGGTAATGGGCTCCCGTGCTGTCGGGTGAAGCGCGCAAAGTGAGGTAGTCAATGCCCTCAGGTCCCGGCACGATGGGACCGTAGCCTGTCCGCGCAAGCGAGAAGTGGACTGAGAACGGTCCGACCTCGTGGCGGCCGATCAGACCACTGCCGCCGACCACAACCTGGAACTGGTCTACGTAGTGAAAGTGGGCAGGCACCGTCACCTCCCGCTCCTGTTCGACCATGTACGCCTGTGGCTCGCGGGCTTCACCGCTGGCTGGGGGAACATACTCCAGCGGCACATCAACACCCAGGCCACGTGCGGGAGGAGGCCCGAAATACGGGCGCAGCCAAGTCTGACCACCCTGCGGCCACGGCCTGCAGACCCTGTTTCGCTCGGCGACCATTCCATCGCAGGCAAAGAACATTTCCAGCGCCCTTCCATTGGTGGGCATCGACACGGTGACCCCTCGGTTACCATGTCAGACCACTCGGATACGAAGTATACAATTCGATCATGCGCACCGCGACCAAAGTCAGACCGTCCGTGAAAAACGTTGAGCCGCACGCGCCTGTGGTGCCCGCCTGGGGCGACCTGATGCCGAGCCTGCAAGAGCGAACCGACATGAAGCGCCGCTTCATCGTGCGTGAGGCTGCGCGCTCCTTCAACAAGACCGGTTTTCACGGCACGTCGATGGGTGACATCGCCAAGCGACTCGGCGTGACAAAGGCAGCGCTGTATCGCTATGTGCAGAGCAAGCACGAGTTGCTGTTCGAGAGCTTCAATGTCGCCATGGATTCCGCGTTCGCGAATCTGGAAAACGGAGAACGCCTTGGCAACACCGGGCTGGAGAAGCTCAAGATTGCAATGAAGGGCTACCTTGTGGATCTGATCGGCAATCTAGGGCACCCGGTGGTGCTTCTAGAGGAGAACGCGCTACTGCCCGAGCAGGCTCTCGTGATTGTCGAACGCAGGGATGAAGCCGAGCGGCGATACCGCGAACTCATCAAGGAAGGCATCACGGATGGGAGCATCGCCCCTTGCGATCCGAAGCTCGCCGTTTTTACCCTTCTGGGCGCAGTCAATTGGGTTCCCAAGTGGTACAGGGAAGGTGGCGCGTGGTCGGCGGACGAGGTCGCCGAATCGCTGGTGGAACTCGCCACGCGGGGCCTCGCGGCTCGTCATTCACAGGAACTGGCTCCTACGCACCTTTGAAGTCAGGGGTACGTCGCGCACGAACGGCTTGTGCGCCTTCCACGTGGTCGCCGGTTTGCTGCAGCATGCTGACGAGTGGCCCCACCTGCTCCAAGTGTTCTGCGAGCTTGCGACGCTGCACGCTCACGAGCAGTTCCTTGGCAAAGCGAACGGCCAAGGGCGCATTGGCCGCGATGCGCTCTGCCAGCGCCAAGGCCGCCTCAACAGCCTTTCCGTCCACCGTTACTTCATTGAGCAGCCCGAGCGCCGCAGCCTCGCCGGCGCGAAGGACGCGCGAGGTGTAGATCAGCTCCGCGGCCTTCGCCGGGCCGAGCAGTGCCGCCAACAAAAAGCAGCCTCCGTTGCCAGGCACGAGGCCCAGCCGAGTGTACGTTTCACCCAGGCGAGCGCTTTCGGCGGCGACGCGCATGTCGCAACAAAGCGCGAGATCGAGCCCGCCACTGACTGCCACACCTTCGACGGCGGCGATGGTGGGTACCGGCACATTCGCCAGCGCGAGCTGAAGGCGGTGCTGGTAGCGCCGCATGTTTTGCATCAGTGTGATGGTCGGTTGACTCGCGAGCGTCGCCCCGAGGCCGAGGCCGCCGACATCCCCGCCGGAAGAAAAGTTGCCGCCAGCGCCCGTCAGCACCATCACGCGGCATTGAGGGTTCTCGCCGACCGAGTCGAACACCGCGCGCATCCTCTCCATCATCGGCTGATCGAACGCGTTCATCTTTTCCGGGCGGTTCAGGATGACGAGCGCAACATGGCCGTGCATTTCGACCAGCACCGATTCTTGTGCATTCATGGATGAAGCTCCTTGGCTCACCAGCGTCTTTGCGCCTCGAATGCCCGCCATGCATCCTGCGTGGTTTTTTCGATGGGAACCGATTCGACGCGGTGCAGCGTGACCGCACCTTCCGGGCACGCCACAGCGCACAGTCCGCAACCCACGCAGGCATCACGCAGCAGGCCCACGGATGCGCTGGGCCGCTGTTCAGCGCCCTGGGAAGGTGGGAGCCTGACGAGGGCAGAGGTCGGGCACACGTCGGCACACGAACCGCAGCCTTCGCAGTCGGCGGACGCAAAGTCGGGTTGAAACCCCGACTGGGCGATCGCCGCCGAATTGCCCGACTCGCGGCGTTCACGGAAATGGATGCAGCACACCGGGCAGCAAAGGCAGACGTTCGGGATCCGCTCGCTCTGGTTCATGGCCGTCAGCACGAGGCCGCTTGCCTTGGCGGCTTCGAGTATGGAGCCCGCCTCGGCGCGATCGACGTACCTCGCGCCCCGGTGCGCCACGAAGTAATGGGCGGACGCGTTGAAGCAGAAGTACCCACCTGTGGTGTGGCTGCAGCTCTGCAAGGACGCCGGTGCGGCATGGCTCGCCGCGACATGGCAGGCGCTGCTCATGAAGGCAATCGCTTCCGCGGTGTTGACGATGCCTGCGGCGCGTTCGTGCTCGAACAGGGCGGCGCTCTGCTCAAGGGTCCCCTCGTACGGCAGTACCCGTGCGAACGGATAGTCGGAGGCGAAGAGATCATGCGACCAACCCGCCTGCCATAGCTGCTCTCGCAGTTGCGCCAGCTCGCGCTGCGGCTGCGAGTTCTCCAAGCGTGCGAACGACACGTCGGTCATCAGGAAGAAGAAATCCCACAGTGAGCGGTATTGGTCGTCGCGCCCGCTGGCGAGCACGAGGCCCTTTGCCATCATGCTGGAAAGGGCGGGGGCCACCCTTTCCGGCGCGAGGCCCGACGCATGCTCCAACTCAGCGATCGAAGCGCGGCCGCGTGTGACGAGCGGCATCCCCAGTGCCAAGGCCGCTTCCTCGGGCGAATACAGCAGCGCCAGGATGCGATGCGTGGGCGCGAGGTCGGGCACGCGCACGGGTGCTGCCGCGTAATGCAGGTACAAACGACGGAACAATGTCATCGTGGTTTCCTTGGGCCGAGCACCGGCAGCATCGCACAAGTTGCCGGCTGCGGCATGCTCAAGCCGCCGGCGGGATGTCCAGGTCGACCTCGTAGAGGAGGTCGCGCAGGATGTCCTTGATGCGGCGAGTTTCCACCCGCACAAGCAGGTTGTCCGAATCGACGAGTGTGTCGATCTGCGCCGCGATGCTGCGCAGCTTCGCCACGGATGCATCGAGCTGGGCAGAGGCGTCGGCGGGGAAGTCCGCAGGCCGTGCCTGTCCTTGAGCGGCGCCCATTGTCAGCTCACAATGAATTGGGAGCAGCCATGGCGGTCAAGCCAGCCGCCGATCATCTGGCGCTGGATCTCGGACGCCCCGTCGACGATTCGCCAGACGCGCGCGTCTCGGTAGATGCGCTCGATCGGCAGGTCGCGGCAATACCCCATGCCGCCATGGATCTGTACCGCCCGGTCGGCGGCGCGCCCCACCATTTCAGATGTGTAGAGCTTGACCATGGAAGCCTTGGGCATCGGCGATTCGCCGCGATCGACCGTCACAGCGGCGTCGTACACCAGCAGTCGGGCCGTATGCAACTCGGTTGCCATGTCGGCCAGCATGAACTGCACCGCCTGGTGCTTGATGATCGGCTTGCCGAAGGTTTGACGTTGCTGCGCGTAGGCGAGGCTCAGCTCGAGGCACTGTTCCGCGACGCCGATGCAGTTTGCTCCGACGGTGACGATACGCGTGGACGCCAGGAAGCGCTTGGCGAGCTCAAAGCCTTGGTCAACCTCGCCGATGACGTGATCGTTGGGAACGAAGCAGTCCTGCAAAAAGATCTCGCTCTGGTGCCAGCCTTGGCGTCCCATCATGCGCTGGCGTTGGCCCAACTGCAGGCCCGGAGACTTCATATCGACCACGAACGCCGTGATCCCCCTGCCGCTGCCGGCCTTGGGATCCGTCACCGCAAAAAGCACGGCGAAATCCGCGTACTCGGCATTGCTGATGAAGTGCTTGGCGCCGTTCAGCAGAAAGCCTTCGCTCACGCGCGTGGCTTTCGTCTGCAGGTTGCCGGCATCGGAACCCGCATTGGGTTCGGTCAGCGCCACGCAGTGCTCCATGTCGCCGCGAATCAGCGGAACGAGGTACTTCTGCTTGAGCATTTCGGACCCCGCGGATGCAAGCAGGGGATCGCCACCGCGGAAGATGAACTGGAATGCGTCGAGCGCCCGCGCCTCGGCTTCGCCGAGGAGGCAGAAAGCCAGATAGCCGAGACCGGCCCCGCCGTACGCCTCGGGCATCGTGATTCCGCGCAGGCCCAGCTGTGCGTACTTGCGCATGAGAGGCTTGCGGACCTCGCGCGGGACGGAACCTGTGCGTTCGATCTCCGCCTCCAGCGGCACGAGCTCCGTGTCCACGAACCGCCGCGCGGTCCGTTTGATTTCGAGCAGCTCACTCGGGATGGTCATGTCCATGGGGTCGAATCTCCGTCTTGCATGTCTGTCTATCTGTCCCAATAACGGGGTTGGCTGCCTTACTCGGTGTACTTGACGACCTTGAGCCCCGTTTGGCGCTCGTCCGTCCAGCGCCTTACTTTGAAGGTGAAGCGGGGAAGCGACTCGTGTGCCACTTCCTCGATGTCCATGCGAAGCCCAGTCCGCTCGCGCAGGCGCGCGGCGATGGCACGCAGCAGCGTTTCGACCGCTTCCGGGGAGCCAGGTCGCAGCTGTGGTTTGAGTTCAACCCTGACCGCGATCTCCTCCGTGCCCTGATTGCTCATCCAGACCCGCCCCGCGTACTCCTCGACTTCTGGAAACGTGAAGACCGCGCCGTCAATGGTTTCGGGCCAGGTGTTCACGCCGCGCAGTTTCAGCATGTCGTCATAGCGGGAGACGGTGCCGGCCTCGATGCCATCGAAGGGCCGCCCGCAACCGCAATAGCCGCTGGGCAGGTAGCGAACGCGATCGTAGGTGCGAAAGCGGATCATGGGCGAAGCCTCGCGGAACAGGTTGGTCACCACGGCGTCCCCCTCTTCTCCGGGGGCCACCTGTTCGCCTGTTTCCGGGTCGATCACCTCCAGCAGCACGCGATGGTCCAAGTTGTGCATGATCGCGCGTTTGCCATCGGGGTCGAGCACACCGTGCTCGCAGGTGAAACACTGGCTGACCCCGCTTTGCGTGCTTCCATACCATTCGGTGAACTTCACGCCCCAGAAGTCCTGCATGTCCTGCGCCCACTCGACGCTGTAGGCACCGCCGGTGATCAGCACCGTTTTAAGCGTGGGTACGTCGCGCCTTGGCACGAACCCCATCTCATCGCATACAGCGCGCAGCCGGGTGAGGTACGCGGGGGCGGCGACGAAGGCATGCGGTTGGTAGCGGCGCATGAAGTCCAGCTTCGTCTCGCTGTCGTAGATGGAAACCTGGAAGACGTTGAGCCCGAATTTTTCCATCGTGCGGCGGCCGCGCACACCCGCGCTCTGCAGCGCCACGGGGAATGTCTGAAACACCCGGTCGCCAGGCACCAGGCCTGCCCAGTGGCACTGGTAGCCCCAACAGCTGCCGGACATTTCCATGTCCGCATGGGTGAGAGCGTGGTTCTCCTGGCCCAGGCCGGACGTGCCGCTGGTCACGAAGACCTGGCCAATGTCACGATCAGGAACGCTAAGGCGCGTGCCCCAGGGCGGCGCCGCGTTCTGGTCCTCGATCAGGTCCTTCTTTTCGATGAGCGGAACGCTGCGTCTGAATTCCTCCAACGTCGCGATTCGAGCGATGTCCACCCCCTGGCGCTGGAACAGCCGCTGGTAGAACGGATTTGTCGCCGCGACATGGGCGAGTTGCTTTTTCAGCAACCCGAACTGCAGGGACTTCACCTGCTCCTTGTTCAGCAATTCGAGGCGCGGGTTCAGCAGGCGGCGCTCGGCACGCAAATTCATCTTCCACCTTCGGTCGATCCGGTCGCGGCGAGGCGCCGCGGGGTTGCTGCGGGAGGCTTACTTGCCGAGGCCGAGTTCCTTGACCAGCCCGCCGAATTTATTGAAGTCGGCCTCGACCTGGTCATGCATGTCCTTGCCTGAGGCCACAGCCATCACGCCACCGGCGGCTTCGATGCGCTGTTTGACCACCGGGGATGCGGCGGCCTTCGTCACCTCATTGACCAGGCGCGACACGATAGCCTGGGGCGTGCCCGCGGGCACCATTGCCGCATACCAGAGTACGGCACGGTATCCGGGCTTGCCGGTGAGCTCGGCGAAGGTCGGCACATCTGGCAGAGCCGGCAGGCGCGTCGCCGAGCCGATCCCCACCGCGCGCAGCTTGCCGGCCTGCAGCAGTGAGATTGTCGGCGGCAGGTTCGCCAGGTAGAAGTCGAGCTTGCCTGTGGAGGTGTCCACGATGCCCTGACTGACGCTCTTGTAGGCGACGTCGGTTGCGCCGAACGAAAACTCTTTCTGCAGCATCGCGGTGTAGAGATGGCTCGCACTGCCCTTGCCCATGGTGCCGAAGTTCATCTTGCCCGGATTCGCCTTGGACCAGGTGACCAGATCCTTCCAGTTCTTGTGCTGGGTGTCGCTGCCCACCACGGCGAGCAGGGGGATCTCGCCGATCTTGATGATGGAAGTGAAGTCCTTGACCGGATCAAACGGCTGCGGATTCACCATGTGCACTGAAGTGACCATCGTGCTGCTGGCCAGCAAGAGCGTGTAGCCGTCAGCGGGCGACTTGGCGGCGGCGACGTAGGCGACTGTGCCGCCAGCCCCCTCGCGGTTGTCGACCGTGACGCTCACGTTCATTTGCTTGGTAAGCTCTTCCGCGAGCGCTCGGGCCACGAGGTCGGGGGCCGTCGCCGCACCGCCCGGGACGATGATCTTGATGGCCCGCGAAGGGAAATCCCCGCTGCCCTGAGCCTGCGCCTGAAGGGAAAACAGGGCCACGGCGAATACCGCACAGATTTGCGTCCAGCGAAATTTCACACTTGTCTCCAGCTTCTGATTGATGTGCCGCAGCAGGTCGGGTAATCCACCGGGTCGTGCTGATTACCGCATACTACACTGACGTTTCGTCGCGTTCAACTTAAGTGACGCAGCGGTTACTCAAGTGGGGGTCGCCTTGATTGCGACCTAGATCAACCGGCGATCATTGCGCGACTTCGAGTTCCACAGTGGTCACGCTCGTGCAGCTTTGAAAGGAAATCAATGAACGCGCATGCGCAGTACGACCTCATCATTCGTGGCGGTGAGGTGGTCGACGGCACCGGCAGTGCGCCCTTCGCAGCGGACGTGGCCGTATCGAACGGAGTCATTGCCGCCATCGGCAAGGTCGCGGGATCGGGCAAGTCGGAGATCGATGCCCGGGGAAAGATCGTCACACCGGGCTTTGTCGACATCCACACGCATTACGACGGCCATGCGGCATGGGACTCGCGCATGACCCCGTCGAGCTGGCACGGCGTCACGACGGCCGTGATGGGCAACTGCGGTGTGGGCTTTGCGCCCGTGCGCAAGGAAGACCGGCAGCTGCTGATGGAGATCATGGCCGGTGTCGAGGACATCCCCATGGAGGTGATGGAAGCTGGCCTTGAGTGGAACTGGACGAGTTTCGGCGACTACATGCGCGCGCTAGACCGGCGCCCGCACGACATCGACCTGTGCGCACAGGTGCCGCACGCCGCCTTGCGCGTGCATGTGATGGGCGCGCGTGCCGCCCGGCGCGAAGCGGCGACGCCCGCCGACATCTCGCAGATGCGGCGCCTGCTTGCAGAGGCAATCGGCGAGGGTGCCGTCGGCTTCACCACCACCCGCGCAGCCTTCCACAAGACGGGCACAGGCGACCAGATGCCCACGTTCGGAGCGGCCGGCGATGAACTGGTCGGCATCGCCAAGGGCCTGAAAGATGCGAACGCCGGCGTGCTTGAGTACCGCATGGACTTTCACATCGACAAGGATCGCGCCGCGGACTTCGACATCGCCAAGCGGATGGTGCAGGCGTCGGGGCGGCCGCTGACGATTTCCTTGTTCCAGGAGAACAAGGCGCCGGAGGAGTGGAAGAACATGCTTTCGATGGTGGAGAAAGCCTGGGCCGAGGGCATTCCGATCCGGGGGCAAGTCGCACCGCGGCAGATCGGAAACCTGCTGGGCCTGCAGTGTTCGGAAAACCCATTCTCCTTGACGCAGGCGTACCGCTCCATTGCGGACAAGCCGCTTGCCGAGCGCATGCGCATCATGCGCGACCCGGCCTTTCGTGCAAAGCTGCTGGCGGAGCCGCGTCCGCCGCAACGCCTGATCTTCGACCTCATGTACTGGATGGGCGAGCGCTTCGACTACGACCTGGCCCCCGAGCAAAAGCTCACCGCCATCGCACAGGCCAGGGGCTGCGATGTGCGCGAGCTGGCCTACGACATGCTGCTTGACGACGAGGGGCGAAACTTCATCTATTTCGCGGGCGCCAACTATTCCTACGGCGACTTCGATGCTTGCAGCGTGCTGCTCAAGAGCCCCGCCACGGTCTCGGGCCTGGGCGACGCGGGAGCGCATGTCACGACCACGGTGGACGCCAGCTTCACGACATACCATCTGTCGTACTGGGCCAAGAAACGCCGCGGCGAGGGCTTCGACGTGCCATGGGCGGTCAAGCGCCTGACCAGTGAGAGCGCGGCGGCCGTGGGTCTGGCGGATCGTGGTGTTCTGGCCTTGGGAAAAAAAGCCGACATCAACGTGATCGACATCGACCGCATCGGGTTTGAACGGCCCCAGATGTGCTACGACTACCCGCGCGGCGGCGGCCGCCTGGTACAACGGGCCACTGGCTACACGGCGACCATTGTCTCGGGCGTGCCCGTGTACTTCGACGGCGAGGCCACATCATTCCTTCCGGGCCGTGTCGCGCGGCCTTCCCACTCGTAGAGCAGTCACACTCCAGGAGCAAACGATGGCAACCAACTCACTTCTAAGAATCGGCGGCACGGTACTTTTCACCCTGGCAGTCGCGTTTGGCGCGCACGCCCAGTCGGACTATCCCTCGCGTCCGATCCGACTCATCATTGCGGGAGGTCCGGGAACCGCCGGGGACACAGTGGGACGCACCGTCGGTGAAGAGCTCGCAAAGCAGCTCGGCGTGGCGGTCGTGATCGACAACCGCGAGGGCGCCGGCGGACTGCTTGCGAACACAGCCGCGGCCAAGGCGCCGCCTGATGGCTACACCTTGGTCCTGGGCACCAGCATCATGGTCACGGCCGTTCAGGTGGTGAATCCGCCGCCCTACAACCCTGTCAACGACTTCGTGCCGATCGGCCGAATCGGCGAGATCCCGATGCTGGCCCTGGTCGGCAGTGAGAGTCAACTCAAGTCGTGGACTGACCTGGTGGGCTATACCAAGGCCAATCCGGGCAAGGCGAATTTTGCGACGGCCGGCAATGGCAGCGCCAGTCATCTGTTTACGGCGATCCTGCACCAGGAGTTCGGCATGAACGGGGTCTATGTGGCTTACAAGAGCACCAACCAAGGGCTGCTCGACGTCTCGACCGGCAAGACCGATATCTACCTCGCGAATTTTCCGCCGGCGGCGGGCCTGATCAGCGCAGGCAAGCTCAAGCCTATCGGCGTCGGCTCGACGTCGCGGCTGCCGACGCTGCCTGATGTGCCGACCTTCGCCGAAATGCTTGGCAAGCCCGGCTATCGAGTGGCGCTCTGGTATGGCCTCTTCGCACCCGCCGGCACGCCGCCTGCCATCGTCAACCGCCTTTATCAGGAGTTGGCGAAGGCCACAGCGGCGCCGTTGTTGAAGACGCGCATGGAGGGCGCTGGTGGCTTTGTTTCCCTCGCCCCAGGCAAGGAGATGCACGACCAGGTGGCGTCGGACAACACTCGCTTCGCCGGTGTGGTCAAGGAACTCGGGCTCGCGAAATAGTCTGTGCTCGCCGTTCACCAGGTTCCCGCGGCGGCCGCGAGACGCGACGCCAGCGCGCTGCTCCAGGCGGCGGGCCTGGCCGGGGAGGTCGCATCGTGTGTTGCGGCCAAGCTCGTAGAAAGCGACTTGCTCGGTCATGCCACGCACGGCCTGGCCAATCTGCCCATGTACCTGGAGCGGGTTCAAAGCGGGGCCATCGCAACCGATGGCGACATCGGCATTGTCTCGGACACTGGTGCGACATTCGCGTGGCAGGCCAATCGCCTCGCTGGGGCCTGGGTGCTCGAGCGCGCTGTACAGCAGGCGCTCGAGCGCGGTGCGCAGCACCCCGTCGTCACCGTTACCATCGCCAATTGCTCCCATGTCGGCAGTCTTCAAACCTACCTCGAGTCGATTGCACACGAGAGCCGCCTTGCCTTGCTGATGGTGTCGGATCCGAGTTTTGCTTCGGTCGCGCCGTTTGGCGGCGTCGACGCGGCGATCACCACAAATCCGTTTGCCGCTGGCATCCCGACGCGCGGCGATCCGATTCTCATCGACCAATGCACGTCGGTCGCCAGCAACAGCTTCATCATGCAGTGTGCGGCGGCGGGCAAAACGCTACCAGGGGCGTGGCTGATCGATGCATGCGGCCGCCCCACGGATGACCCCAGGGCGTTGCTGGCCCAGCCAGGCGCAACCATCTCGCCGCTCGGCGGGGCCGAGTTCGGTTACAAGGGTTTCGCGTTCGGTCTGGTGGTGGAGGCCTTTGCCCTGGCCTTGTCCGGATACGGCCGCAGGAACGCCCCCACACGAGGCGGGCAGGGCGTGTTCCTGCAGATCATCGATCCCGCCGCGTTCGCAGGCCGTGACGCGTTCCTGGACGAAACCACGGAGCTGGTGCGGCGCTGCAAATCCAGCCAATTGGCGCCAGGCCACAGCGAGATTCGCCTTCCGGGAGAACGCGCGCTGCGCGAGAAGGCCCGTCAACTCAACGAAGGGCTGACCCTGTCCGCAGCGTTGATCACGACATTGCTGCGGTGGGCCGCGCAATTGGGCACGCCGCAAGCCCGCTTTCACATATGAGCACTCCAGAACAACCCCTGCGTCGGATCCTGATTGCCAACCGGGGCGAGATCGCGCTGCGCATTGCCGCGACGGCTGCCGAAATGCGCATCCAGACGGTCGCGGTCTTTTCACAAGACGATGCGGCGAGCCTGCACGTCAAGCGCTGCGATCGCGCGATCGGCTTGCGCGGAACCGGGCCGCGTGCGTACCTCGACCTGGGTCAAATCATCCTCGCTGCAAAGGAGGCTGGATGCGATGCCATCCATCCGGGATACGGCTTCCTGAGCGAGGACCCGCGATTGGCCGTGGCTTGTGAGCAGGAACATCTCACGTTCATCGGGCCATTGGCCGCGCAGCTGACCGTCTTCGGCGACAAGGCCAGCGCACGTGAGCTGGCACGCGGGCTTGGCATACCCATTGCCCGCGGCACACGCGTTGGCGCCGATGCGCAGGCCGCCGCCGATCTGCTTGCCTCGCTCGGTGCGGGGGGCTTGATCGCCATCAAGGCGGTCGCGGGCGGCGGCGGACGCGGCATCCGTGTGGTGGACACAGCCGAGCAGATCGAGGAGGCAATGCAGCGGTGCCGCTCGGAAGCGCGCGCGTCATTCGGCAACGACGCTGTCTACGCTGAGGAGTTTCTGTCACATGCTCGCCACATCGAGGTGCAGGTGGTGGGCGACGGACGTGGTGCTGTCGCATGCCTGGGTGAGAGGGAATGCAGCATCCAGCGGCAGCGGCAAAAGCTCATCGAGATCGCGCCAGCGCCTGGGCTGGCGCCGCGCACGCGCAATCGCCTGTATGAAGCGGCGATGACCATGGCAACGAGTCAGACCTACCGCAGCCTCGGAACCTTCGAGTTCCTCGTGCAGGACGACGAAAGATTCGTCTTCCTCGAAGCGAACCCCCGCATCCAGGTAGAACACACCGTGACGGAGGAGACGACAGGGCTTGACCTCGTGCGGCTGCAGCTACGCATCGCAGCGGGTGCCAGCCTCGCCGATCTCGGCGTTGCCGGGATCGCAGAGCGCCGTGGCCAGGCAATGCAATTGCGAGTGAACCTCGAGGAACTGCGCGAGGACGGAACCGTGCGGCCGTCCGGCGGCCGAATCGAACGATTCGAACCGCCAGGAGGGCCAGGGATCCGAGTCGACTCGGCGGGGTACCCTGGCCTTCAACCCAACCCGAGGTTCGACAGCCTGCTTGCGAAACTCATTGTCTTTTGCGGCACGAGCCGATTCGATGATCTGGCGCACAAGGCGCGTCGCGCGCTGGATGCCTTCACGATCACGGGCTCCACCACCAACAAGGCCTTGCTGCAGAACCTGCTGGAACACCCGGACGTCCTGTCTGGACGGTTCCATACGCGTTTCGTCGACGAGAACCTGCAGGCATTGATCGCACCCCGCGAAGCGTCGGCCGAGGAGCGACACAGGCACGTCACCGACGAACACAGCCGTGTTGCCGTGCAGGCGGAGGTCCCTGAGGGCTGCGTGGAAATCGTGTCGCCCATGAGCGGGTGCGTGGTGCAGGTGATGTGCGATGTGGGCGGCGCTGTCCCGGCGGGCGCTCCGACCTTCGTGATCGAGGCAATGAAGATGGAAACCGCGGTCGATGCGCCGGTCTCCGGCACGGTGCGTAGCCTTACCGTCAGTTCTGGCGACATCGTCGAGCAGGGGCAAGTGCTCGGCTACATCGAGCCAGGTGAGGTGGCGCAGGCCCGGCTAGCTGCGGACGCGTCTTTGTCGACCACCGTACGTCCCGATCTGCGTCAGATTCTTGAGCGTCGTGAGATGACGCTCGATAGCGCACGGCCGCAGGCCGTTGCCGCAAGACGCGCCAGGGGTCAGCGTACGGCGCGCAAGAACGTCGAGGACTTCGTCGATGCGGGCAGTTTCATTGAGTACGGCCGCCTCGTGGTCGCTGCGCAAAGAGCGCGCCGGAGCGAAGAAGACCTTGTGCGCAACACGCCGGCGGACGGCCAGGTCTGTGGCATCGGTACGGTGAACGCGCAGCTCTTTCCAGGCGCCGTCAACCAATGCGTCGTGATGGCCTATGACTTCACGGTGCTGGGCGGCTCCCAAGGCCATAACAACCACCACAAGACGGATCGCATGCTCGAGATCGCGCAGCGGGAAAAGCTGCCGGTCGTCATCTTTGGCGAGGGCGGTGGCGGGCGTTCGGGCGACACAGAAGGCAGCTTTGTCCACCAGAAGACTTTCCACCTGCTGCCGCGCCTGAGCGGTGTCGTGCCGCTCGTGGGCGTCGTGTCGGGGTACTGCTTCGCAGGCAACGCCGCCATGATGGGCGTGTGCGACGTCATCATCGCGACCCGCAATTCCAATATCGGGATGGGGGGACCGGCGATGGTGGAAGGCGGCGGCCTCGGCCGGGTGCGTGCGACGGATATTGGCTCGTCGGCCGTACAGGCGGCGAACGGGGTGATCGACATCCTTGTCGAGGATGAAGAGGCGGCCGTGGCTGCGGCGAAGAATTTCCTCTCGTATCGCCAGGGGGCATTGCAGCACTGGGAATGCCGCGACCAGCGCGAGCTGCGCGGGATCATCCCTGTCGACCGCCGCCGCACTTACGACGTTCGCCAGCTCCTGGAGATCCTTGCGGATACAGGCTCGGTGCTCGAATTGCGGGTCGGCTTCGGACAGGGCATGGTTACTGCGCTTGCGCGCGTTGAAGGCCATGCGGTTGGCGTGATCGCGAACAATCCGCGCCACCTTGGCGGGGCCATCGATCGGGATGCCGCCGACAAGGCTGCGCGATTCATGCGGCTGTGCGACGCGTACGGCATTCCCATGCTGTCGCTGTGCGACACCCCAGGCATCATGGTCGGCCCGGCAGCCGAAGCTACCGGCCTGGTTCGGCACAGCGCGAGGCTGCTGCTTTGCGGCGCGAACCTGCGGGTGCCGTTCGGTGTGGTGGTGACTCGCAAGGCCTACGGACTCGGGAAGGTTGGAATGACGGCGGGCTCGTTCAAAGGCACATCCTTCGCCGTCGCCTGGCCTACAGGTGAATTCGGCGCCATGAATTTTGACGGCGCCGTGAAGCTGGCGCACGGCCGTGAGCTCGAAGCGATTGCTCAACCCGAGCAGCGCGCACAGCGGCAGAAGGAACTGGTGGACGCGTTGCACCACCGTGGCACGGCCTTGTCGCGTGCAATGGAGATGGAATGCGACGAAGTCATCGATCCCGCCGAAACCCGCAGCTGGGTCGTTCGGACAATCGGGGCGCGCGCTGCTGGCACCACCCGCGCACCCACATCTTTCATCGACAGTTGGTAGCCATGCTTACGAAGCCCAAATTCGAACCGCACGTCCCGCGGGAAGCGGCACAGCCCCTCGCCCTGGCCGGCGTGCGCGTCGTTGATTTCAGCCACATGCTGGCCGGCCCCTTTTGCACGCAGACACTTGCGGACATGGGTGCGGAGGTCATCAAGGTGGAAAGCCCCGATGGCGACGACTGCCGTGGCTACAAACCGGCGGGGTGGGAGGGGGAGGGCGCGTATTTTCAGAGCGCGAACCGGAACAAGAAAAGCATCAGCCTCGACCTCAAGCACCCGGACGGATTGCGCATAGCCAAAGCGCTCATCGCGCGATCGGATGTGCTCGTTGAAAACTTCTCCAACGGCGTCATGGAGCGCCTGGGGCTCGGTTATGCGGGCCTGGCCGCCGAGTACCCAAGACTGGTTTATTGCTCGATCTCCGCCTACGGCCGCGATGACAGCAGCGTGCCGCCTCGGACTGGCTACGACGCGATGTTCCAGGCTGGCAGCGGCTTCATGTCGCTCACAGGGGAGTCCGACGGCCCACCGATGCGCACCACGGTCCCTGTGATGGACATCCTCACGGCTTCGGTGAGCGCCAGCGCCATCCTTGCCGCGCTGCTCGCGCGCGACCGTCTCGGCCGCGGGCAGTTCGTCGAGGTGCCGCTGTTCGACGTCGCGATGTCGAGCCTGACCTTCTACGGCATGAGCTATCTGGTGTACGGCGAGAACCCCGTGCGCAATGGCAATCGCGCCGCGCTGTCCGCTCCCAGCGATGCCTACGAAACGCAAAGCGGATGGGTCTTCCTCACCTGCGGTACGGACCGGCTGTTCCGGCGTCTTGTCACCGAGGGACTGGCGCGACCCGAGTTGGCCGAAGACCCGGATTTCGCCAGCCCGGGCTTGCGTGCAGCGCACCAGGAAAAGCTCACGCGTATCCTCGCCCCGATCTTCAAAGGCGCCACGCGGGAACACTGGTTGGCGCACCTGGGGGGAATCGGTGTGCCGATCGCGCCGATCCTGAGCGTGGAGCAGGCCTTCCATAGCGAAGACGCCCGCCGGCGGCGCGTGGTGAGCGACATCCCACACGCCATCGCGGGCACGGTTGCGACCGTTCGCCCGCCTTTTCACTTCAGTCTGACCCCCGTTGCCGATCCGGTCGCTGCCCCCTTGCTCGGTCAACACACGGAGCATGTCCTGTCTGAAGTGCTGGGCTATGCAGGCGATGAGCTTTCCAGGGCGCTTGCGAGCGACGGTGTTCGCTCCCATGGACTCACCGAATGAGCGGGCGCGTCGCGGTCATTGTTGGCGTCGGTGAAGCGATCGATCGGCCGGCCGATGTGCGTGACGGCAAGAGTCCGCTCGCGCTGCTGCTCTCGAAACGTTCACCGTCTTCCATGACCGTGACGGGCGTCCGCAGTACGGCGCCGTCATCGCTCGCATGGACGAAGCGACGCGGGCGATCGCCCGGGTCACCCTCAAGGATCCCGGCATGTTGGAGGCGCTGTGCAGCCTGCGCCAGACGCCGGTCGGAATGCGCGGTCGGGTATTGACCGACAGCGAAGGCTATGCAATCTGGAGCACGCAATGACGAACAACGATGGCACACAGCAGGTTCTTTATGAGCGCGTCGGCGAGCATGTCGCCATCGTGCGGCTCAACCGTCCTGAGGCGCGCAATGCGGTGAATGCCGCAATGGCCGCGAACATTCACAGGCTTGTCAACGAGATCGAAGCCGACGCCTCGATCCGTGTCGCCATCTTCAGCGGCACCGGGACCATGTTCTGCGCGGGCTCCGACCTGAAGGAAGTCGCCGGCGGTCGCGACATCCGGATTCCTCGCTTGGGCGGCTTCGCAGGCTTCACGCAAACCGAGCGACGCAAACCATGGATCGCTGCGGTGAACGGCTCGGCACTCGGTGGCGGGACCGAGATCATGCTGGCATGCGATCTTGCGGTTGTCGCTGAGGATGCGCAGCTGTCGCTGCCCGAAGCCAAGCGTGGGCTGATTGCTCTCGGTGGCGGGGCGGTCCTGCTCGCGCGAAGAATGCCGATGGCCATTGCCACCGAAATGCTGATTACCGGCGAGCCGCTCAGCGCCCGGCGCGCGTATGAGCTCGGACTCGTGAACCGCCTTGCGCCGCGCGACGCGGTGCTCGCGCAAGCGTTGAAGCTTGCGCAGGAGGTGGCGCAGAACTCTCCGAACAGCATTCGTGAGAGCCTTCGCCTCTCACGGGCAACTGTCGAGTTGCCACTGAACGAGATGTGGCGACAGAACCAGAAGACCATGGACCTGCTTTACTACGCTGCGGACTTCAAGGAGGGGCCTGCGGCCTTTCTCGAAAAGCGGGTGCCCAAGTGGGAATGATCAGCAACGCCGGTGATCGTGGCCTTGGTGCCGGTGGCGCCGGGCGCGGCCGAGCCCTCGCAACTGCGCGACTTCCTGAAAGACCGCGTGTCCAGGCTCGAGCTGGCTGGAACTGCGCGCCAGTAGCATTTGCATACGTGACGTAAGGGACCGAGAAATCCGCGCGCGCAGAGGAATGGGTGCATGCTGCATAAAAAACCGCAAACGTCACGGCATCATCATGCTAGCGCGGGCATATCCAAAATCCCAATCCGACGTCGCTCGACCCATCGCACGAACGCGTCGCGGCTGAAAGAGCAGAACTCGTGAAGTACAAAGACTATTACGCCGCCCTGGGTGTGCCCGTCGACGCCGACCTGGCGCAGATCAAGAAGGCCTACCGGAAACTGGCGCGAACGCACCACCCCGATGTCTCCAAGGCCCCGGGGGCCGAGGCCCGCTTCAAGGATGCGGCCGAAGCCTATGCGACGCTCAAGGACCCTGAAAAACGTGCGGCCTACGATGAGCTGGGGCGCCGGCCGCCAGGTGAGGAGTTCTCCGCGCCGCCGCAGTGGCGTCAAGCCTACGCGTCGCAGGGCGCCAATGCCGAGGACACCGACCTTGCCGACTTGCTGGCGGCGCTCGGCCGAAGGCATGCCGGCGCTGCACGCGGGCCGGTGCCGCGACACGGGCGCGACTACGAAACCGCCGCGCGCATCAGCCTGGAGGATGCCCACCGAGGCACCACGGTGGGCCTCGACCTGACGGACGGCGAGGGCGCCAAGACCCTCCAGGTGACGATCCCGCCGGGCGTGACCGAAGGGCAGAAGCTGCGCTTGCGCGGCAAGGGCGGCAAGGGCCAGCACGGCGGAACGGATGGCGATATCTACCTGCACATCACGCTGGCGCCTCACGCGGTGTTCCGGCCCGACGGGAACGACCTGCATTTCGACCTGACGCTCGCGCCCTGGGAAGCCGCCCTGGGCACCGACGTGCAAGTGCCCACGCTCGACGGGCCGGTCATGCTCACGGTCCCCGCGGGCACACGGTCAGGGCGCAAGCTGAGGCTGCGCGAGCGGGGCCTTGCCAACAGCCGCAGCGGACGCGGCCACCTGTATGCCACCGTGCGCATCGACGTTCCGGCCACGCTGACCGAGCGCGAGCGAGACCTGTTCGAGCAACTCGCCAAGGCGTCGAACTTCAACCCCCGTGCCGCCCAGACCCAGGAGAGCGAGCATGCACCCGGCACCGTCTGAGGTGACCTGGCTGGATTCGCGTGAAACCGTGAGCCTGCAGGAGTTGTCCCGGGCTTGCGGCATGAGCGCGGACGAACTCTCCGAACTGGTCGACTACGGTGCCCTCGCACCGCTGGCGTCGACCGCGCAGGAGAGCGTCTTCAGCGCCGACTGCATCGTGCGCGTTCGCACCGTGAGCAAGCTGCGCCTGGACTTCGACCTGGATGTGTACACGGCCGCCATCTTGATGGGCTACCTCGACCGCATTGAAGAACTGGAGCGCCAGGTGCGATCCTTGCAGGCTACGCGAAGTGGCGTTTGAGTCGACTCATTGCGCCATGGGGCCCGGCCCGACGCCCACGTCCGGCCTTCGCGGCAAGCTCAGCTCGGCATCCAACCCGCCTGTCGGGCGGTTGCGCAAGATGACGTCGCCGCCATGCAGGCGCGCGATGTTGCGGACAATGCCCAGGCCCAGACCGGTGCCGCCGCTGGCGCGGTTGCGTGAGGTTTCCAGCCGGAAAAAGGGCTCGAACACCCGCTCGAGATCGGCTTGCGGCAAGCCCGGGCCGGTGTCCAGCACGTGCAGCACCAGCTGCTGCGGCGAGTCGTCGACGCGGATCGTGGCGCCGCCGCCATAGAGCACCGCGTTGTCCACCAGGTTGCCCAGCGCGCGCCGCAGCAGCGACGGCACGCCGATGAAGGGCATCACCGCCTGGCCTTCGATGGCCACCTTGCGCCCCATGGCCTGCTGATCGGCCTGCAGGGCCTGCAGCAGGGCGCCGATGTCCACCGGCGTTCGCGCTTCGTGGCCGCCCAGACCGCGCATGAAGTCCAGTGTCTGGGCGACCATGGACTCCATCTCTCGCAGATCGGCCTCAAAGCGCGGGCGTGCCTCGTCGTCGTCCAGCAGCTCGGTGCGCAGCCGCATCCGGGTCAGCGGCGTTTTCAGGTCATGCGAAAGCGCCGTGAGCATCCGCGTGCGTTCGTCGATAAAGGACGCCAGCCGCCGCTGCATGGTGTTGAAGGCCTGCGTGGCCTGGCGCACTTCGGTCGGGCCGCCTTCGGGCAGAGGAGGGCGCGACAGGTCTTCGCCCAGGGACTGCGCCGCCTGCGCCAGCACGCGCAGCGGCCGCACCACCCAGCGCACCGCCAGCCACGACAGGCCCAGCGTGGCCAGCAACAGCACGGCCAGGGTCAGCACCAGGCGCCAGGGCAGGGTGTCGGCGGTGGCCGGCAACTCGGTGTCCAAACGTGCCCATTGACCATCGCGCAACTGAACCTCGGTACGCACCACGGCCTGGGCCATGCCGGCGCCGCCGCCGCCCGGCATGCCGCCGGCGTAGCCGGGGCCGGGGCCGTAGCCGGGGCCCATGCGATGCGGCCCGTCGATGCCCGGCGGGCCGTAGTGCCGTGGCCCGTTGCCGAACTCCGATGGGCCGATCGCAAAGCCGCTGCGCGGCTCCACGCGCACGGCCCGGTCGCCGCCCAGCGTGGCGCGCAGGTGCGCGGCGAACAGCCCGCTGCGCCCTCTGGCCGCGGCGCCGTCGGCGATCATGGGAACAGCGTGCAGGGACAGCACCAGAGGCGGCTCACCGAACACCGCCACCACACGCTGTCGTTCGGCCGGCGGCAGGGCGTCGAGCAGATTCACCACGTCTGTGATGCGCTGCGCCGGCTGCATCCCGAAGCTGCGGCGCACGAGCTGGTCGCGTTCGGCCGCATTGATGATGGCGCTGAGCCCCAGGGCCAGCGCGAGCCCGGTTGCCAGCACGAGCATCAGACGGCCGAAGAGCGATTGGGGCAGCCAGCGGGCCAAGGTTTTCATCAACCCGTGCCCTCCGTGGCGTCGGACGAATCGACCGGGACCGACAGCACATAGCCCTCGCCGCGCACCGTCTTGATCAATGCCGGGCTGCGCGGATCGTCGCCCAGGCGCTGGCGCAGGCGGCTGATCTGTACGTCGATGCTGCGGTCCAGGGGATCGGCGCCGCGCCCCTGGGTCAGGTCGAGCAACTGGTCGCGACTGAGCACGCGGTTGGGATGGGTCACCAGCACGCGCAGCAGCTTGTATTCCACGCCGCTGATCGGCGTGGCCTCACCTGAGGGCGACACCAGCTGGCGCCTGGCGCTGTCGAGCACCCACCCGGCGAAGCGCAGGCGGGTGTCGTCGACGGGTTGCAGGTTGGGCGGCAGGCTGCGTGTACGGCGCAGGATGACCTTGATCCGCGCCAGCAGCTCGCGCGGGCTGAAGGGCTTGGGCAGGTAGTCGTCGGCGCCCATCTCCAGGCCGACGATCCGGTCGGTCTCGTCGCCGCGGGCGGTGAGCATCAGGATCGGGATATCGGACTTGGCGCGCAGCTGCCGGCACAGCGTCAAGCCGTCGTCGCCGGGCAGCATCAAGTCAAGCACGACGAGGTCGAAGGCGCCTGCGGCCATTGCGCGCCACATCGCCTTGCCGTCGCCGACAGCGGTGGCGCGCAGGCCGTTCTTTTCCAGGTAGCGCGTGAGCAGCGTGCGGATCTCGGCGTCGTCGTCGACAACCAGGATGTGGTCGCTGCGTTCCAGTGTGGTGCCCATGATGGCGATGCTCCGCCGTTCGACCCCGATCGGGCCGACTCGAACGTATCACAGCATGTCAGGCCGGGCTGCCGACATGGGGTGCGACAAAACAGCCGCCAAACGACACACCGCGCTCACATGCCGGCCATTCAATGAACCACGCTGCGAAGGGTTCTTCGTCAACGCCAACTTTAAAGGAAGCATCCATCATGAAGACCTCGACCCGAATCCTCTCCATCTCCGCGGCCGTGTTGGCGCTTGGCGCCGGCGGTTTCGCCTTTGCACAGGGCAACCATGGCGCGCAAGGCCACATGGGCGGCGGCATGGGTATGCATGGGGGCATGGGCATGGGCAAGCACGGCGGCGCACACGACGGGATGGGCGGCAACATGCACGGCGGCGGCCAAGCCGGCGACGTCGCCACCAGCCTGGCGGCCACCAAGACCGAGTTGAAGATCACCGCCGCTCAGGAACCCGCCTGGCAGGCCTTCGAGACCGTGGTGCGGCAACAAGCCGACGCGCGCCAGGCCCTGCGCAGCAGCATGCAGGCCCGCATGCAGGATCCGGCGGCCGCCGCCAAGATTGACCACACGGCACAGCGCGAGACCATGCACAAACTGCACGAGACGAACCAGGCCGCACAAGAGAAGGCCCGCGAGGCGCTTTACGCTGTTCTCAGCCCCGAGCAAAAACAGCTGGCTGACCAGCGGCTGGGTGGCGCACACGGGCAAGGCATGGGTGGCCAACGCATGGGCGGGCATCGGCACGCCAGCTGAGCTGGCAAGCTGATCTGGCAAGCTGAGCTAGCAAGCGCCCGGCCCTCTAAGGGTCAGCGCTCGCCCAAAGGCGGCGCCGCCACGAACGGCGCTTCCGTGCGCACGTACTCCGGCGTACGTGCCACCGGCGAGCGTTGCGGCGCGCCTGCGGGGTCGACTGCGAAGTCGGCGCCCGGTTGCCTCGCCGCATCCAGCCGGCCTTCCAGCCGCGCTTCCATCTCGCCCAGCCGCATCGCCAGGACGCGCTGAATCTGCTCGCCCTGATTGCGCAGATCGCGCTGGATCCGCTCGACCGCATGGGACACCTCCGACGCGCCTTGCGTGTCGCGTTGACGCGTTTCGCGGAGGTGGTTGTCGAGCTGGGTACGCAGGTCGGTAAAGCGCGACGCTTCCGCCCGCTCAGCCAGGTCACGCTGAGCCTGCAGGGTGCGCTGATGCTGGCGCGCATCCATCAGGTTGCGCGTATGGCCGGCGGCGCTGGAGATCAGGTAGATGGCGGTGGCCAGGGCCAGCAGCCCGAGCATCACCAGACCCAGTGGCGCGGTCACCGTCTGCCAGCCGACGTTCAGGCTCGTCGGTATCGTGAACACTTGCCAGTTGAGCAAGACGAACGCCGCCATCAGCGCGGCGGCGACGATGATCAGCAGGGTGCGCAGGCGCATAGGATTCTCCGGGTAGCAATCCTCATTCTTTTCAGTACGGCGCTGGTGCCGTGTCGGCGGATCGCGCATCGTCGTGTCCCGCCCGTCCGATGCTGCTGTGGCAAACTCGGCCGTCCTCCAAAACACGTCTGAGTCGTCCCCGAATGCAAGCGATCGTGAGGCAGCTGGCTGCCGAAATCAAAGTCGGCGAACATCAGGTGCAGGCGGCAGTCAGCCTGCTCGATTCCGGGGCCACGGTGCCCTTCATCGCACGCTACCGCAAAGAAGCCACCGGCGGCCTGGACGACATTCAACTGCGCGAGCTCGAATACCGCCTGGGCTACCTGCGCGAGCTGGCCGACCGGCGCGAGGCCATCCTCAAGAGCATCGATGAGCAGGGCAAGCTCACGCCCCAGCTGCGCGCCGCCATCCAGGCTGCGCCGACCAAACAGGAGCTGGAAGACCTGTACCTGCCCTACAAGCAAAAGCGCCGCACCAAGGGCCTGATCGCGCGCGAAGCCGGCATCGAGCCGCTGGCCGACAAGCTGTTTGCCGACCCGTCACTCGACCCGCAGGGCGAGGCCCAGGCCTTTGTGAAGGCCGAAAAGGGCGAGAACGGCGACGACTTCACCACCGTGGCCGCGGTGCTCGACGGCGTGCGCGACATCCTGTCCGAGCGCTGGGCCGAAGACCCTGCCCTGGTGCAAAACCTGCGCGAGTGGCTTTGGGCAGAGGGCCTGTTTCGCAGCAAGCTGGCGGCCGGCAAGGACGAGAACCACCCCGACATCGCCAAGTTTCGCGATTATTTCGATTACGACGAACCGATCGGCCGCGTGCCCTCGCACCGCGCGCTGGCGGTGTTCCGCGGCAGGCAGCTCGAGATTCTCGACGCCAAGCTGGTGCTGCCGGTCGAGCCCGAACCGGGCAAGCCCAGCATCGCCGAGGGCCGCATCGCCATTCACCTGGGCTGGAGCCACGCCGCCCGAAAGGCCGACGATCTGATCCGCAAATGCGTGGCCTGGGCCTGGCGCGTCAAGCTGTCGCTGTCCACCGAGCGCGACCTGTTCACCCGGCTGCGGGAAGAGGGCGAGAAGGTGGCGATCAAGGTGTTTGGTGACAACCTGCGCGACCTGCTCCTGGCCGCGCCGGCCGGCCCGCGTGTGGTGATGGGGCTTGACCCTGGCATTCGCACCGGCGTGAAGGTCGCTGTGGTCGACGCCACCGGCAAGCTGGTGGACACCGCCACCGTGTTTCCGCACGAGCCGCGCCGCGACTGGGACGGCGCGCTGCACACCCTGGGCAAGCTGTGCGAAAAGCACGGCGTGAACCTGATCGCGATCGGCAACGGCACGGCCAGCCGCGAGACCGACAAGCTGGCGGCCGACTTGATCAAGCGTTTGCCTGCCCACCACTCCGTTCGCCCTGAGCTTGTCGAAGGGCCCGCGAGGGCTTCGACAAGCTCAGCCCGAACGGTGGAAGGCTCAGCCCGAACAGGTGGAACCATCGAGAAAGTTGTGGTGAGCGAGGCCGGGGCGTCGGTGTACTCGGCCAGCGAGTTCGCATCACAAGAGATGCCCGACATCGACGTGAGCCTGCGCGGCGCGGCCAGCATTGCCCGCCGCCTGCAGGACCCGTTAGCCGAGCTGGTGAAAATCGACCCGAAGTCGATCGGCGTGGGCCAGTATCAGCATGATGTGAACCAGGGCCAGCTGGCCCGCACGCTGGACACGGTGGTCGAAGACTGCGTGAACGCGGTGGGCGTGGACCTCAACACCGCCAGCGTGCCCTTGTTGTCGCGCGTGTCGGGCCTGTCGGGCGGGGTGGCCAAGGCGGTGGTGCGCTGGCGCGAGGCGCACGGTGCCTTCAAGAGCCGCCAGCAGCTGAACGAGGTGTCAGGCCTGGGCGCCAAGACCTTCGAGCAGGCGGCCGGCTTTCTGCGCATACGCGGCGGCGACAACCCGCTGGACATGACCGGTGTGCACCCCGAAACCTACCCGGTGGTCGAGCAGATCATCGTCAAGCTCGGCAAGCCGGTGCAGCAGCTGATGGGGCGCGTTGAGCTGCTCAAGCCGCTCAAGCCCGAGCATTTCGCCAGCGAGAAGTTCGGCGCGGTCACGGTCAAGGACATCCTGGCCGAGCTGGAAAAGCCCGGCCGCGATCCGCGGCCCGACTTCAAGGTGGCTCGCTTCAATGAGGGCGTGGAACACATCGCCGACCTCAAGGAAGGCATGGTGCTGGAGGGCACGGTGAGCAACGTGGCGCAGTTTGGCGCCTTCATCGACCTGGGTGTGCACCAGGACGGCCTGGTGCATGTGAGCCAGCTGGCGCACAAGTTCGTCAACGACGCTCGCGAGGTGGTCAAGACCGGCGACATCGTGAAGGTCAAGGTGCTGGAGGTCGACCCGGTGCGCAAACGCATCAGCCTGAGCATGAAGCTGGGCGACCCGGCGCCACACGGTGGGCGCGACGCCCGAGGCGGCGATGCGCGCGGCGGCGACAACCGCTTCGAGCCGGCGCGCGCCCAAGCCCCCCGGCCGCAGCCTTCGGCGCCAGCGGGCACCGCGATGGCTGGCGCCTTCGCCAAGCTGCAGGGGCTGCGCAAGTAGCGCCGACATGACCAAGACACACCCACCCGCCAGCCGGTCCGATTTCCGCTTCTTGCACCGCCTGCGGGTGCGCTGGGCCGAGGTGGACATGCAAAAGATCGTGTTCAATGCCCACTACCTCATGTACTTTGACACCGCCGTCGCCGACTACTGGCGGGCCTTGGGTTTGCCCTACGAGGAGTCGTTGCGGCAACTCAGCGGCGACCTGTACGCGAAGAAGGCGACGGTGGAGTTTCACGCCTCGGCCCACCTGGACGAGTTGATCGACGTGGGCGTGCGCTGCGCACGCGTGGGCAACAGCTCGACGGTCTTTTCCGGTGCGATGTTCCGGGGCGACCAGCTGCTGATCACCTGCGAGCTGCTGTACGTGTTCGCCGATCCGGCCACACAGACCTCGCGGCCGGTGCCACCGCTGCTGCGCGAGGTGTTTCTGGGTTTCGAGGGCGGTGAGCCGATGCTTGATGTGCGCACCGGCCAGTGGAATGAACTGGGCGAGGCGGCCGCCCGCATACGCACCCAGGTCTTTGTCGACGAGCAACGGGTGCCGGCCGACATGGAATGGGACGAGGCCGACGCCACCGCGGTGCATGTGGTGGCCTTCAACCGGCTGGGGCAGCCGGTGGCCACCGGGCGGCTGCTGCAAGGCGCGCCAGGCGTTGCAAAAATCGGGCGCGTGGCGGTACACCCGGTGCTTCGCGGCTCGGGTGTCGGCCGGCTCGTGATGGACCGCCTGATGGCCGCCGCCCGAGAGCGCGGCGACCATGAGGTGGTGCTTCACGCCCAGAGCAGCGCCGAAGCTTTTTACCGGCGCCTGGGCTTTGCCGTACGGGGCGAGCCCTTCGACGAAGTGGGCATCGAGCACATCGAAATGACGGCCAGCCTGCGGCCCTTCTCATGACACCCACCTCCGTTCTGGCTGTACCCACCTCCGTTCGGGCTGTACCCACCTCCGTTCGGGCTGTACCCACCTCCGTTCGAGCTGTACCCACCTCCGTTCGAGCTGTACCCACCTCCGTTCGGGCTGAGCCCACCTCCGTTCGGGCTGAGCCTGTCGAAGCCTTCAACTAGCATGCGCGCGCCCCCTTCAGAGACCAGCGACCCAGTTGCACAGGCCGGCCGTTGGTCCGCCATGGCGCTCGCGCTGTTGATCTTTCTCGCGCCAGCGCTGGGCGTGCCGGGCGAGGAGATGCTGCAGGACACCCTCAAGTCGGCGATCGTGTCCTTTGGCGCGCTGCTGGCGGGGCTGCTGTTCTTCTGGCAGCGGGGAACGTCCGGGTCGAGCGCTGCAAAGGCGCGTCACGCCGGGGACGCCACGCTCCTGGATCCCCGCCTTCGCGGGGATGACGTGAGCGGCTTGGATCGCCTTCGCGGGGATGACGTGAGTGACGCCCCGGTGCAATGGCATGCGGTGATGCTGCTGCCCCTGGCGCTGCTGCTGTATTCGCTGGCCAGCATGGCCTGGGCGCACCGCTACCTGGCGGGGGTCGAGACGGTGCGCTGGTTCGTCTTTGGCCTCCTGGTGTGGCTGGGGCTGAACACGCTCACCCGCGAGCGGCTGCCGTGGCTGGCGGCGGGGGTCCATGCCGGCGCGGCGGTGGCGGCGCTGTGGGCGGTGCTTCAGTTCTGGTTCGACTGGCGCTTTTTTCCGCAGGGGCCGCGTCCGGCCTCGACCTTCATCAACCGCAACTTCTTCGCCGAGTTCGCGGTGTGCGCGCTGCCCTTTGGCATGGTGCTGCTGGCGCGGGCACGGCGGGACCCCGTGATCGCCCTGCTGGGCGGCAGCAGTGGCCTGGTGATTCTGGCCATTTTGATGACGGGCACGCGCTCGGCGCTGATCGCCCTGTGGCTTCAGTTGTTGGTCCTGCTGCCCCTGATCGGCTGGCGGTACCGGCGCCAGTTCGCCTTCATCGCCTGGAGCGGCACGCAGCGGGCGCTGGCGTGGGGCCTGCTGGCCGGTGTGGTGCTGATAGGCGGCATGGTTCCCACCGGCAGCCCGGCGATCGCCGGGGAGGGGCGCGGCTTCACGGCGCTGGAGCGGGCCGTGGCGCGCACGCAGGAGATTCGCCCGGGCGACGAGTCGCTCAACATTCGCATCGTGATGTGGCGGGCCACGCTGCGCATGATCGCCGACCGCCCGGTGGCGGGCGTGGGCGCCGGCGCCTGGGAGGAGGAACTGCCGCTGTACCAGACCGCAGGCTCGCAGATCGAGACCGACTTCTACGTCCACAACGAGTTTCTGCAACTGGTCGCCGAGTTCGGTGTCATGGGCTGGGTGGTGTTGGCGCTGTTGACAGCGTGGTTGCTGCAGGCGGCATGGCGAACGCTGCGCCTGACCGGCAAGGAGGGGCAGGGGCAAAACGCGCAAGGCCAAGACGCACAGGCCGAGGCACCGTGGCGGGCCATCCTGCTCACCGCACTGCTGGCGTTGATGGTGGTAAGCAACATCGGTTTTCCGTGGCGGCTGGCGAGCACGGGCGCCTTGTTCGCGCTGTGCCTGGGCGCGCTGGCGGCGTCGGACGCCCGTCTGGGGTTCACTGGCCGGACGGGGGCGGCACCCTTGCCATGGAGACCGGTGTATTCAAGTGCGGCGGTGATCGTGCTGTCGGCCTTGCTGGTGGTGGCGGCCTTCATTACACGGCAGGCGGCGATCAGCGAATACAAGCTGGTGAGCGCCACGCGGATGGCGCTGGGCATCACCGCGTCGGGCGACCCCAACAACCCGCGATGGAACCAGAGCAAAGCGCAATTGCTGCGGATGGTGCGCGAGGGTGTGGCCATCAACCCGCACTACCGCAAGGTCACGCCCATGGTTGCCGACGAACTGGCGCGCTGGGGCGACTGGGCCAACGCGGTGTGGATCTGGGAATCGGTGCTGTCGTCGCGGCCCAAGATCGTGGCGATCACCACCAACGTCGCGCGCGGCTATGCGGCGATGGGTCAGCCAGACCGGGCGCGTGATTACCTGATGCGTGCCAAGCGGCTGGCGCCGGACGCGCCGGCCGTACGCTCACTGGAGGTGGTGCTGCTCGCGCGCAGCGGCCAGGAGGCGCAGGCCCTGGCACTGGCCCGCGATGCGCTGGCCGGCAATATCGCCGACTTCGACCTGGTCAATGCCACGGTGGCGTTGGCCACTCGCGCCGAAGACTTCACCCTGGCCCAACAGGCGCTGGAGCTGCGCCTGCGCGGCTGGCCCGAGCGACGGGTCGAGACCTGGCTTCAGATGGGCCAGTTGTACGAGATCGGTTTCAAAGATCCAGCCAAGGCCCTCGAAGCGTACGGCAAGGCATTGGATCTGGCGCCCGCGCCGCACCGTGCGCAGCTGCGGCCGCATGTCCCGCAGGCCTATTGGCAAAAGCTGGTGGAGGCCGGGCGTGCGCCAGCTTGAGCGCGCAAGCCGGACCTCAGATGTCCGCGAGCAGCGGATAGGGCAGGGCGCCCAGCACCACAGCCGGCCCATCGGCAGTCCCTGCCGTGAGTGTCCCGCCTTCGGTGGCCGTCAACTGCAGTGACACGATGGCGTCCCAGCCGCCGCCCGGTGCAGGCGCCGCCTGCGCCACGAGGCCGCAGGGTTGCTCGGCGTCGGATTCATGGAACAACTCCATACCCGCCGCCAGGGCCTGCGCGCAATGCGCGGGGAAGGCCCGCCGCTTGAGCGTGCCGCGAAACTGGCTGCGCGCAACCACCTCCTGGCCGGGGTAGCAGCCCTTCTTGAAGTTCACGCCGCCCACCGATTCGTAGTTGAGCATCTGCGGCACAAAGGCCTCGAACACCGGGGCGCTGACCTGGGCCACGCCGCTGCGCACCTGCGCCCAGCGCCACAGCGCTTCGTCCAACGCGGGCGCATCGGGCGGGGCGGCGCCGGCGGGCGCGAGCCACAACGCCAGCGGCTGGCCGTCCGCTGGATACAGCCCGACGACGTGCGCGCCTTCGTTTGCGACATGCGCCCACGGCGCCGGCACGCTGCCGCCAGCCTCCTGGACCACCGCCGCGCCGGCAAGGCCGCGCAGCTGGAAAGCCGCGGTCGCGTCCGACAGCCGCACCTTGGCGCGCAGCACGAACATCGACAGCCGCTTGAGCGTCTGGGCCAGCAGGTCGCCAGAGACCACCAGGGCGAAGTCGCCGGGGGCCAGGGGCAGGGCGACAAAACTCGCCTGCATCCGGCCCTTGGCGTTGCAAAAGGCCGCCAGGCGCGCCTGGCCGGGGCCCAGCAGGGCAAAATCCTGCGTGAGCTGGCCTTGAAGAAATTTCGCGGCGTCCTCGCCCTCGGCCCGGATCACGCCCAGATGGGACAGGGGGGCGGCGCCTGCAAGTGATGAAGTCATGCTCAATTATCATCGCCGGTCCATGACCTGATGAAGCCCTGGTGCTGATGTCCGTGCGGCGTTTACTGTTGATCGTGTTCCTGATGGCCGCCCTGCTTGCCCTTGGCGGCGGCGTTGGCGCGCTCTGGTGGATCTACCGGCCCCTGCCCATGGCGCAGCCCTCGGTCGACCTGTCGGTCGAGCCAGGCATGCTGCCGCGCGAGGTTGCGCAGACGGTGGCCGATGCGGGCGTGGGCGTGTCGCCTACGCTTTTGTTTGCCTGGTTCCGCTTGTCCGGCCGGGCCAGGGACATCAAGGCCGGCAGTTACGAGCTCGAGCGCGGCATCACACCGCAGCGGCTGCTGCAAAAGCTGGCGCGCGGCGAAGAAGCCCTGCGGGCGGTGACCCTGATCGAAGGTTGGACCTTCCGGCAATTTCGCGCGGCGTTGGCCAAGGAAGCCGACCTCAAGCAAGATCTGCAGGGCCTGACCGATGAGGTGGTGATGACCCGCATCGGCCGGCCCGGCCTGCGCGCCGAGGGGCGTTTTTTCCCCGACACCTACACCTATGCCAAGGGCAGCAGCGACATTGCCGTGTTGCAACGTGCACAGCGCGCCATGGACCGCCAACTGGCCGCCGCCTGGGCCCTGCGAACGCCGCGCTCGGTGCTGCGCACGCCTGACGATGCGCTGGTGTTGGCCAGCATCGTCGAGAAGGAAACCGGCCACAGCGCGGAACGCACGGCGATCTCGGCCGTGTTCCACAACCGCCTGCGCATCGGCATGCCGCTGCAGACCGACCCGACCGTGATCTACGGCATGGGCACGGCGTTCGACGGCAACTTGCGCCGCGACGATCTGCGCCGCGATACGCCCTGGAACACCTATACCCGGCCGGGGCTGCCGCCCACGCCCATCGCCATGCCCGGGCGCGAGGCCTTGCGGGCCGCGGTGCAGCCGGCCGACAACGCCGCCCTGTATTTCGTGTCCAAGGGCAATGGCACCAGTCACTTCAGCACCACACTCGGCGAGCACAACCGGGCGGTCAACAAATACCAGAGGGGCCAATGAGCGCAGCGCCGAGCCGCCTCAAGCAAGCTCGCACCCCCGAGGGGCTGAGTGCCGCGGCTCCAAGCCTGCCTGCGCAGGCTTGGACGGCACGAAGAGCCGCAGGCTGCGACTGCGACCCGACCAGCGAAGGACACGCAGTGCCGAGCGTGGGGGCCCTATGAGCACAGGCATTTTCATCAGCTTCGAAGGCATCGACGGCGCGGGCAAATCGACGCACATCGACACCCTGGCCCAGGCGCTGGCGCAGGCCGGCCGCACGGTTGTGCGCACCCGCGAGCCGGGCGGCACGCCGCTGGCCGAGCAATTGCGGGGACTGGCGCTGAACGCGCCAATGGACGCCCTGACCGAGGCGCTGCTGATGTTCGCGGCGCGGCGCGACCACCTCACCCAGGTGATCGAGCCGGCGCTGGCCCGAGGCGACGTGGTGTTGTGCGACCGGTTCACCGATGCGACCTTTGCCTACCAGGGCGGCGGGCGCGGCTTCGACCTGGCGGTACTAGGCCAGTTGGAACACTGGGTGCAGGGCCGCCCCGACGGCAGCCTGCGCCAGCCCGAGCTCACCTTGCTGTTCGAGTTGTCGCCCGAAGAGGCCGCTACGCGCTTGGCCGGCGCGCGCGTGCCGGACAAGTTTGAATCGCAGCCGGTCGAGTTTTTCCGGCGCGTGGCGGCCGGCTATGTGCGCCGGGCGCAAGCCGAACCCGCACGGTTCGCCCGGATCGACGCCGCGCAATCGCGCGACGCGGTCTGGTCCTCGGTGCGTGCCGCCTTGGCTGCCAGGGGCTGGCTGTGATCACGCCGCCCTGGATCCAGGCGCAGCTGGCGCGGCTGTTGCAGCAACCCGGCCACGCCTTGCTGCTGCACGGCCCGTCGGGCCTGGGTCAGTACACCTTGGCGCTGGGCCTGGCACAGGCCTGGCTGTGCGAACAGCCAGGCGGCGCCGGTGCCTGCGGCCAATGCACCAGCTGCCACGCCATCGCCGTGCGCACCCATGCCGATCTGTCCGTGTTGATGCCCGAGACGGTCATGCTCGCCCTGGGCTGGCCGCTGGCCGAGAAGGCGCAGACCGAGATCGACGACAAGAGGCGCAAGGCCAGTAAGGAGATCCGCGTCGACGCCATGCGCGACGCGGTCGAGTTCTCCCAGCGCACCAGCGCCCGCGGGCGTGGCAAAGTCGTGCTGGTGTATCCGGCAGAGGACATGAATGCGATCACGGCCAATACCTTGCTCAAGACACTGGAGGAACCCGCCGGCGACGTGCGCTTGATCCTCGCCAGCGAAGCGGCTCACCAGCTGCTGCCCACCATCCGCAGCCGTTGCCTGGGCCACACCATGATGTGGCCGACCGAGGCGCAGGCTCTTCAGTGGCTGGAGGGGGAGGGCGTTGCTGGATCAGACGCGGCCGTGCTGCTTCGCGCCGCGGGTGGGCGGCCCGAGGACGCTCTGCGGGCCGCTCAGGCCGGCCGCAGCGCCCGCCAGTGGAGCCAGCTGCCCAAGGCTGTGGCGCGCGGCGAGGTCGCGGCCCTGGCTGATTTTTCGCCGGCGCAGGCGCTCGGTGCGCTGCAAAAGGTCTGCCATGACCTGCTCTCGGTGCGGGCTGGCGCGGCGCCACGCTTTTTCCTGCCGGCCGACCTGCCGCCGCCGCCCAGCGCGACCCAGCTGGCCGCCTGGTGGCGCGAGCTCGGCACCGCCGTGCGCAGCGCCGAGCATCCCTTTCACCCAGGCCTGATGCTCGAAGCGCTTGTGAGCCGGGCACGCTCGGCCCTACACTAGCCGCTTGTGCCCCCAACGGCCATCGCCACCATGAGCACGCCCTCCACCAGCCCCCGTCCCAGCGTCATCCAGCTCGCCATCAAGGAAAAGGCCGCGCTGTATGCGGCTTATGTGCCGCTGTTCGGAGACGGCGGCGTGTTCGTGCCGACCACGCGCGAGTACCGCCTGGGTGACGACGTCTACGTGCTGCTGTCGCTGCCGGACGACCCGCAGCGCTACCCGGTGGCCGGCAAGGTCGCCTGGCTCACCCCGCCGCGCGCGGCGGCCAATCGCACCCAGGGCGTGGGCATCCGGTTTCCTCCAGACGAAAAGTCCCGCCTGCTCAAGGTCAAGATCGAAGAGATCCTGGGCAGCCACCTCGGCTCCGAGCGCCCCACCCAGACCATCTAAGCCGTCGCCAGGCGCCGTCGCCGCACTTGTTGGCCCGCTCTGGCGGGCTTTTCAGTTTCAAGATCCATCCATGTTCGTCGATTCCCATTGCCACCTGAGCTTTCCTGAGTTGGCCACGCAGGTGCCCGCGATCCGCCAGGCCATGGCCGCCGCCCAGGTGGACCGTGCACTTTGTATCTGCACCACGCTGGAAGAGTTCCCCGAGGTTCACGCTCTGGCCACCACCTACTCCAACTTCTGGGCCAGCGTCGGTGTGCATCCGGACAACGAAGGCGTGACGGAGCCCACGGTGACCGATCTGGTGTCGCGTGCCGGCCTGCCCCGGGTGGTCGCCGTCGGCGAAACCGGCCTGGACTACTACGGCATGGACACCCGCAAGGGCGGCCGCACCATCGCCGACCTCGATTGGCAGCGCGATCGCTTTCACACCCACATCCAGGCGGCCCGGCAGGTGGCCAAGCCGCTGATCATCCACACCCGCTCAGCCTCGGCCGACACGATCGGCATCCTGCGGGAGGAGGGCGAGGACGGCTCGGCCGGCAGTGCGGGCGGCGTGTTTCACTGCTTTACAGAAACCCTGGACGTGGCGCGGGCGGCGCTGGATCTGGGTTTTTACATCTCGTTCTCGGGCATCCTCACCTTCAAGAGCGCCGCCGATCTGCGTGAGGTGGCGGCCTTTGTGCCGCTGGACCGCCTGCTGATCGAGACCGACAGTCCCTACCTGGCACCCGTGCCCTACCGCGGCAAGACAAACAATCCCTCGTATGTGCCCTTTGTCGCGGCGCAGATCGGGCAGGTCCGCGGGCTGGACGCGCAGGCTGTCGGGCGGCAGACTTCGGCCAACTTTGACCGGCTTTTCAGCGGGGCGCGCCTTCTCGAAGCCGCAATCCAATCATGATAAATTACTTCAGGTATATCATTTATCTTGTTGTCGCAATTGGAGTATCTTGTGCGAACGCAGGGTCCTACGAAGACTTCTTCGCCGCCATCAAGCGCGACGATGCCTGGGTCGTCCAGGGGCTGCTCAGCAAGGGCTTTGACGCCGACACGCCCGGCCCGGACGGCCAGAGCGGCCTGATGCTGGCGATTCGCGAGCCCGCGCCCAAGGCGGCGGCCGTGCTGATCGACTGGCCCCACACCCGGATCGACCTGCGTAACAAGGCCGACGAGAGCCCGCTGATGATCGCGGCGCTCAAGGGCCACGTCGATCTGGCGCGCCGCCTGATCAAACGCGACGCCGACGTCAACAAGCCAGGCTGGACGCCATTGCACTATGCCGCCACGGGCGGCCACATCGAGATGATGGATCTGCTGCTGGAGCACCATGCCTTCATCGACGCGCAGTCGCCCAACAAGACCACGCCGCTCATGATGGCCGCGATGTACGGCTCGGCCCAGACCGTGAAGTTTCTGCTGCAGGCCGGGGCCGACGTGAACATGAAGAACCAGCTTGGCATGACGGCCGTCGACTTCGCCGTGCGCGCCGATCGCAAGGAAGCGGCTGAAATGATCGCCCAGCAGTCGCGGCGCGAGCGGTCTGGTGGACGCTGGTAAGTCAATCGCCATGCAGATCTCAGAAATACGATGTGCATTATGTTAATAATTAAATCAGGCGTACGCAGATCGTGGTCGCAACGCTCCGGCGCGTCCACACCCGCCACCTGACCGACTCAACACGTCACCGCAGCAGCACGGCCCCCGCGGACTCCCCGGCTGGCTGAAGCGGGCCCAGCGGATTGACCTGCCGCTCCGTGCGATCGATCTGCGGCTGTCCGCCGTGATTGCGGAACAGCACCTTCCCGTCGGTGACGACCACCAGAGCATCCATCGACCAACCCGTGATGTGCGTCCGGCGCCGGACATTGAAGAAGTCCGCCCAGAAGCTGCCTTCACGCCGCCGGTCATGTTGGTCGAAATGGAACAGATACGCCTGGCACGCGCTGCGGGCCAGGATGCACTCGCGGATGCCCGCATCAAGTGCGTCAAGCGGCACGCCGGAATACGGCACCAGGCGCGCGACCACCTCCGGGTATGGAATGCGGGTGACGTTGCTGCCACCGTCGGGATCGAACCCCAGGCTCTTGAGCTGCGATGTCGCCGTCTGGAACGGCACGATCTTCTCCAGCGCGGCCTGAGCCTGACCATAACTGGAAAATGGCGAAGGCGAGTTCTGGCTTCCACGCGGCAGCATCGAGGTGCAGCCGGACAACGTGGCCAAACCGGCCACGGCAAGGACGAGCGCAACAATGATTCGCATAGAGGGCAAGTTTGCGTTTAATCGCCTCGTTGGCGTTGACCTTTGTCAGTTCCGAGCGGCAGGCATGTCACCATACTGGGCCATTCACAAAAAAAGGATGCTAGAAAATGAGCGACACGACCCAGGAAAACACCAGCGATACGCAGCGTCTGGCCCGTGATCTGCGCTTGCTCGTCGACGACACCGAGGCGCTGCTGCGCCATGCGGTGCGCGACGCCGGTGAAGGTTATGCCGAAGCCCGGGTGCGCCTTGAGCAGAGCCTGCGCACCGCGCGCGAACGCCTGACCGACCTCGAGGAAGACGTCTCCCGCCGTCTGCGTGCGGCCGGTCAGGCCACCGACGCTTATGTGCACGAGCATCCATGGCAGGCCGTGGGTGTCGGCGCGGGCCTGGGCCTGCTGGTCGGTTTGCTGATCAGCCGCCGCTGACCTGACAGCCATGAGCCTCGCAGACACCCTGCGCCAGATCGGCACAGGCGCGCTCGGCCTTGCTCGCCAGCGCCTTGAGCTGGCCGCCCTCGACATCGAAGAGGAGATGTTGCGAGTCGGCACCCTGCTGGCCGCCCTCCTCGTTGCCGTGCTGCTCGGCACGCTGGCGGTCGCAACCGCGATCGCGCTGGTGGTGGTGCTGTTCTGGGACACGGCGCGCGTGCCGGCGCTGGCCACCTGCTTCGTTGTGCTGGCCGCTGGCACCGCCTTGGTGGCGTGGCGCCTGGCACAGGCTTTGCGAACCAAGCCGCCGCTGCTGGCGACCACCCTGGCCGAGCTCGACAAGGACGCGGCGTCCTTCCGGGAGGCACGATGAACCGCATCGAAGCCATTCGCCAGCGCCGCGCCGTTCTGTTGGCGCAAGCGCAGCAGTTGCGCGCCCAGCTGCTAGATGGCCGCCGTGCGTTGGGCTCACAGGTCGGCTCATCGCTGCTGTTGGCCGCCGTCGGACGGCTGCTGGTGGGCAACTCGCGCTTCGGACGGTGGGCGGGCTTGGCTGTCGCCGCGCTGCCGATCGCCACCGCTGTGCTGGCGCGCTTTCGTCGCAAGGCCGATGCCGCGCCACCTCGCCCAGGCCGCTCGGGCCACTGACCCGACAAGGCGACCGGTTGCGGCCGGCGCCGGCCCGTCACCGCATGTCCGTGACACTTGCGCCGCATGACCCTGTTCACCACCCTGACCATGAACCCCGCGCTGGACCTGTCCACGGCGGTGGATCACATCGTCGACGCCCACAAGATGCGATGCGAGACGCCGCAGGTGCATGCGGGCGGTGGCGGGATCAACGTCGCGCGGGTGCTGGTGCGCCTGGGTGAGACGGTGCGTGCGCTATTCCCGATCGGTGGGCCGACCGGCGATCGTCTGATGCGCCTGCTGACCGCCGATGGCGTGGCGATCGAAGGCGTGCCGATCGCCGGCGACACGCGCGAAAGCATCACGGTCCGCGAGCTCGCCACCGGGCGCGAGCTGCGCTTCGTGCTACCCGGTCCCACCTTGAGCGAAGCCGAATGGCAGGCCTGCCTGGCCCGTCTGAGCGCGCAGCCCGCCGGCAAATGGTGGGTTGCCAGCGGCAGCCTGCCGCCCGGTGTGCCGACGGATTTTTTTGCGCGGGTGGCACGCCTCGCCCGCGCCGCCGGCTGCCGGCTGGTGCTGGACACCTCGGGCGAGCCGTTGCGGGCGGCCCTCGAAGAAGGCGTCTACCTGGTCAAGCCCAGCTTGCGGGAAATGAGCGAGCTCGCCGGCGCACCGTTGGACACGTTGGTGCAGCAGCGGGATGCGGCCAGCGCGCTCGTGACACGCGGCAGCGCCGAGGTGGTGGCGCTCTCATTGGGCGCCCAAGGCGCGCTGCTCGCCACAGCCGATGTCGGGCTGCTGGCCAACGCGCCGCAGGTGTCGGTGGTCAGTACCGTTGGCGCGGGCGACAGCTTTCTGGCGGGCCTGGTGGCCGCATTGTCACGCCAGAGCGAACCGGCCGAGGCCTTTCGCTCGGCCGTCGCCGCCGGTGCGGCGGCCTTGTTGGCGCCCGGCACCGCGCTGTGCCAGCCACAGGACATCGCCCGGCTTCGGCTTCAGGTCACCGTGCGCTCGCTGGCCTGACGTCGGGCCGTCGGCGCAAAGCCGTCCCATGGTCGTCGCTGCGCCGCAATCCGGAGACTTTGCATGACGTTTTGCAACCAAGTACTTGACCCAAAACGTCAATTCTGTCGTTCGGGTCGCACAGAAGGCTTGCCGGTCCGCTGGGACTTCTCTTACCCTTGAGCCATGCGATGGTTCAAACCCAATCTGAAAAGCAGCCTGTACGCTTTGCTCGGCCACAACGCCGCGCCAAAGTCCGAAGTTGGAAGAGTCGACCGTATCCGCGGCTCCATGCTCGAATTGCTCGGTGAGCACGGGCCATCCCACCACGCAAACCTGGTCCAGCGACTACGCTGCGCCTACGAACCCCAGGCACTGTGGTACGCCCGCAACGAGCTCATGGCGGCGCTGGCCGCCGTTCATGGCGAGGCTATGGCGCGCAAACAGGTCGAGGGGCTCACCCCGCTGTTCGGCGGGCTGTTGCCACAGAGCCTCACGCGGGGCAACCGCAAGCCCGCCTGACCTGACCTCAGGCGTACAGGCCGGCACGGGCCCCGCCCTGCCCCGCTCAGCCGGCGTGACCCCAGAACAGCAGCGCGTCGCGCCCCTCCACCGCCAGCTCCACCTCTGATCCCACCGGGAGCAGCACCTTGGTCGGCACATGGCCGAACGGCAGCCCGGTGAACACCGGCGCCTTGATCTGGCTGCGCAGCCAGTCGATCACCGTCTGAAGCTTGAACCCCCTGTCATGCGGCACCAGCTTGTAGTTGGTGAACTGGCCGAACAGCACCGCCTTTTGCCGCGCCAGCACGCCCGCATGCAGCAGTTGGGTCAGCATGCGCTCGACGCGGTACGGGTGTTCGTTCACATCCTCGACGAACAAGATTCCGGCGTCGTGCGTCGGCAGGTAGGGCGTACCGACCAGGCTGCTCAGCACCGTCAAGTTGCCGCCCCAGAGCGTGCCCCGGGTGTGGAACACCCGTTCGCGAAGCTCACTGCGCGGCAATTGCCAGCCGGCGCCCTCCCCTTGCCCCAGCACCAGATCGTCGAAGCAGGCGAGCATGATGTCGTCGGGCTCACCTTCGACGCCAAAGTCTTCCCCCAGGGCCGGGCCGGCCCAGGTGACAGCGCCCGAGCGCGCCAGCAGCGCGCACTGAAACGCCGTGAAGTCGCTCAGGCCTACGAAACGCGTGCCCTTGTCGATGGCCTTGGCCAGCGCCTTGTAGCGCAGTTGCGGCAGCAGCCGTGTCAGGCCGTAGCCGCCGCGGGTGGTGAGCGCGATGTCGGCGCCACTGGCTGCCGCGCGTTCGATGGCCGCCAGGCGCGTGGCGTCGTCGCCGGCAAAGCGCTGGTGCGAAGCGAAAGCGTCCGGGTCCACCTCCACCTCATGGCCCAGGGCCTTGAGCCGCGCCATGCCACGGCGGGCACACGCCCGGTCGCGCACGGCACTGGAGGGGGAATAGACGTAAATATGACTCAAGAAAATCCTCGGCTGAAGTGATCCACGGCGTGCTCGGCGATGTCCTCGCCGTGCTCGGGAACAAAATGGCCCGCCTGTTTGACGAGCAGCGGCGGCGGGCAGTGGCGAATGTGGGTGCGCAGGCGCTCCATGACAGAAGGCCCCAGCACCGGATCATGCACGCCCACCGCCATCAGGCTTGGGCCCGCCCAGCGCTGCGACCAGAACTCGCGCGCTTCGCGCGAGATGGCGGCGCCGTCGGCATCGGCCTGCGCTGGCACCATGGGCGGAAAGGCGCGCAGCGCCGCGCGGTGGCCCTTGTCGGGGAACGGCGCGGCGTAGGCCGCGCACTCCTGTGGCGTCATGTGCGGGTTGCCGCGGGCGAACAGGCCTGCCAGGTCGTACTCCGGATTGCGTGCGCACATGTCGCGCCAGGCGAGAAAGCCCGGCGACAGTGGCTCATCGCCCGTGGCCAGCAGCGTGTTCATGACCAGCAGCCCGAGATAGCGCTCGGGCGAGTGCATCGGCAGCGTCAGGCCGAGCAGCCCGCCCCAGTCCTGCACCACCAGCACCACCCGCCGCAGGTCGAGCCGCTCGACCAGGTCGAGCAGCACCTGCCGGTGCCAGCTGAAGGTGTGCTGCGACTCGCGTTTGGGCTTGTCGCTGCGGCCGAACCCGATCAGGTCGGGCGCCACGACGCGGTGGCCAGCCCGCAAAAAGACCGGGACCATGCGGCGGTACAGGTAGCTCCAGGCCGGGTTGCCGTGCAGGCAAAGCCAGGTCAGCGGCGCCTCGTGCGGCCCTTCGTCCAGGTAGTGCAGCCGCAGGCCGCCCAATGCCGCTAGGTCACTGACATAGTGCGGCGCCCAGGGATAGCCCGGCAGGTTGGCAAAGCGTTCGTCGGGCGTGCGCAAGGCGTCCTCACGCAGGGGCTGGACGGTGGCGAGCGCCTGACTGCGTCGGCCGCGGAAAAAATCGGTGAGAAGCGCTGCGCATTCGGCGGCAAGAACGCCGCCTTCGATGCGGGCGTGGTGGTTCAGGCGCGGCTGCGCGAACAGATCCACCACCGAGCCGGCGGCGCCGGTCTTGGGGTCGGCCGCGCCGAAGACGACGCGTGCCAGCCGCCCGTGCATGACGGCGCCGCTGCACATGGCGCAGGGCTCCAGCGTGACGAACAGCTCGCAGCCGTCGAGCCGGTAGTTGCCCAAGGCCTGCGCGGCGGCGCGAAGTGCCTGCACTTCGGCATGGGCGGTCGGGTCGGCCGTTTCCACGGGGGCGTTGCGCCCGACGCCCAGCACCCGATCGCCCTGTACCACCACCGCGCCCACCGGCACCTCGCCGGCCTCGAGCGCCAGGCGCGCCTGGTCCAGCGCGAGGCGCATGAAGCGTTCGTCGCGCGAGGGGCTCACGGTTTGTCGTCCGGCATCGGGCGAGGCTGCTGCATCAGCCCTTCGACGGCCTGCTTGAACTGCTGCGGCTGCTGCAAGGGGCCGGCGGGCGCCGGGGCGGCCAGGGCGGGCACGTCCGCCGGCAGCGGGCGCACCGACATGGTGGAAGAAAGCTGGGTCTTGGCAAGCATCGCCACGATCGCCAGCACGATGAGCAGCGCCAAGGCGCCTAGGATCATTCTCATGCGCGGATTGTGCCCGCGCCGGCGACGCCTTTCGACCCCAATGGCTCAAACGCCCAGGCGCATCCGATCAGAAGCCAGGAAGTACTTGCGCGCAAAGGCCAAAAGCTGACCGTCGCTGGGATGGTCCACCGTTTCGACCGACACCACCTTGTCCGCCACCGGCGCGTGGTGCTTGAGCAAGTGCTTGTACAGCACCGTCTTTTCGCTGGCGGGGCCCACAAGCAGGATCGCTTCGGCCGATTTCAGTGCGGCGGCGACTTCGTCGAGGTACGCGCGGTCTTCGGCGGTGCGGCCGCTGCCGGCGTTGACCTGGGCCTTGACGTGCAGATGCGGCTTGCTAGCCGCCTTGATGTGCTCGGCTTCGGACGCGTCGCGGTTGAAATGAATGACATGGGCTTGGCTGTGATCGAGCCAGACGACGACGTGACGGGTTTGCATGAAAAGGGTTCTCCGGGGTTGAAAGCAGCTTTGGGCTGTGCGGACCTAACTTAAGGCCGCACAGCCCTGCTCAGGTTGACCGGCATCAATGAACTGGCCGAACACACCCCGACAGCCGGGTCTTGCCACATGCGCCGCCTCGGGAAGACCCCGACGTGCACTAGCGTACAGTCAGCTATCGTATGAGTTCATTTTGGGCCATTGCGCGGAGAATTCTTGAGTGAGCACCCTTGACGAAAAACTGTCCGGCCCCTTCATTGCGCTGGGCGACCTGATCCACCTGCACGCCACGCAACAACCCGCGCACCCAGCGATGGTGCAGGGCGACCGGGTGGTGGACTACGCGGCCCTGGACACCTGGATGGACCGCATCGCCGCGTCGCTTCAGCGCTCGGGCATCGGGGCGCGTGGCGTCATTGCCATTTCGGCGCGCAACTCGCTGGAGTTCGGGGCCATGTTCCTGGGAGCCGCCCGCGCTGGCGTCGCCGTCGCACCGCTGGCGCCCGACACCACGCCGGACGGCATCGCGCGCATGGTGGCCGACTCGGGGGCCCAGGCGCTGTTCCTGGACCAAGGTGTAGCTACCACGCTCCAGGGTGTCGCCGGATCGATCCCCGTGCCCTGGATCACGCTCGACGGCTGCAGTGCGGGAACCCCGCTGGCCGACTGGCTGATGCCGCCCGGCGCGCGCCCCACCCCTGTCCCGGTTGGCCTGGACTGGACCTTCAACATCATCTATTCCTCGGGCACCACCGGCGCGCCCAAGGGCATCGCCCAGCCGCATTCGTTTCGCTGGGCGCAACTGAGCACGTTCCGGCCACTGGGCTACGGTCCCGACGCGGTGACGCTGGTGTCGATTCCGCTGTACTCGAACATGACCCTGTCGAGCTTTCTGCCGGCGCTGGCCATGGGCGGCACGGTGGTGCTGATGGCCAAGTTCGACGCCGGCCAGTACCTTCAATTGGCCGAGCGGCACCGCGTCACGCACAGCATCATGGTGCCGGTGCAGTTGCAGCGGCTGATGGCGCACCCCGATTTCGACAAGCACGATCTGTCGTCCTTTCGCTTCAAGGGCGCCGGCAGCGCGCCGTTTCCCGCGCCGCTCAAGGCCGACATCCTGGCGCGCTGGCCCGGCACCCTGATCGAGTTCTACGGCATGACCGAAGGCGGCGGGGTCTGCACCCTCGACGGGCGCAAGCACCCCGACAAGCTCCACACCGTCGGCCACCCCACCCCCGACAGCGACATGCGCGTGATCGACGACGACGGCCGCGAGCTGCCACCGGGCTCGGTCGGCGAGATCGTCAGCCGATCGGGCACCATGATGATCGGCTACCACAACCTGCTGGAAAAGACGGCCGAGTTCGAGTGGTTCGACGCGCAGGGGCGGCGCTTTTTTCGCAGCGGCGATGTCGGCCGCTTCGACGAGAACGGTTTCCTCACGCTGATGGACCGCAAGAAGGACATGGTCATCTCCGGCGGCTTCAACGTCTACCCCAGCGACCTCGAGGCCATCCTGGCCCAGCATCCGCAGGTGCTGGAGTCGGCGGTGTTCGGCGTGCCTTCCGAGCGTTGGGGCGAGACACCGGTAGCCCACGTGGTCGCGCGCGCGGGTCCCGCATTGCAGGCACAAGAGCTGCTGGCCTGGCTCAATGCCCAGGTCGGCAAGTCGCAGCGGCTGGCAGCGCTGGAAGTGGTCGACGCCCTTCCCCGCAGCGACATCGGCAAGGTGCTCAAGCGTCAGTTGCGCGACCAATGGGTTACCAAGGGCATCGCGCTCTGACGTAGTGCGCCGTCCGTCGGACAATGGGTGACGACTCTCGTCAAGGAACCCCATGTCTGATGAATTCGACCTCGTGGTGATAGGCGCCGGATCCGGCGGTGTCGCCGCCTCGCGGCGCGCCGCGGCCCACGGCGCGCGCGTGCTGATCGCCGAGGCGGACCGCGTCGGCGGCACCTGCGTCATCCGCGGCTGTGTGCCCAAGAAGCTGATGATGTACGCAGCCGGCTTCGCTCAGGCGTTTGACGAGGCCCGCGGCTATGGCTGGACCGGCGTGGCAGGCCGCTTCGAGATGAGCCGCTGGGCCGACGCCAAGGCGGCCGAGACCGCGCGCCTTGAAGGCATCTACCGCAAACTGCTGGCCGACTCCGGCGTCGAGCTGGCCGCCGGCCAGGCGCGGCTGCTGGGCGATGGCGCGGTGGCCGTCGGCGACCGCACCGTGCGTACCAAGCGCGTTCTCATCGCCACCGGCGGCAGGCCGTCCCGCGATGCGCTGCCCGGCCTGTCACTGGCGATGACCTCCAACGAAGTGCTCGACCTGCGCGAGCTGCCCGCCAGCCTGCTGGTCGTGGGGGGCGGCTACATCGCGGTCGAGTTCGCCAGCATCCTGGCCGCACTGGGCGTCAAGGTGACGATGGCGTTTCGCGGCGCCCTGCCCTTGCGCGGCTTTGATCCAGACCTGCAACAGCGCCTGGCCACCGCGCTCGTGGCCCGTGGCATCGCACTGGCCGCCGGCGTGGACTTGCAGGCGATCGAGCGTACGAGCGACGGATTCGCCTTGCGCCGCAGCGATGGGACGGTGCTGCGGGCCGCCGCCGCGCTCAATGCCACTGGGCGGGTCGCCAACACCGAAGGCCTGGGCCTGGCCGAAGCCGGTGTGGCGCTTGACGCCGACGGCGCCGTCGCGGTGGACGCCGACAGCCGCACCAGCGCCGCCGGTGTCTGGGCCATCGGCGACGTCACGCACCGCATGAACCTCACGCCAGTGGCCATCGCCGAGGGGCGAGCCTTCGCCGACACCGAGTTCGGCCATCGCGCCGCCCGGGTGGACCACCGCACGGTGGCCAGCGCCGTGTTCTGCGACCCACCCATCGCGACGGTGGGCCTGACCGAAGCCGACGCGCTCAAGCTCGGCCCGGTCGACATCTTCGAGGCAGACTTCCGGCCGATGAAGACCGCCTTTGTGGGCGGCGAGGCGCGCAGCTACATGAAGCTGGTGGTCGACGGCCTGAACGAGCGCGTGCTGGGTGTGCACATGATCGGCGCCGACGCCCCCGAGATCGTGCAGAGCCTGGCCGTGGCGCTGACCTGCGGCGCGACCAAGCGCGACTTTGACCGTACCGTCGCGGTGCATCCCACGGCAGCCGAAGAATTTGTGCTGATGCGACAGCCGGTACGGCGCCACCTGGCCGCGTTGCCCTGATCGCGGTCCGGCGCGCACGCAGGGCTCACCATGAAAAACTTGCGGTTCTATGCTTGCCTCGCCCTTGTCGGCAACGCCAGTGTGGCAACGGCCGCCGACCACGCCGTCGCCAACGAACCGCCGGCGACGCTGCCTGAGGTTCGCGTCACGGCCGGGCGCATTGAGCAGTCCCAGTTCGACGCGCCAGCCTCGGTGCATGTCGTGGATGCCCAGACGCTGCAGCGCGCCGGCCCGCTGGTCAACCTGTCCGAGGCCCTTGCGGGCGTTCCCGGCTTGATGGCGGTCACGCGCAACAACTATGCGCAGGATGTGCAGATTTCCATCCGCGGCTTTGGCGCCCGCTCCCCGTTCGGGCTGCGCGGCATCCGGCTGATCACCGACGGCATCCCCGCCACCATCCCCGACGGGCAAGGCCAGGCGTCCACCACCGCCCTGACATCGGCTGACCGGGTCGAAGTGATCACCGGCCCGCTGGCCCAGTTGTACGGCAATGCGGCTGGCGGCGTCATCCAGGCCTTCACCCGCGAGGCCACCGAAAAGCCCGAGGGCCAGATGCGATGGACGAGCGGCTCCTATGGTCTGCGGCGCACCGACTGGCAGGTCAGCGGGCGTTCTGGTCGGGTCGGCCTGGTGGCGGACCTCAGCACCTTCGAGACCGACGGCTTTCGCGCCAACAGCGCGGCCCAGCGAACCCAGTTCAACAGCGTCATCACCTGGAGCGCCTCGCCCGACACCCGTTTGCGCCTGGTGGTCAACCTGCTGGATCTGCCGCTGGCGCAGGACCCCTTGGGCCTGACGCAGGCGCAAGTGGATGCCGATCCCACCCAGGCAGGCTTGGGCGCGCTGGCCAACCGCACGCGCAAAACCGTTCAGCAAAACCAGCTTGGCGCCGTGCTGGAACACCGCCTGAGCAGCGCCACGAAGGTTCAGGTGCGCGCGTACGCGGGCCGGCGTGAAACCCTGCAGTTCCAGACCGGCAGTTGGATCGGCCTGGACCGCCACTACCAGGGCGTCGGCCTGCAAGTCAATGGACGACAGCGGCTGCAATCGGAGGTCGTCATGGATTGGGCTGTCGGCTTCGACTACGACCGGTCGGCCGAGCAGCGCCAGGGCGGCGGCGTGGCCGCCGGCGACATCAGCGGGAACCCCAGCCGCAATGAGCTGAACGTGGCCAGCAACCGCGACCTGTTCGGCCAGGTCAACCTCAACCTCGGGCCAAGCTGGACCGTCACCGCCGGCATGCGCGCCAGCCGGGTCGACTTCACCAGCCGCGATGACCTGCCGCTACCCGATGACGGCAGCGGCAGCATGCGCTTTGGTGCCAACAACCCCGCCCTGGGCGTGACCTGGCACGCCAGCGACCACCTGAACCTGTATGCCAACTGGGGCCGCGGCCTGGAGACGCCCACGCTCTCCGAGGTGGCCTACAGCAGCGTTGGCGGCGTCCCTACGGGTCAGGGGCTCAACACCGCCCTGCGCGCCTCCCGCAGCAGGCACGCCGAGCTGGGAGCGAAGTGGCAGCCTGGCCCCCACCTGCGCATGCAGGCCGCATGGTTTCATGTCAAGACTGGCGACGAGATCGTCACCGACGTGAGCGCGTCCGGGCGCACTGCCTACAAGAACGCATCGCGCACCTCCCGCGAAGGGCTGGAGTTTTCGAGCACCGCCAGTTGGAACAAGAACTGGTTGACCCAGATCACGGCCACCGCCATGACCGCCCGATACGAGCAAAGCAGCGGCGCAATCACAGCGGGAAACGACATGCCCGGCATTGCGCGCCGGCAGCAGCGCGCTTCACTCGTGTGGGCTCAAAGCGGTCACAGCTCCGGTTCGCAGGAGTTCGTGCCAGGGCTGGAAGTGAAGGCGGACTGGCTGGTGCGCAGCAAGATGTTTGCCGACGACGCCAACCTTGCCGCCGCACCCGCGTTCCAACAACTGAACCTTCAGGTGCGCCAGAAACTGCGGGTCGGCATAGCCGATGTGGTGGTGCTGGCCGCGCTGGAAAACGTCACCAACCAGCAATACATCGGCTCGGTGATCATCAACCAGGCCGGCCGACAGTACTTCGAGCCCGGCCTGCCGCGCAACTGGCGGGTGGGTGTTCAGGCGGTAGTGCCGTTCTAGTGTCGACATGAAAAGTCAGCCAGCGTGAAGTCCGCCCCTGTGGCCCAGGTCCGGCCGGCAAGCTGCCCTTCGAGCCAGGCATAGGCGCGCTCCAGGTTCTGCGTCGCGAGCGTGAGTCCGATCTGGCGCTTGACCGGATCACCGGTGAGCGCTTGGCCCACCGCGTGTTGGCCAGGGCTCATCACATGCAGGTCGAACAAGCGGTCGAGAAAGCGCACGCGGGTTAGTCCTATTCCCGGTTTGATTCGCCACCCTTGATAATTATTCCAATATACGAATTGCATTTCGATATTGAAACGCGGGCGGGTGGCGCAATACCGCCAGGTGCTCTCAATCCGCCCCGAAACACGCAAAAGGACACGACGTGAGTCATTCAAAAAAAACCCATTCAAACCATCACAAGGTCATGCCAGGCAAGCGGCGAGTGATGCTCGCCGCTTGTGTCGGGGCACTGGCCCTCGCGTGGGGCCCTGCCACCGTGGCGCAATCGAGCTATCCCGAGCGGCCGGTGCGCATGGTGGTCGCCTTCGCAGCGGGCTCCGCGTCGGATCAGGTCGGCCGGGCCATCGCCGACGAGCTTTCAAAGCAGATGGGTGTCGCGGTCACCGTCGACAACATCGTCGGAGCCGGTGGCAACATCGGCCACACGGCCGCCGCCCGTGCCAACCCCGATGGCTACACCCTGATGCTCGGCACAAGCCTGATGGCGATGGCCGTGCACATGCAAACGCCCCCCACCTACGACGCGGTGAAGGACTTCGCCACGGTCGCCCGCATCGGCGACATTCCGCTGGTGGCGGTCGCATCGGCGGCCGCGCCGTACAAGAGCTGGGCCGAGTTGATGGCCTACGCGAAGGCCAATCCGGGCAAGGTCAATTACGCAACCTCCGGCAAAGGCACTTCGTCCCATGTCTATACCGAAATGCTCAAGCGAGAGCTGCGTTTCGAAGCGCAGGATGTGGGCTACAAGGCCGTCACGCAGGCTGTCATGGACACCGCGTCGCAGAAGGTCGACTTCTTCATCGCCAACCTTCCGCCCACCCAGGGCCTGATCACCGGCGGCCAGCTGCGCGCGATCGCGGTCGGCTCCGCACAGCGCATTGCCGCCCTGCCCGACGTGCCCACCTTCGCAGAGGTCACCGGAAAGCCCAACCTGAAGCTGAGCCTCTGGTACGGCGTGTTTGCACCGGCGGCCACGCCCAAGCCCGTGCTCGCGCGCCTTGAACGAGAGGTGATGAAGGCGGCGGATTCACCGAACGTCAAGATCAAGCTGGCCGCGGCGGGCGGCATGGTGTCGGCGGGGACGGGGGCTGACCTCGAACGCCTGGTGCGGGAGGACAACCAGTCGTTCAGCACGCTGATCAAACAGCTCGGCCTGGACAAATGACACCGCGCGCGGACAGCCTTCGGCCAACGGCCGGCAGTGCACTCACCCGCGCCGCAACGGGCCTGACGGTCGGTGCCGCGTTCCGTGAACGCGCGTGTGTGCACCCGCACCGCACCGCACTCGTGCAGGGCGAACGCCGGCTCTCGTATGGCCAATTGCAGCTGCGCGTTGCGCGCTTGTCCTGCATGTTGACCAGCGTGGGCGTTGTCAGGGGCGATCGCATCGGCGTCATCTCGGAAAACCACTGCGAGTATGTGGAGGTTCTGCTCGCGGCCGCGCACATCGGGGCCATCGTCGCCTGCCAGAACTGGCGTCAGGCCCCGGCCGAACTCGAACACTGCATTCGCCTGGCCGCGCCGCGCGTGTTGTTCACATCGGAGCGGTTTGCCGCGCAGGCTGTGTCTTGCGATCACGGCGCGGGCACGGTCATCTGCTTCGGCGACGACTACGAATCCAGGCTGAACCATGCCGGGCAAGACCCGGGGCCGGGCCGGGCGCGCCCGGAAGACGGCCTATTGATCCTCTACACCAGCGGCACCACCGGCCTTCCCAAGGGCGCCACCATCAGTCATCGCGCGATCATTGCCCGGGCCATGATCGGCACGGTCGACGGGCAGCTTTATCCCGGCTTCGCCTCGATCTGCTGGTCGCCGCTGTTTCACATGGGCGGCACCGATCCCACGCTGGGTACACTGATGCACGGCGACACGGTGTTCGTCGTCGATGGCTACCAGCCCGCGGTGCTGCTTGACATCATGTCGCGCGAGCTCCTGGGCAACGTGACGCTGGTGCCGGCATCCATCAGTGGGATGATCGCCGAGCTTCACCGCACGGGCCTGAGGCCCAAGGGCATCAAGACCTGCGGCTCCATGGCCGACCTGGTGCCGCCGCAGCAGATCGCGGAGCTCACCACGCTGCTGAACGCCCCGTTTCGCAATACCTTCGGCGCCACCGAGACCGGCAACCCGCCGGCCAGCCGGCATCTCATTCCGATCGGTGTGGCGCCCACCAGCCTGTCGAAAACGCAGAGCTCCTATTGCCAGATCCGCCTGGTGGACGAGGACGATCATGACGTTGCGGACGGCACACCGGGCGAGGTCCTGATCCGCGGTCCGTCCCTTTTTTCTGGCTACTGGAATGCGCCTGAGGTGACGACGCATGAGTTCCGTGGCGGCTGGTTCCACATGGGCGACGTCATGGCGCGCAACCCCGACGGCACACTCGATTTTGTCGACCGGCGCAAATACCTCATCAAGTCGGGCGGCGAGAACATCTACCCGGCCGAGATTGAGCGGGTGCTGCTGCAAAGCCCGCGCGTGGCGGAAGCGGCGGTGGTGCGAAAGCGTGACGCACACTGGGGCGAAGTGCCGGTCGTGTATGTGGTCCGTGCCGACCCCACCCTCACCGAATCCGACGTGATCGCACTTTGCCGTGGGCGCGTCGCCAACTACAAGCTGCCCAAGGAGGTGTACTTCATCTCGGCCGCTGAACTGCCGAAGACGGACATGGGAAAGCTCAAGCGCCTGGAGCTGGAAGCGCGTCTGGCGCAGAACGCCCCTGCGGTGGCCCGTTAGCGCGAGGGCTCACCGCCGCCCTTGGCATCCCCTGCCGCGTCCCCTGCGGCCATGCGCGCGCAGGCAGCGGGATCGCTGCTGCCAGGGCCTTGGGCCGTCGCCAGTGCGATGTGACGCATCTGCTGCCCGTCCCATCGCTGGCCGCACCAGCAGCGGCCCTCGGCGTCAATGATGCAGGTGCCGCTGCCGCAGCAGCGCGGGTCTTCAGTCATGCTGTACTCCGTTGCTTTACTTCACCAGGGGCCGCACCGTCGTGAAGCCTCCATCGACCGCGATCACCTGTCCGGTCAGGCGCGCCGCGCCAGCGCCCAGCAGCCACGCCATCACCTCGGCCACCTGATCCGCAGTCTGTACGCCGCCCAGCGGGTACTGCCGTGCCGCGCCCTCGCGCATCGCGGGCATCTTCAGCATGCCGGCCGTCATGGGCGTTTCGGTCATGCCTGGCGCCACGGCGTTGATGCGCACACCTTGCGATGCATAAGTTGCCGCCGCGCTTCGAACCAGCGCCTCGACTCCGCCTTTGGCTGCAGCGATGGCTTCGTGATTGGCCACGCCGATGCGCGCCACCACCGAACTCGCAAACACGGCGGCTGCGGGTGCGCCCGCGAGCGCGGCGAGCCAGGCTTGCAGCATGAACACCGCGCTGTCCAGATTGACGCGCATCACCTCCCGGTACGCGTCGGCGCGCGTACGGTGCAAGGGCGCGATCAGCGTGCTGCCGACGCAATGGGCCAGCAAGGTCGGCGCCGCGCCAAGCGCTTCCTGGCAGGCCGAGACAGCCAGCGCAGCACCTTCAGGCGTGGTGGTGTCGGCGGTGATGCGCACTGCGGCGTCGACGTCGGCAAGGCGGTCCGGATCGCGCCCCACCGCTGCGACGCGGCAGCCCTGGGCGCTCAGCTGCCGGGCGAGGGCGCGGCCGATGCCACCACTGGCGCCGGTGACGAGGGCGATTGAAGTCATGGGTTGCTTTCGGAGTGAATGAAATGTCCGCCGACCTCGCCGCGGCGTATCGCACCCGCCCGGGCGGTCACATGCTCCCGCTGCGTGGCGTCCATTCTCGCCAGGTTCTTGACCTGCAGCGCCATGCGCGGGTTCTTCGCCAACGCCGCCTCGTGGCGCATCAGGAAGTCCCAGTACAAGGTGGTAAATGGGCAGGCGCTCTCGCCGGTGCGTTGTGCCGGATCGTAGCGGCAGCCCTTGCAGTGCGGGCTCATGCGGTCGATGTACTTGCCCGTGGCCACGTAGGGTTTGCTGCCCATCAGGCCGCCGTCGGCGTATTGGCTCATGCCCAGCGTGTTGGGCAGCTCGACCCATTCCACCGCATCGACATACACCGCCAGGTACCAGGCGTGGATCTGCCGGGGCTGCACACCCAGCATCAGCGCGTACAGCCCTGTCACCATCAGGCGCTGGATGTGGTTGGCGTACCCGTGCGTCAAGCTCTGCCCGATCGCGTCACGCAGGCAGGCCATGTCGGTGGCGCCAGTCCAGTACCAGGGGGGCAGGTCTGCTTGTGCGCCAAGCGTGTTGCGTTCCAGGTAGTCAGGCATCTGTGTCCAGTAGATGCCACGCACATACTCGCGCCAGCCCAGAATCTGCCGCACGAAGCCCTCAACGCTGGCCAATGGGGCCTGGCCCTTCTCATGAGCCGCCACGGCCGCCACCACCACCTCGCGCGGATTGAGCAGCTTGAGGTTGAGCGCCGCGGACAAGTGCGCGTGGTACAGCCAGGGATCGCCCGGCCACATCGCGTCCTGGTAGCGGCCAAAGAGGGGCAGGCGGTCCTGGATTAAGGCGCGCAGCGATTGCAGCGCCTGCGCGCGCGTCACCGGCCAGGAAAAGCTTTCGAGGCGGCCCGGATGCTGCGCGAAGCGCTCTTCGACCAGAGCGATCACCTCGCGCGTCACGGCATCGGCTTCGAAGCCGCAGCGCGGCGGCACCGGGCCCGGCCCGGCAGCACCAAAGCTCTCGCGGTTGTCGGCGTCGAAGTTCCACTGGCCGCCCAGCGGCTTGTCCGTATCCTGCGGGTCCATCAACACGCGGTGGCGCTTGCGTTGCTCGCGGTAAAAGTACTCCATGCGAAGCGACTTTCGGGCGCTCGCATGCGCCGCAAACTCACGCACGCTGACAAAGAAGTGGCGGTCTTCGCGGATATCCAGCGGCAGGTTGCTGGCCTGGGCCACGGCCTTGATGGCCTGCAGCACGCGCCAGTCGCCAGGCGCCGTCATGATCAGCCGTGCTGGCCGAAGGCGCTCGATATCGGCCTGCAGCTGAGCGGCCAGGCTGCCCCGGTTGTCAGGGGCGCCCAGCCGCGTGTAGTGCAGCGGGCGCGCAGCCGCCTGGAGCGCCAGCGCAAAGTGCCGCATCGCAGCCAGGAACATGACGATACGCGGCCGGCTCGACCACACATGGGTCGACTCCTCCGTTACCTCGGCCATCCAGACCGCGTCAACCTCGGGCTCGAACCCGTCGAAGGCCGCGGCCTCCAGGTCCAGCTGGTCGCCCAGCACCACGACCAGTGCCCGCAACTCAGCCACCCGCGCCTTTCACGCGGCGGCAGGCGTCGCTGCAGTACTTCACCTGCGCCCAGTTTTTAGCCCAGCGCTTGCGCCAGGTCATGGGGCGGCCGCAGGCCAGGCAAGGCTTGCTCGGCAGCGAAGCCTTGTTGCCACGAAAGCCTGCACTGCTCATCGCGGCTGCCGTGACAATGTGCCCATACGAATCATGCCGGTGATGATACTGATCCTGGCGTCAACAGCTCGCCGCCCTCATGAATCAAAACCTGAATTACCCTCTGCTGCGCCGCTTCCTATGGCTCATACTCGCCTGCATACCCCTGTGGAGTCACGCCGTCGAAGAACCCGGCTACAAAGTCATCCGCACGCTCGACAACGATGTGGACTTGCGCGAATACGCGCCGTATGTGGTGGCCGAGGTCGTGCTCAACGCCTCGGCCGACGAGGCGGGCAATCAGGCCTTTCCAATTTTGGCGGGCTACATCTTCGGCAAGAACAAGGGCGAGAACAAGCTTGCGATGACGGCGCCCGTCACCCAGACCGCCGTGCCTGTGAAGATGGAAATGACGGCGCCGGTCACGCAGTCGGCCGTGGCGCAAGGCATGCGTGTGCAGTTCGTCCTGCCCAAGGGCATCACGCTGGCATCCGCCCCGCAGCCGCTGGACCCACGCGTTCAGCTGCGCCTGGTTGCGGCCAGCCAGTGGGCGGCCATCCGGTATTCAGGCACCTGGTCGCAATCGAACTACGACAAGCACCTGGGGCTGCTCAAGGCCACGCTCGACAAGGCGGGGATCTCCACCCGGGGTGAGCCCGTGCTGGCGCGCTACAACCCGCCATTCACCCCGTGGTTCCTGCGGCGCAATGAGATCTGGCTGGCCTTGCCCGGTTGACGCGCCCGGCTGGCTGCCCCCGCGCCTTTGCTCGTGTATCGCTGGCGACAGTGCCCAGACGATGATGGCGGCTATAAATCGAAAACGGAGACATCGATGCGCAGAAGAACCCTGATCCAGAACCTTTGCCTGCCAACAGTGACTGGGCTCGCCTGGCCCGCCATTGGGCAACAAGGCCCCTACCCCTCCAAACCGGTGAAGATCATCATCGGCTTCGGCCCCGGAAGCGGCTCGGACCTGCTCGCACGCATGTTTGCCGACGAACTGCAAAAGATCTTCGGACCGCAGTTCGTCGTCGAGAACCGGCCGGGCGCATCGGTCATGATCGCCGCCAGCGCTGTCAAGGCGGCGGCGCCCGACGGCTACACGCTGTTGTTGACCTCCAGCACCTCGCATTCGGTCAATCCCTTCGTCTTCAAGAAGCTGCCCTACGACCCCGTCGCGGACTTCACCCCCATCGGCAGCATCGGCCTGTTCCCCGCCATCCTGGCCGTCAACGCCGACACCCCGGTCCGTTCGATCCAGGAGTTCATCCCGTGGGCACAGGCCCGTCGTGGCGACCTGTTCTACGCGTACAGCTCGCTCACGTTCCGAATCGCAGCGGAGTCGCTCAACCGGCTCAAGATGCTCAACGCCAAGGGCGTCCCCTACAAGAGCAGCCCTGAGGCCATGACAGACGTCCTTGGCAACCGGGCCCAGTTCCTGGTGGTCGACCTGGCGTCGAGCCAGGCGCTGGTCAAAGCCGGCCGCTTGCGCGCGCTGGCCGTCACCAGCGGCAAGCGCACGGTGCTGGCGCCAGACTTGCCGACGATCGAAGAGTCACTGGGGCTGCGCGACTTCGACATGCCGTCCTGGGCCGGCCTGTTCGGCCCCGCGAACCTGCCCGCCGATGTGGTCGAAGCACTGAGCGGCGCGCTGACCAGGACGATGGCACGCCCCGAGATCCGCGCCAGGATGCTGGCCACCAACATCGAGCCGCTGCCCGCGACCCCGGTGGAGTTCAAGGCATTTATCGGTCGCCAGCTTGCCATCTGGAAGCAGAAGGTTCAAGAGGCCGGTGTCGAGCCGGAGTGATTCCCGCGTCCTGCGTTCATCCATCCTCCGAAAGAGCCGCCATGAGAATCCTTTTGAAGTCGCTGCTCATCATCGGGACCGCCCTTGCAGGTACGGCCACGATCGCGCAGCAACCTTATCCGTCCCGCCCCGTCACCATCACCGTGCCCTTCTCGCCGGGCAGCGGCGTGGACGTGCCGGCGCGCATTGCCGCCGACCTGCTGTCAAAGGCCATGTCCCAGACATTCGTGGTCGAAAACCGCACCGGCGCAGCGGGCATGATCGCGACGACCCACGTGGCAGGTCTTCCGGCCGACGGCTATAACCTGCTGGCCAATTCCGCCGCGCACACCTTGTACCCATCGCTGTACAAGTCGCTGCGTTTCGATCCGGCGAAGGACTTCGTGCCGGTGGCACCCATTGCCGAAGTGCCGCTGGTTCTCGTCGCCGCGCCATCGCGTGGCTGGCGATCGGTTCGTGAAATGCTGGCCTACGCGAAGGCCAATCCGGGCAAGCTCAACTATGGCTCCGCGGGTAAGGGGACGACCTCCCACATGAGCTTCGAGAGGCTGCGGGCGGCCGCCCAAATCTCAGGTGCACACATTCCCTTCAAGGGGACTCCAGAGGCGATCACCGATGTCATGGCCGGCCGCGTCGACGTGGTCTACACGACCGTCTCGGCCGCTGCGGCGGGCATCGCCGCCAATCGCCTTGTGCCGCTCGCCGTTGGGGGACGCACCAGGGCGCCGGGCTTGCCGGATGTGCCAACCACTCTGGAAGCCGGCTATCCGGAATCGGACTACACGGTCTGGGTGGGCCTGCTGGCACCGGCGGGCACCCCTGCGGCCGTGGTGGAACGCATCAACAACGAACTGCGCAAGGCGATGGCAACACCTGAAGCGCAAGACCGGATCACCAAGTCCGGACTGGCCCCCATGTCCATGACCGTGGCCCAGTTCCAGGCCGCAGTGCGTCAGGAGTTCAGCACCAACGCAGCCATCACGAAGGCTGCGGGTATCGAACCGGAATAGTCGTCCATGACGAACACGAACGTCTCAAGCAAGCCGATGGCCAGGCCCGCCCCGGCTCCCCGTGGCGACAATGATTCGGTGGACCTGCGGGTGACGCCCCTGAACGCCGGCTTCGTTGGCATCGTTGAAAACTTCACACTGGACGCCGGCATGCCGGACGTCCAGCGCGACGCGATCGAGCGAGCCATGGATAGCTTCGCGGTGCTCGTGTTCCGCGACCAGCACCTGGACGACGACAAACTGTTTGCGCTCGGATCGCGCTTTGGCCCCATCGAAGACGCCGCCAGCGGAACGCACCAGGACCGCCGGCGCCTTGCCCATGCCCAAATCAATGACATTTCGAACCTGAACGCGGCGGGCGCCATCATGGCGGCGGACGACCGCCATCGCATGTCCAGCCTGGGCAACCTGCTGTGGCACAGCGACAGCAGCTTCAAGGCAGTGCCGGCCCGCTATTCCATGCTGCATGCGCGAGTGCTTCCCCCTGTCGGCGGAGACACCGAGTTCGCGGACATGCGCGCCGCCTGGGACGCGCTGCCCAACGACCTGAAGGACACGGCGCGCGAGCTGCGCTGCGATCACTCCATGCTGTTCTCGCGTGGCAAGATCGGCTTCACCGATTTCTCGGACGACGAGCGCTTGCGCTGCACCCCCGTGCCCCAGCGGCTGGTGCGCCGGCATCGCCGCACGGGCCGCCTCTCGCTGTTCCTGTCTTCGCATATCGGCCGCATCCATGGCTGGCAAACGCCGGAGTCGCTGCTGTTCATCCAGGACCTGGTGGAGTTCGCCACCCAGCCACAGTTTGTGTGCCGGCACAGCTGGCGGGTTCATGACCTGGTCATATGGGACAACGAAACCACCATGCACCGCGGGCGCGCTTTTGACAGCCAAAAGTATCCGCGCGACCTTCGCCGGGTGACCGTTGGCGGACTCGCATCTACCCTGGACGAGGTCCCGGCATGAAGCCGCCTGCCTTGTCCGACAGGCGCCGGCAGCTCTTGGGCGCCACGGCACAGGCACTGGCCGAAGCCTTCAAACAGGGCCGCCTGCTCGACGATGTCACGCAGGAAGGCCGGCCGACGACGTTGGCTGAGGCCTGGCATCTGCAAGACGTGCTCGTCGACGCGCTGGGCGGACACGGCGGCTGGAAAGTCAGCCCTGCGCGGCCGGATCGAGAACCAGGCTGCGCGCCGATCGCACGTGAGCGCATCTTCGCCTCGCCAGCGGCGTGGCAGGCGCCTCTGGGCACGGCGCTGCAGGTCGAGGTCGAGTTGGCGGTGACCTTCGCACACGACCTGGCCGGCCCCGCAACGTTCACGGCTGACGATATCCGTGGTGCGATTGCCGCCTTGCATCCGGCGTTTGAAGTCGTTTCTTCGCGGTTGAGGCACAAGGACCAGTTGCCAGACATCTGCGGCGTCGCGGACCTCCAGAGCAATGCCGCCCTGGTGCTCGGGCCCGGCACCGCAGCATGGCAGGCGCTGGATCTGGGCCGTCTGCGCATGGATTTGCTCGTCGATGGCCAGAGCGTGGCTCAGGCCAGTGAAGGCACCCCCCTGGCGACGATGATCGACAGCCTGGTCTGGCTGGCCAATCACGCCCGCGATCGTGGCCGCCCGCTCAGGCGCACAGACGCCATCTTGACCGGTGCACGCATCCTCCCGACAACCATTGCGCCAGGAGCAATGGCGGTCGCTCGCGTCGAGCACCTGGGTGAGGTGGCACTGCGCGCCTGACTCGGATGGCCCGAGTCGTAACTGGCATCACTGTGCCGCCTCACGCCTGCCGTCGACCGGAGCGGCATTCACGCTCCTTGACCGCCGATTGATCCAGCCGCGCTGGGCCGGACGCACTGCGCAGCTCAAACCCGAAGGCAACCCGGTCACTCGGCCGTGATTCCGACCTCCTTGATCACCCTGCGCCATTTGAGCTGGTCCGATCTCATGAGGGTGGCGGCCTGCTCGGGCGTCCCGCCCATCGCCTCCGCACCGAGCGAGCGCAGCCGCGCAGTCATCTCAGGATTGGATAACACCTGATTCATCACCTGGTTCAGGCGCGCAATGATCGGTGCAGGCACATTGGCGGGCGCGACCATGGCGAACCAGGCGTCTGCATGGAAGCCGGGGATGCCGGCTTCCGCGATAGTGGGAATGTTCGGCGCCTGCGCGGACCGGGTCAGGCCCGTCTGCGCCAAAACCTTGAGCTTCCCGGCCGCGACCTGCGGCAGGGCCTGCGCGAACGTGGCAATCTGCATGTTGACGTGGCCGCCCATCACGTCGGCCTGGGCCGGCGTGGCGCCTTTGTAGTGGACCATCTGGATGTTCACGCCTGCAAGGCTCTTGAACATCTCTCCGATCAGGTGGACCGGAGCCCCCCTGCCGGGCGTGGCATACGTCACCTTGCCAGGCGACGCCTTGGCCAAAGCCAGCATTTCCGGCACATTGGTGGGGGGGAACGATGGCGACGCCACCAGTAGCAGCGGCATGGACATGCCCAGGCTCACCGGCACCAGATCCTTCATCGGGTCATATGGCAGATTGGTGTACAGATCGCCGTTCGACACGTGCGTGTTCGCCACGAACAACAGGGTATAGCCATCCGCCGGAGATTTAGCCACCTGGTTCGCCGCCAGGTTGCCGTTGGCACCGGGCTTGTTTTCAACCACGAAGGTCTGCCCGAGCAGCCCCGCCATCTTCTCGGAAATGATGCGCGCGAATATGTCCGCTCCGCCGCCCGGGGTGAAACCGACGACGACCTTGACTGGGCCGCGTGTGGGGAACTCTTGCGCGGCGGCCGGCAACACGGTCAATGCAACGCCGCACGCCATGACCAGGCGGGTCAGATTCAAGGCCAGCTTTTCACGTTGCCGCCGCATGGGTTCGGCAACACCTGGCGGTTTCATACAGCGGCCCAGTCTGTCCCGGATGCGGGCGACGAGCTGCATGGGAGTCGCGGTCCGCGCGACGCTGACCACGCGCGCGGTAAGTCTGCTATTCATGATGACGGTCTCCTTCACGTTGGCTAAATAACACTCATGATGTCAAGCTTGGCCGTCGGGCGTCACTCGATTTTCCGTCGGGTCGGCTGGCTGCGCTACTGACTCCCGCATTTTTTGGGTCGCACCGCAATCCACTGCTGCGTCCCGAATGATGACGCCGTACGCCTGGGCGGCGTGCTCCACCGAAATCTTGCCATTTTTCCAGTCGCGCCAGACGGCCTGAGGGTCTCTCGCGAAGGCATCGCCGTGCCCCCCGCCCGCAGCCTGTTCGTGCAGCACCCGGTCGCCGCGCTTGATCTGGAGTTCGAACTTCGACGCAAGGATCCGCGCTTCGCCTTGGGGGTTGAGCACGCTGCTGGAGCGCGCGCCCGGCTTTCCGCCAGCCAACCCCCAGGGCGCGGTGCGCGCCCTGTCCGAGCGCATCACGAAGGTTGCTTCGCCCTCGAGCAATTCCCATTCGCGGCGGATGCCCAGCCCGCCGCGGTACTTGCCAGCACCGCCGGAGTCTGGCCGCAGGCCGTATTGGTGGATGAGTACCGGGTATTCGGATTCGATGATTTCCACCGATGCGTTGGCCACGTTCATGGCGAAGTTGGAACAGCCATCAACACCATCGCGGTCAGGCCGGCCACCCCAGGTTCCCACCATCGAATCCCAGATGACGAAGGCGCGCCCGTCCGCCGCACGGCCGGTAATCCGAACGCTGGAAATGCCACCTTCGCTGGCGGCGGGGATCCGCTGCGGCGCTACCTGCGCCAGCACGCCCAGGGTGGCGTCTATCACCCGCGAGCCGGTCACGCCGCGCTGGGCGACCGGCGCGGGCTCCTGGGCGTGCACCACGGTGCCCGGCGGGGCGCTGACATGAATCGGGCGGAACAGTCCGGCGTTGTTCGGCACGGAACCTGGCAGCAGCGTGCGCACTGCGGCGTATACCGACGACTGGGTGAACGACAGCGTGCTGTTGATGGAAGCCTTGATCTGCTTGGATGAACCGGCGAAATCAAAATACAGTTCGTCGCCGCGGACCTCCAGGCTCACCTCGATGCGCACCGGCTCCGGCGCCGTGATGCTGTCGTCGAGCCAGTCGGTGAAGCGGTAGTGCCCGTCCGGGAACTCGCGAATGCACTCGCGCAGCAATCGCTCCGAGTAGGTGAGCGAATCGGAGAAAAACTGCGTGAGCACCGGCTCGCCGTACTCGGCCACCGTCTTGCGCAGCAGCTGCTCGGCCGAATGGAACGCGGAAAGGCACGACCGTATGTCTCCCAGCACCATGTGGGGCAGGCGCGTGTTTTGCCGCAGGATGGCCCAGACGTCGGTGACGTCCTTGCCCTGTTGCTGCAGGCGTACCGGCGGAATCCTGAGCCCTTCAGCGTATATCTCCTGGCTCAGCACGCTGCGGCTTCCCAGGGTGCTGCCGCCGACGTCAACATGGTCGGCGACGATCACCAGATAGGCCAATATGCCGTCCGAGCCATAGAGCGGCTTGATCAGGAAGATGTCGGGCAGGTGCATGCCGCCGCAGTACGGGTCGTTCAGCATGTAGACGTCGCCTGCCGCCATTTCGCCGCCAAACCTCTGCTGGACTGCTTCCATGGCCGCCGGTATGGAGCCAAGGTGCACGGCCAGGCAAGGGCCTTGCGCGACCATCTCGCCAGTGCCGCTGCAAATCGCGGCGGAGAAGTCCATGGCTTCGCGAATATTGCCCGAATAGGCAGTGCGCACCATGGTGAGCGTCATTTCGTCGACGATCAATTCCAGGCTGCTGCGCACCAGCGTAAAGCTTATGGGATCCATCTTTAGCCCCCGATCCGCTCAAGCACAAGATTGGCCGCAACCAGCGAAACGCGCCAGCCGGGCGGCACCACCGTCGTGGTGTCATATTCATCAATCAACAGGGGACCCGTGCGGCTGCCTTCTCCCAGTGCTGCACGCGAAGTGGCAACCGGCACGCGCACAAAGCCCGTCTGCGCGGAAAAATAGACTTGGCGAGAATCCTCGGGTGCAGCGTGGCCAGCGGCGCCGTGCCCATGCGCGAGCCTGGGGCGCTCGACGCGTGCCCGGGCGACGCAGCCGACATTCACGATCTGTACATGGGCATCGGGCTGGTCGTGGCCATAGGTGCGGCGGTATTCATGCTCGAAAGCCGCGCGAATCTCAGGCAGCGATTGCTGCCCGGGCGCCTGCAGGGCAATCCGCAGTTCGAAGGTCTGCCCCCTGTAGCGCAGGTCGGCAAACCAATCGAGCGTGATCTCGACATTGGGCCGCTCGTGGGCCACTGCGTCGCGGGCTTCCTGCGACGGCCCCTCGAAGGCGTTCGCCAGGGCGGCGACACCGAGCGTGCCGAGATCGGCCTGAAACGAATGCATGAACGTGCGCTCGTTGTCGCTGTAAAGCAGGCCGAGCGCCGAAAAGACCCCCGCTGAGGCGGGGACCAAAATCCGCGCGATGCCCAGTGTTTCGGCCAGCGCCGCCGCGTGCAGCGGGCCGTTGCCCCCGAAAGCGACCAAGGCCATCTTGCGCACATCCCGCCCACGCTCCGTGGACACGGAGTGCACTGCGCGCGCCATGGTGTGTACCGCCACCTGGCGGATCCCGTAGGCCACCTCGACCGGCTGGCGCCGCGCCGCGTCGGCAAGGGGGGCAACAGCGGCTTCGGCGCGCGCCCGCACAAGCGGCATCTCACCACCCATGAACCCCTGCGCCCCCAGATAGCCGAGCAACAGGTTGGCGTCGGTCACCGTTGGCTCCGATCCGCCATTGCCATAGCAGGCGGGTCCCGGCAGGGCTCCCGCGCTGCGCGGCCCCACCACGAGGGCGCCTCCGGCATCGATCGCCGCGATGCTGCCGCCACCTGCGCCGACCTCCGCCACGTCAATGGCGGCCACCCGGACCAGGTAGCCGCCGCCCTTGAGGACACGGCTTGCGACAGAGATGGGCGCGCCGACTTCGAACTCGTGGGCCTTGAAGGGTCTGCCGCCCTCGACCAGCGCGGCCTTCGCCGTGGTCCCACCCATGTCGAACGTCACCGCCGCCGCGGCGTCCTCCCCGATGAGCGCAGCCGCGCCCATGATGCCCGCCGCCGGACCCGATTCGAGCACGTGGACCGGAAACCGGATGGCGGCGTCTACCGACATGATGCCGCCCCCAGAATGCATGACATAGACCGGAGCGCTGAACCCACGGGACTTCAATTCCGCGACCATCTGCTGCAGATAGCGGGAAAGCGTCGGCCGCAGGTACGCATTGAGCACCGTCGTGCTGGTGCGCTCGTATTCGCGCAACTGGGGCAGCACTTCGCAAGAGAGCGAAACAAACACCTGGGGGAAATGCTTCGCTATCAAACGCTGGAGGGCCCGCTCGTGGACGCCATTGACGGGGGAGTTGATGAGCGAGACGGCGATCGTCTCCACGTCTTCTTCCTCGACGAGACGCCGGACGACGGCCAGGGCGTCGCCCTCATCCAATGCCTTGATGACATGTCCCTTCGCGTTGATCCGTTCGCCGACTTCCAGACGCAGCTGCCGTTCAACGAGCGGCACCGGCTTTTCCCAGAAAAGGTTGTAGGTATCCGGAAACCGCATGCGCCGCAACTCGAGCACGTCTCGAAATCCCTGCGTCGTGATAAGGCCCGTTCGAGGGCCGCTGCGCTCGAGCACGGTGTTTGTCGCCACGGTCGTGGCGTGGCAGATTTCCACCAGCTGTTCGGCGCCCACGTTGAGCTCGCGCAGCATCGAAAGCAGCCCGTCGACAACCGCGCGCCAGTATTGGCCGGGTGTGGAGAGAACTTTCCTGGTGGCGCAAAAACCCGAGTCGGAACTGAGCACGAGATCCGTGAAAGTGCCACCGATGTCGGCGGCCAGACGGAACCTCTCTGTCATTGCCGGCGTTCCTTTTCCGTAGGTGCGGCCACTGTTCGGTTCACGTACTTTGACTCAAGGGCCAGGGCGGCGGTGGCGCCGGTGAGTTCCTGGTACTGCGGGAACGTGATCTCCTCGGGGAGGAACTGCTCAATCGTGCCGGTTCTCTTGAGTTCCGAGTACATGTGCTGCATCGCCTTGGTGATCAGGCGCATGGAATGGAGCGGATAGATGGCGAGCCGGTAGCCCAGCGCTTCGATTTCCGTCGCAGAAAGAAAGGGGGCAAGATCGCTGCCGGACACGTTATACAAGTGCATCCCCGGAGCCTCGTCAATGACGCGCCTGGCCTGCGCCAGGGTCTTCATTCCATTGACGAAGACCATGTCAGCCCCGGCGGCCTGGTAAGCCTTCGCACGCGCGATCGCTTCATCGAAGTCAGTGATGAAACCCCCGTCTACACGCGCGATGATGAGGAAGTCGGGATCACGGCGCGCATTGATCGCGGCGTCAATCTTGTCGCACATCTCCTGTATAGGCAGGAGCGCGCCGCCCTCAAAATAGCCGCAACGCTTGGGTACTGGTTGGTCCTCCAGGTGGATCGCGGCAACACCTGCGTCCTCCATTTCGCGAACCGTCCGGATGACATTGTGGATGCCACCGAAACCAGTGTCCGCATCGACGATGACCGGAATGGCGACTCTGTCGCAAATTGCCTTGACGACGAGCATCAGTTCCGTGAGCGTCGTCAGTTCGACATCTGGCCGGGCGAAAACGCTTGCAGACAACGCGCCAGTACCGAGGTACACGGCCGGAAAGCCGGCGCGTTCGACAAGCAATGCAGACAGTCCATCATGGGCGCCGGGAGCGGATGCCAGGCCCTTGCTCAATAGGCTGCGTAGCTGAGCCGTAGGTTTCATGTGTGTCTCCTAAAGGAAAGTTTCGACCGCGGTGCCAGAACCTGCGTGCGCATCCCCAGCGGACCCAAGCACCGCAAATCCAAAGGCCATGCGATATCAATAGGCCATTCTACTCAAATTAAAGATTTTTCAGATGATTTATTAAAATTTCCTATGCGGAAATACAAGCTCGCTCAGCTTATATCTTAAAAGAACTTGATTCTCCCTAATTTCCTAGGGGGAGTACCAGGTTCAATAATTAATGCTTCACCCTCAGCCAACGATCTAACCAAGGACAACTCGCCACTTAGAGTCCCAGGCAAGAACGTGACCGCGTGTCCTACGAATACATTATTTTTCCCAGTTGGAGTTCTTTTAAAAAATCCGGTGCTGGGTACAGAGCTGAGTTCTCTGTCTAGTTTCGATTGAAATGTTCCTGGTTTAACCAACAACCATTCAACAGTCGTGAATCTATCAAATGCCAACTTTGCTGTTTCTTCGCATCGACAAAAACTACTCGAATAAACCTCTCCAATTGGGATATCGAGCTCTCTTATTCTCATACCAATACGTCTACTTTGCTCTCTTCCCTCATCATTAAGTTGACGTGATCCAGAAGAGCAATCATTAGGGCGTTCGCTTGGCGGATTAAATTTAGATGGATCATTGCCAGGGGTGATGGCATGCCTAAAAAAAATGTTAAGCCCCCCTTGCTTGAGCCGATCTATAAGCACTTGATCTTGTGCCCAGGCTACATTTGCAGATAGGAGGAATAAAATAACTAGAAGTTTTGTCACTCAATGCCCAATAAAAACACTTACAAGACGTGTGAAACTTTTGTGTAAGTAAAAAACCTATGCAAATCAACGCCAAAGCAGATAAATCCTACTCCCACTCCGTAGTTACTCTGTCAAAAAACTCAGTGTTTATGCGGGTTTCAAGCAATCCAAAACCAAGTGTGTAACTTTTGTGTAAGTCGCGACAGAATTTGTTAGCAAATTTCATTTCCTAATTCTCTTCTTAATCAACGACTTAAGCAAATTGAAGTTACACACTTTGCGGCTCCTTTAAAAATTTAAGAATAGGTTGATAAAAAAACTTTATAAAGAAGCCTGTCAGGGTAAAAAGTAAAGGCACCTGCGATTATCAAACCGCCAATGTATGTGTAAGTCATACATTTTTTATGTCCTATGATGTTACCAACTCTAGCAAAATAAACGCCTAAAGTAATTTGGAAAAGCACAAAAATGCTCAACAAATGGATAGGCGAGTAACCCCAAAAAACACCACCTGGCATTAACTCTTTTATCCAAAAAGAAGTTACGCAAATGACTAACATCATCGCAACCCACAATCTACCCAATACTTTATGTGGAGTTGTTCCTTTTCTTCCTAGTAGCTGTAAAGCACCAATTAAAAAGGCACTTATTGCGAAAAAAAAGTGTATTTGTATAAAAGCAGATGTATCAAACAACAAACTGAAATTCATCTATTTCCTCTATTGCGTAACTATGATTTCGAGTAGTGTCACCAGTGTGTAAGTTTATGTGTAACTAAAATTTCAGAACTCAATAAAATCAATGACTTAGTTATTTCTTAGATTGACACTCAAAAATCAAAAATCTTTACCAATCAATCACTTAAAAATTCCCGTCATTCCCACTCGATCGTCGCCGGCGGCTTGCTGCTCACGTCGTAGGTGACGCGGTTGATACCGCGCACCTCGTTGATGATGCGGCTGGACACTTTCTTGAGCAGCGCGTAGGGCAGCTCGGCCCAGTCGGCGGTCATGAAGTCGCTGGTCTGCACGGCGCGCAGGGCGACCACGTAGTCATAGGTGCGGCCGTCGCCCATCACCCCCACACTCTTGACCGGCAGGAAGACGGCGAAGGCCTGGCTAGTGAGGTCGTACCAGCTTTTGCCGGTGTGCGGATCAACAAAGCTGCGCAACTCCTCGATGAAGATGGCGTCGGCGCCGCGCAGCAGGTCGGCGTATTCTTTTTTCACCTCGCCCAGGATGCGAACGCCCAGGCCCGGGCCCGGGAAGGGGTGGCGCAAGACCATCTCGGGCGGCAGGCCCAGGGCCACGCCCAGCTCGCGCACCTCGTCCTTGAACAGGTCGCGCAGCGGCTCCAGCAGCTTCAGGCCCAGTTGCTCAGGCAGGCCACCCACGTTGTGGTGGCTCTTGATGGTGACGGCCTTCTTGTTCTTGGCGCCGCCCGATTCGATGACGTCCGGGTAGATGGTGCCTTGGGCCAGGAAGGTCGCGCCTTTGTGCCCCAGCGCCCCGGCCTTGAGCTTGGCGGCCTCGGCCTTGAACACTTCCACGAACTCGCGGCCAATGATCTTGCGCTTGGCCTCAGGCTCGCTCACGCCCTTCAGATGGCCCAGGAACTGGTCGGCCGCGTCCACGTGGATGACGCGCGCATGCAGCTTGCCCGCGAACATTTCCATCACCATCTTGCCCTCGTCCTTGCGCAGCAGGCCGTGGTCGACGAACACGCAGGTCAGCTGGTCGCCGATGGCGCGGTGGATCAGGGCCGCGGCCACCGACGAATCGACGCCGCCCGACAGACCCAGAATCACTTCCTCGTCGCCCACCTGCTGGCGGATGGCGGCCACCGCCTCGGCGACGTGGTCGCGCATCACCCAGTCTGGCGCGGCCTGGCAGATCCCCAGCACGAAGCGCTCCAGGATGGCGTGGCCCTGCTGCGTGTGCGTCACCTCAGGGTGAAACTGCACCGCGTAGAAGCGGCGCGCCTCGTCGGCCATGCCGGCGATCGGGCAGCTGTCGGTGGACGCCATCAGCTTGAAGCCGGGCGGCATGTCGACCACCTTGTCACCGTGCGACATCCACACGTTGAGCATGCCGTGGCCCTGGTCGGTGGTGAAGTCGGCGATGTCGCGCAGCAGCTCGGTATGGCCGCGCGCGCGCACGGCGGCAAAGCCGAACTCGCGCTTGTGCCCGCTCTCGACCTTGCCGCCCAGCTGGTGCGCCATGGTCTGCATGCCGTAGCAGATGCCCAGCACCGGCACCCCAAGCTCGAACACCGCCTGTGGCGCCTTGTCGGTGGTGTCCTCGTACACACTGGCATGGCTGCCCGAAAGGATCACGCCGCGCAGCTTGCCGTCGGCGGCGTACTGACGCACCCAGTCGTCGCTGACATCGCAGGGATGGACCTCCGACAGCACATGCGCCTCGCGCACGCGCCGGGCGATCAGCTGCGTGACCTGGCTGCCGAAGTCGAGGATGAGGATCTTGTCGTGTTGCATGGGACACTGCTTAAAACAGGGGACCCTTCCAGGGCCGCCGCGGAACCGGCTTTGCCGGGCCGCTGGGGGCGCCCCCTTGAGGGGGAGGTGGCTACACGAAGTGAGCCGCTTCGGGGGTGAGGCCGTCAGTCGGAGCGGTAGTTCGGCGCTTCTTTGGTGATCTGCACGTCGTGAACATGGCTCTCACGCATGCCGGCGGCCGTGATCTGAACGAACTCGGCCTTGTCGCGCATCTCCTCGATGCTGGCGCAGCCGCAGTAGCCCATGGCCGCGCGCACACCACCGGCCATCTGGTAGACGATGGACACCAGTGAGCCTTTGTAGGGCACCCGGCCCTCGATGCCCTCGGGCACCAGCTTGTCCGCATTGGGATTGGAGCTGGTGGCCTCCTGGAAATAGCGGTCGGCGCTGCCCTGCTGCATGGCGCCGATCGAGCCCATGCCCCGGTAGCTTTTGTAGCTGCGGCCCTGGTACAGCACGATCTCGCCTGGCGCCTCTTCGGTGCCGGCGAACATGCCGCCCATCATCACGGTGCTGGCGCCAGCGGCAATGGCCTTGCCGATGTCACCCGAATAGCGCACGCCACCGTCGGCGATCAGTGGCACGCCCGAGCCCTTGAGCGCCGTGGCCACGTTGTCGATGGCGGTGATCTGCGGCACGCCCACGCCCGCCACGATGCGGGTGGTGCAGATGGAGCCGGGGCCGATGCCCACCTTGACCGCGTCGGCACCCGCCTCGACCAGGGCCAGCGCTGCCGCGCCGGTGGCGATGTTGCCGCCGATCACGTCCAGCTGCGGGTAGTTTTTCTTGACCCAGCGCACGCGCTCGATCACACCCTTGCTGTGGCCGTGCGCGGTGTCGACCACGATCACGTCGACGCCGGCCTTGACCAGGGCCTCGACACGCTCCTCGGTACCCACGCCCACGCCCACGGCGGCGCCCACGCGCAGCCGGCCCGATGCATCCCGCGCGGCATTGGGAAAGCTGGTCTGCTTGGTGATGTCCTTGACGGTGATCAGGCCCTTGAGCTCGAACTGGTCGTTGATCACCAGCAGGCGCTCGAGCTTGTGCTTGTTCAGGAGCGCCTTGGCCTGCGCCGGGGTGGTGCTGTCCTGGTCGCGCACGGTCACCAGCTTGTCGCGCGGGGTCATGATCTGGCTGATCGGCAGGTCGTAGCGGGTTTCAAAGCGCAGGTCGCGACCGGTGACGATACCCACCACCTTGCCGCCCTCGACCACCGGGAAGCCCGAAAACCCCAGCTGCTCCTGCAGATCGAGCAATTGGCGCACGGTGTGGGCCGGCGAGACGATGAACGGGTCGCGCAAGACACCCGATTCGTAACGCTTGACCCGCAACACCTGGGCCGCCTGCTCCTGCGGCGTGAGGTTCTTGTGCACGATGCCGATGCCGCCCTCCTGGGCGATGGCGATGGCCAGCCGCGCCTCGGTGACGGTGTCCATCGCGGCGGACACCAGGGGCAGGTTCAGCGTGATGTTGCGTGAAAGGCGCGTGGCCAGGGAGGTGTCCTTGGGCAGGACCTGGGAGAACGCTGGCACCAGCAACACATCGTCGAAGGTGAGCGCTTTTCCAAGAAGGCGCATGAGGTGGGCTCCAAAACCGCGATTGTATCTGCCGCCCCACGGTTGCCTGCGGCGTGGGCTGGCCGCCTCATTCGTGCACCCACTACCACTGGCGCACTGGCAAGCACAGCCGCTACACTGGCCCAATGTCACGCCTGCCCGCCCTCCTGATCGGCCTTGCACTGGCCCTGCCCACCTTTGTCCTGGCCCAGTGGCAGTGGGTTGACAACAACGGCCGCCGGGTCTTCAGCGACCAGGCACCGCCGCCGGACATTCCCCTGAAGAACATCCTGCGCCAGCCCGGCGGGGCCCGTCAGGCGCAACCGGCAGACGCGGCGGCAGTGGCCGCGGCGCCGGCATCTGGCGCGGCTTCCGCAGCCGCGCCGGCCATGGCCGGCGCCAGCGCCGCGCGCCCTTCGGGCCGCGACACCGAGCTCGAGCGGCGCAAAAAGCAGGCCGAGGCCGCCGAAGCCCAGAAGAAGAAGGCCGAAGCCGATCGCATCGCCCAGCTGCGCGCCGAGAACTGCACCCGGGTGCGGCAGGCCAAGGCCACGCTTGATTCGGGCCGACGCATGACGCGAGACAACGCCAAGGGCGAGCCGGAGGTCCTGGACGAGGCCGCACGCGCCGCCGAGGGCCGGCGCCTCGACGGCCTCATCGCCTCGGAGTGCAACCCCACTTAACAGGGCGCACTCAAGCCTTTCCGCGGGGCCCCCGGGCGAACAGGCCGGTGGCCCGTGCCCCCTGCCGCCGAAAGCGCTCTCGCCTGGCCACCTTCGGGTCCACCCGCAAGGGGCGCAGCAGTTCCACCCGGTCGCCCTCGCGCAAGGCCTGGGTCGGCGACCCGGCGCGCCCCCAGATGCACAGGTGCAGGCTGGCCAAGTCCAGTCCTGGGAAGCTGGCCGCCAGCGGACTCGCCAGCACCGCCTGGGCCGCCGTCGTGCCCGGCGGCACGTGCAGCACCCATTCGTGCACTTGGCGTGCGGCCGGGCTAAACGCCACCGTCACGCACAGCCGAGGCGGGGTATCAGCCATAGACCTGCTCGGCACGCTTGACGAAGGCATCGACCAGGCTGCCGGCGATGCGGTCGAACACCGGGCCGACCAGGGCCGCCAAGGTGCGGCTGCGAAACGCGTAATCGAGCTTAAGCGCGACCCGGCATGCCCGCTGCTGGTCCTCTCCCACAGGCGTGAAGGTCCAGCAGCCTTCCAGGTGGGAGAACGGGCCGTCGATCAGCTTCATGTTCACCTGCCGCCCGGGCACATGGTCGTTGCGGGTGATGAAGGTCTGGCGGATGCGGCTGATGGAGATGCCGACCTCGGCCTTCATGCCGTGCTCGTCGCGCGCCAGCACCGAGGCGTGGTCGCACCAGGGCAGAAATTGCGGGTAGGCGTCCACGTCGGTGACCAGGGCGAACATCTCTTCGGCGCTGTACCAGATCAGGACGGATTTGTTGACGGATTTCATGGAGAATTGCGGGCCCGCCGCGATTGTAGAGAGGCAGCGCGACCCCACCTGCGACCCAACTGCCATCGAATGACCCAAAAACCCGACTCCCAGGCGCGCATCGCCGACAACAAGAAGGCCGTCTTCAACTATGCCATCGAAGAGCGGTACGAGGCCGGCATGGTGTTGCAGGGCTGGGAAGTCAAGGCCCTGCGCGATGGCAAGGTCCAGCTGACCGACGGCTATGTGGTCATCAAGAACGGTGAGCTTTTCATCATCGGCTGCCAGATCAACCCGCTCAAGACCGCATCCACCCACGTCAGCCCCGATGCCGTGCGCACCCGCAAGCTGCTGCTGCACAAGGAAGAGATCCGCCGTCTGATCGGCAAGGTCGAACAAAAGGGCTACACCCTGGTGCCCCTGAACCTTCACTGGAAGGGCGGGAACGTCAAATGCGAGATCGCGCTGGCCAAGGGCAAGGGTGAGCATGACAAGCGCAACACCATCCGCGACCGCGAGGGCAAGCGGGAGGTGGAGCGCATCATGAAGCACAGCACCCGGTAAGGGCGCCCTGCCCCGGTCAATGTTTGGCCCGACGGAATAAATCGCCTGGCTGGATCGTTTGCGCAGTGGGGAACCCTTTTTCACCCCGACAGGAGAACACCGATGATCACTTCCTTTCTCCCGCGCACCCTGGCGCTGAGCCTGATCCTGGCCGCTGGCGCGGCCTTCGCGCAAACGCCCCCCGCCAAGGCCGCCGATGGCGTCCTGGTGGGCGGCAACGGCATGACCCTCTACACCTTCGACCGCGACGCCGCCGGCTCCGGCAAATCGGTGTGCAACGGGCAATGCGCCGCCCTGTGGCCGCCGCTGATGGCGGGCGCCACGGACAATGGCTCCGGCGACTGGAGCATCGTCACCCGCGACGACGGCGCAAAGCAATGGGCCTTCAAGGGCAAGCCACTGTACTTCTGGGTGCGCGACACCAAGGCGGGTGATCGCACCGGCGACAACGTCAACAACGTCTGGAAGATCGCGCGGCCTTGAACGCCTGACCGCGCGGCACGATAGGCGCCCATGAGCCCGCCCGATACGCCGCAAGACCAGATGGCGCTGGCGGCCATGGTGGCGCCGCTGCGCCGCTATGCGCGCGCCCTGTGCGGCGACCGCTGGGCGGCGGACGACTTGGTTCAAGACACGTTGGAACGCGCCTGCACCCGCTGGCGGCTCTGGACGGCCGGCACCGACCTGCGGGCCTGGCTTTTCACCGCGATGCACAACCTGTTCATCGACGGTGCGAGGCGGGCCCGGCGCCAGGCCACCGAGCCCCTTGATCTGGAAGCGCTGGAGCACGCCTCGCCCGTGTCGCCCCAGGCGACTGAGCAGGCCCTGGATTTGCAGCGCTGCCTGCTGCGGCTGCCCGAGGACCAGCGCGAAACCCTGCTGCTGGTGACCCTGCAAGACCTGAGCTACGCCCGGGTCGCGCGTATCACCGGTGTGCCCATTGGCACGGTCATGTCGCGCCTGTCGCGGGCCCGGGCCCGGCTGCGTGAGCTGATGGACGGTGAGGGCAAGGCCGCGGATGCCGCCCCGCGGCCGGCGTTGCGGCGAATGAAGTAAAGCCATGACGAACCCACGGTCCCCGACCCCCGCCCCCTCCGACCACGTGCTGCATGCCTTCGTTGACGGCCGGCTGTCCACCGCCGAGGCGACGCGCGTGCGGGCCTGGCTCAACGACCATCCCGAAGCCGCCGCCACTGTCGCGGCCTGGAGCGACCAGCGCCAGGCGTTGCAGGAACACCTGAAAGCCACCCTCGCAGAACCGCTATCGCCCAGCATGCTGGCCGCCGCGAACGGTTTGACGCTGCGGCGAAGCACGATCGACCTGTGGGCCCGCTGGGGCGGCCGGGCCGCCGCCGTGCTGCTGGCCTTCCTGGCGGGCTGGGCGGGACATGCACAGTGGCAGGCCGCAAGCCCGCTGGCCGATGCGCGCTCGCCACAGCGCTTCGCGCGTCAGGCCTTGGCCGCCCATGCGGTCTACCTGCCCGAGTCGCGCCACCCGGTCGAGGTGGAGGCCGCGCAACAGGAGCACCTCGTGCAATGGCTGTCCAAGCGGCTGGGCCGGCCGCTGCGCGTACCGCAGCTCGGTGGCGAAGGCTTCGAACTGGTCGGCGGGCGGCTTCTGCCAGCCGAGGCTGGCGCCCGGGCGCAGTTCATGTTCCAAAATGGCCAGGGCGAGCGCCTCACGCTGTACATCGGCGCGGTGGGCGAAAAGTCGTCCGGCTCCAGTGAGACCGCTTTCCGCTTCACGCGCGAGGGCCCTGCTGCCAGCTTTTATTGGGTTGACCAGGGGTTCGGCTATGCGCTGGCGGGCAACCTGCCGCGCGAGCGCCTGCTGGCGCTGGCGGACACGGTGTATCGGCAGCTGGCTGGATCGCGATCCCAGTGAGTCCACGCGCGGCTTCGACAGGCTCAGCCCGAACGGAGTACATAGGCGTGCCCGCACACCCGTTCGCCCTGAGCCCGTCGAAGGCCTGTCCTGAGCCCGTCGAAGGAGCCTGTCCTGAGCCCGTCGAAGGGACCTGTGTCGGCCGCACAGGTAAGCCTCAGCGCAGATCCCGCAACGGATGCGCGTGCATCGGCCAAGGGCTGCGAAAGAACGGTGCCACCATGTCCGGCGTCACGTCCTCGATGCGGGCCGGGTTCCACTTGGGCGACTGGTCCTTGTCGACCGCCAGCGCGCGAATGCCTTCCACCGTCTCGCTGGCCGCACCTGGGCGCAGGTGAAAGCAATTGCGCACCATATCGCGCTCCATGCGAAGCGCGTCGGCCAGCGTCAGACCGGCGGCGCGCCGCAGCTGCTCGTGGACCACATGAAGCATCAGCGGCGAGCGCTTGCGCAGCACGGCGACCGTCTCGCGGGCGAAATCACTGTCGTGCGCCTGCAGTGCGGCAACGATGGCCGGCACCGTCGGCAAGCAAAAGAAGCGGTCGATTTGCGCGCGATGCGAGGCCAGCGGCGAATTTTCCGGCTCGCCCTGCACGGCGAATCGCTCACGCATCACATTCACGGCGTTCGCGCCGCCTTGGGCCAGCGCCGACCAGAGCTCGGCCAGTTCCGCCGAAGGCACCACGCCATCGGCCAGAGCGCTCGCCTTGGCATCGGCCCCGCCGATCACCTGCCCCGTCAGAGCCAGGTAGCCACCGACGGCACCCGGGCAACGCGATAAAAACCAGCCGCCGCCCACGTCCGGGAAAAAGCCGATGTTGGTCTCGGGCATGGCCATCTTCGTGCGCTCGGTCGCCAGCCGCAGGCTGGCCGCGCCGCCATGGCCGGCGATGCCCATGCCGCCGCCCATGACGATGCCGTCCATGAACACCACCCAGGGTTTGGGAAAGCGGTGCACGAGGTGGTTGAGCGCGTACTCCTCGGTGAAGAAATCCTCGAGCCGCGGGTCGCCGCGCACCGCGGCTTCATGAAAAAAGCGGATGTCTCCGCCCGCGCAAAAAGCACCGAAGGGGCTGGCGCCAGTGGGGTTGTGCGCATCGCGACTCGTGCCGCGAATGGCCACCGCCTCGACCGCCGGGTCGCGCTCCCAGGCCAAAAGCACCGTGGTCAGTGCCCGGATCATGTCCAGCGAGAGCGCGTTCAGCGCCTTCGGCCGGTTCAATGTCACAAGGCCGGTGCGGCCCCTGACCTCACCCAACACTTCGTCCAACACCGCTTGCGTCATGCCCGTTGTCTCCATCCGATCCATTCATTGGCCACCAGCGCGCCGATCACCAGAGTGCCACCGGTCAGCACCTGCGCGCCCGGCTGCTCGCCGGCCCCCAGCCATGCCAGCGCAATGCCGAAGATCACCTCCAGCAGGGCCAGCAGCGAAATCTCCGGCGCCTTGAGCACGCGGGCGCACAAGACGGCAAGCGTACAGGGGATGGCCAGCTGCACAAGCCCCAGCAGGGCCAGCAACGAGATGTCGTGCGCCGTGGCCTGCAGCGGCAAGGCCAGCGGCAGCGTGCATAGCGAGGACAGCACCGCGCCGATCAGCACCGCCGGCACCAGATCGACATTGTGGCCGCGGGCGTGCGATCGCTGCGTGAGCGTCCAGTTGATCGCCCCCGCCAGCGGCACGGCCAACGCCACCAACGAGCCGGCGGTCTGGCCGGCCGCGAAGTTGTTGCCGTACATGTAGACAATGCCGCCGCCCGCCACCACGATCGCCAGCCAGGTGCGCGTCGCAATGCGGTGGCCGATGAACACCCGCGCGATCAAGGCCGTGAGCAGCGGGCCGACCGCCATCGTCACCAGCACATTGGCCACCGTGGTCAGCGTCAGGGCCAGCATGAAGGCGGTGAACATCACGCTCCAGCACAGACCGGACAGCCACAAGGCGCTGCCGCCGTGCCGCAGCTTGGTGAAAACGCCGCGGCCGCGCAGTGCCGGCAGGATCACCAGCAGCGACAGGGCCGTGAACAGGCTACGCCAGAACGTCACCTCGAAGCTGCGCGCCTGCTCGAGCTGGCGCGTGACCACCCCGGCAATGGACCACATGAGGGTGACGAGCACCATCAAGGCCACGGCGCGGGCGTGGGTGAGCTTCATGCACGCAGGGAGCGCTTGCGCTCGTGCTCCTTGAGGAAGCGCTTGCGCAGGCGCACGCTCTTGGGCGTGATCTCGACGAGCTCGTCGTCCTCGATGAACTCGACGCCGTATTCGAGCGTGAGCTGGATCGGGGGCGTCACCTTGATCGCGTCTTCCTTGCCGCTGACGCGGAAGTTGGTCAGCTGCTTGGTGCGGGTGGCGTTGACCACCAGATCGTTGTCGCGGTTGTGCACGCCGACGATCATGCCTTCGTAAACCGGGTCGTTGGCCTTGACGAACATGCGGCCGCGGTCGTCGAGCTTGCCCAGCGCGTAGGTGAAGATCTCGCCGTCGTCCATCGAGATCAGCACGCCGTTCTTGCGGCTGGCGATCTCGCCCTTGTGCGCCTCGAACTTGTCGAAGATGTTGGCGATCAGGCCCGAGCCGCGCGTGAGGTTGAGGAACTCGTTCGAAAAACCGATCAGCCCGCGCGCCGGAATGCGGTATTCCAGGCGCACCCGGCCACGGCCGTCCGGGTCCATGTTCATCAGCTCGCCCTTGCGCTCGCCCATGGCCTGCATCACGCCGCCCTGGTGCTGCTCTTCGATGTCGCAGGTGACCAACTCGATCGGCTCGCACTTCTCGCCGTCGATCTCCTTGAAAACCACGCGCGGCTTGGACACCGCCAGCTCGAAGCCTTCGCGACGCATGTTCTCCAGCAGGATGGTCAGGTGCAATTCACCCCGGCCGGCCACCTCGAACACGCCCTCCTCGTCGGTCTCTTTCACGCGCAGGGCCACGTTGCTCTGCAGCTCTTTTTGCAGGCGGTCCCACAGCTGGCGGCTGGTCACGTACTTGCCTTCGCGGCCGGCCAGGGGGCTGGTGTTGACGCAAAAATTCATAATCAGAGTCGGCTCGTCGACCTTGAGCATGGGCAGCGGCTGGGGGTCGAGCGGGTCGGTCACGGTGACACCAATGCCGATGTCCTCGATGCCGTTGAGCAGCACGATGTCGCCGGGGCCGGCTTCGGTCACCTGCACGCGGTCGAGGCCGTGGAAGGTCTGCACCTGGTTGACACGGCCCTTGTAGGTCTTGCCGTCCGGGCCCTCCATCACCAGCACGTCCATCGACGGCTTGATGGTGCCGGCGTTGACGCGGCCCACACCGATGCGGCCGACAAAGCTGGAGTAGTCGATCGCCGAGATCTGCAGCTGCAACGGCGCGGCGGCGTCACCCTCGTGGGCGGGCACATGCGCCAGCACGGTGTCGAACAGGGCCGACATGTCGGGGCCCCACTGCTCGCCGTGGGCACCCTCGATCATCGACGACCAGCCATTGATGCCGGAGGCATACACCACCGGAAAATCGAGCTGGGCATCAGTGGCGCCGAGCTTGTCGAACAGGTCGAAGGCAGCGTTAATCACCTTGTCGGGGGCGGAGCCGGGCTTGTCGACCTTGTTGACCACCACGATCGGCCGCAGGCCCAGTGCCAGCGCCTTCTTGGTCACGAAGCGCGTCTGCGGCATTGGGCCTTCCTGCGCGTCGATCAGCAGCACCACGCCGTCGACCATCGACAGCGCGCGTTCCACCTCGCCGCCGAAGTCGGCGTGGCCGGGGGTGTCGACGATGTTGATGTGCGTGCCCTTCCAGCTCACCGCGCAGTTCTTGGCCAGAATGGTGATGCCGCGTTCGCGTTCGATGGCGTTGTTGTCCATCACGGTGTCGACCACTTTCTCGTGTTCGGCGAAGGTGCCTGACTGGCGCAGCAGTTGGTCCACCATGGTGGTTTTGCCGTGGTCGACGTGCGCGATGATCGCGATGTTGCGGATTTGCTTTTTGCTCATGGGGTCTGTGGTTCTTGGGAACGCAGGATTTGCTGGATTTCGATGGGGCTCAGCAGACGCCCCGGAATCAATTCGCCGGCCTTCACATGCGCCGTGCCCAAAAGGCAATCGGCGGCCGCGAACACGGCCACGGCCTCGTTGTCGGGCCATTGGCCGCGCCGGCGCAGGCCGCTTAAGAACCGCCCGGCATTCTCGTCGTCGAGCGTGACATGCGCGTGACCGTCGAGCAAGGCCTGTGCCGGCAGCAGCAGGGCCGTGCGTTGCACCTCGGTCATCGCCTCCAGCGCCGGCAGCGTCACGCACTGCGCCACCTCGAAATGCCCGGTGGCGATGCGCCGCAACGCGCAAAGGTGCGCCCCGCAGCCCAGTGCCGTGCCGATGTCTTCGCCCAGCGTGCGGATGTACGTGCCCTTGCTCACGCGGGCGGAAATCTTCAGCGTGGGCCGGCCCTCGGCTGATGGCCCGCCGGGTTCGATGCGCAGCTCATGGATCGTGACGCCGCGCGCTTTGCGCTCGACCTCCTGCCCGGCCCTGGCGTACTCGTACAGGGGCTTGCCGTCTTTCTTGAGCGCGCTGTGCATCGGGGGCACCTGGCGGATCGGGCCGGTGAACTGCGCTTGCACCTGCGCCAGGCGTTCGGCGCTCACCGGCTGGACCTCGCGCGTTTCGATGACCTCGCCCTCGGCATCACCGGTGGTGGTTCGCACACCCAGCACGGCAACCGCCTCATAGGCCTTGTCGGCTTCAAGCTGCAACTGGCTGAACTTGGTGGCCGCGCCAAAGCACAAGGGCAGCACGCCCGTGGCCAGCGGATCGAGCGTGCCGGTATGGCCGGCCTTCTCGGCCCGCAGCAGCCATTTGGCTTTCTGCAATGCGTCATTGCTGGACAGGCCCAGCGGCTTGTCCAGCAACAGCACCCCGTGCACGGGGCGGCGCACTCTACCCCCACGCTCGTTCACTGCGTGTAACTCGCTGCCCCCCGAGGGGGCTGTCGCGCCTTCGGGCGGCCGGGCGGCGCGACCGCCCGGTGCCCGTCGTGCGCTGTCCATCTACTGGCCTTTTTCTTCCTTGGAACGCGAGGCGACCGCCCGGGCGATCAGCGCGTTCATGTCGGCCGCACGCTCGGTGGTGCGGTCGAAATGGAAGTGCAGCGTGGGCACGGTGTGGATGTGCAGGCGCTTGAACAGGTGGTTGCGCAGGAACCCCGCCGCCTGGTTCAGGGCGTCTTGCGTCTCCTGCGGGTCACCCACCAGCAGGCTGAAGAAGACCTTGGCATGGGCGTAGTCGGGTGTGACCTCGATGGCCTGGATCGTGACCATGCCCACGCGCGGGTCCTTCAACTCGCGCGCGATCACCTCCGCCAGATCGCGCTGGATCTGGTCCGCGACCTTGAAGCCGCGATTGGGGGTGGATGATCTTTTTGGCATTTTTGATTACGTCGCCGGATCGACGAGACGGGGTTCAGGGCTTGGCGCGCCGCCGCAGACAGTACGTGTTGTACGGCAAGGCGGCCAAAACCGGATGTTTGACGCAATGGACCCCGTATCGTCGATCAGAGGGTGCGAGCAATTTCCTTGACTTCGTAGAACTCGAGTTGATCGCCTTCTTTGATGTCGTTGTAGTTGCGCAGCTTGATACCGCACTCGAAGCCTTCCTTGACTTCGCGCACGTCGTCCTTGAGGCGGCGCACCGACTCGACTTCGCCGGTATAGATGACCACGTTCTCGCGCAGCAGACGGAACTTGCAGTTGCGTGTGACCTGGCCGGAGGTGACGTACGAACCCGCCACCGTGCCGATCTTGGAGGCCACGAACACGGTGCGGATCTCCGCCGTGCCCAGGGCTTCCTCGCGCTGCTCGGGGGCCAGCATGCCGGACATCGCCACCTTCAGCTCGTCGAGCGCGTCGTAGATGATGCTGTAGTAGCGCAGCTCCACGCCGTTGTTCTCGGCCAGCTTGCGCGCGCCGGAATCGGCCCGCACGTTGAAGCCGATCACCACCGCCTTGGAGGCGATGGCCAGGTTGATGTCCGATTCGCTGATGCCGCCCACGCCGGAATACACCAGCTGAACCTTCACCTCTTCGGTCGACAGCTTGAGCAGCGAAGAGCCCAGCGCTTCCTGCGAGCCTTGAACGTCGGCCTTGATGATGATCGGCAGGGTCTTGACCTCGCCCGAACCCAGGTCGGCGAACATGTTCTCCAGCTTGGCAGCCTGTTTGCGAGCCAGTTTGGTGTTGCGGAACTTTCCGGCGCGGTAGGTGGCGATCTCGCGAGCGCGGCGCTCGTCGGACAGCACCATGAACTCGTCGCCGGCCTGCGGCACGTCGGACAAGCCCTGGATCTCCACCGGGATCGACGGACCGGCGGCCTTGGTGGCCTTGCCGTTCTCGTCGAGCATGGCGCGCACGCGGCCGAAGGTTTGGCCCGCCAGCACCACGTCGCCGGCCTTGAGGGTGCCCGACTGAACCAGCACCGTGGCCACGGGGCCGCGGCCCTTGTCCAGCCTGGCTTCGATGACCAGGCCCTTGGCCGGGGAATCGACCGGGGCCTTGAGCTCCAGCACCTCGGCCTGCAGCAGCACCTGCTCGAGCAGGTCGTCCACGCCCTGGCCGGTGAGGGCCGAGACGCTGACGAAAGGTGATTCGCCGCCGTACTCTTCGGGCACGACCTGCTCGACCACCAGTTCCTGCTTGACCCGCTCGGGGTTGGCGCCCGGCTTGTCGATCTTGTTGACCGCCACGACGATGGGCACGCCCGCCGCCTTCGCGTGCTTGATGGCTTCCCGGGTCTGGGGCATGACGCCGTCGTCAGCCGCCACCACCAGGATGACGATGTCGGTGGCCTTGGCGCCGCGGGCACGCATGGCGGTGAACGCCTCGTGGCCAGGGGTGTCCAGGAAGGAGATCATGCCGCGTGCCGTCTCGACGTGGTAGGCGCCAATGTGCTGCGTGATGCCGCCGGCTTCACCCGACGCCACCTTGGCGCGGCGGATGTAGTCCAGCAGCGAGGTCTTGCCATGGTCGACGTGGCCCATGACGGTGACCACCGGGGCGCGCGACAGGGCCGGGCCCTCGACGCTGGCGACGTCGTCGTCGGTGAAGGCTTCCGGGTCGTCCAGGGCGGCAACCACCGCCTTGTGGCCCATTTCCTCGACCACGATCATGGCGGTGTCCTGGTCCAGCGGCTGGTTGATGGTGACCATCTGGCCCATCTTCATCAGCGCCTTGATCACTTCCCCCGCCTTGACCGCCATCTTGTGCGCCAGTTCGGCGACGGTGATGGTCTCGGGCACGTGGACTTCGATCACGCGTGCTTCGACCGGTGCGGCCTGCGAATGGTCTTCGCGGTCGTGAGTACGGTCGCTGCCACGGCGGCCACGCGGGCCGGAGCGCCAGTTGTTGCGGCCGACGCCGCCCGAGGCGTCGCCGCGGGTCGGAATGGCCTTCTTCTTGGCGGCATCGCCCGCCCAGCTGGACGACAGCTTGGCCGACTTGACTTCCTTGCCGGCGCCAGGCGCCGCCGCGGCCGTGGTCGACGGGGGACGGCCGGTGTTGGCTGGCTTGTGCAGGGTGCCCTTGGCGGCGGGGCGCGCGGCTTCGGCCGCCGGCTTGGCGACCGGCTTGGGCTCTTCGGGCTTCTTGGCGACCAGCACCTTCTTGGGTGCGGCCATCATGGCGCGGATGGCCTCGGCTTCGGCCTGGGCCTTGCGGCGGCGTTCGTCGAGGTCGCGGGCGCGGGCCGACTCTTCGTCGGAACGGGCCTTGGATTCGGCGTCGACCTTGGCACGGACTTCCGCCAGCGCGCTGATGCGGGCGTCGGCGGCGACGGCGGCTTCGGCGCTGGCCTCTTGCTGCACGACAGCAGCCTGCGCCTTGCGCGCTTCCCCGGCGGCCAGATAGGCGGCGGCACGGGCTTCGGCGTCACGCTCGCGCTGTTCCATTTCCTCGCGCTGGCGTCGCTCTTGCGCCAGGCTTTCCTCCTCGCGACCGAGCAGCTCGACCTGGCGGCGCGCTTCTTCTTCGCGGCGAATAAGGTCGGCGTCCTCGGCGCTGGGCGCCTCGTCGGGCACCTCGGCGGCCGGCGCTTCGACAACGGCGGTGTCGCTGCCTTCGTCACGCTTGATGAAGGTGCGCTTCTTGCGCACTTCCACCTGGATGGTGCGTGCCTTGCCGGAGGCGTCGGCCTGCTTGATCTCGCTGGTGGACTTCTTGGTCAGCGTGATCTTGCGCCGCTCGGGTGATGCGGTGCCGTGAGCCGCCTGCAGATAGCCCAGGAGCTTTTGCTTGTCGGCGTCGGACAGCGCGTCGGTCGGCGCGGACTTGGCCACACCTGCGCTACGCAACTGCTCGAGCAGGATGTCGGGAGATTTTTTGAGCTCGGTTGCGAACTCAGCGACGGTCGTACTGGACATAGTTTCTGGTGCCTCCCATCACATCACTCTTGGGCCGCGGTACTGGTGGTGAACCAGTGCTCGCGAGCCTTCATGATCAGGGCCTTGGCCTCATCCGGGCTCTGCCCGGTCATTTCGGTGAGTTCGTCGAGGGCCAGATCGGCCAGCTCGTCGCGGGTATGGACGCCGGCGTCAGCCAGCGTGGCAATCAGTTGGGGCGTGACGCCCTCGAGGGTGCGCAGATCCTGCGAGACCTCTTCGACGCTTTCCTCGCGCGCGATCTCCATGGTGAGCAGCTGGTCCTTGGCGCGGGCACGAAGCTCGTTGACGGTGTCTTCGTCGAACGATTCGATGTCCAGCATCTCCTGGATGGGAACGTAAGCCACTTCCTCCAGGCTGGTAAAGCCCTCGGAGATGAGGATGTCCGCGATCTCCTCGTCGACGTCGAGCTTTTCCATGAACAGCGCGCGCATCGAGCCGGTCTCTTCGGCCTGCTTCTGGGCCGACTCGTTGGCGTCCATGATGTTGATCTTCCAGCCGGTGAGGTCGGAAGCCAGGCGCACGTTCTGGCCGCCGCGGCCGATGGCGATGGCGAGGTTCTCCTCGTCGACCACCACGTCCATGGCGTGCTTTTCCTCGTCGACCACGATCGAGCTGACGTTGGCCGGGGCCAGCGCGCCGATCACGAACTGCGCGGGGTCTTCGGACCAAAGGACGATGTCGACACGCTCGCCAGCCAGCTCGTTGGTCACCCCATTGACGCGGGTGCCGCGCACGCCGACACAGGTGCCGATGGGATCGACCCGCTTGTCGTGCGAGAGCACCGCGATCTTGGCGCGCGAGCCGGCGTCACGGGCGCAGCTTTTGATCTCCAGCAGGCCTTGCTCGATCTCGGGCACTTCCTGGCGGAACAGCTCGATCATGAACTCGGGGGCCGATCGCGACAGGATGATGGGGGCGCCGCGCAGGGTGAGGTCGACTTCCATGATCATGGCGCGGACCCGGTCGCCGTTGCGCAAGTTTTCCTTGGGGATCATCTCGCCGCGGCGCAGGCGCCCTTCGACGCGGCCGCTCTCGACGATGATGTCGCCCTTGTCCATGCGCTTGACGGTGCCCACGAAAATCTTGTCGCCACGCGACATGAAGTCGTTGAGCAGCATCTCGCGTTCGGCGTCGCGGATTCTTTGCAGGATGACCTGCTTGGCGGCCATGGCGCCGATGCGGCCGATGGGCACCGACTCGATCGGCTCTTCGATGAAGTCGCCCTCTTCCACGTCGGAAACGCGCTCGATGGCGTCCATCAGCAGTTCTTCGGCATCGGGGTTTTGCAGGCCGGCGGAATCGGGCACCACCAGCCAGCGGCGGAAGGTCTCGTATTCGCCGGAGTCGCGGTTCATGGCGACACGCAGGTCAACTTCGCCCTTGTACAGCTTCTTGGTGGCTTGGACCAGGGCCGATTCGACCGCGGCGAACACCACGTCACGCTCGACGTTCTTCTCGCGTGAGATCGCTTCGACCAGCATCAACATTTCGCGATTCATTTTCCCGACTCTCCTGCAACTTGCCTGGGGCGGCGCCCCTTGAAATCCACCACCGGCGCGAGCCGGGCTTCCCTGAGCTCATCGAGCGTGAAGCCCAGTGCCTGCACCGGCGCCGGCTCCCTTTTCTTGCTGACCTTCTGGCCGGGCTTGACCGGCGTCTCATCGCTCCAGGTGATCTGCCAGCCGCCGCCGTCGGCACGCTCGAGCGTGCCGCGAAACTTCTTGCGGTTGGCCGCCACCTGCCCTGCGGCGGCGGCACCCATGGGCGCCTTGAGGGTGACGTCGATCTCCTCACCGGCGAAGCGCTCAAAATCCTGTTCGGTGCGCAGCGGACGATCGATACCGGGCGAGGACACCTCGAGCCGCTTGTATTCGATCTCTTCCACTTCCAGGGCAAACAGCAGCTGGCGCGTCACCTTCTCGCAATCCTCGACATTCACGAACAACTCAGACCCCGGCGACCACGGCAGATCGATCGTGACGCGCAGCAGGCCGCCGGTAGAGCGATCGATCTCGATCAGCTCATAGCCCAGCCCTGTCACGATTTGTCCGACGATGTCCGGTAGCGCCACTGAGATCTGTGTTCCTTGCAAAAGCGATCGGCCAAAAAAAACGGGCGGAGAGTAAACCGCCCGGTTTGGTCGTCAACTGCGGATTGTACTCTGGGCAATTGCCCATTTCAACGCTGCGCGCAGCTTTAGTTCTCTATGGAACCTGGCTCACCCGTGGGTTACTACCGAGCCAAGGCCTGCGCCCGCGGCGGGCCAGTACTTTTGACCTCATGGCGGCCGGCAAGTCCGGCCCCAAGAACCGCAAGGACGCTCATGCCCAGCACGATCGGGAGTTCGCCGCCCTCGTCCGTCGATGCGCAGCTCGCTCAGAAGAAAGGCACCCGCGTCGCGGACATGCCGGACATCAAGGGCGGCAAGAAGCCGCCTTCCATGGCCCAGACCGTCCGCGACGCGCAGGCTTGGCTCTCGGATCCGTGGCGCAAGGCGGCCGAAACAAAGTCCCTCATCCAGCGTGGCGTGGCGCAGCTCATCGGCGGCGACGCCCTCGGCCAGCGCAATGGCGCAGCCGCGAATCAGAGTGTCGAGTTGAGCCTGCAGGCCCTCAAGAACGCGTCCAGGATCTCTGGCTTGGCGGACGACTTGCTTCCCCCACCGGGCAAGAAAGATCAACGCGCCGCCCAACTTGCAAGCCCTAAGGCGACCGAAGCCGCGAAGAAGCTCAGCCAGATCTTCAATCGCGCGGCATTGTCTTTTCGCGACGCCGCCGTCAGCCGCCCCCTGCCGCAGTTTCGCTTTCGGGGTACCGCGCCCGACGAACGCTGGGCGCAAAGCGCTCTCAACGCCGATCTGCTCAAGTCGACCCTTCTGGCGCAGCTGACTGGCACCGGGAAGTTCGCCGCCGAAGAGCCGGCCGAACTCGTGCACGCAATGAACCTGCTCCTGCTGAGCGATCACACCCTCACCCCGGGCGCAGTGGCGTTCTGCGAGGAAATCCGCGACACCTTGGGCGTCGCCGCTGCGGAGCGCGGGCCCTTGCAGCGGGGTGAATTGCAACTCAAGGAGCTGCTGCACACCGCCAACAGCGCGCAGAGTGCCTATGTGCTTGCCAAGGACGTGATTGCCTATGCCCAGGCGCGGCAGGCGGACATCGGCCAGACACTTTCCGCCGTGCTCCAGCAAGGCGAGGCAACCCTGCTTGCCGCCATCAAGGCTAAATCTGAGGGCATCGCTGACCTGCCTGAGAGCACCTGGGGTCAGTTGCGCGAGGCTTGCACCACCGTGTTTGGGGCCGCGAAAACGAAGGACATCTTCGACACCATCACCCAAAAGCGTCTGAGCACAGCGGTGAACCAGCTGAAGTCCCTGCTGGAGAAGTTGCCCACCGATGGACAATCCGCGGCGACGCGAGTCGAGCAAGCCGCCGTGCTGGCGCGGCGGATCGGTGGCATGAAGTCGGATCTTCCCAAGGCGCTGGTGAAGCAGGCGACCGCCGACATCATTGCCAGTGCGGCAGGGTCGAAGCTTGTACCTGCGCAGGGCGAGGCGTTGGCCAAGGCCCTGGTGTCTGCCAACGCAGGCGAAATTTCCACAGCGCTCACCACGCTCAAGCCGCTATTGAACCTGCTGTCGAGCCTGCCCGAGGCGAATGACGAGCAGATCGCCAGAGCCTTCATGGCCGACGCCTTGGAGCAGTTTTCACTGAGTGACCTCGACAAGTTCCAGACCGTTCTTTTCGCCAAACCTGATCCGTCGGCGCCACCCCCTGCGGAACTGGCGCTGTTCAAGCGTGGGCTCGGTGGCGTGATGAACGCCTGCAAAGAGCTGCGCAAGGTGTCATCACACGTCGAATCCGCCAAGAAGTGGCGCAGGCCTCAAGAACCCGGGGCTACCCAAGCGCTCAGCGCCGCGCTCAAGAAGATCGCGCAGGTGGTTCCGTCCACCCTCGCCGATCCCCGGGTATCCAACGCACGACGGCAGGCCGTCCAGAACGAGATCGATGCACTTAGAGCGTCGTTGCGCTCAGCCCCTGACGAGTTGGTCGCCCATTTCGATGCGCTTGAAGACGTCCGGGAAATAGAGGGCCTTCACCATGCGTTGACGGGGCTGGCTGTCTTTGCCCCTCCAGTGGGCGAGCGAAAGTCGCAGGGCCAAGCGGACCCGAGCGCCAATGCACAGGCGTGCGTCGAAGAACGCTTGAGAGCGTATCAAGTCGACTCGCAGGAAACTTGCACCATCCAGCTGCGAAGCGCGGTCAACGCATTGGCGGCCCCGTTCACGCCAGACACAGCAAAGCTGGTTCTGCGCGCGCTGGCGGATGCCGCACAAGCCGAATCGGTGAGCCACCGGATCCACCGGCTGCTGGGCACACCGGTCGCCACCGCGATCTGGCGCACCGAGCGCATGGCCGAGGTGCTAATGGATGGCTCTGCCTTGACCGAAGAAGCACGTGCGGTGGCGCAAGACCTGGCGGCCCTTCTCGCGACGATCTCGAAGCCGGCAGGACAGCAAGAGCGATCAGCGCTCGGTGACAGGCTCGATTCCCTCAAGGCCTATCTCAAGGGCTTCGACTTGACCCCGACCGAACCGATCTCCGACGATCGCCTGCGGGCCGCAGCCGCGACGCTACGGCAGGTCTGCGGGATTCGCATTGCCCACGGCGTGCCCACCGACGACGGTGGATTGCACCGACACATGCAGTCGACCCTCAACGAGATGCTCGCCTCGGCCCATGCGGAAAAGCAGGGTGATGGCGCCGCATCCGCAGTGGCGGGTCAGGCCCAAAGGGATTTGGTACGCACCACCATCAGGCTGGAGCGCAATGGCCAGGTGGAGGCCCTCCACGAAGCCGTGGCCGCTGGCGGCCGCGCGGGCGGTGCTGCGCCATTGACGATCACCGAACGTCTCACGCAGGAACTTGGCGCCGGCGGCTTGCGGTTCACCTCGCGCTTCATGACGCAGGAAGTGCTCGGGGCCATCGTCGGGGAGTACCTGAACGCGAACCCGGACAGCCCCCTGCGGCATCAGTTCGGCGAGCGCGCGCAGGCGGATGTGAGAGACGCGGCGACCGAAGTCACCATCGTGCCGGGCCAGGGCTCCACCATGGTCAGGATGAGCGTTCGCAAAGACGACTGCCGCGACGTCAAACGCGACGCGGATGTGATCGATCTCGATCCCGAAAACAGCCACATCCACATGGGCCTGGAAATGGAGATTCAGAACGACGGATCAGGGGTCGCCCTGCGCAACTTCACATTCGACATGCGCATGACCGAGCTCCCCGCGACCGCGCAAGCCGCAGCCCACTTGTATGTCGACAGCTTCCGCGCAATCGCCCCAGGGCCCGGCGCTAACGCGGAGCCAGACCTGCGCGACGCAGTGCGCGAGCGCGCCCTCGCCCGCCTGAGGGACATCAACCCGCCCCCGGCAGACCCGAGGGGGCATGCCAAGTCCGTCATTGCGGATGAGTTCAGGCGCATTCCCCTCGATCGCAGGCAGGCACATCTCGAACAGGCGCTCACGGTATTGCCTGCCAACGATTCAGTCCCCGCAGACCCGCTGAGCTCGGGCGTATACGACGCCATCAAGAAGGAATACCTCGACCTCGCTTTCCAGAATGCCCTGGTCGAACTCCGTGCCACGGTAACGGACGACCATGAGGTCTTGAATGAAAGGACCGGAGTTTCCAGAGAATTCTGGGTCGACTTTCAAAGGATGACCTGCCCCCTACCGCCGTACCAGTGATTAGGAAGTCCTGGGGGTTGAAGGTTAATCGATCTGGTTGGTTGTTGAAGGTGATCGAGTTGCATCGCCAGCGCGCTG
>CANJQN010000002.1 GCA_947476465.1 Comamonadaceae bacterium | reverse complement strand
GATGATGGCCACATCGGCCTGGCCGAACTCGCCGTTGATGTCCTCCATCTCGAACACCTGGTCGTAGGGCACCTCGGCTTCGGCCAGCAGCACGTTCATGTGCCCTGGCATGCGCCCGGCCACCGGGTGGATGGCGTACTTGACGGTGATGCCCTTGTGGGTGAGTTTCTCGGCCAATTCCTTGACCGCGTGCTGGGCCCGCGCCACCGCCAGGCCGTAGCCGGGAACGATCACCACCGTCTCGGCGTTGGACAGCACGAAGGCGGCGTCGTCGGCGCTGCCGCTCTTGACCGGGCGCTGCTCGGTGCTGCCGGTGGCCGCCGTCGTGGCCTCGCCGCCGAAGCCGCCCAAGATCACGTTGAAGAACGAGCGGTTCATCGCCTTGCACATGATGTACGAGAGGATCGCGCCTGAGCTGCCCACCAGCGAGCCGGCAATGATCAGCATGGCGTTGTTCAGGGAAAAGCCAATGCCCGCCGCCGCCCAGCCCGAGTAGCTGTTGAGCATCGACACCACCACCGGCATGTCCGCGCCGCCGATGGGGATGATGATCAGCACGCCCATCACGAAGGCCAGCGCCAGCATCACGAAGAACGCGCTCCAGTTGCCGGTGAAGGTGAACACCAGCCCCAGGGCGATGGTGATCAGCCCCAGCACCAGGTTCAGCTTGTGCTGGCCGGCGAACTGCACCGGCGCGCCCTTGAACAGGCGAAACTTGTAGGTGCCCGAGAGCTTGCCAAAGGCAATGACCGAACCGCTGAAGGTGACCGCACCAATGGCCGCGCCCAGGAACAGCTCCAGCCGGTTGCCGGCGGGAATGGGCGCGCCCGCCGCCAGGCCCTGCAGCAGCGCCGAGGGCTCGAGCACGGCGGCCACCGCGATGAACACGGCCGCCAGGCCGATCATGCTGTGGAAGAACGCCACCAGCTCGGGCATCTTGGTCATCTCGACCGTCTTGGCCCGCCAGGCACCATAGGCACCGCCCACCACCAGGCCCAGCAGCACCCAGGCCAGGCCGCGGCCCGAGCCAGCCAGCTCCACGATCAGCGCGGCGGTGGTGAGCACCGCAATGCCCATGCCGACCATGCCGAACAGGTTGCCGCGAATGGAGGTGGTCGGATGGCTCAGCCCCTTCAAGGCCTGGATAAAGCAGACCGATGCCACCAGGTACAGCAGCGTGACAAGGTTCATGCTCATGCCGCGTCTCCCTTGCCTGCGGCCGGCGCCTTCTTTTCCTTCTTCCTGAACATCTCCAGCATGCGCCGGGTGACTAAAAAGCCGCCGAAGATGTTGACGGCGGCCAGCGCCACGGCCAGCACGCCCATGGTGCGGCCCAGGGGGGTTTCGGTCTGCGCGGCGGCCAGCATGGCGCCCACGATCACGATGGCCGAGATGGCGTTGGTGACCGCCATCAGCGGCGTGTGCAGCGCGGGCGTGACGGTCCACACCACGTGGTAGCCCACGTAGATGGCCAGCACGAAGATGATCAGATTGGTGACGGTGTCTGAGACTTCCATACTTGCTTCCTAGTCGTGTGTGTCGCGTGGAGACCCATCACCGTTCGCCCTGAGCCTGTCGAAGGGCTTCGACAGGCTCAGCCCGAACGGGTGGAGGCTCAGCCCGAACGGGTGGAGGCTCAGCCCGAACGGGTGGAGGCTCAGCCCGAACGGGTGGGGGCTCGGCCCGAACGTGTGGGGCTCAGCCCGAACGGTGCTTTTCACTTGCGCCTGACCTCGCCGCCCTGCGCCATCAGGCAGGCCACGACGATGTCGTCTTCCATGTTGACCACCAGCTTGCCTTCCTTGTCGATCACCAGCTTGAGGAAGTCCAGCACGTTGCGCGCATACAGCGCCGAGGCATCGGCGGCCACCAGGGCCGCCAGGTTGGTCTCGCCCACCAGGGTGACGCCATGCTTGACCACCGTCTTGTCGGCCTCGGTCAAGGGGCAGTTGCCGCCTTGCGCCGCGGCGAGGTCGATGATCACCGAGCCGGGCTTCATGGCCTTGACCATGTCTTCAGTCACCAGCACCGGCGCGGCACGCCCGGGGATGAGGGCGGTGGTGATCACCACATCGGCCTGAGCCACGCGCTTGGCCACCTCGGCCTTCTGGCGGTCCAGCCAGCTTTGCGGCATGGGCCGGGCATAGCCGCCCACGCCCACGGCCGCCTCCTTCTCCTCGGCGGTCTCGTAGGGCACGTCGATGAACTTGGCGCCCAGCGACTCGACCTGCTCCTTGACGCTGGGGCGCACGTCAGACGCTTCGATGACGGCGCCCAGGCGTTTGGCGGTGGCAATAGCCTGCAGGCCGGCCACGCCCACGCCCAGGATGACCACACGCGCCGCCTTGACGGTGCCGGCCGCCGTCATGAGCATGGGGAAAAAGCGCTGATACGTGTTGGCCGCGATCATCACCGCCTTGTAGCCGGCGATGTTGGCCTGCGAGCTCAGCACATCCATGCTCTGGGCACGGGTGGTGCGTGGGGCCGCTTCCAAGGCAAAGGCGGTCAGCCCGGCCGTGGCCAGGCGCTGCAGCCCGGCGGCGTCAAAGGGGTTGAGCATGCCCACCACGGCCGCGCCGGGGGCGAAGGCGGCCAGTTCGGACTCTTGCGGCGACCGTACCTTGAGCACCAGCTCGCAGCCCAGCGCGCCCGGCTGGTCGGTGAGCTCGCAGCCCGCCGCTTCATAGGCCGCATCGGTCACGCTGGCGGCCAGGCCGGCGCCGGAGGCCACCCGAACGGTGTGGCCCTGGGCCTTGAGTTTCTTGGCCGTCTCGGGTGTGACGGCCACACGGGTCTCGCCCGCTGTGGTTTCGGCGGGAACGCCAATTTGCATGAGCTGCCTCCTCGGGAAGGGGGTTCGATAACCAAAACAACCAACTTCACCGAAGCTTACAGGAAGCCCCAGCGGAACCCGGCGATTCGTCCGCGCCAGGGCGCCCGGGCTCCGGCCTACAAGCAGCCGTTCTCGTTCGAGAAGATGGCGCTGCGCGACGCGCTTCGGCCGAGGCCGGCGCGCGCCTGTTCGCTCACGAGCTGCAGGCCTTCCTCTAAGGCCGCGGCGGGCGCGAGCGCCGCTTCGGCGACTGGGTGCAGGCCTTGTCGGAGCTGCCGCGCGCGCGCGGGCGGGTGCTCACCTGACCCGTTGCCACCGCCTTCGGCTTTCTTGCGCGTGCGGACCGGCACCTGCTTCTCAAGCCTCGCGTCACCGACAAGGCGGCGCACGTCTACGGGTTCGACCTGGCCTACCTGCCGCAGCCCGACTGGCGCGGGTACGAGCGGCTGTTGACCTTCGCGGCCATCGTGCGGCGCGACCTGGCGCGCCGGCCGGGGCTGCGCCCGCGCGACATGATCGACGTGCAGTCCTTCATGTGGGTACAGGGAGCGCCTGAATACGCGGCCTGAAGGGGCCCGCCGATAATCGGCGCATGAGCGATCGTTGGAAACCCAGTGTCACCGTCGCCGCCATCGTCGAGCGCGGCGGCCGATTCCTTCTGGTGGAAGAACACACGCCCGAGGGGCTGCGGCTGAACAACCCGGCCGGTCACCTCGACCCGGGGGAGTCGCCCGTAGACGGCTGCGCCCGGGAAGCCCTGGAAGAAACCGGCTGGCAGTTCCGCCCCACGGCGCTGGTGGGCATCTACCTGTCGCGCTTTCAGCGGGCCACCAACGGCGAGGACATCACCTACCTGCGATTTGCCTTTTGCGGCGAGCTGCTCGCGCACGACGCCCAGCGCCCGCTGGACGACGGCATCGTGCGCACGGTCTGGCTCACGCCGCAGGAGGTGCGTGACAGCGCCGCGCGGCATCGCAGCCCGCTGGTGCAGCGCTGCATGGAAGACCACCTGCGCGGCCAGCGTCATCCGCTGGATCTGGTTTACACCCACCCCAGCGTGGCCCAGCCCGGCTGACCCCCATGCAAGCGAAGCAGCGCGTGGTGGTGGGGCTGAGCGGCGGTGTCGATTCCGCGGTGACGGCCTACCTCTTGAAGCAGCAGGGCCACGAGGTGGTCGGCATCTTCATGAAAAACTGGGAAGACGACGACGACAGCGAGTATTGCTCGTCCAACATCGACTTCATCGACGCCGCCAGCGTGGCCGACGTCCTGGGCATCGAGATCGAGCACGTCAATTTCGCTGCCGACTACAAGGACCGCGTCTTTGCCGAGTTCCTGCGCGAATACCAGGCCGGCCGCACACCCAACCCGGACGTGCTGTGCAACGCCGAGATCAAGTTCAAGGCCTTCCTGGACCACGCCATGCGCCTGGGCGCCCAGAAAATCGCCACCGGGCATTACGCCAGGGTGCGCGAGCAGGGCGGCGCGTTCCAGTTGCTCAAGGGGCTGGATCCGTCCAAGGACCAGAGCTACTTTCTGCATCGCCTGAACCAGGCCCAGCTGTCCAAGACGCTGTTTCCGGTAGGCGAGCTGCACAAGACCGAGGTGCGCCGCATCGCGCAGGAGATCGGCCTGCCCAACGCCAAGAAGAAGGATTCGACCGGCATCTGCTTCATCGGCGAGCGGCCGTTTCGCGAGTTCCTGGAGCGCTACCTGAGCAAGGAGCCCGGCCCGATCAAGGACGAGCGCGGCCGCACCATCGGGCAGCACCAGGGCCTGAGCTTCTACACCCTGGGCCAGCGCCAGGGCCTGGGCATCGGCGGCATCAAGGCCAAGGGCGCGCAAAGAGGCGGCGGCGAGCATGCGCCCTGGTTCGTCGCCCGCAAGGACCTCGAGAAAAACATCCTCTGGGTGGTGCAGGGACACGACCACCCCTGGCTGCTGTCGAGGGCGCTCGAAGCCGCCGACGCGAGTTGGGTGGCGGGCACGCCGCCCGCGCCGGGCGCCTGCACCGCCAAGACGCGCTACCGCCAGCAGGACGCGCAGGCCACCCTCGCACCTGGGGAGGTGGGCGAGTTTTCGCTGGCGTTCGCAGAGCCGCAATGGGCGGTGACGCCCGGCCAGTCGGCCGTGGTGTACGCCGGCGAGGTCTGCCTGGGCGGCGGCGTGATCCGCGCCGGCACGCCGGCCTTGGCGACTTGATGCCCGTGCATTAGAGTGGCTCGGCGCGGCCGGTGCCGCTGGAGACCGCATGCTCACCGCCGACATCCTCGCCCAGGTTCCCTTCCTGGCCAGCGCGCCGCCCGAAGAGCTCGACCGCCTCGCTCGCAGCGTGCCGGACATCCGGCTGGCGCCGGGCGAATACGCGGTCCACGAGGGTGAAGACCGCGCCCTGCTGATCGTGCTGGAAGGTGTGCTGGAGATCGTGCGCCAGGTCGACGGCGTGCCCAAGGTGATCGGGCGACGCACACCCGGGCAGGTCCATGGCGAAGTCCCGATCACGCTGGGAACACCCTTCCTGGGTGCCGCCCGAGCCGCCGAGCCGTCGCGGGTGATCCGCCTGGACCCGCGCCAGTACCACGGCCTGGTGGCCGCCTGTCCGGCGGTGATGGACCATGTGGCCAAGCTGGCCCGCGAGCGCATCGGCGGCCTGCAAGGCATGGCGGCGCAGGCGCCCCAGGCCAAGGTCACCCTGTGCGGTCATCGCTGGGACACCGCCTGCCACGAGCTGCGGCGCTTTCTTGCGCGCAATCAGGTGCCCTTCGACGCGGTTGAGCCCGAGCAGCCCGACTTTGCCAGCCGCTGGCAAGGCCCCGCGCCCGACTTCACCACCCTGCCCGCCGTGCGTCTGGCCGACGGCACGGTATGGGTTCGTCCCAGCCAGCGCGAGCTGGCCCATCGGCTGGACCTTCAAACCGAGCCGTCCCGCACGGAGTACGACACCGTGATCATCGGCGCCGGCCCGGCCGGCCTGGCGGCGGCCGTGTATGGCGCCTCCGAGGGCCTGGCCACGCTGGTGGTCGAGCGCGAGGCGCCGGGCGGGCAGGCGGGCACGTCATCGCGCATCGAGAACTACCTGGGGTTTCCCAACGGCGTCTCGGGCGACGAGCTGGCCAGCCGGGCCCTGCAGCAGGCGAGGCGCCTGGGCGCCGAGATTTTGGTCACCCGATCCATCGAACGCATCGATCCGGTGGGGCGCCGCGTTCACCTCGACGGCGGCCAGACGCTGCAGGCGCGCACACTGATCCTGGCCACCGGCGTCAGCTGGCGGCGGCTCGAGGTCGAAGGCTTCAACCGGCTGATCGGCAAGGGCCTGTACTACGGCGCCGCGCGCAGCGAGGCCGCGACCACGCAAGGCATGGACATCCACCTGATCGGCGCCGGCAATTCCGCCGGCCAGGCGGCGCTGTTTTTCGCCAACCATGCCAACAGCGTGACCCTCGTGGTACGGGGCGACGCGCTGGAAAAAAGCATGTCGCACTACCTGGTCGAGCAGCTGCGGCGCAAGGACAACGTCCACGTGGCGCTCCACAGCGAAGTGGTGGCCGCGCACGGCAGCGACCACCTCACCGCCATCGACCTGCTCGACCGGCGCACCCAGGCGGTGACACGGCGCGACTGCGGCGGCCTGTTCATTTTCATCGGCGCTGATGCCGAGACCGCCTGGCTCCCACCAGAAGTCGCACGCGATGCGCGCGGCTATGTGCTGACCGGCGCCGACGTGCTCAAGTCTGGCCGCTGGCACGCGCCGCGTGACCCCTTCCTGCTGGAGACCAGCGTGCCGGGGGTGTTCGCCTGTGGTGACGTGCGCTTGAGCCCGGTCAAGCGGGTCGCCGCCGCCGTGGGCGAGGGCAGCATGGCCATCGCCTTTACGCACCAGTACCTGGCCGCCGTCCCCGCCTGAATCCCGTCCGCGGGCGCAGGCGCTGGGAACCGCCCCGCCTGAACGGTGACTGAAGCACAGTCGCCTTATCCCATCCGCATGAACAGCAACCTCCTCGTCGCGCGCTGCGGCGAGCAATCGCTGCACCCGCACTGGCTCGAAGGCGCCGAGCCTGACTTCGACCTGGTCGTCACCTTCTACGGCCAGACGGTGCCGCCCGGCTGGCGGGACGCCGGCTACGAGATCCACCCCATTGCCGGCCCCAAGTGGCAGGGCCTGCACCAGTACCTCAGCCGCACCGACCACTGGAAAGCCTACGAGCGCATCCTGCTGATCGACACAGCCGCCCTGAATCAATTTTTCGACATCTGCGCCAAGTTGCGGGCAGACCTGGCCCAGCCGGCGCTGGACGAGCGCAGCCATTTTTCCTGGGCGGTCACCCTGGCGCACGAAAGCTTTGTATGGCGCATGACCAACCTGGTCGAGTGCATGTGCCCCTGCCTGTCGCCGCGCCTGGCCGAGCGAGCGTTGCCCTGGTTCACGCAGACCCGCTCCGGCTGCGGCATGGACCTGCAGTGGGCAAGGACCTGGCGGGCAAGCTGGGGCAGATGAGCGCACAGCAGATCGCCGATGCGGTGATCAGCCAGGCGGTGGGCTTGAAACTGGGTTGACATGCCGCAACGTCGATGCGCCATGGTCATTGGGCGTGGCCGCCAAGGGGGGCACGCAGGCATACGAGCCGGTCAGCGGGTAGATGCGGCTCATCGCGATGTCGATGCCCGCGTTCGGGACCGGCTGGCCGGCCAGGGGCACGGCGATTTCCATGGGACGCAGCGGAAAACACATTGCCCGAAACCGCCGGGCGCCCGAGGCACTGATGGTGTAGGCCGGCGTGCCAAAGCACGAGTCCAGCGGCAACAGCGCCGGCGTGCCCTGCCCCTGCTGGAAGCCGGTCAGCGCGCTTCGCAGCTGGTTCTGGTCGCACACCAGCAGGGACGGCGACACGCCCGGCATGAGGTTCAGCGAAAGCGCGCAGTCGAAGTTCCAGCCCCACACGACGAGATCCCAGTGGGGTGGCAGCTCAGAAAGCAGGCGCGACTGCTTTTCGTGAAAGTCGTGGCGGAACACGGTGTCGTCCTCGGCCACCGTGACCGGGCGGCCGAGCACGATGGCCCGCTCCCACAGCCGCAAGTGCGACAGGGCGCAGCCGACCGCGCCAGCGGTGTATTGCAGGCCCGGTGCGAAGTGGCCGCTGGCCGCGATGTCATTGGGTGCGAGTTCGGCGCCGTCCACCGCATCGACATACTCATAGCGCAAGTGCGCATTGGCCTGCGCGAACGCCGCGCGCCGCGCCGCCGAGCGCGCCAGGCTGATCACATGAACACCATCCATACCCCTCCAATGTCCCCGTGTCCTGCCCGGGCTGTGGCCGAGGGTGCCGCGAGGCGGGCGCAGCGTCAAGGCTGGGGAAAGCTCTGATGTCGGCGCCCCACGACTACCTGATCGTCGGCGCCGGCCTGTTCGGCGCCACCTTCGCGCGCCGCATGACCGACGCCGGCAAGCGTTGCCTGGTGATCGACAAGCGAGCGCACATCGGCGGCAACTGCCACACCAAGATGGCGGAAGGCATTCACGTGCATGCCTACGGGCGGCACATCTTCCATTGCAACGACGAAGGCATCTGGGCTTTCGTCAACCGCTTCGCCCAATTCAACAGCTTTCGCAACGCGCCCATCGCCATCGCGCGCGGCAAGGTGTACAGCCTGCCCCTTAGCATGTACACCTTCCACCAACTGTGGGGTGTGACCAGGCCGGCCGAAGCCCTTCAGCGCATCGCTGCACAACGCCTGGACCTGCAGGGCCGCGAGCCCGCCAACCTGGAAGAACACGCCCTGCCCCTGGTAGGCCGCGACGTGTACGAGACCCTGGTGCGCCACTACACCGCCAAGCAGTGGATGCGCGAGCCGCGCGAGCTGCCGGCCGCCATCCTCAAGGCCTGCCGTTTCGCCTGACCTGGGACAACAGCTACTTCGACGACCGTTACCAGGGCATCCCGATCGGTGGCTACACCGGCATGTTCGAGCGCATCCTGGAGGGCATCGAGGTGCGCACCGGCATCGACTACCTGGCCGCCCGCGACACGCTGGACGCGCTGGCCCACACCACGGTCTACACCGGCTGCATCGACGAGTTCTTCGGCTATGCGGAGGGTGAACTGGAATACCGCACCCTGCGCTTCGAAAGCGACATCCACCCCAGCACCAACTGGCAGGGCAATGCGGTGGTCAACTACAGCGACCCCGAGGTGCCCTGGACGCGCAGCATCGAACACCGCCATTTCGACAACGACCCCAGCGTGCCCGTGACCTGCGTCACCCGCGAGATCCCCGACCGCTGGGCGCGCGGAAAAATCCCCTTCTGCCCAGTGGGCGATGCCCCCAACCTGGCGCGGCATGAGCGCTACCTCGCCCGCGCGGCCACCCTGCCCAAGCATGTGTTCGGCGGCCGGCTGGCGCAGTACCGCTACTACGACATGCACCAGGTGATCGGGTCGGCGTTGAGTGTGGCGCAGCGGCTGCTTCGGCGCGATCCGCAACCCGTCGAGCCGGTATGAGAGACTGAATCGCATCGATCGACGCGGCCGACGCCGTGTTCGAGCCCTTTTCCCCAGCCCCGGCCACCGTCCGCAACCATGCACCGACCCCACCCAGTGTCTTTCGCCGAGGCGCTGCGCTTCTGGCTCAAGCTTGGCTTCATCAGCTTCGGCGGCCCGGCCGGGCAGATCGCGATCATGCACACCGAGTTGGTCGAGCGAAGACGCTGGATCAGCGAGAACCGTTTCCTGCATGCGCTCAACTACTGCATGGTGCTGCCCGGCCCCGAGGCCCAGCAGCTCGCCACCTACATCGGCTGGTTGATGCACCGCGGCTGGGGCGGCATCGTCGCTGGCGCGCTGTTCGTGTTGCCCTCGTTGTTCATCCTGATCGCGCTGTCGTGGATCTACCTGGCTTTCGGCGACGTGCCGGTGGTGGCCGGCCTGTTCTACGGCATCAAGCCCGCCGTCACCGCACTGGTGCTGCATGCCGCCCACCGCATCGGCACACGCGCGCTGAACAATGGCTGGATGTGGGGCATCGCGGCCGCATCCTTCGCGGCCATCTTCGCGTTCGACACGCCCTTTCCCGCGATCGTCGCGGCGGCCGGCCTGACGGGCTGGCTGGGGTCCAAGCGCTGGCCGTGGGTGTTCGCATTGGGCGGCGGACATGGCGCCGCCCACAAGGGCTTCGGCCCCGCGCTGATCGACGACGACACGCCCACACCGGACCACGCGAGATTTTCTTACCGTCGCCTGGCGCGTGTGCTGGCCGTGGGCCTGGGGCTGTGGCTGCTGGCCATGGGCGCCCTCGTGGCGTGGCAGGGTTGGAACGCCACACTGGCGCAAATGGGCTGGTTCTTCACCAAGGCGGCGCTGCTGACTTTCGGCGGCGCGTACGCGGTGCTGCCCTACGTGTACCAAGGGGCGGTCGAGAACTTCCAGTGGCTCAGTGGTCCGCAAATGATCGATGGCCTGGCCTTGGGCGAAACCACACCCGGCCCGCTGATCATGGTGGTGGCGTTTGTCGGCTTTGTCGGGGGCTGGAACCGGGCCGTGCTGGGCCCGGACGCCTTGTTCCTCGGCGCGGCGCTGGCGGCCTCAGTGGTGACGTTCTTCACCTTTTTGCCGTCGTTCATGTTCATCCTCGCGGGCGGCCCGCTGGTGGAGAGCACCCACGGCAAGCTGGGCTTCACCGCGCCGCTATCGGCCATCACGGCGGCCGTGGTGGGCGTCATCCTCAATCTGGCGCTGTTCTTTGCCTACCATGTGTGGTGGCCGCAGGGCTTGCAGGGCAGGTTCGATGGCGTCTCGGCCGCCATCACCGTCGCCGCCGCCGTGGCGCTGTTCCGCTTCAAGACCGGCGTTCCGCCCTTGATCGGCGCATGTGCAGCGGCTGGCCTGGCTGTCACGCTGCTGCGCTGAGGCGTCCTCCTGGGGCTGGCCGCGCCTGTTCGCGGTGACAGGTCGGGCTCTGGCCGCGCTAGAACGGAATATCGTCATCCATGTCATCAAACCCCGACGCCGCCTTGGGCGCTGGGGCCGGACGCGGTGCCGCCGCACGCGGTGCGGCCGCCGCCGGGGCGCGACGCTGTGGAGCGCCACCACCACCACCGCCGAACTCATCCTCACCACCGGCACCACCGGCACCACCGCCCGCCGGCCCGCCCATACCTTCGCGCGAGCCCAGCAGTTGCAGCTCGGTCGCGATGATGTCGACCGTGTTCTTCTCGACCCCGTCCTGCCCGGTGTACTTGCCGTACTTCAGGCGGCCTTCCACGTAGATCGGGCGGCCCTTCTTGACGTATTCGCCGGCGATCTCGGCCAGGCGGTCGTAGAAGGTGACGCGGTGCCACTGGGTATCCTCGACCATTTCGCCGCTGTTGCGGTCTTTTCGGCGGGTGGAGGTGGCCACGCTCACGTTGGCCACCGCCTGCCCCGACGGCAGGTAACGGATCTCGGGGTCACGGCCGCAGTTGCCGATCAGGATGACTTTGTTGACGGATGCCATGGGGATTTCCTGTTGGAGATTCGCAAGATTATGTCGCCTGCGCTTCGTCAGCCAACGTGGCCTCGGCTGACTGACGGGTGACCGGTGCGCGCATGGGCCAGGCCACCAGCAGCCACAGGCTCATCAGCACAGCGCCGGCGCCGAACACGCCCTGTGCGCCGACATGCTTGACCAGCCAGCCGCCCAGCGCGCCCCCGGCAAAAAAGCCCAATGATTGCAGGGTGTTGTACACGCCCAGCGCCGCGCCGCGCGCATGCGCGGGCGCCAGCCGCGAAGCCAGGCTGGGCTGGCTGGCCTCCAGCACATTGAAGCCGCAAAAGAACAGGAACAGCAGCACGCCCAGCACCGCGATGCCCGGCCGGGGCACCGCCGCCAGCAGGCCCAGCTGCACCAGGGCGATCAGCGCCACCGAACCCAGAAACACGGCCCGCAGGTAGCCGCGCCGCTCCAGCGGGAACAGGGTGGCACCCATCACGAAGAACGAGGCCAGGACAGCCGGCAGGTAGACCTGCCAGTGGTCCTGCTTGTCCAGGCCGGCGGCCACCAGCATCGCCGGCACAGCCACCCACATGGCCAATTGCACCGCGTGCAGCACGAACACGCCCACGTTCAGCCGCATCAGCCCGGCGTGGCGCAGCACCTCCGACAAGCGGCCGCGCGGCGTGTTCTTGTGTTTCGCAGGCTCGGGCGGCGTCCACCAGATCACCACCGCGATGCAGCCTAGCGCCAGCAGGCCGGTCAGGCCGAACAGGCCCGACAGCCCCACATGCGCCACCAGCAGCGGCGCCACCACCAGCGACAGCGCGAACATCAGCCCGATGCTGGCCCCCACCAGGGCCATGGCCTTGGTGCGCACTTCGTCGCGGGTCTGATCGGCCAGCAGCGCGGTGACGGCGGCCGACACCGCACCGGCGCCCTGCAGGGCCCGGCCGGCGATCAGCCAGGGCAGGCTGGTTGCCGAGGCCGCCAGCAAGCTGCCCGCGGCGAACACGAGCAGCCCGAGCACGATGGTGCGCTTGCGTCCGAAGCGGTCGGAGGCCATGCCGAAGGGGATCTGCAGCAGCCCCTGGGTCAGGCCGTAGATGCCCATGGCCATGCCGACCCAGGTGGGGTCGGCGCCGCCGGGGTAGCGCGCCGCCTCCAGCGCGAACACCGGCAGCACCAGGAACAGGCCCAGCATGCGGGCGGCGAACACGGCGGCCAGCGAGCCGCTGGCGCGGCGCTCGGTGGGGGTCATGCGGGTGGAGGGGGAAGCGGGAGATCTCACGTGTCTGGTAGGGCAATCGGGCGCATTCAGCGCGGGCGGGCCAGGGCGCATTGTCGGGGATTGGCGGAGGCCGCCGCCGGGACGGCCAATGGCTGATCCGTCTTGCAAGGCTGCCCGGTGCCACTTTGGCAGGCTGCGTCCGCCTATCATGGCGGGTTGACCTCGACCGACCTTCCCGTGAACTCCCAGACCGACGGCGCCTACCTGGCTGCCTCCCTTGTGCAGCAGCGCATCGCCATTCGTGGCGCGCGCACGCACAACCTCAAGAACATCGACCTGGACATCCCGCGCAACCGGCTGGTGGTGATCACCGGCCTGTCGGGCTCGGGCAAATCGTCGCTGGCGTTTGACACGCTGTATGCCGAGGGGCAGCGCCGCTATGTAGAGAGCCTGTCGGCCTATGCGCGGCAGTTTTTGCAGCTGATGGACAAGCCCGATGTGGACGTGATCGAGGGCTTGTCGCCCGCGATCTCGATCGAGCAGAAGGCCACCAGCCACAACCCGCGCTCGACCGTGGGCACGGTGACCGAGATCCACGACTACCTGCGCCTGCTGTTCGCTCGCGCCGGCACGCCGCATTGCCCCACGCATGGCGTTGCCCTCACATCGCAGACGGTGTCGCAGATGGTCGACGCGGTGCTGGCGCTGCCCGAGGACACGCGCCTCATGATCCTGGCGCCGGTGGCGCGCGAGCGCAAAGGCGAGTTCGAGGACCTGTTCGCGCAGATGCAGGCGCAGGGCTACATCCGGTTTCGCATCAACGGTGAATCCTTCGACGTCGACAACCTGCCCAAGCTCAAGAAGACCGAAAAGCACGACATCGACGTGGTGATCGACCGCATCAAGGTGCGCCCCGACGTGCAGCAACGCCTGGCCGAAAGCTTCGAGGCTGCCTTGCGCCTGGCCGAGGGCCGCGCGGTGGCGATGGAGATGGACACCGGCAAAGAATCGTTCTTCAACGCCAAGTTCGCCTGCCCGGTGTGTCACTGGTCGATCAGCGAGCTGGAGCCGCGGCTGTTCTCCTTCAACTCGCCGGTGGGCGCCTGCCCCACTTGCGACGGCCTGGGCCACAGCGAGTACTTTGATCCGCAGCGGGTGGTGGCCTTTCCCACGCTGTCGCTGGCCTCGGGCGCGATCAAGGGCTGGGACCGGCGCAATGCCTATTACTTCAGCCTGATCGAAAGCCTGGCGCGGCACTTCGGCTTCGACCCCGAAGAGCCCTTCGAGCGCCTGCCAGCGGCGGTGCGGCAGGCCATCTTGCAGGGCACGGGCGAAGAGGCGGTGAAGTTCAGCTACACGATGGAGTCAGGCGCCGCGGCCGGCCGCAAGGTGAGCAAAAACCACCCCTTCGAGGGCATCATCCCCAACATGGCCCGCCGCTGGCGCGAGACCGATTCCACCGCCGTGCGCGACGATCTGGGCCGCCTGCGCAGCGTGCAGCCCTGCCCCTCCTGCGCCGGCGCGCGCCTTCGCATCGAGGCGCGGCACGTGAAGATCGGCGAAGGCGAGGACGCCCGGGCCATCTACGAAGTGAGCCACGCCACCCTGCGCGACGCCTACGCCTATTTCCAGCGCCTGAAGCTCAAGGGCGCGAAGGCCGAGATCGCCGAGAAGGTGATCCGCGAGATCGGCAACCGGTTGAAATTTTTGAACGACGTCGGCCTGAGCTACCTCAGCCTCGACCGCAGCGCCGAAACGCTCTCGGGCGGCGAGGCCCAGCGCATTCGCCTGGCCAGCCAGATCGGCTCGGGCCTGACTGGCGTGATGTACGTGCTGGACGAACCCAGCATCGGCCTGCACCAGCGCGACAACGACCGGCTGATCGGCACACTCAAGCACCTGCGCGACATCGGCAACAGCGTGCTGGTGGTCGAGCACGACGAAGACATGATCCGCAGCGCCGACCACGTGATCGACATGGGCCCGGGCGCCGGCATCCATGGCGGGCGGGTGATGGCCCAGGGCACACCCGGCGAGGTGCAGGCCAATGCCGCATCGCTCACGGGCCGCTACATGGCCGGCACACTCAAGATCCCGGTGCCGGCACGGCGCACGCCCTGGCTGCCGGCCGAGGGCGGCAAGCACGGCGAGCTGCAGGCGCTGCGCATCCGCGGTGCGCGCGGCCACAACCTGCAGGGCGTGGATGTCGACATCCCCGTGGGCCTGCTCACCTGCGTGACCGGTGTGTCGGGCTCGGGCAAGTCCACCCTGGTCAACGACACGCTGTATGCCGAGGTGGCCCGCACGCTGTACCGCGCCCATGAAGAACCGGCCCCGCACGACGAGATCGAGGGCATCGAGCATTTCGACAAGGTGATCAACGTCGACCAGTCGCCGATCGGCCGCACGCCGCGCAGCAACCCGGCCACCTACACCGGCTTGTTTACCCCGATCCGCGAGCTGATGGCCGACACCAACACCGCCAAGGAGCGCGGCTACGGCCCCGGGCGCTTCTCTTTCAACGTGGCCGGCGGGCGCTGCGAGGCCTGCGAGGGCGACGGCGTGGTGAAGGTGGAGATGCACTTTCTGCCCGATGTGTACGTGGCCTGCGACGTCTGCCACGGCCAGCGCTACAACCGCGAGACGCTGGAGGTGCAGTGGAAGGGCAAGAACATCGCCCAGATCCTGGCCATGACGGTGGAAGACGCGTACGAGTTTCTCTTGCCCGTGCCCACCCTGGCGCGCAAGCTGCGCACACTGCTGGACGTGGGCCTGAGCTACATCAAGCTGGGCCAGTCGGCCACCACGCTCTCGGGCGGCGAGGCGCAGCGGGTCAAGCTGGCGCTCGAATTGTCCAAGCGCGACACCGGCCGCACCTTGTACATCCTGGACGAGCCCACCACCGGCCTGCACTTTGCCGACATCGACCTGCTGCTCAAGGTGCTGCACCAGCTGCGCGACGCGGGCAACACCATCGTGGTGATCGAGCACAACCTGGACGTGATCAAGACCGCCGACTGGCTGATCGACATGGGGCCGGAGGGCGGCGCGGGCGGCGGCATGGTGGTGGCGGCGGGGACGCCGGAGGCGATCGCCGCTGACCCGAAAAGCCATACCGGGCGGTATTTGCGGCGCTTGCTTTAGGGGGGCTGGGCGGCGAAGCGCGACAGTATTTCGGTCAAGCGCGACACATTGCGCGACAGTATTCTCTTGAGGCGCGACACGTTGCGCGACATTTAGGCGCTGAACACTGTCGCGCAACGTCGCTGTGTGCCCGTTTCAAGCGGGCTGTCAACCCTCGCGTCACTCATAGTGACTCCACATCCGAAGGACACGAATGGTCCGCTCCTTCTTGAACACCTCGTAGACCAACCGGTGCGCAATGTTGATGCGGCGTGAGTACGCGCCCTCCAGGTCGCCAACCAGCTTCTCGAATGGCGGTGGATTTTGAAACGGGTCGTGCGACAGCACTGCCAGGAGTTCTTGCGCTTTCTCCTTCAGACCCGCCGCCGAGAGTTTTTTTGCGTCTTTGAGTGCATGCTTGGCAAAGACGACTTGCCACTTCACCACTTGACTTGCCTGGCGCTTTTCTCGAGCGGCTCAGCCATGCCCTTCTTGATCGATTCACGCATCCCGGGGACAGACAGGAGATACAGCGTTTCCTGGATGGCATCCCAGTCTTCGGCCGATACCAGGACAGCACTGCTGCGCTTGCCGGTGATCAGCACGGGCCGATGAGATTCGTTGGTCTCGTCGATCAGGCGGTAAAGATTGGCGCGCGCCTCGCTGGCAGTGAGAGGATTAGACACGGGTATTCTCCAGAGGACGGCTATCGTACGTTTATGCGTACGTTGGGTCAAGCCGGCGGCCAGAGACGCGGTACGGGCGGGTTGCTGATGTCCTGGTTCGGACCCGCGCCGAAGCCGTCGATTGAAATCGTGAAACTCTCGGCGCGAAGCTTGGACATGATGTTTCCTGGCTGCGATGGACCGCAGGTCTGATTGTGGCGACCAAGGTTGGAAGTTGCCAACCGCCGTGCACTCATGCGTCGCTGCGGTCACACCAAACATGCTGCACCACGGCCAGTTGTGCGACGGCTTTGGCCGGCCCCCGCACATAGGCTTGATCCGCGGCACTTGCGATGTAGCGTTTGAAGGCGTCGCGGTCCTCGAAATCGAACACGGTGGCCATGTCGTCGTTGTTCGGCCCATGGCCGACATCGAGCCCGATGCACGCAGCGACAATTTCCGGCACCACCGAAGGCAGCTGCTCGATAGCCTCGCGCATCGCCTGCCGCTCGGCGTCGGTTGAATCGGGCTTCCACTTCACCAGCACGATATGGCGGAACATGTCGATTCCCCTTGGCGTTCGGTTAAACCGCAGACGGGTTGACGGGTGCGGAGGGTCTAGGCGCCACCTGCCGCCGCAACAGCAGGGCCCTTGAATTCGATGACATTCCCGTCCGGATCCTTGAAGTACAGCGACAGGCCGTTTCCTTCAGCGCCGAAGTTTTTGGTGACAGGGCCGAGCGGCTCAACCCCACACCCGCGCAAATGGGCAATGAGTGGTTCAGCATCAAACGGTTCGATGCGCAAGCAAAGATGGTCGACATTGCGGCCTTCGCGGCCTGGTCCAGAGCCACCCAAGGCGCCCAGGCGACCCTCCAGGGAAACCAGGTCAATCATCGACCTGCCGGCGCTCAAATGGACAAGACCGAAATCATCGCGCCGCTTGACCCTCTGGCATCCAACCACGCGCTCGTAAAACGCAATGCTGCGCTCCAGGCTGGCGACTCGCAGCACAAGGTGATCGATGTTCTTCAGTGCGAAGGGCAACATCACGCTCTCGGCGTTGGCGGCGGCGGAGGCCCTTCGAAGACTTCAAGCGACCGATCCATGCAGGCCCAACTCGGGGCGCTGGCGCTCCAGATATTTGCCGTTGGCCTGATGGATGACGGATCGTCGAGTGTGCCCAAGCGCACGACGGTGGATCCAGGGCGACCGCTTGAATCTGAGAATAGCTGTGTGCCGCATCCCGGGCAGAAGCGACGGGTGACCTGGTTGCCACTGTCCGCCGCTTTGCCGTGCTGACTTGTCGCGCCGGTGATCTCGATCGACGCGGTGGGAAAGATCGCGTTGACAGTGCCATTGGAAGAGATTCGCTGGCAGTCTCTGCACCAGCAAATTCGCGATAGGCCTGGCTCCGATGTGATGCGATAGCGAACCTGACCGCAGAGGCAGCCACCGGTATAAGGTTTCATGGTGTTCCTTACTTTCTCTACAAACCAGGCATGCACGAGGACCGTCATGCCAAACGTAATGTATCCCGCAAGACTTGCGGGATCCGCAGAACGCTGCGGGACATTCTGGGCCGTAGCCACCGGCACGCGCCAGCCCATCGCGGCCGACCCGAAAAGCCACACGAGGCGCAATCCGCGGCGCCTGCGGTAGCCTAAGGGGCAAATGGACTCCCTCTCGCAACTCGCCCTTGGCGCCGCCGTCGGCGTGGCCGTGATGGGCCGCCGCACCGCGGTGTGGAAAGCCGCGCTGTGGGGCGCGGTCGCCGGCACCCTGCCCGACCTGGACGTGTTCTTCGACCACGGCGACGCCATCCGCAACATGACGCAGCATCGCTCGCACAGCCACGCGCTGTTCTGGCTGACGCTGGGCGCGCCGGTGCTGGCGTGGTTCGTATCGCGCATGCACGGGCAGCGCGAGCTGTTCGGGCGCTGGTGGCTGGCAATGTGGCTGGCACTGATCACGCACCCGCTGCTGGACACCATGACGGTGTACGGCACCCAACTGCTGCAGCCCTTCTCGGACCGGCCTTTGGCCGTGGGCAGCATCTTCATCATCGATCCGCTCTACACGCTGCCGCTGCTTGTGGGTGTGGGTATTGCGCTGGCGTGGCGCGGGTTCAAAGGCCTGCGCTGGAACACGGTGGGGCTGGCACTGTCCACCGCCTACCTGGCCTGGAGCGCGCTGGCCCAGTGGCATGTGCAGGGCGTGGTGGGCGAGCAGCTGGCCGCGCGCGGCGCACCGGCATCACGGGTGCTGGTGACGCCGACGCCGTTCAACACGCTGCTGTGGCGCGTGGTGGTGATGCGGGACGGCGGGTTTGAAGAGGGTTTTGTGTCGCTGCTCGATGGTGGCCGGCCGATCCAATTTGACCGCTTCGCCAGCGACACCGTGCTGTACGAGGCGCTGAGCAGCCAGTGGGCGGTGCAGCGCATGGCCTGGTTCTCGCGCGGGTTCTTTCGCCTGCACGAGGAAGGCGGCGCGGCCTTTATCACCGATCTGCGCATGGGCCAGGAGCCGAACTACTCGTTCTCGTTCCGGGTAGCGCAGCGCGGCAGCGAGTTCGCCGCGGTGACGCCGCAAAACCAGGGCAGGCGCGGCGACGTGAACAAGGCACTGGCCTGGCTGGGGCCGCGGATGCTGGGCCACGACCTGCCGCCGCCGCGCTAGCCGGGCGCTTGGGCCCCACTTTCCCTAGAAGCTGGTCCCGGGCTCGGCCAAAAACGCAAGCTCCTCTGTCGTGGACTCGCGTCCCAATGCCGCGTTGCGATGCGGGTACCGACCAAAGCGGTCAATGATCACCTTGTGACGAAGCTCGAAGTCATGGTTGTTCTTCGGCGAGTTCAAGCGGAACAAGCGTTCTGCTTGCTCGTGAATGAGCTTTGACTCGCTGTGCATGTAAGGCATGTACAAAAACACGCGCTCGTCTTGCGACAGCGACCGATCCGCTCCGGCTGCCACGGCTTCTTGAGCCAAGGCCAGCGCCAGCGGATCAGCTTCAAACGCGCGTCGGCTACCGCGGTAGATGTTCCGAGAGAACTGATCAAGGACGATGACCTCCGCCAAGCGCCCCTGCGGACTCAAGCGCCACGAAAAGAGTTCGGCTCGCAAGGCGCACGCGTGGATGTCGCCAAAGCGCTGCGCGATCAAGCGATCAAAGGCCGGATCGACCTTCCACCACTGAGCGGGCGCTATCTCTTTAAACCAGAACTGAAGGACCGATTCGTGCAAAGCAACTCCAGGGGCGTGTTTGTGTGGGGACTAACGTGAAGTCAAGCCGCGGCGCGTTTACGCGCTGTCAGTCTTGGACGACCAGTTAGATTTCGATTCACTGCCTTGCGAAGTGCGTCGTTGATGCGAGACTGGTAGCCCGTGCCTTGAGACTTAAAGTAGTCCAACACATCGGCGTCCAAACGTATGGAGGTCAGAACCTTGGTCGGTGCAGCCTGTGGCCCGCGGCCACGCCGCACCACAGGCGCACCGAGCATGTCTTGCGTCCATGCAGGGTTGTCCGGGTCAGACACCTTGGCCGAGGTTTTCTTTGGCAACTTGGCGGTAGTAGCGTGCTTCATGCTTTTCTGCCCTTCGTAGAGAGATGACGTGCGGCCCTTTCGAGCGTTCCGTATAGACCATCACAACCACTTCGCCGTGCAGGGTGCCGAAACAGACCTGGCGCGCCTCGCCATAGTCTTCTCGTATGTCCTCACGGGTTACCGTGAGGTGCTCCCAAATTGCATCGCATCCGGCGAAGTCCAGCCCGTGCTTCTTGATGTTGAGCTTGCGCTTGACCTCGTCCCATGAGACCATATTATATTGTAGCTACACAATAATGAGCGTGCCGGAAGAAATTTAACGTTCGAGGTGCGGCGGGACCGACGGCATTGCCTCGACCGAGGGGTTAGGCCTCGCGCGGCCGCGCGGCCCACTGATCCTTCTTGCCCTTCATGCCCACAGGCAGTGCGATCCCAACGCGATGCCTCGACATCGAGTCGTTCGGTTGCACATTGGCGAGTATCACCGCGGCGGCATCCGCATACGGGATGATCATCTCCGGGATCTTCATGGCAAACAGCGGTAGCACGAGCGGGGCGGGTAACGACCCCGCGATGGAAGTGAGCGGTGTCGGCAGTTGGTCGATGGAGACGCGGAGCCGGTGCAGGCCCAGTGCAGGTTGGTCAACCATCGGGCCAGGGCACAGGAGGCGCCAATCAAGTGTGGTCGACTGCAATCGGTCGAAGTTCTTCCGGTGCGGCCAGTAGGTATCTCGAACCTTGGGCAGGTCCACACCTCGTCTGCCTGCTGCGTCCAGGCTCAAGAGCGCAGCGCCTGCGAGGAACCAGCAGACCGGTCGGCGCTCTTGTGGAATGGATTCCAACGCGGACACGGTCTTGTCAACGAGGCTGACAAAGGCTTCGCCCTCGGTGACCACGCCAGCGCAGAAGACCAAGGCGTCGTGACCCTCGGCAAACCTCGCGAGCTGTTCGATCGACGCAGAGCTCAGATCGAGATCGGCAACTTGCGCATAAGCCGCGATCGCAGGGTTCAGTCGGCCGCGATTGCGAACAGCGACTGAGAGGCTCCAGCCTCGTTCAAGAACCTGACGCGCAACGTGCTTTCCCAGGTTCCCGGTGGCGCCGAGTACCGCAACAGATGTCATGCGAGGCCTAACGTTTGAGATGAGAGGCGTGCCCCGGCTTGCCGGGGCACGCCTCTCGATTGAAGGGTTAACCGTCATTGCCTGAGGCGCTCCAGAATCTCTTGCACTCCGATGCTCGGACTGGAAAGTACTTCTACACCCAGCTCTTGCAGACACTCGACGGCCGGCGCCATTGATGCTTGGGCCAAGACAATGACATTTGCGTGTATCGGCTCCGAGCGCACAGCCTGTACGACTGCTTGTATGTAGGAATCGCGATTGCCTTTGGTGAAATGCGGCCACGCGTCGCGGGCCAAAGCCACTTGAAGTTCTACTTGGAGGTTGCTCTGTGAGGCCGACTCTTGAATGAGCTCGATTGTGGGTTGCAATGTGCTTTCGAGCGCTGCAACGACTAGGATTTTCGGCCCTCGCTTTACCGCTTTGTCAGCCATGGCGCGGTCGATGCGCACAGCGAGAAAACAACCTTCGGTCGGCGTTCTCTCCGCTGCCCCGCCGATAGTTGAACAGGTACACGCGACGATTGAAGCTCCGCTTGACGCGGCAGACCTCATCGCTTCATGAACTCGAGCAATCAAGATGGGGGAGGTGGGGCCAACCTGCTGGGCCTCTGCCAATAGATCTTCTTTAACAAGGTGCTCAACCTTCAACGCGGGGTAGGCGTCTCGGACTAGGCGCTCAAACGTCTCGACGTGGACAGGCGAGGTGTGAAGAAAGGCTATGTGCTGGCGCATGTGGCGGTGGCAGATGACGGCTAACGTTTGAGTTGAGCGGGCGCCAACGGCAGGACGCCAGGGCCCGGCCTGAGAAAATGTACGCCGTACCTGTGGCTTGGACTTGGTGGCCTGCCGTTGGTGCTCAGCTTGACCGAGGGGTTAGGCCGCAGCGTCGGGCGCTGGGTTTGCCTAGCTGGCCCAAGCATCCCGTATAGCTCGAAGATGGCGCCAGTCGGTCCCGCAGCAGCCGCCCAGTACGTTCAGCCGTGGCAAAGCACTCTTGAGGCCGCGGTACCGTAGAGCGAGGTCCTTCGGGTTCCCTATGTCCAGTTCGGTTGATTCATCGAGTTCAGCGTGACTCTTCGTCGAGGCATTGGCTCGTAGACCCTGGATGCGCGCAGTCCACGGTTCGCCGGCTATCAAGGTACTCTCGAAGTGCGTCGGATGCGCACAGTTGATGGCGAAGTACGCCGGCGGAGCGGAGGAGTCCACTCTTGCTATGGCATCACCCAGCGCCTCTCCACTCGGCAACCGGCCGTCTGTTTCAACGGTGAACGAGATGACCACTGGCAATCCCACGCGCTTCGCCGCCAAGGAAATACCCAGGGCCTCTGCCGATGTCGTCATCGTTACGGCGGCGAGCATGTCGACGCCGCCAGCGGCAAGCGCCTCAGCCTGCAGGTTGTGATAGATGGCAGCGTCTTCCACGCTGCTGGGCGCCTCAGCAATGTAGCCATCTCCCCGCGGACCGATGAGTCCACTGACAACAATTGGTCCACTGAGGCGTGATGCCCAGCGCGAGCGCATCGAGCACATCATCTGCGCAGCATCCGTGTTAATTGCTCTCAGGCGCGCGGCATCGACGCCTAACAGGTCGGCCCAGTCGGAATTGGCGCGCCATGTAGGTGTTTCAAGTATGAAGCCAGCCCCGGGCGTCTCGCCGCAGAGTTCCAAGTATGGAACGTAGTAGCTCTTCAAGCGCTCTCGCCCAAGCTCATCTTCCAGTAGCGTGAATGCTGCGAAATGCGGCAATTCGATCTTGTCGAGGAAAACGAGCGAGGTCTCAAGGCCACCGTCGCTCAGGAAGATTCCCCCGGCGAGCTGGGGAAGTGCACTAGTCATATTCCACTCCTTCGGCCAAGTTGCTTCTACGTGCCGGTACAACGATACGTCGGCTGGTGACATTGGGCAATCCAGCAGGCGGCGAAAGGCCCCCTGCGCGACAGCGCTTGTTGGTCGGCTGGCGTCCTGCCGTTGGTGCTCAGCTCGACTGATGGGATGGCCTCCCCGTTTGTTTGCGCGAAATTCGCGCTCTGGTCTTCATTGGCGTGGGGATCAGGTCTTCAGCAAACGAAAGGAGTCCGAAATGAATGCTACAACCGATGCCGTCGATTTGGCAAAGTCTGTCTTCCAACTGGCCGTGGCCGATGCTTCCTGGAAGGTGGTTGAAACCCACCGCCTGACGCGTACCCAGTTCGAGCGCTGGTTTCACAACCGCGATGTGTCGCTGGTCATCATGGAGTCGTGCGGCTGCGCGCACCACTGGGCGCGCTGGCTCCATGGGCTCGGCATCGAAGTGCGGCTGCTGCCCGCGCAGTACCTGCGCGCCTACGTCAAGCGCAACAAGACCGATGCCGCCGATGCGGCAGCCTTGCTGGAAGCCGCCCGGGCATCCGACATGCGCCCGGTGCGCATCAAGTCCGTCGAGCAGCAGGCTCTGCAGGGCTTGCATCGCATCCGCAGCCTCTGGATGGGCACGCGCACTTCACGCATCAACGCCCTGCGCGGCTTCCTGCGCGAGTTCGGCATCGCCATCCCCGTAGGCGCGCGCACCGGCCTGGAGGCGATCAGCCGCGTGCTGGCCCGTCAGAGCCCTGCATGCGCGACCCTGCTGTCGATCCCCGGCATTGGCTTGCTGACGGCCACCGCGTTGGTGGCGGCGACTTCGGGCGATGTGAGCCACTTCAAGGATGCGCGACACTTCGCCAGCTGGTTCGGCTTGACGCCCAAGGAGTACTCCTCGGGAGGCTCGCGCTACTTGGGGCATATCTCCAAGCGCGGTGACCGCTACCTGCGCATGCTGCTCACCCACGGCGCCAGGAGCGTGCTGCGAGCCGCAGCCGTGGCGCGCAGCAAGAGCCGTGAGGTCCACGGCGTGCGCAGGTGGGCGCTGCAGGTGCAAGGCCGCTCGAACCACAACAAGGCGGCCTGTGCCCTGGCCAACAAGCTGGCACGCATTTCCTACGCGACGCTGCGTGACAAGGAGAAGTTCGATGAGACGCAGTCGCTCACCAAGAAGTTGAACCGCCAGGCCTTCGCGATGCCGGCCTGAATACCGCTTTCCAGAAAGCGGTGATTACCCTGCCCGCGTTGCGACGACATTGATCGATCCCTCATGGCCGCCAGGTTCGCACCATCACGCATCGATGCCGATAACTCTTCCAGCTGCTTGCCAGCCGCTTGTATCGATTGGCACCGCGTGAGCAGATTCCATGTCGGCACGGGCCAACACGAGCCCACTCCAGATGCCGGATATACGACTGCACGCGTTTCCCAACCACCAAAACTGTCGATCAGTTTCTTGCCGTAGAGGGGCCGTCCATCTACGAGGGGTTAGGCGTCTCCTGCGCAAGATGACGATTCATGGCTCGGTGCCCAGTGAAACTTGTGAAGAACGCGGTGAGCAATGGGAGTGAAGATGAGAGCTGCAGTGCCGATGAAAACCAGGCCCGCATACAGTGCGTACGCGCCTGCGAAGATTTTGCCCGGCGTCGTGGTTGGGGCGTTCACGGGTCCCATGCCACCAAGAAGCATGGCCGCGTTTAGAAACGCGTCGACAACCGACAAGTTCTCAAGCTTGATGTAGCCAAGCATCCCGGCTACCAGTGACGCGCAGAGTAGGCCGAGCGCGGCAGCCACATGTTTGAGCAGGCGCCAGGCAAACGCCCGCGAAGGAATCGGCTTGTGCTTTCGGGACTCGAACATGGTCAGATGGCGGCGGCGAGGTTGCGATCGGCTGATGCAATGGCAAGGAGAGTCACGACTGTAGGCTCGGCCTGGAAAAGAGGGGGTTGAGGCGCCCAACGGGGAGTTGAGCGGCGCGTGGAGGCAGGCTGGCTTTGGCCCAGAATGAAATGAAGGCCAAAGCCGGCCTGCCGGAGTGCGTCCGCTCGAACGAAGGGTTAGGCGGCGCTTTGCAAAGCACGCGGAACCCTGCCTTTAGCGAAGAAGCACGACAACAATTCACAGCTACAGCGCTAAACACCTTCAACGATTCGGATATCGCGTTCAGCACCATCGCCAAGCGCCTCGAGAGCCGCTTGATACGCGGGGCTGTCGTGGGCAGCAACAGCCTGCTCGACGCTGTCGAACTCGATCACCACGGTGCGCTGCTTTTGTCCGAGTTCAAACGTCGCGGCAGCTTCGCCTCGTGCAAGAAATCGACCGCCTGCCGCCGTAAGTGCGGGACCGGCGAGTTTTGCATATGCGGCTAACTTGCCAGCGTCGTATACCGCGCGATACGCGCTCACCCAGTAGGCCTTGGACATGTGATAGTTCCTTCCACAGTGAAGTTAGTTTGTTGACACTTGGCTGCCGCGTCGCTGTATTGGAGCCGCCTAACGTTGGAGTTGACCGGAGCATACGACGCGCGCGGAAGCACGTGTGCGTCCGTGTCGAACGACCCGTTGGCCTTCACCTTGTCTCCGACCACAACAACTCTTCCCGGAGCATGGCGGCGCAGGTTGGGCGAATGGTAGCGGTGTCTGCAGCAGAAGTGAGCCAGCGGATTCGCCTTGAAGCTGCATCGGAGGACGGGAACTGATTTGGAGAGTCACCAATGGCAACAAAAAATTCGACCTCTTTTGTCTGACTGTATTTGAGGTCTGGAGTTACGGTTCCGATTAACCAGTAAGCCCGATGGCTCTGGGCAGCCAGCTTCGCGGCCACGCAAAACGCAATGTAGTGGAAAGCCGAGGGGCTGATTCCGCGGATGGGGTCAACCGGTACGTCGAAGGCGTACCGAGTTCTGTACAGCTCGGGGTTGAGGCGCGTGACTTGCACGGTAGCAGTTAGATCTTGCAACCCCGGCTTGATCCAGTCGCGCGAGCGGAACGAGAAGGTATCCGGGGGAGTCGAAGGCGTTGCGCAAGAGGCCACCAAAAGGGCAAGTGCGATGGGTCTCAGCATGGTTGGACCGGAAGGCTAACGTAATGTATCGCGCAAGACCTGCGGGATAAGTTGGACGCTGCGGGATATTCTGGGCGTCTGTTCGGGTACTCGCCTCTACCGCAACGCCGCCATCTCCACCAACCCCTCCCGCACCCGCGCCAGCACCGGCTCCCACTCGCGCTCAGGGCCCTGGCGCCACAGCCGCGCCGAGGCATACCAGGGCGAATCCTCACGCTCACGCATCCAGCAGTAGGGCGCGGGGCTGGGCAGCACCACCCAGGTGGGCAGGCCCATGCCGCCGGCCAGGTGGGCGACGCTGGTGTCCACCGTCACGATCAGATCCATCTGCGCGGCCAGCGATGCGGTGTCGGCGAAGTCGCGAAGCTCGCCCGTAAAGTCGTGGATCCAGGGGCGGGCGGCCAGGGCCGGCTGGTCGGCGGGGCGCACGGTCGCCTGCAGGCTGAAGTAATCCAGGCCCAGGGGCAAGGCCTGTGCAAAGCGTTCCAGCCGCAGGCTGCGATTGCGGTCGTCGGTGTTCTGCGGCAGGCCCGACCACACCAGGCCCACGCGCCGCCGGCCGCTGCGCGGGCCCAGGCGCTGCGCCCACAGCGCGTCGCGTTCTGGCAGGCTGCGCAAATAACCCTGCGGCGCGGGCACGTTGTCCGTGCGCGTCTTCATCGTCATGGGCAGCGAGAACAGGGGGCAATGCAGGTCGAAGGGCGGCGGTGGGCTGTGCGTGGGGATGCACTCGTGAACGCCCGGGAGCGTGCGCAGCAATGGCAGCAGCGCGGGCTGAACCTCCAGGATCACCTTGGCACCCATGGCCGCCACTTCGGTGGCGTAGCGCGCCAGCATGAGGCCGTCGCCCAGGCCCGCATCGTTGTACAGCAGCACCGTGCGGCCCGTCACGGGCGCCCGGCCATCCCACACCGGCTGCGGGTAGCTGCGGCACCGGCCGATCTCAGTCGGCGTGTCGTAGCGGTGCTCGAACAAACGCCAGCCGGTTTCGAAATCGCCCATCGAGATCAGCAGCATCGCCTTGGTGTGCATGGCCCTGCCGTCCGTTGGCGAAAGCTCGTGGGCGGTTTCGCAGCAGGCGATGGCCTCGTGCGGGCGGTCCAGGCGGTTGAGGGTGACCGCCTTGAGCTGGTACAGGCCCGGATCCCACGGGTTCAGGGCGATGGCGCGGTCGTGGGCGGCCAACGCCTCTTCGCCCTGCCGCAAGATCACCAGGCAATCGGCGCGCGCGGCCAGCAACTCGGGCCAATCGGGCCGAAGGGCGATGGCCTGGTCCACGCTGTCCAGCGCCTCCTGGGCCCGGCCCAGCGTGAGCAGGGCGCGCGAGCGGTTGTTCCAGGTCTGCGCCTCGGCGGGGGCCAGGGCAATCGCCAGATCGAAGTACGGCAGGGCCTCATCGGCGCGGGCCAGGGGAATCAGGGCGGCGCCGAGGTTGCTGAGGATCTGGGGATCATCCGGGGTGATGGCCAGCGCCATTTCGAACAGCTTGACGGCATCGTTGTATTGCTCAAACCCGAAAACCATCGCGCCCATCATCTGCAACGCGCCAGCGTGCTGCGGCTCGAGCGCGAGCACCTGCTTGTACAGGCCCAGAGCACGGCGCCAGTCGTTGCGCTGCTGCCAGCTCACGGCCTCGGCCATCAGGCGCGTGATGTCATCACTGGGTTCGGCCGCGGTCAGGGGCGCGGGAGCGGCAAGCGACATGAAGGACCCGGACGGCGCGAACCGCCCCGCAAATGAATACGGATGGGTTCATTCAAGCACGGCAGGAGTGCCTTGGCAAGCATCTAATTGCAGGTGCAGGCACCGCGTTCACGCAGCCGCAGGCACTGCACGCAGTTTCTCGATCAGGGCAGCCGTGGGCAGCACGTCGGCGTATTTCTGGGCCAGATCAAACAAGTTGACCTTGTGCGAGGTGATGCCACGGTCGTACACGCACTCCTGCGGCACGGCCACCTTGAAGTTCAATGAAAAGGCATCGACCACTGTCCCGCGTATGCAGCCGCTGGTGGTGCAGCCGACTACGATCACCGTGTCGACCTGCTTGTCGATCAGGTGGCTGCTCAGGGCCGTGCCGAAGAAGGCGCTCGGGTGCTTCTTGGGCAGCAGCACGTCGCCATCGACCGGCGCGACCTCCTGCACGAACTCATAGCCCTTGGCTGGGACGTTCATGATGGCCGGCACCTTCTCGGCCAGGCGGCCGCCTTCATGGGACACCTTGGGCGCGACGTGCGGGTACATCACCGGCCAGCCGCGCTCACGAAATAGCGCCAGCAGGGGCACGATGTGATCGACCGCCCTCCAGCCAACGTCGCCGCAGGAAGTTGGGAATTCCTCGATCGCCTTCCAGAAGGGTTCGCGCCTGGTGCCTATGGTGCGGTACTGCACGTCGATGATCAGCAGCCCCGGGCGTTTGCCCAGGCCGCTGGGGCGGCCAAAGCCGGCGGCGGCATAGGCCCGCTGCTCCTCCTGGCTGACGACGTCGTCCCACGGTTGGGTCTGGCTCATGATTGGCTTTCGTTCGATCGGGACAAAGGGGAGACCGGGGGCCGCTTCAGGCAGCGCCGCCCGGCTTTCGGAAGATGTACTGGCCGTGGCCAGGCGCGCCGACGAGCTTGCCGTCTTGCATCACGGTGGTGCCGCGCACAATCGTCTCTGTGGCCCAACCCTTGAAGGTCCAGCCGTCGTAGATGCTGTAGTCGGAATAGGACAGCAAGTCCTCGTGGTGCACGGTGCGCTCGAGATTCAGGTCCACCAGCGTGATGTCGGCGTCGGCGCCGGGCCGAAGCGCACCCTTGTGGCCGGCGATGTCGAAGATGCGTGCAGGCGCGGTGCTGACCAGCTCGCAGATGCGGCGCAGCGACAGACCGCGCTTGTGGTAGCCCTCGTGCAGCAGCACCGGCAGGATGGTTGCAGTGCCCGGAAAGCCCTGCGAGGCCAACCACAGCGACTTGTCCTTGGTTGCGCGCTTGCGCGGGCAGTGGTCAGAGGCCACGACATCGATGGCGCCGTCGGCCAGGCCTTCCCACAGCGCGTCCTGGTCGTCCTTGCTGCGGAACGGCGGATTGGCCTTGCCCATGCCGCCCAGGTCCATGTCGGAGGTGTGCGTGAGGTAGTGCGGACAGGTCTCGACGAACACGCGGTCGTAGCGCTGGCGCCAGAAACGCACCTCGTCCAGGCCCATGCGCGAGCTCATGTGCGGGATGTAGATCTTGGCGCGGGTCTTCTCGGCCAGGAACATCGCGCGGATGCAGGCCTCGGCCTCGGTGATGGGCGGCTTGACCGCCTCCCACTGCTTGAGCGTCTCGATGCCGATCTCCAGCTGCGCGTTGCGCAAGCGATTGACGATCTCGATATTCTCGGTATGGCAGACCACGGTCACGTCGCCCAGCTCGCCGGCACGTTGCAGCAGCGCATGGAAGAAGCCGTCGTCCGTGCCGTCCAGCCCCAGATAGCGGCCTTCTTCGCCCTTGAAGTTCATGAAGTACTTGAACGAGGTGACGCCGTAGTCGCGCACATACGATTCGAGTTCCTTCACATGCAGCTCCGAGGCGGTGCTGAAGTGAAAGCCGTAGTCCACGTGTGCGCGGGGCTGCGCATAGGCCTGCTCGCGCTTGAAGACGTCGCTGTAGGCTTCGTTGTTCAGGAAGTAGCCCAGCACGGTGGTGAAGCCGCCTACAGCCGCATGCGCGGTCTCGGTGCTGTACTCGGTGATTTTCTCACCGAAGCCGAAATGCATGTGCGCCTCGATCAGGCCTGGAAACACATGCAGTCCGTCGATGCGGCGCGCGCTCACGTGTTCGGCCACGCCGGTGCCCGGCGCCAGCAGTGCGGCGATGCGGCCACCTTCGACCAGTACGTCCAACGGTTCAGGCTCGCGCTCGGCACTGACGACCGTGCCGCCGCGCAAGACATAGTTTGTGTTCATGAAGCAGGATTCCTTTCGGGCAGACAATCGGGCGCCAGCAGGGCCAGGGTCCCGTCGAGTTCGCGGCGATCGAGCGATTCGCCAATGCAGATCAGGTAGCCGGCGGCCGAGGCCGGAAGCTGCGAGCCGGCAGGCAGCCGCGCCGGCGGCGCGAAGTAGCCCTGCACGCCCTGCACCACCCACGGCGCCGTATCGGCGCCAACGGCCAACAGGCCCTTGCAGCGAAGCAGGCGCCTTCCGAAGCGGCGGCGCATGGCATCGGTCCAGGCGGCATACCCTTCCCAGGTGACGGGGCCACCGAGGTGCAGCACATGGCTGCTTACATGGCCGAAGGTCTCGCCGTGGGTGTCAGACCCTGTGGACGCAGCGGCGGCATCGTTCGCGTACTTCGGACGCAGCGGGCCGCGCAGCCAGGCCGGCACCCCGATGGCGGGACGGACCGCCCGGCTGTTGGCATGCGCGTCGGCGACGAAGTAAGAAACCGGCGAGTCGCCCGGTTGCCGGCGCTCGATCGGCGCCTGCGAGTTGAGCGAGGACAGCGCCGCCTGTACGACCTCGACCTGGGCCCGCGTGGCCAGGTCGGTCTTGGTGATCAGCAGGCGGTCGGCGAAGGCGACCTGGCGCTGCGCCTCCGGGTAGCGCGCCAGCGTGTCCAGGCCATTGGCGGCGTCAACCAGGGTCAGCACCTGCGTGAGCGCGCAGCGCGGCGTGACGGCCGAGTCCCCCAACAGGCTGGCCACCAGCGGCGCCGGGTTGGCCAGTCCGCTGGTCTCGACGATGATGCGGTCGAAGGGCGCCACCGTGCCACTGCCGCGGCGTGAGAACAGGTCGATCAGCGTGTCGCGCAGCGAGCCCGAGACCGCGCAACACAGGCAGCCCGAATCAAGCAGCACCACCTGGTCCTGGGCCGACGAGATCAGCAGGTGGTCCAGCCCGACTTCGCCAAACTCATTGACGATGACCATCGCTCCGCAAAAGGCCGGGTCGCGCAGCACGGCGTTGATGAGCGTGGTCTTGCCGCTGCCCAGGAAGCCGGTGACCAACTCGAGCGGCAGGCGCTGCCGGATCGGCTCGCTCATCGAATACCTCCCTCCATCAAACCGCGCGCAGCGTTCGCTGTAGCGCAGGCAGGTCGGCGCCACCGTCCACTACGCAGGCCCAAAGCTGATCGCGGTCGACGCCGCCCAGCGCCAGCGCGGCGTTGCCGTTGAACTTGTCGCGGATGGCCGCCTCGCCGGCGGGCCGCTCGGGGCTGCCCAGCACCTGTGGCACCGCGTGGTGCAGGCGGGTGCCATCGGCGCACATGATCTCGAGGTCTGCGTCGAAGCGCGCGGGGAAATCGCTGTCCGGGCGCGGCGACCATTGGATGCGCGCCGACAAGGCTACGGCGTCGGCATCGACCTGCGGCGCCGTCATGGTGGGCACGTCGACCGGACGCCCGAGCAGCACGCGGGCGATGCAGTACGGAAGGCTGTACTTGGCCTCGTTGCCGCTGGCCGGGTTCTGCTTGGCCGGCCAGGGATCGCAGATCACCGGCGCCGCGCCGGGCGCCACCCGGCAGTGGACCGAGGCGATGGCCTGTACCCCGCCGTGCGCGGCCAGCTGCGCCATCAATGCCTGGGTGCACTCCAAGTAGGGGTGAATATAGTGACAGCAGGGATGAAACTTGAAGGCCGCGTCCGAAAGCGCCCAGCGGCCGCCCAGGTCCTCAAGCGAGCGGGCGAGGCGGTCGCCGGCCTGCTCGTCGGCGGCGTAGGCGTTGAACAGTCCAAATCGGCCTTCGAGCACCGTCTCAGGGCCGGTCATGCCGGCCTGGGCGGCGGCCGCCGCCCACAGGCCCGCGTGCGCCGCCCATCCAGGATGGAACGCCTTCACGTTGGAGCCGTTGCTCAGGAACTCGAAGATGCCGCCGGCCTGGCTGCCGGCGATGCCCATGGCCGCCGTGGTCTGCGCCAAGCTGGCACCACGCGCCGTGGCGGCCAGCAGCGCGGCGACCACCACGCCGCCAACCGAGGTGACCTGGAAGCCCCGGCGTTGGAAGCCGCCCGGACTGGCCTGGCCCAAGCGCACCAGGGTCTCCCATCCCACCACGACCAGGCGCACCAGTTCGTCCAGGCGAAGGCCCTGCGCCTCGGCTGCGGCCAGCGCAGCCGGCACGATCACAGCGCTGCCATGCACGATGGAAGCCATGTGCGTGTCGTCGTACTCCAGCGAGTGGATGGAGGTGCCGTTAAGCATGGCGGCCAGCGGCGCAGGTACGCCGCCAGCAAAGCCGATCACGGTGGCCGGCCCCTCTGCCGCGCCGGCGCCTTCGGCACGCAACTGTGTCAGCAGGCGCTGGTGGGCAGGCACGCGCGCGGCAGCCAGGCCGACGCCGATCGCATCGGCCAAGTGCAAACGGGCCAAGCGAAGCACGGGCGCGGGAACGGCATCCAGGCTCATCTCGTGTGCGAACCGCGCCATGCGGATGGACAGCGACATCGCGGCCGACATGGTCAGGTCCGGGCCTTGACCTGGGCGGCGGCGGCGCGCGCCGACAGATAGCCCAGGGCGATGGCCGTGAGCAGGCCGTTGCCCGAGGCGTAGCCGCCGGCACCAGCGCGGCCACTGATGCCAGCGGCGGCACCGCCGCCGGCGAACAGACCCGGGATGACCGAATCGTCCTCGCGCAGAACGCGGCCCTCTTGGTCTACGGCCAAGCCACCCTGGGTGTGGAACAGCCCGGGCGTCACACGGCACATCCACAGCCGGCCGCTCAGCGGCGCCATGTTGAAGTGCTTGCGTCCGAATTCGTCGCCGCGTTTTCCGGCGGCCGCTTCGTTGTAGTTGGCCAAGGTGCGCGCCAGCACGTCAGCCGGCAACTCGAACCGGGCGGCCAACGCCTCGATCGAATCGGCGTTCTTCAGCCCGCCGATCTCGGCCAGCTCGCGAAACTCGTCCTCCTTGGACGCCAAGGTCATGATGCGTTCGTCGAAGACGGCAAAGACGTTCTGCCGTTGCGCCAGCACCTCGCGGGCGTAGGCCGAGTAGCCCAGGTCCTCGTTGCCAAATCGCCGGCCGGCGGCGTTGACCAGAAAGCCACCCTTTTCAAGCGTGGTCCACGACAGCAGCGAACCATGCGGATAGGCCACGGCGGCATAGCCTTGGTAGGCCTGCATATTGGCCAGGCGCGCACCCAGTTGCTGCCCCCAGAGCACCGCCTCGCCCTGGCTGCCCAGTGCCCCGAAGTACTCGGCGTCGGCGATCTCGGCGCAATACCTGGTCACCAGCTCGCGATTGGCGGCAAAGCCGTTGGACGCCAGGATCACGTTGCGGGCGCGGATCCGCGAACGCTCCACGCCCGGGCCATCCACAGCCACGCCGACGACGCCACCCTGATCATCAACGTAGAGCGTGTGCACCGGGTTGTTGGTGGCCAGCGGGATACCGCGCTTGTCGACGGCCGCCAGCAGGTCGTCCACCAGGTCCTGCCCACGACGCGATACCGGTGCATGCAGGCGGGGAATGGTGTGGCCCACGTGGCAGTAGTCGGTGATGAGTGCCATGCGCGCGCCCACGGTATCGACCAACCATTCGCAAATTTCTGCGGAGATGGCCGCCATTTGGCGGGCCAGTTGCGGCAGGTCGCTTTCGCCGGACAGGCGCTCCAGATCCGCAACCATCACCTGAGGCGAATCCTCAATGCCTGCCTCCCGCTGGAAGCGGCTATTGGCGCCTGGCACAGAGCCGGTGCTCAGCGAGGAGTTACCCCCCGGACGGTCACGTTTTTCAACAATGGCTACGCCCACACCCGCTTCGTGAGCTGCGATGGCAGCGGCCAGACCGCAGGCACCAGCGCCGACCACCAGCACGTCGACATCCATATCCCATGGCAGGCCCGCAGCCGCCGTTTCCACGTTAACTTGCATCGGGTTCAAGCTGGAAAGATCAGACAGAGGAAGGGGGGTCAACGGGTGCGGCAGCGTCCAGGAATACATTGCCCAGACTCTGGCGCCACGGGCGTGCCAGCTCAGGTGCAGTGCCATGTTCTGACGCCGCCCCCATCAGTGCGCGCATGGTGCGGACCAGGCCAGGCGCTTGCCGGGCCGACAAAGCCTGCAACTTGTCCCACAGCGCTTCTTCGGCATAAGGCCGATCGGGGCCGCCCTGGGCGCTCCAACACACGGCTTCTGCGCGCGAACCCTCGCGGTCGATGACGATGACCCGGGCAGGCCGGTCATGGGGCGGGGGTTGCACGTCGGGAAAGGGCACCATGCGGGTGAGGTCGCGCAGGCGCGCGATTCGCGGGTCGCCAAGCGACGCCGCGTCGAAAGACATAACGCCGCCATCGCCATGGACCAGGGCCGCAGCCACCGCGTGCGGCACCGAAAACTTGGCGCCAAGCGTGGTCTTGGGGCGGGCGTCCTGCAGCGCATAGCCCAAGGGGTGGGCCTGCACCTCGATGCCGGCCACCGCCTCACCGCCGAGCAATGAAGGATCCTGCGCCAGCAGCGTCTGCACCGCCTCAATGGTCGAGTGGGTGTACTGGCAACTGGCGTTCATCTTGTGGTAGCCGGACTCGACCGCCCAGCCCATGTCCGCACTTGGGGCGAAGTGCGACAGGTCAACCTCGGTGGCGCCCAGCGCGCTGACGTAGACATCGTGCAGCGACGAGGCCTGGCCACCGATGCCGCACTGCGCCCAGTCCAGGGCGGCCAGCCCGCTGGACGCGGCCTGTGCGGCCCAGATATTTCGGGCCAGCACGCCCTGGAGCGCATGGTTGAACGGGCCAGCCATGCCCAGCGTGGCTGCGCTGGAGATGGCCGACAGTAACTCCGCCGGCGGCAGCCGGCGCAAGAAGCCCACGCCCGCGGCGGCGCCTACCGGTGCCAACAAGGCATGCGGGTGGATCCGCAGCGACGGAAAACGGAACGCACAGGCGATGCGGGTCACGGTCTCGTACCCGAGCAGCAAGGCGCGCAGCAACTCCTGCGTGCTGGCACCTTCGGCCTCGGCGCTGGCCAAGAGCGCCGGCAGCACGTACAGCCCGGCGTGGCACACGGCCTTGCGATAACCCTCGTCGAGTTCGTTCCAGCCCATGGCCAGGGCGTTGCCCATGGCCGCCTGCAGCACCGATACGCCCGGCCGTCCGGGTGCCAGCAGCGAGGCCGGGCCGCTGCCGGCAGCCTTCACGCGCGCAAGTACGGCGGACACCTCCGGCTCGTCAACGGCGCTGAAGGCGGCCGCGAGGTCGTCGGCCAGCACAAGCACGGCGCGGCGGCGTGCCGCCTGCGAGAAGTCAGCCCATTCGATGCCTGCAGCCCACGCGACGTAGCGCTCAAAGGCCTGGCCGGCCCGTGCGGCTGTGACCGGTGACGGGATCAGAACAGCTCCCACAGAACTCCCTTCTGATGAGGTAACAAGCGATCATTCGAAGTATCGAATCGCGAAACAATCGAACATTCCCCATGATAACGCCAGACATTATCGAGTATCGTTACAGTGACATTTGAGTATCATGTTCCGCTAGGCGGTATAGCATCTCGCGTTTTGTGGATTCGCGCGCCGCCTGTACGCCAGCTGCTTAATCGACATAAGGCCACACCAATGAAAGTACTTCACGCTCTCCTGGCAGGTTTCGCTGTTTACGCCGCCGGCTCCGCTACAGGCGTTTACGCGCAGGCCTACCCGACGAAGCCCGTGCGCATGATCGTGCCAACAGGTTCGGGCGGCGGTTTGGACCTGGTTGGCCGGATGATCGCGAAGAGCCTGTCGGAACAGTGGGGACAAAACGTTTATGTAGAGAACAAAGTCGGTGCGGGTGGAACGATCGGCGTCGATAACTTGGCGAAGTCTGAGCCCGACGGGTACACGCTCGGAGTTGTTGCAACGTCGTTTGTGATTAACGCAAGTGCCTACTCGAAGCTTCCGTACGACTCGCTGCGCGACTTCGCGCCAGTCACTACAGTGTCCGTTTCACCGCTCGTGTTGGTTGCCAACCCTACTTTGCCTGTTAATTCGGTCAATGATCTTGTGGCACTTGCGAAATCGAAGCCCGGGGTGATCAACTACGCGTCGACGGGTACCGGTGGCGGGGTGCACATTTCGATTGAAATGCTGCGCAGCTTGGCTGGTATGGATGTGGCGCACATCCCGTTCAAGGGAACCGTCGCTGCCGTGACTGAGGTCATGAGTGGCCGTGTGCAATACACCGTGACAGGCTTGCCTGTCGCCAAGCCAATGGTTGAAGCTGGACGACTGAAGCTGATCGCGGTCGCCGGAACGAAGCGATCCCCAGCAATACCCAATGTCCCTGCGATCAGCGAATCAGTGCCAGGCTACGCGTTTAACAATTGGATCGGCATACTCGCGCCGGCCAACACGCCCAGCGATGTACTAGCAAAGATACATGAAGGCGTCGTTCGCGCCGTGAACTCGCCGGAAGTGAGGCAATCAATGCAGCTCCAAGGAGATGAACCCATGACAATGAGTTCTGCCGAGTTTGGCAGTCTCCTGCGCCGGGAAATTTCGACGTATGGGACGCTTGTCAAATCGATCGGCGCACGAATCGATTAACGGTCGCTGGCGCCCCCTCCGTTGCGCATCTGCGGATCGGCGTTGCCTTTCGCATTCCGCTCTCAGCCACTTTTTCAAGTCCGTCGGACTAAGTACTTGTTAGGAAGGTTCTTGGAAGATGGGTCGCCAGATCGAAGAGTTGGCGCATTTCGTCGCCACAACGCAATGGGAAGACATTCCCGATTCCGTGCAGATGCACGCCAAGCTGGTCTTGCTGGATACGCTTGGTGTCATTCTCGCCGGCTCAGAGAGACCAGAAGTTGCTGAGCTTCGCAGCCGCCTTGCGTCGGAAACGAGCCAGACGGGTGCGACGGTCTACGCGCGCGGATGGCCGCGGCTGGATGCGCGCACGGCGGCACTGCTGAACGGCATCGCAGGTCGCTCTATCGAGCTGTGCGAAGGTTTGCGCTACGTTTCGTGCCAGGCAGCGATTCAAGTGCTTCCAGGTGTGCTTGCAGTTGGAGAGCAAATGCAAAGCACTGGCCGCGAGATGTTGACGGCCCTGGTGACTGGTTATGAGCTTGCCGGGAGGCTCTGTACGGCTTTCACGCCACGTCAGCTCGCGCATCCAAACGGCCAGGCCACGCTTCTGGCTGCAGTGGCTGCGGGGGCACGCTTGCGCGGCCTCGACGCGAAAAAAATCAGCCTTGCCATGCGTATCGCGTCTTCACTGGTCTTGACACCGAGTTATACGAACGCGGTTGCAGGTGCGACGGCTCTCAATGTGGCAGGCGGGATGAGCGGCTTCGCAGCCGCCCTCGCACCCGAATTGGCTCTCGCCGGGTTTGAGGCGCAGACTGAAGCGATCGAGGAGTCTCTGGGTAAACTCGTCGGCGGTGGGTTCCTTACCGACCGGCTTGTCGACAATTTAGGCCAGCGCTGGGAAATCACGAGCAATTATTTTCGCCTGTATGCATGCTGCAACCCCATGCATCCCGCTCTCGATTCGCTCCACGAGGCGCTCGTAGACCTGAGGCCGCAGCCCGAGGAAATTGAGCGCATCGACGTCGCGACTTATCATTTCGCATCAGTCATGCGCAACCCGGACCCTCCCAATTATTTCGCCTCAAAGTACTCACTGCCGCATGCAGCCGCCACGATGGCAGTGAGGGGTGGCGCGGGCTTCTCAGCGCTTGACGACTCATCGTTAACAGACGCGACAATTACAGCCCTGAGGCATCGTGTGCACGTCGTAGAGAACACTGAGATGAGCGCACTTGCGCCACGGCTGAAGGTGGCGCGCGTGACGTTGACTCTAAAGGACGGCCGAATTTCCACGCGGCAGTGTGACAGCGCACGCGGCGACTTCCATCGTCCTTTTTCAGAATCTGAATTACGTGATAAGTTTCGCGAACTCTCGAGCCTTGTTTTAACGCGAGAGGGTATTCAGAAGGTCGAGAAAGCTATTGATCGCAGTGAAGATTGGTCAAGTGTGAATGTTTTGCCCAGCCTCTTCCGTGAGAACAGTCTCAGATGCATCTGACTACCAGCACCACTTGCTCCTCTGAGCGACAGATCATGCGGACTGACATTGCAGGAGGTCCGCATGGGGCGCCTTGAGGGCAAGATTGCAGTTATCACAGGCGCTGGAGGTGATATCGGGACGGCCACCGCCGTGGCATTCGCTCGGGAGGGGGCAACTGTGGCCTGTTTCGATGTTGATCCCAAAACTGCGGCGCGGTGTGCGCAAGCTGTTATGGCGCAGGGCGGCGTCGCGCGGCACTATGAGTGCGATGTTTCGGATTCTGATTCCGTTCGCAAGACCATGTCAGCAGTCGCTGAGCATTTTTCTGGTGTGGACGTCTTAGTCAACAACGCAGCCATATCCTCGCCTTACGAGCCAGTTCACACGTTGCCCGAGTCAGCTTGGCGCAAAGCGCTAGATGTGAACCTGACTGGGGCGTTTCTCATAAGCAAATACGCCGTGCCTCTAATGATGAAGCGCGGGCGCGGCTCAATTATCCACATGGCATCTCAAATGGGACACGTTGGGAACAAGGGACGTGCGGCATACGGTGCGACAAAGGCGGCGCTAATTCACTTGGCCCGCATCATGGCTCTGGACTACGCGGAGATGAACATCCGAGTCAATAGCTTGTCCCCGGGCGCGGTGCTGACAAGCCGGGTGGTAGGTCGATACGGCAGCGAAGATGCCGCCCGCCAGAGGCTTGAACCGCTTTACCCGATCAAGCGCCTAGGAACGCCGCAGGAGATTGCCGCGGCGGTCGTTTTCTTGGCGAGCGATGAGTCCTCGTTCATGACCGGTGCTGATCTCTTGCTGGATGGCGGCTATACGGCTCAGTGAAGACACGCGCGATTCAACCGTCATCCCACGTACATCGAATAGGAATGTAATGAGCTCTATGCAGACGACCACGCCGCACAACGCTATCGACCAATCAGAGAACCCTTCCATGCTCCTAAACATGCCGCGCGCATATGCGGTCATGCATGAGAACGGCTTGGATGCGATGGTCCCGACCACTCACAAGAACTTGTACTACGTGTCGGGCCACATGCCAGATTCAGTGTTGGGCGACTTCGGGGACCTTAATGCCGCGGCGGTGCTGCCGGCCTCAGAACGGATGAGCCCGTCGCTGGTGGCGTCGGATTACGACCTGGCCTTTCTTGTTACCCATCCAACATGGCTGCCGCATCTGCGCATGTTCGGAGCCAAGGAAAGGTCGAGTGCGACCTTTCTCCTGGAAGTGTTGAGTCAGGGGCTGGGAATTGCGACGGAATTGCGAGGCCCGTTGCGAGATCTCTATGCCGCTACCCGCGCTACGGTCGAGCAGGATGTCTATACCGCACTAACTCGGGCGCTCTCGGAGTCGCTTCCAGATGGGAACGTTCGTGTCGCGTTCGACGATCTTCGCGTTGGGCAAGAAGTTCGGCGCCGTTTCGGCGATCGTCTGGAGGTGGTAGACGGTCTACATCACTTTCGTAAGATCCGAATGGTTAAGACACCAGCCGAGCTCAAGCTGCTGCGTAAAGCGGCGGCGATTAACGACGTGGCCGTGTGCGAAGCTGCGGCCGCTGCAGCGGCTGGAAGCCGCCTCTCGGAGATGGTGGATGCCTATCGGCTAGCCATGGTGCGGCAAGGCGGTACATTCATGGGACAGCGGGGAATGATGTTCGGTGCCGGCCCGGATGGAGGGTTCGTTCTGGACAACAACTATGCTGAAGCGAAAATCCTGACCGAAGGTGACGTGGTGGTTTTGGACTGCGTTGGGAAGTACCAGCTATACCACTGCGATACGGCACGAACCGGCACCGTGGGCAAGCCGTCGGCGCGCCTTGCGCGCGTGCACGAAGTCGTGAGAGAGGCTGTCGCGGCAGCGGAGAGTTCGCTGCGCCCTGGCGTTAATACACTTGAATTGGCCGACGCCGCGAAGGAGGTGCTCTCGCGCAATGGCTTGAACCTGAATTTGACTACCCTTGCTTGGCACAACGTCGGCCTTGATGTGGTCGAGTACGCGCACCCGTCCGATCGCACACGTGGGTGGGTGGTCGAGCCGGGAATGGTGATGAATCTGGAGCTCTTTCACCGGGATCCAGATCTCGGCGGCGTGCACCTTGAGGACAGCGTACACGTGATGCAGGATGGCCTTGAGTATCTCTCGAAACTTCCAAGAGAAGTCCTTGTCACCGGCACGGCGTTGCCGACCGCTGAACGCTAATTTTTCACATCACAGTTGAAAGGCGCCATTATGCTGCGACGGTTTCTTCTCTTACTTGGTTTCCTGGCGTTTGCCCTGAATGCACAGGGCCAGAACTTCCCGAACAAGCCAGTTCGCATCATCGTTCCCTTCCCGCCGGGTGGTGGTACGGACGTTGTCGCCAGAGCCGTCGCCCCAAAGATGAGCCAGGTGCTGGGCGTTCCTGTGGTCGTACAGAATCACCCCGGGGCCGGAAGCAGCCTTGGCACCGAGCTCGCAGCCCGCTCGCCTGCCGACGGGTACACACTTCTGCTCGTCAGCTCGGCGACTGCGATCAACAACGCTTTCGATAAAACGATCTCGTGGGATGCTCAGCGCGACTTCCAGCCGGTAGCCCTACTGCTGTTTAATCAGAGTCTGCTCGTGGCTCATCCTTCCGTGCCATTTTCTACGGTCGCTGAGCTCCTGGCTTTCGCCAAGGCGAACCCGAACAAGCTGGCATACGGATCCTCCGGCGCGGGCAGCTCCGCACACTTCGGGATGGAGCTTTTCAAGTCTTCAGCAGGCATCGATGTATTGCATGTGCCGTACAAAGGCGCAGCGCCTGCAATGAACGACCTGCTCGGCGGCCAGGTTCAGTTGATGCTGAGTGACATTAGCGTGGTACTCCCGCACGTAAGAGCCGGAAAGGTAAAGGTACTCGGCATCGGCTCACCGAAGCGCTTCGCAGCCACCCCCGACGTGCCCACCATCAATGAAGCAGGTGTTCCTGGCTTCGAAGTGAGCGGCCTGATCGGCCTGGCTGCGCCGGCAGGCACTCCCGCCTCTGTTGTTGCACGCCTCAACGAAGCCGCGAATGAGGCAGTGAAAGACCCGAAGATTCGAGAGCAACTCGTCTCAATGGCGATGATCATTGAGGGAGGCACACCCGAGCGTCTCGGGCAAGTGCTGCAGGCCGATTTGCGCAAGTGGGGGGATCTGATCAAGAAGGCGAACCTTCAGAAGGAATGACGCTCGCTTGCGGAAGGGACACCATGCGAATCTGGTATCAGAGTCTGGTTGAAGGCAACAACGCAGAGTATTTCCAGGGCCTCTCCTCTCGAGCGCAGCAGATCGGGCGGACAGGCACTCAGACGGAGTTCGTTGGTTTGCCGGAAGGCACCTACGGGGGTTGTGCGCCTGCGGAGGTTGTGGTCTACCCGTATCTGATGTCCTTACACACTCAGTTCCTCCTGGATAACGCATTGCGGGCGGAGCAGAACGGATTTGACGCGTTCGTTGTCGGGTCGGTGCAGGATCCGGCCCTGAGGGAGGCGAGATCATTAGTGGACATTCCCGTGGTGGGCTACGGTGAGTCCGCCCTGCACTTGGCTTGCTGCCTAGGCTCGCGATTCTGTGTCATCGCCTTTCAGAGGGGCTTCGATCAGCTAATGGACTTGAGGATTCGAGAGTTGGGTCTTTGGGAGCGCGCCGTCCCAACGATGCTCCTCGATGTTGCGTTCGCGGACGTCAGCGAAGGAATGAACCAGCCTGCAACACTCTGCGATCGATTCACGGCAACTGCTCGCCGGGCGATCGCCCTGGGTGCCGAGGCCATCATTCCCGGTCAGCTATACCTTAGCGAGGCGATCGCGCGAGCTGGTATCAGCCGTATCGACGAGGTTCCAGTCGTGGACGGGTTGACTTCCACGCTCAAGATGGCGGAGGTGATGGTTGATCTCCACCGACAAGGGATCAGGCCGACCCGCCGCGGGTACACACACGCTCGACCACCAAAAGAGATGGTGGAACACGCCCGACAGCTTCACAAAAGGCCGCCGCTTTAACACCGATCACGCACTGTTGATCGCGCGCTCATGATGCTGGCCATCTCAAGGTGCCATGTCCAGACGACCCATGCCCCTGAGCGGTCCGTAGCCGACGGCCGTTACGCTGGGCGATACACGGTGTTCTGAACTGGGCGACGAACTACACTACCGGCGTGGAAAAGAAACTGAACTCCGTCGAAGCGGTCAAGGTAACCGTTCGGATCCTTGACGAGCTGGCAGCCGCGCAGAGGCCGATGGGAGTCACGGCGCTGGCGGACCTGCTCAATGAGACCAAGCCCCGGGTTCATCGCCACCTGTCCACACTGCGCGAGATGGGCATTGTCGAACAGGATCAGACGACTGATCGTTACCGCCTGGGCTGGCGCGTGTTTCAGCTCGGGGAAGCAGCCGGGAACCAGTTCGACCTGCGGTTGCGGGCCGAACCCTACCTGGCCCGCTTGCGTGACGAGCTGCGCGAGACCGCCGTGCTGGCGGTGCCTCTGAATGGCCGGCCGATGGTGATCCTGAACATCGACAACGTCTATGCTCGGATCACGATTAGCGTCAAGCCCGGAAACCGGCCTCTGCCGCACTGCTCCGCGCTAGGACGCGTGACACTGGCCTTCTCGCCGGCCGCCGCACAGGAGGATGTACTCGGCGGCGAGCTGCTTGCCGAGACCCCGTCATCCATGGTCGATCCGCAGGAGATCCGCCAGCGCATGGAGCTGATCCGGGAGCAGTTCTACGACGTCAGCGACGGCGAGGTGCTGATTGGCATCAACACGGTGGCCGTGCCGATCTTCCGTGACGGCGATGTGCTCGCCGGCGTAGTGGGCATCATCGGATCGATCCAGAACGTGCCCAACCCGCCGCTGCGCCGCCAAGTCGATGCCCTGCACGCCTGCGCCGCCGAGTTGTCATCCCAGCTGCAAAGCGATGCCTACGAGCGCTGGCGATTTCGGCGGCAGGCGCACGAGTCGCTCAACGCCCTCCGTTAGCTGCCCTACCCGTGTTGTGCGCCAAGCCGTCAGCGCGTCTCGACCGCGGCGGTTGGCGACTTGTCGTCAATCAGAGCGCCAGCCCTGCGGCCAGCTGTCCGATAGCGGTGAACTGCTCCAGCCGCAGCACGCGGTCCCGCAGCGTCTCGGCGACCTCGGCACCCCACGCCTGACTGCCCAGGTGCAGGAACTTGCGCTCAACCTCGGCGTCCTGGTAGGGGTTGCCAGCCTCGCCCTTCATGATGTCGCAGCGGCCCGTCCACGTTCGGCCGTCGCCAGTGCGAATCACCACCTCGGTAGCCTGCTCGTGCGGATAGCGCGCAGTGAAGGCGGGCTCCTCATGGACATCGATGCGCCGCGCCAGCGCCTGCGTGACTGGGTTGCCCACCGCCGCTTCGCTGAATGCGGCCAGGCTGGTGTCGCCTTGTACCAAGCGAGTCGCCAACGCGAAAGGAATGGAGAACCGGGCGGCAAAGCTGGTGGCGATCACCTGCCCATTGAGCATTGATCCCAGCTTGAATGTGCGAACGGCCACGTGTTCGATTGCGGCGACATCCAGTCGTCCACCGGGCACCTGCGCCAGTGCGTCCAGCAATGCCTCGATCGCGGCGTGCACGTAGCGGCCCGTCGGGTGCAGCTTGAAGTAGCCTTGGTTGATGAGCCATTCCTCGCCTAGCCCGGCGGTGAGCGATTTGAGGTCGAATTCCTCCCCCAGCACCTGACCGAACGCCGATTCGATGCCGGTGGATTCGCCACTGAAGCCAGCCTCCACCAAGCGCGCCGCCAACAGTCCCATGCTGCCAGAGTGGCCGGTGTAGACGTTGCGCACCGTCGCGCCTTCCAGGAGCGTACGCCGGCTGGTCGCAAGCCCGAGGGTCGATGCGATGCGGATCGCTTCGAGCATCTGCGCAGGCCCGAAGCCCTTGAGCACAGCCACCGCCACGGCGGAGCCGATGGCGCCATAGGTGCCGTGCGGGTGGACCGCCATCCGTAGCTTGGCCCCGCGGCCAACGCGGGACGAAATCTCGTATCCCATCAGGATGGCCCGCAGCAGCGCCTCGCCGCCGACGTCGAGTTCCTGCGCCAGCGCCAGTGCCACCGGCACCACCTGAATTCCGGGGTGGCCCTTGGCGATCAGACAGCCTTCGTTGAGCTCAAGCCATGTGCCGGATGTCCCATTGAGCAGCGCCGCATCTGCAGCATTGGTCTGGCGGCCGGTGCCGACGACCCAGCAGGGACCCGGCGGCGCTGTCGCTAGCGTGATGCGCAGCAGCGCCTGCATCTCGGGTACCTGCACGCCATGGGCCATCGCCACCAAGCTGTCTAGCAGGACCCATTTGACGCGGGTTACGGCCGCCGCGTCGAAGGCCTGCAGATCTCGGCGACAAGCGAACTCCGCTAGCGCCTCCACGTGGTCCGTCATGGGTATCAGTCCAGCTTGGTGCCCGCCTTGCGGATGACTTCGCCCCAGGTAGCACGGTCACGCTCCATGCGCTCGCGAAGCTGGGCTGGCGTGCCAGGCGACGGCGTGGTGCCAAGGTCGTTCAGCGCCTTGCGCACGTCGGCCTGTGCAAGGATGTCGTTGGCGGCCCCGTTAAGCAGACTCACCACCGCTTCCGGCATGCCCACGGGACCGACCAGCGAGAACCAGGTCGTGACCTCGAAGTCCTTGATGCCGGCCTCGCGCATGGTCGGAAGGTTGGCAAGCGCAGGCGAGCGCTCCGCACCGGTGACAGCCAGCGCCTTCAGGGCTCCAGCGCTGACATGCGGCGCGGCAGTGGTCACGAGCTCAAAGGTAACGTGCGTGTCACCGGCCAGCAACGAAGTTCGCGCCTGGGCGGCACCGATGAACGGCACGTTGGTGAATTTGATACCGGCGCTGCTTTCCAGCAGGGACGCGGCAAGCTGGCCGGTGCTGCCATTGCCAGGCGATGCGAAGTTCAATTCGCCGGGCCGCGCGCGGGCGTAGGCGATCAATTCCTGGACCGAATTGACCGGCACCTTCGGGTTGACAACCAGCACCTGGATTGCCGTCGCGAGCATCCCGATTGGCTGGAAGTCCTTAATGGAGTCAAAGGGCATGTTCTTGAACAAGTGGGGATTGATGGCATGCACACCAAACACTCCCAACCCGATGGTGTAGCCGTCGGGCGCGGCAGTCGCGATCATGCGCGAGCCGATGTTTCCGCCGGCGCCTGGCCGGTTCTCAATGACGAAGGGCCGGCCCAGATTCCGCGCCAGGCGGTCGCCGATCAGCCGGCCAACCGCGTCCGTGGCGGATCCGGGCGGAAACGGCACGATCAGCTTGACCGGGCGCGCCGGGTAGGCGTCCTGCGCAAGAGCCGGCGCGGTTGTCATGGCCGATGCCGCCAACGCGGCCATGCCGCGCAAGAGGGTCCGGCGGTTCACTTGCTGCTTCATAGTGTTCTTCAGAGGCTATTTTTACACTTTAATTATCCATCGTTTCGTTGTGCGATACAACAACCATAAAAATAAGCTCGGACACCTGAATTGTGCAGGTCCGAACGCGGCACATCAGCTGCACGCGCAGCCGAACAGCGTGCAATCCCGGGGGCCGTGGTGAGCTTCGGGTGGCGCTTACAGGATGGGCGTAGCGCACAGCGCCAAAGAGGGAATTCACTAGCCCAGCAAACCACTCAAGGCGCGTGCGCGACGGGTTCGTGCGATCCAGCCGCCCTGTCCATTCATGGCAGCATGAATTCCCCTCGCATCAAGAAGCGATTCGCCTATGGAAGCGAGTTGGCAGCGACCTTCACGGACGCGCGGCCTGCAGCAAATCGCGCGTGCGCAGCGCCTCGCGCCGCGCCGCCTCGGCGAAATCCTCGCCGCTGGAGGCATACAAAATCGCCCGCGACGAACTGACCACGATGGGCGCGTCGGGCCGCCAGCCGGCTTTCACGGTGGCCACCGCGTCGCCGCCCTGCGCGCCCACGCCCGGAATCAGCAGCGGCAGCGTGGGTGCGACCTGGCGCACCCGCTCGATCTCCACCGGGTAGGTGGCGCCCACCACCAGCCCCAACTGGCCATTGACGTTCCAGGGGCCTTGCGCCAGGCGGGCCACATGCTCGTACAGCAGCGGCTCGCCGGGCACCGAGGCCAGGCGCTGGTTCTGCAGATCATCGCCGCCGGGGTTGGAGGTGCGGCACAGCAAAAAGGCGCCCTTGCCCTCGTACTTCAGGTAGGGCTGCACCGAGTCAAAACCCATGAAGGGCGACAGCGTGACGGCATCCGCGCCATAACGCTCGAAGGCTTCCTTGGCATATTGCTCGGCGGTGGAGCCGATGTCGCCGCGCTTGGCGTCCAGGATGATCGGCACCCGCGGGGTGTTGCGGCGCAGGTGCTCCATCAGCTTTTCCAGCTGGTCTTCGGCGCGATGGGCCGCGAAGTAGGCGATCTGCGGCTTGAAGGCGATGACCAGGTCGGCGGTGGCGTCGGCGATGCGGGCGCAAAAGTCGTAGATGCGGCTGGCGTCGTTCTTCAGGCCGGCCGGAAAGCGGGCGGGCTCGGGGTCCAGGCCCACGCAGAGCATGGCGCCGTTGCGCTGCTGCGCATCGAGCAGCATTTCGATGAAAGTCATGGTCGGCGATTCTACGGAGCGCGTGGCAAGCGGCGTTCGATGCGCTTGTGGTGGTCAAAGAGCCCGGCCTCACAATGTCGATTCATGCATGCCCTGAACCGCTCCCAGTTAACGCTGCTGGCCCTCATCACGGTCCTGTGGGGGCTGAACTGGCCCATCGTGAAGCTGGGTGTGACGCAGTTTCCGCCGCTGAGCTTTCGCAGTGTTTCGATGTGGCTGGGCCTGCCGGTGCTGGCGGCTGTACTGTGGTGGATGAAAGTGCCGTTTCGGCTCGCGCGGCACCATTGGGCCGAGACTTTCCGCCTGGGGATGTTCAACCTGGTGATCTGGAATGTGTGCCTGGTGCTGGCCATGCGTTCACTGCCCAGCGGGCGCGCCGCCATCCTGGGCTACACCATGCCGATCTTCTCGGCCCTGATCGGCGCGCTTTGGTACGCGGCCCCGCTGGCCCGCCGCGGCTGGGTGGGGGTGAGCGCGGCGGCGGTGGGCGTCGCGCTGTTGCTGTGGCATGAAATCACCGGGCTCGCGGGGCATCCCCTGGGCGTGGCCCTGATGCTGATGGCGGCCGCCACCTGGGCGCTGGGTACACAGATGCTGCGCCGCACGACCATTGAAGCGCACACGCTGACCCTGGCATTTTGGATGTCGGTTCAGACCATGGTCGTGTGCACGGTGCTGGCGGTCGTGTTCGAGCGGCATCAGTGGGGCACGGCTGGGCACGGCGCCGCTGGGTCCATTGCCTACAACGCGGTGCTGATTTTCGGGCTGACGCAAGCCGTTTGGTTCACCCTGGCGCGCAGCCTGCCGCCAACGGCCTCGACCCTGAGCACCATGCTGATCCCGATCGTGGGCGTGTTCAGCGGTGCGTGGTGGCTGGGCGAAGTGCTGCGCTGGCAGGACTGGGCGGCGATGGGGCTGATGGTGGTGGCGTTGGGGTCGGTGTTGTGGCCGGCGCGCAGCGCAGTTGGGTGAATGAAGTCAAAAAGCCACTTATTTTCGACACTGTGATGACATTTAAATTTGACTTTCAAGCGGGCCCCGGGTAGTTTGGTAGCCGATGCCAATCCTCCACGAGCTCGCAACCTTCGTGAAGCGCCAGCGCCGAGAAATGGGCCTCACGCAAGAGCGTCTGGCCGCGCTCGTCGGTCTGTCGCGCGCAACGATCAACCAACTTGAGACCGGGAAGATCTCGAACCTCAGCCTGACCAATGCGGAGCAACTCGCCAACGCGCTCGGGTACGGGCTAGGCGTTACCGGCGTGCGCTCGTCGAAGGACGCATCGTCGGACGCCTTGGCGACCGCAGCACGCACGGCAAGCGTCAGCTACGGTGACCCCTTACCGCCCGAGACGCTTCGCTCCGTGCTGCTCCGAGGCTTCGTGCCACCCGACCACCTTGCACAACTGCGCACCCTCCTGGACGAGGCCCCCGTGGGCGTGCTGTCTGCCGTCGCGAAGCAACTGGAGCGTGAAGACGGTGTGAGCGCCAAAGCGACCTGGCAAAGGATGCGGCAGTTGGCGGCGGTGCTGGGCTGCACCAGAGGCATCTGGTCATGACGGCTGCGGATTTCACGCGGCCGGGTGCATGGCGGGAACTGCTTGCGCAAGCATTGACGCTGACCGATCACCTGGAGCGCGTCGTCCGCGACCCCGTCTGGAGCTTCGGGGGCGGCACTGTTCTCATGCTGCGGCTGAACCACCGGCACAGCAAGGACATTGACCTGTTCGTCCCGGATCCGCAGTACCTGGGCCACTTCTCTCCGCGCTTGACAGAGGCCGCCGAAGCCTTGACCACCCAGTATCACGAGGCTGCCGAACATTTGAAGTTACTTCTGCCCAGCGGAGAGATCGACATCGTGGTGGGCACGCCCTTGACCGATGCTGCGTGGGAAAACGCTCAATACCTTGGACGCCGCTTCCGCGTGGAATCCTGCGCCGAGATCATCGCCAAGAAAATGCACTATCGCGGCCACCTGGCCAAGGCCAGGGACCTGTTCGACCTGTGCGCAGTGGCGGAGCTGGAGCCTGAGGCCATAAAGTTGGCTCGGCCGTTCTTCCCCCAGCACTCGCAGGCGTTCTTGAAGCGACTTCACGACTATCGCGACTTGACCCGGACGGAATTCGAAAAGATCGATCGCCTCGCGTACGAACGATCCTTTGACGATTGCATGGGATTGGCCGAACAGGTGCGCTTCGGTAAGGCAGTGGGCTGAGTGTTCAGTCCTCAACTTCAGGTCATGTCATCCGCATGGCTTGCTCGTCCGGCCACAAAGCATTCTTGTTCGCCACAACCCGCGCGACAATCGCCAGATGCTCCGCTACCTCACCGTCCCCGTCACCCCCTTCGCCCAAAACTGCTCCCTGGTCTGGGACGAAGACACGCTCAAAGCCGCCGTGATCGACCCGGGCGGCGACCTCGACCTGCTGCTGGCGCAGGTGCAGCGCCTGGGGCTCAAGCTCGAGCAGATCTGGCTGACGCACGGCCACCTCGACCATGCCTCGGGCACCGGGGCGCTGGCGCGGCAACTGGGCATTCCGATCATTGGGCCGCACCCGGGCGACCAGTTCTGGATCGACGCCCTGCCGGTGCAGAGCGTTCAATACGGCTTCCCCGAGGCCGAGCCGTTCACGCCGACGCGCTGGCTGCACGATGGCGAAACGGTGCAACTGGCCGGCCATACGCTGAACGTGCGCCATTGCCCGGGGCATACGCCGGGACACGTGGTGTTTTATTCGCCGGAGATCAAACGCGCCTTCGTGGGCGACGTGCTGTTTGCGGGCAGCATCGGCCGCACTGATTTTCCGCAGGGCGATCACGACACGCTGATCAACAGCATCGTCCAGCGGCTGTGGCCCATGGGCGATGACACGGTGTTCATTCCGGGGCACGGGCCGGAGAGCACGTTTGGGCGCGAGCGGCGCAGCAATCCCTTCGTGGGCGGCACCTGAGCCCGCGTGGCGGCTAGCGCAGAATCGGGATGCCGCCCGTGGCGGGCGCCGCAGGGGCTGCCGCGGCGTCGCCGCTGGCCACCGCACGCTCGTACAGGCTGCGCACACGCGGTACGTTCTCGCGCAGGCGGGTCAGGCGGTCGGGGCCGCTGGGGTGGGTCGACAGAAAGCCCGGCCCGTTACTGTCGCCCGAAGCGCGGCCCATCTTTTCCCACAGGCTCACCGACGCCTCGGGCCGAAAGCCCGAACGGGCCGCCAGCTCCAGGCCGACCAGGTCGGCGTCGATCTCGTCGTCGCGGCTGAAGCGCAGGGTGAGCAGTTGGGTGCCGATGCTGGCCGCCACGTCGCCCAGCTGGCCCAGGCCCAACACCTGGGCCAGCACCGACAGGCCGATGCCGGTGCCCTGGCTCTTGGCGATGCGGGCGCGGGCGTGTTCGCGCAGGGCATGGGCAATCTCGTGGCCCATCACCATGCCGACCTCGTCGTCGGTCAAGGCCAGCTGATCGAGGATGCCGGTGAATACCGCGATCTTGCCGCCGGGCATGCAAAACGCGTTGATCTGCTTGCTGCCGATCAGGTTGACCTCCCAGCGCCAGGTGCGGGCCCGGTCGTTCCACTGCGCGCTGTGCGGGATCAGGCTGGCGGCAATGGCGCGGATGCGCCGCAGCTGCGGATGGCCTTCGGGTGCGAGCGCGCCCTTTTGCCGCGCCTGGGCCAGCACCTGGGCGTATTCCTTGCCGCCGGCAGACTCGATCTCGTCGGCGGGCACCAGGCTGCGAAACCGTGAAGGCTGCGCATCGACCTGCACCTGGGCCAGCACCGGCGATGCGGCAGCGGCGCCGGCCGCCAGCAGGAAGGCGCGCCGCGCCGACCAGGGCGACTTGCTTGAAGCCCGGCCCGAGGGTTGGATCGAGGTGGCACCCGTGGGCTCGCCCGAGGCGAGGCCGGGGTCACGGTTGGCGGCGGCGTAGCAGTGCTGGCACATGGGCCCATGATAATGAGCCACGCAAGTCCCCATGTCAGATAACGCCACTACTCCGCCCACCATCGGACGGTTCAACGGATGGGTAGACGCCCTGCGCGTCTACCTCGAGCCCGCCACCGCGCGCATGCTGCTGCTGGGCTTTTCCGCCGGGCTGCCGCTGCTGCTGGTGCTGGGCACGCTGAGCTTTCGCCTGCGTGAGGCCGGCATCGACCGCACCACCATCGGCTACCTGTCCTGGGTGGGCCTGGCCTACGGCTTCAAGTGGGCCTGGGCGCCACTGGTCGACCGCATGCCCCTGCCCTTTCTCACCCGCTGGTTCGGCCGTCGCCGCGCCTGGCTTTTGCTTTCGCAGGTGGTGATCTCCGGCGGCCTGATCGGCATGGCCCTGACCGATCCGCGCCTGCAGCTGCAGACCGTGGTGCTGTGCGCGCTGGTGGTGGCCTTCGGCTCGGCCACGCAAGACATCGCCCTGGACGCCTTTCGCATCGAATCGGCCGACACGCAGCGCCAGGCGGCATTGGCGGCCGCCTACCAGACCGGTTACCGCCTGGCCATGATCTGGGCCGGCGCCGGCGTGCTGTGGGTGGCCGCGCGGGCCGAGGTGGCCGGGGCCGAGGTCTATCAGCACGGCGCGTGGCGGGCGGCCTACCTGGTGATGGCCGCATCGATGGCCGTGGGCCTGCTCACTGTTTTGCTGTCGCCCGAACCGCTGCACCGCATCCTGCCGCCTGCGCGCAACGCGGCCGCCTGGCTGCGCGAAGCAGTGGTAGAACCCGTGGCCGACTTCATCCGCCGCTACCGCTGGCAGGCCGCCCTGCTGCTGTCGCTGATCGCCGTCTATCGCATCAGCGACGTGGTGATGGGCATCATGGCCAACCCGTTCTACGTGGACATGGGCTACACCAAGGACGAAGTGGCGGCCGTCACCAAGCTGTATGGCGTGGTCATGACGCTGGTGGGCACCTTCGTGGGCGGCGTGCTGGCGCTGCGCCTGGGGGTGATGCGGGTGCTGATGCTGGGCGCGCTGCTCAGCGCCGTCACCAACCTGATGTTCGCCTGGCTGGCCACACGCGGGCACAACGTGCAGGCGCTCATCTTCGTGATCTCGGCCGACAACCTGGCCTCGGGCATCGCCACCGCGGCTTTCATCGCTTACCTCTCCGGCCTGACCAACGTGAGCTACTCGGCCACGCAGTACGCACTGTTCAGCTCGCTCATGCTGCTGCTGCCCAAGTGGATCGCCGGGTTTTCGGGGCGCTTCGTAGATGCCTACGGGTATGAGACCTTCTTCACCGCCACCGCGCTGCTGGGTGCGCCGGTGCTGCTGCTGGTGGCGCTGGCGGCGCGGGTGACGGCCATCGCGAGTTCGACGCGCGTCGCGCCTGGATTCCCGCCTTCGCGGGAATGACGAACCTTCCCGTCGCCCCCGCGAAGGCGGGGGCCCAGGCGGCCGCCGATTTACCTATCTTTACCGCCGCGACAAGCCCCCAGCGCCGCGCCCCCGCAGCATGCTCACTATGCCTTTCAGTACCATGCGCTCATGCCCCAGCTTCTGATGATCGACGACGACGCCCGCCTGGCGCAGATGGTGGGCGAGTACCTGGAACGCTCCGGGTTCACCGTCACCCACGCAGCCGACGGCCTGTCGGGCCTGGCCCTTCTGGAGGCGCCGCCGCCGTCAGGCGGGCCGCAGCTGGTCATCCTCGACCTGATGCTGCCCGACATCGACGGGCTCGAGGTGTGCCGCCGATTGCGGGCCCTGCCCTCCGACGTGGCCCGCCTGCCGGTGCTGATGCTCACCGGAAAGGGCGACCCGATGGACCGGATCATCGGCCTGGAGATGGGCGCCGACGACTACCTGCCCAAGCCCTTCGAGCCGCGCGAGCTGCTGGCGCGCATCCGCGCCATCTTGCGCCGCCGCGGCGAGGGCGCTGCGCCCATCGCGCGGCTGATGCGCTTTGGCTCGCTGGAGATCGACCGCGACGGCCGCACCGTCACCGTTGCCGGACGCCCTTGTGAGCTCACGTCGCACCAGTTCGACCTGCTGGTGGCGCTGGCCGAGCGCGCCGGCCGTGTGCTCACGCGTGACCAGATCATGGAAGCCGTGCGCGGGCGCGAGCTCGAAGCCTTCGACCGCTCGATCGACGTGCACATGGGCCGCATCCGCGCCGCCATCGAACAGGACGGCAAGAACCCGCGGCGCATTCTCACGGTGCGCGGCGTGGGCTATGTGTTCGCCAAGCAGCAGGACTGAAATGAAAGCCCTCCCCCGAAGCGGCTCACTTCGTGTAGCCACCGCCCCCTCAAGGGGGCGCCACCCGCGGCCCGGCAAAGCCGGTTCCGCGGTGGCCGCTGAGCCGGACACTTCTTTCGCGCGCCGCGGGTGATGCGCTCCTTTCCCCTGTACCTGCGCATCTGGCTGGCCGTGATCGCGGCGGTGGCCGTGATCACGTTGGCCTTCGGGTGGCTGTGGCGGCTCAATGCCGACGAGCGGCCGATGCGCGAGGTGATCGTGCGCAGCGAAGATGGTGCGGTACTGGGCCAGATGCGCGGACGGCCCGAGTTCGTGCCGGGCCAGGGCGTTGAGTTTCCGATCACCATGAAGGACGGCAGCACGCTGATCGTGCAGCTGCCGCCGCGCCAGCACGGCCCATCGAGCGGGCCGCCGTCGCGGCCCTGGGTGCGCGGCTCCAACGGCCTGCTGTGGATGCTGGGCATCGCTGCCCTGGCCGTGGCCCTGGGCAGCTACCCCATCATCCGCCGCCTCACACGCCGGCTGGACGCGTTGCGCGCGGGCGTCGAGCGTTGGGGCGACGGCGACCTGTCGGCGCGGGTCGACGCATCCGGCAACGACGAGGCGGCCTTTCTGGCCAGCCGCTTTAACCACGCCGCGGCGCGCGTCGAGCAACTGGTCAACAGCCACAAGGCCCTGCTGGCCAACGCCTCGCACGAGCTGCGCTCGCCGCTGACGCGCATCCGCATGGCGCTGGAGTTGTCCGGCGCTGGCGCCGACGCCGCCCAGGCGCGCACCGAGATCAACCGCAACATCGCCGAGCTCGACCAGCTGGTCGAGGAGATCCTGCTGGCCAGCCGGCTGAATACGCCCAGCGCGGACATCGGCGCCGTCGAACCGGTCGACCTCACCGGCCTGGCCGCCGAGGAGTGCGCCGCCGCCGACGCCGAGCTGGTGGCCAGCGAGCGCGAGCACGCGGTGGTGATCGAGGGCGTGCCCCGCCTGCTGCGCCGGGTGGTGCGCAACCTGCTGGAAAACGCCCGCCGCTACAGCACGGGCGAGGTCCGGGTGGAGGTGCTGGCCCTGGCCGGCGGTGGCGCGCAGCTGCGCGTGTGCGACCACGGCCCGGGCGTGCCGGCCGCGCAGCGCGAGCGCATCTTCGAGCCCTTCTACCGCCTGCCCGGCGCCAGCGAACGCTCAGGCGGCGTGGGCCTGGGTCTGGCGCTGGTCAGGTCGATCGTGCAACGGCATGGCGGCACGGTGCGCTGCGAGGACAACCCGGGCGGGCCGGGCGCCTGCTTCACGGTCACGCTGCCGCGGCCGGCCTCTAAGCCAAAGGATGCAGCCCGGTGATCTTGGGCGCTGCGCGCCGCCACGACCGATCCCGATCACCGCACAGGCGGATGCTGCAGGCGTTGCCAGCCGATCACAGGCCAGTCACTTCGCGCTTGGTCGCTGTCGCCGCCATAGACGACGCTGCCGCCTTCCAGTGCATCGGGGAAAGCGGCCGCGAAACTGCGAAGGCCGCGAAAGTAATCGGCGTTGACGGTCGCGCCAGCCTTGATCTCCACGGCACGCAGCTTCCTTCCCGAGGGCATCAGCAGATCGACCTCGTTTCCAGTCGCATCGCGGAAGAAATACATCTGCGCCGATTCGCCTTGGTTGAACCTGGCCTTGAGGGCCTCCATGATCACCAGGTTTTCGAACAGGCTGCCAAACAGCGGGTCGCGCGCCACTTGTTCAGCGCTGCGCAAGCCCAGCAACCAGCAGGCCAGACCCACGTCGTAAAAATAAAGCTTGGGGCTCTTGACGAGCCGCTTGGACGTGTTGGTGAACCACGGCGGCAACACATGAACGATGTAGCTGGTCTGGAGCAGATCGAGCCACGCCCGTGCGGTGGCGTGCGAAACGCCCGCATCGTTGCCCAGGCTCGTGAGGTTCACGAGTTGCCCGACGCGCCCGGCGCACAGTCGCACGAACCGTTCGAAGCGTTGGAGGTCATGAACGGCGGCCAACTGGCGCAGGTCGCGTTCTACGTAGGTCGTGAAGTAATCGCCGAGCGCCTGCGACGGATCGAGCCCTCGGTCGTGAATTCGGGGGTAAAAGCCCGTGAGCAGTGTTTGCGCCAGCGGCGGTATCGGATGCAAGCGGGCCACTTCGGCGAGGGAGAACGGCAGCAGTCGCAACACGGCAGTACGGCCTGCCAGTGATTGGCTCACCTGGGACATGAGTTCAAACTGCTGGCTGCCCGTCAAGATGAATCGCCCCGGCGTCGGGTCGGCATCGACCATGGCCTGAAGGTACGAGGGTATCTGCGGCGCGCGCTGGATCTCATCGACGATGGCGCCGCCTTCGATGCCCTTGAGGAAGCCGCGCGGATCTTCCTGCGCGAAACGCCGGGTGTCTGGGTCTTCCAGCGTGACGTAGGGCTTGTCGGGAAAGAGGCTGCGGCACAGCGTGGTTTTGCCACTCTGGCGCGGACCGGTCAGCGTCAAGACTGGATATTGGCGCGCCAGTTCGGCGGCGAGTGGCGCGATGTCGCGAGGAATCATGCCGTCAGTCTACAGCAGACCGTGCAAATTGAAGATTTAATCTTGCATTTGCAAATCATCCCAGGAGCTCCCGGGCGAGGCCATCTCTGCGCTGGCGTCTCACTCGCCGGGGCGGCGCTTGCTCATCTTGAATGCAAGGCGTGAATCGGCTCTCGCAGCAGCGCCAGCCAGACCGCGCTGGCCAGCAGCGACATCGCAGCCAGCTGCATGGCCAGGTTCATGGCTGCCGCCTCGCCCAGCCCGGCGCCATGCAACAGCGCCGACGACAGCACCGGGCCGACGATCTGGCCGACGGCGAAGGCGGCCGTCATCCGTGCCACCGCGCGCGGCGCCTGGGCGCTCGCGCGGGAACGCGCTTCCTGCACGCCGGCCAGGGTGACCACCATGAAAGTGCCGCCCACCAGCACGGCAGACAGGCCGACCGTCCAACCCGAAAGCCACAGGCTGGGCAGCAGCACACCCACGCCCATCAGCCCCTGGCTCACGGCCCACACCCGCAGCCGCGACACGCGCCGCAGCCACCAGCTGGCCAGCAAGGCGGAGACGGCCGCCGCCGCGCCGAACAGCGGCCAGGCCAGCCCGAACAGGCGGGGGTCTTCCACCAGGCGGCGCGCCAGCACCGGCAGGAAGGTGGCGGGCAGGATGTAGCCGAAGCCGAACAGGCCGTAGCTGATCACCAGGCCCCGCATGCGCGGCAGTGCTGTGGCGGCACCGGGCACTGAACGCGCCGAACGCATGGAGCCGTCGAGTTCGGCGCCCAGGCGCCGCACCACCCACGCCACCGGCACCGCCAACAACGCCGCCATCAGGGCCAGCTGCAACCACAAGCCCGCCGACCGGCTGCCGGCGACGGCCGCCGCCAGGCAGTACAAGCCCGTCAGCGCAATGCCGGTGCCCACCCCGGCATAGAGCACGCTGCTCCAGCCGCTGGGCGCGCCGCCGGCACCAGGGCGCTGGACCAAGGCCCCAAGGCACCACACACCTGTGGCGACGAAGGCCCAGGCACTGACCACCCCGGCTGCCAGCCGCAGGCCAGCCCAGGCCCAGGGCCCGGCCGGCAGGGCCATGGCGGCCGTGAGCAGCACGGTCAGGCCCAGCGTCGCCACGGCCAGCCGGGCCGGGGCGATGGGCAGGCGGCTGGCGGTGAGCGCGCCCACCAGGTAGCCCAGGTAGTGGGCGGCGGCCAACCAGCCGCCGGCGGCCACGTCGAGTTGGCTGTCCTGGATCATCAGGGGCAGCATCGGTGTGAAGGCGAATCGTCCGATGCCCACGGCGACGGCCAAAGACAGCAGGCCTGCCAGGCCGACCGCCGCCGCGCCGACAGGCACTGGCGCGGCGGCGGTGGCGGCTTCAGGCATGGGCGGCACAGTCGGCATCGCCCAATGGGCCGGCGGGGACCACCGTGCCCAGGGCGCGCAGAACGCGATCCGGCCCGAGGTCGACCAGGCAGCGGTGGTGGCCCAGCGGGCACTCGCGCTCGAAGCACGGCGCGCAATCGAGGGGCGGCTGGTAGGCGGCGTCCTGCTTGAGCCACAGCACCGCTGCCCGATCGTTCAGCGGCGGCGTGTGCAGCGGGCTCGACGAGCCGAACAGCGCCGCCTGCGGCACGCCGAAGGCGGCGGCCACGTGCATCAGGCCCGAATCGTTGCTGATCATGGCGCGGGCGCCGGCGATCAGTGCCAGCGCCTCGGCCAGCGTGGTGCGCCCGGCCAGGTTCAGGCAACGGATCGGGACGGTTTGCCCGGCTTGTGCGGCCTGCGCGATCTCCTCGCACAACGCGGCCTCCTTGCCCGACCCCAGCAGCACCACCGGGGCGTCCAGCCGCTGCGCCAACTGCGCATAGTGACCGGCCGGCCAGCGCTTGGAGCCGCCGAACTCGGCGCCCGGCGCGAAGGTGTAGAAGCCGCCGACGGCCAGCCCCTGCGCGGCGGCGACGCGGGCGGCGTCACCCTCAGGCAGCGCCAGCCGCGGGCGGTCGTTCGCCACATCGGTCTGGCCGCTCAGGGCCGAATAAAACGCCACCATCGGCGGCTTGCTCTTGGGATTTTTCAGGCGGTGGGTGAGCAGCCCCACCCGCGCCTCGCCCAGGTAGCCGATGCGGCGGGGAATGCTCGCCAGAAAAGGCAGCAGCGCGCTCTTGAGGGAGTTGGGCAGCACATAGGCCGCCTCGAAGTTGCCTGCCAGTTCACGCGCCAGCCGGCGGCGCGCCTTGAACTGCAGCCCGCCGTGCTGGAAGGGAAATTCCACCACCGCCGCCACCTGCGGCATGGCCCGGTAGACCGGCGCCACCCAGGGCAGCGCACCCACCGTCAGCCGCTCGCCCCGCGCATGCAGCCGCCGCAGCAGCGGCTCGGTCATGACCGCGTCGCCGATCCACTGCGGGGCGATGATGAGAGAAGGCGTCACGTAAAAGGGGGAGTTCAGTGGGCCGCCGCGGAACCGGCTTTGCCGGGCCGCCAGCGGCGCCCCCTGGGGGGAGAGGGCGCAGCCCGAGGAGGCACGGCCGCAGGCCGCTTCGGGGGGGGTGGGAGTCAATGCCCTTTGAAGTGCTCGCCCGCGCGCAGCTGGTAGACGGTGCCGCAGTAGGGGCAGGCCGCCTGGCCGGCATGGGCCACGTCAAGGTAGACCTTCGGGTGGCTGTTCCACAACTTCATGTCGGCCAGCGGGCTCGGGCAGAACACCCCGCCGTTGGCATTGAGGTCCTTGGCGAGCAGTTCGACAACGGCCTGCTTGCGCGGTGTAGCGGTGCTCATGACGCCTTTCCATAACAAACTTCAGCTATCCAACATGCCGGCAAACACCCACCAGCATGAAAGCAGTGTCCCTTCGAGGCCACCGCGGAACCGGCTTTGCCGGGCCGCTGGTGGCGCCCCCTGGGGGGAGGGGCCGAAGGCCTTTCGGGGGGGGTCAAACGTTCGTCAGCCAATGGGCGTATTTGGGGTTGCGGCCGTTCACGATGTCGAAGAACGCGCTCTGAATCTTCTCGGTGATGGGGCCGCGCGAGCCGGCGCCGAGCGGGATGCGGTCGAGTTCGCGGATGGGCGTGACTTCGGCGGCGGTGCCGGTGAAAAACGCCTCGTCGCAGATGTAGACCTCGTCGCGCGTGATGCGCTTTTGGATCAGGTCCAGCCCCAGGTCTTCGCAGATGTGCAGCACCGTGTTGCGGGTGATGCCATTGAGCGCGCCGGCCGACAGATCGGGCGTGTAGACCTTGCCGTCTTTCACCACAAAGATGTTCTCGCCCGCGCCTTCGCTCACGAAGCCGGAGGTGTCGAGCAGCAGGGCCTCGTCGTAGCCGTCGTCCAGGGCCTCCATGTTGGCCAGGATCGAATTGGTGTAGTTGGAGACGGCCTTGGCCTGCGTCATCGTGATGTTGACGTGGTGGCGGCTGTAGCTGGAGGTCTTGACGCGGATGCCGCGCTTCATGCCGTCCTCGCCGAGGTAGGCGCCCCAGGCCCAGGCCGCAACCATGGCGTGGATCCGGTTGCCCTTGGGGCTCACGCCCAGCTTCTCGGAGCCGATCCAGGCCAGCGGGCGGATGTAGCAGCTCTCGAGCTTGTTGGCACGCACCACCGTGAGTTGCGCTTGATTGAGATGCTCGGCCGTGAAGGTGATCGGCATGCGCAGGATCTTGCAGCTGTTCAAGAGGCGCTGGGTGTGCTCTTGCAGGCGGAAGATGGCGGTGCCGTTGACCGTGTTGTAAGCCCGAACGCCCTCGAAGGCGCCGCAGCCGTAGTGCAGGGTATGGGACAGAACATGAATCTTGGCGTCGCGCCACTCGACCAGTTCACCGTCCATCCAGATCTTGCCGTCGCGGTCGGCCATGGTGGGAACAACGCTCATGTCTCGTCCTTCAGGTGTCTATTGAGTTTTCGCATTTCGCGACGACCCCAGCCGTTCGCCCTGAGCCTGTCGAAGGGCTTCGACAAGCTCAGCCCGAACGGACTACGGGATCATGAGGTATGAAATGCGCAACATGGAATGCAAACAGCGATTCTAGTGGGCGGCCGCGCCGGGCTCGGCGGGGGCGGGAGATTCGTCGGGCGCGGGCCGTGCCAGCATCCACCGCACCAGGCGCCCGCCCTCGAACTCACAGGTGACGCTGGAGCCACCGGTGTCCGTCCAGCGGAACACCTCTGGCTGGGCGTCGGGCGGCGATTGCAGCTCGCCCAGGGAACGCGTGATGGCCATCACATGCAGCAGGTTCACCCCGGGCTTGAGCTTGGCATTGAGCATCACCGCGCTGCCCACGTAGCCGATGGGCCGGTCGGCCGCCTGCTTGAGCACGTGCATGGTCCGCGTGAAGTGCAGCATCAGCCACATCATCAGGCCGCCGCCCGCGGCGGCCAGGCCTGGCAGGCCATAGGCCCGCCAGGCGCCGAAGACGATGGCCAGGCCGGCCAGGGGGTAGACGATTTTTTTCCAGTCTTTCATCGCTTGATTGTCCTTTGCCCGCGCGTCGGGGCCGGCTGTGGCGAGTGCGTAGGCCCTGCGCCGCGGAGTTACTGCAGGCTGCGAACCACTTCCATGGCCTCTTCGATCCGCTCCACCGGATGAATCGTCAGGCCCTCGATCTCGCGGCTGCCCTTCTTGGGCGCGTTCGCCTTGGGCACCACCGCCACCGAAAACCCCAGCTTAGCCGCCTCGCGCAGGCGCTCCTGGCCGCGCGGCGCGGGCCGCACCTCGCCGGCCAGACCGACCTCGCCGAAGGCGATGAAGCCCTTGGGCAGGGCCTTGCCGCGCAGCGAGGAGGTAATGGCCAGCATCACCGCCAGGTCAGCGGCCGGTTCGCTGATGCGCACGCCGCCCACCGCATTGACGAAAACATCCTGGTCCGTGCAGGCCACGCCGGCATGGCGGTGCAGCACGGCCAGCAGCATGGCCAGGCGGTCGCGGTCCAGACCCACCGACAGCCGGCGCGGGCTGGGGCCGCCGCTGTCGACCAGGGCCTGGATCTCCACCAGCATCGGCCGCGTGCCCTCCAGCGTCACCAGCACACAGCTGCCGGGAACCGGCTCCGAATGCTGCGACAGAAAAATCGCGCTGGGGTTGGCCACGCCCTTGAGGCCTTTTTCGGTCATGGCGAACACGCCGATCTCATTGACCGCGCCGAAGCGGTTCTTGATCGCGCGCACCAGCCGGAAGCTCGAATGCGTGTCGCCCTCGAAGTACAGCACCGTGTCCACCATGTGCTCGAGCACGCGCGGCCCGGCCAGGGCGCCTTCCTTGGTGACGTGGCCGACCAGCACCACGCAGGTGCCGCTGGACTTGGCCGCGCGTGTGAGGTGGGCCGCGCACTCACGCACCTGCGCGACCGAGCCGGGGGCCGAGGTGAGCTGGTCGGAATACACCGTCTGGATCGAGTCGATCACCGCCACCGCCGGCCGGGCCGAGGCCAGCGTGGCCTGAATCTTTTCCAGCTGGATCTCGGCCAGCACACTCACTTGCGAGCGGTCCAGCCCCAGGCGGCGTGATCTCAGCGCCACCTGGGCACCTGATTCCTCGCCCGTCACGTACAGCGTGGGCACGCCCGCGCGCTGCAAGCCGTCCAGCGCCTGCAGCAGCAGGGTGGACTTGCCGATGCCCGGGTCGCCGCCGATCAGCACCACGCCGCCCGCGACAATGCCGCCGCCCAGCACGCGGTCGAGCTCCGCGATGCCGGTGGGCGTGCGCGGCACCTCGGCCGCCTCGATGTCGGCCAGCACCGCCACCGCCGCGCTGGGCGCCAGCGACGCGAAGCGGTTGCGAGCGTTGCCGGCGGCGGCGTCCGGCACCGTCTCGATCAGGGTGTTCCAGGCCTCGCATTGCGGGCACTTGCCCAGCCAGCGCGGGCTGGTGCCGCCGCATTCGGTGCAGCTGTAAACGGTTTTTTCCTTGGCCATGGGGGGATTGTCCATGGCGGCGAAGGTCCCACGGGTCATCCCGAAGTGCGGGCCGCCCGCGCGAATGCCATGATGACCAGCCCTTTGGGTCTATTGACCTCCACACCACCCACACCATCATGACCATGCACCTCGATCGCCGCCAGCTGCTGCAGTCCGCCGGCGCCGCTGCCTTCCTCACCGGCCTGGGCCAGCGCGCCTGGGCCCAGCAGTTGCCCGACGTGGCCAAGATCGTCACCGGCTTCGCGGCCGGCGGCACCTCGGACACCACCTGCCGGCGCGTGGCCCAGGCCATGACCGGCCAGTACGCCAAATCGGTGGTGGTGGAAAACAAGACCGGCGCGGGCGGGCAGATCGCCGTTCAGACCATCAAGGCCGCCCCGCCGGATGGCCTGAACATCCTGCAGACGCCAACCTCCATCCTGACCATCTACCCGCATATCTACAAGAAGCTGGCCTACGACCCGGCGGTCGACCTCACGCCCGTCACCGTGGCCTGCGCGTTCGACTTCGGCTTTGCCGTGGGCCCGGCCGTCCCGGCCAGCATCAGGAGCGTGCCCGAGTACCTGGCCTGGGCCAAGGCCAATCCGCAGGGCGCCAACTTCGGCTCGCCGGCAGCCGGCTCCACACCGCACTTCATCGGCGCCCTGCTGGGCAAGACGGCCGGCGTCGACCTCAAGCACGCGGCCTATCGCGGCACCCAACCGGCCATGCTCGACCTGCTGGGCGGCAACGTCGCGGCCGTCTCCGGCCCCATCGGCGACATCACCCAGCATCTGTCCACGGGCAAGGTGCGCATCCTGGGTGTCTCGGGCGCCGGGCGCAACCGCTTCGCGCCCGATGTGCCCACCTTCGCCGAACAGGGCCTCAAGGACGTCACGCACAGCGAGTGGTTCGCCTTCTTCCTGCCGGCCAAGGCCTCGCCCGAGCTGGTGAGCCGCCTGAACGCGTCCATGAGGGCGGCCCTGGCCACCAAGGACGTGATCGACGGCCTGGCCGGCTTCGGCCTGGAGGCCATGTCCACCACGCCGGGTGAACTGGCCGACCTGGTCAAGCGCGACACGGCCAAGTGGGCGCCCATCGTCAAGCAGATTGGCTTCACAGCAGAAGGTTAGCCCCCTTGACCCAGAAGGTTTGCATCTATGGCGCCGGCGCCATTGGCGGCTGGATCGGTGTGAAACTGGCCGCGGCCGGATCACAGGTGAGTGTGGTGGCGCGCGGCGCCACGCTGGCCGCCCTGCGCCAGCACGGGCTGCGGCTCATCGATTCGCAGGGCGACCGCGCCGTGCCGGTGCACGCCAGTGCCGACCCGGCCGAGCTGGGTGTGCAAGACATGGTGGTGATCGCGGTCAAGGCCCCCGCCCTGGCCGATGTCGCGCGCGCCATCGGCCCGCTGCTGGGGCCGGGCACGGTGGTGCTCACCGCCATGAACGGCGTGCCCTGGTGGTTTCTCGACGGCTTCGGCGGGGCGCTGGCCGGCACCCGGCTGAAGGCGGTGGACCCCGATGGCGCTATCGCCCAGGCTATTGCCTCGCGCCAGGTGGTGGGCTGCGTCGTGCATGCCTCGTCTTCGCTCGACGCGCCGGGCGTGGTGCGCCATCACTTGGGTCAGCGCCTGATCGTCGGCGAGCCCTCGGGCGAGAAGACGCCGCGGGTGCGGGCCCTGGTGGCCCTGTTGGAGCAGGCCGGCTTCGAGACCACACTGTCCGAGCGGATCCAGCACGACACCTGGTTCAAGCTCTGGGGCAACCTCACCATGAACCCGATCAGCGCCATCACCGGCGCCGACTCGCAGCGCATCCTGGCCGACCCGCTGGTGCGCGGCTTCATGTCGCGCGTGATGCTCGAAGCCCGCGAGATCGGCGCCCGCCTGGGCATCGTGATCGCGCAGGAGCCAGAAGACCGGCACCAGGTCACCGCCAAGTTGGGCCCGATCAAGACCTCGATGCTGCAGGACGTCGAGGCCGGCAAGCCGCTGGAGCTGGACGCGCTGGTGACCGCGGTGTGCGAGTTGGGCCAGCTGACCGGCGTGGCCACGCCCTTTACCGATGCCCTGCTGGGGCTGAGCCGGCTGCAGGCACAGGTGCGCGGGCTGTACTGAGCGTCAGGCGACCACAACCGGCACCCGCGGGGCCAGCGCGCACATCAGCTCATAGCCCACCGTGCTAGCGGCGCTCGCCACCTCGTCGATGGGCAACACCGCCCCGCTTGCCGCGCGGCCCCACAGCGTCACCTCGCTGCCGATGCCGGCCTCGGGCACCGGGGCCAGGTCGACCGCGATCATGTCCATGCTCACGCGGCCCACGGTGCGGGTGCGCAGGCCGTTGACCAGCACCGGCGTGCCGGTGGGGCACAGGCGCGGGTAGCCATCGGCATAGCCACAGGCCACGATGCCCACACGCATCGGCGCGTCGGCGGTGAAGCTCGAGCCGTAGCCCACCGTGTCGCCCACCGCCAACTGCTGCAGGCCGATCACGCGGCTGGCCAGGGTCATGGTGGGTTCGAGCTGCCAGTGCGCGGCGTCGTGCTGGGGAAAATCAGGCGCGCTGCCATAGACGGCGATGCCGGGGCGGATCCAGTCCGCGCGCACGGCCGCATCGTGCCCGTGCCGCAGCACCGCCGCGCTGTTGGCGAGGCTGCGCTCGCCGGGCAGATCGCTGGTGGCCTGGCCGAACACGCGCAGCGCGTCGGCCACGCCGCGCGGCGTGTCGGCGTCGCTGAAATGGGTGACGAGCGAGATCTCGTCGACCTGGGGCAGCGCGTCCAGCCGCGCCCAGGCCGCGCGAAAGCGGTGCGGCGCGAAGCCCAGCCGGTTCATGCCCGAGTTGAGCTTGAGGAACACGCGGTGCGGCGTGTGCGTCTTGTGCACCGCCAGCATGTCGATCTGCTCCTGGCAGTGCACCACATGCCACAGCGACAGGCGCGAGCACAGCTCCAGGTCGCGCGCTTCGAATGCCCCTTCCAGCAGCAGGATGGGGCCGCGCCAGCCCAGCGCGCGCACGCGCTCGGCTTCATGCAGATCGAGCAGCGCGAACCCATCGGCCCCGCGCAGGCCCTCGAACGCCCGCTCGATGCCGTGGCCATACGCGTCGGCCTTGACGATGGCCCAGACGCGCGCATCCGGCGCGGCCTGGCGCATGCGGGCAAGGTTGTGACGCAGGGCGTCGGTATGGATGGCAGCCTGGATCGGGCGGGGCATGGAATGGGGGAAGCGAGCGGATCAGTTGAACGTCGGCCGAGCATTGTGGCAGGAGGCGCGTGATATAACCGGCCGACATTTTGGAGACAAGCATCCCTTGCTGACGTCGGGACCACCCGACCAGACAAGCGGCCCCACCGAAGAATGAAGCGCGGCTTCTACACCATCATGTCGGCGCAGTTTTTCTCGTCGCTGGCCGACAATGCCTTGTTCGTGACAGCCGTCGAGCTGTTGCGCACCGGCGGCGCCAGCGAATGGCAGCGCGCCGCATTGGTGCCGATGTTCGCCTTGTTCTACGTGGTGCTGGCGCCCTTCGTCGGCGCGTTCGCCGACGCGCTGCCCAAGGGACGGGTGATGTTCATCAGCAACGCCATCAAGGTGGTGGGCTGCCTGATGATGCTGTTCGGCAGTCACCCCCTGCTGTCCTACGCCGTGGTGGGGCTGGGCGCGGCGGCCTATTCGCCGGCCAAGTACGGCATCCTCACCGAGTTGCTGCCGCCTTCGCAGCTGGTCAAGGCCAACGGCTGGATCGAAGGCCTGACCATCGCCTCGATCATCCTGGGCATCTTGCTGGGCGGCACGCTGGTGAGCCAGGCGGTGTCCTCGCATCTGCTGGCCATTGACCTGCCCTTCGTCAACACCGGCATCGACACCGGCCCCGAGTCGGCCATCGCCTTGCTGATCCTCGTGTACATGCTGGCGGCCTGGTTCAACACCCGCATCCCGCTGACCGGCGTGGAAATGCGCGCCATGCCGCGCAAGCTGCTCGAGCTGGTGCCGGACTTCTGGACCTGCAACACGCGCCTGTGGCGCGACAAGCTCGGGCAGATCTCGCTGGCCACCACCACCTTGTTCTGGGGCGTGTCGGGCAATCTTCGCTACATCATCCTGGCCTGGAGCGCCGCGGCACTGGGCTACGGCACGACGCAGGCCTCGGCCCTGACCGGCGTGGTGGCCCTGGGCACCGCCATCGGCGCCATTGCCGCGTCGGTTCGCATGCGGCTGGATACGGCCACGAGCGTGATCCCCATGGGCATCGCGATGGGCGTTTTGGTGATCGCGATGAATTTCATCAACAACGTCTGGGTCGCCGCGCCCTTCCTGATCCTGCTGGGCGCGCTCGGCGGCTACCTGGTGGTGCCGATGAACGCACTGTTGCAGCACCGCGGCCACAACCTCATGGGCGCGGGCCGCTCGGTCGCCGTGCAGAACTTCAACGAGCAGGCCTGCATCCTGGGCCTGGGCGCGCTGTACAGCCTGTCCATCGGCGTCGGCCTGTCGGCCTTCGGGGCGATCACCGCCTTCGGCGTTGTGGTGGCCGGCGTGATGTGGCTGATCAAGCGCTGGCATGCCAGCAACCTGGTGCACCACAAGGACGAGGTCGAGCACCTGCTGGCGGTGGCACGCCACGACAAGGTGCATGGTTAGGGATGGTGTTCAAAGCTCGCGCCGTGCGCGGCGTGGTCCTGCGGGATGAGCCGCAAGGCGCGAAATCCAGGGCAAGCCTGGACGGCTTGCCCGATTTCGCAACGCAGCGGATCGCCCGCAGAACCGCGCCCCGAAGGGTTCGGCCAAAAACGGGCGTCTGCCGCACCTGTCTTCTTGCGTGTGCCACCGGCACACGCGGCGAAGCGCAGGCGCGCCATCCATCCCGTTTTTGACTCGAACGCGCATGGCGGGAGCTTTGAACACCATCCCTAAACGCGGCGGCGCGCTGCGCCCCGCGCTGGCCCTGGTCGTCAACGCTTTCGTCTGGGGCGTCTCGTGGTGGCCGTTTCGGGCACTTCACGAACTGGGCTTGCACCCGCTGTGGTCCACCGCTGGCGTGTACCTGGTGTGTTTGGCCTGCGTGCTGGCCTGGCGGCCCGCCACCCTGCGCGAGCTGCGCCAGCATCCGCAACTGTGGCTGCTGGCGCTGGCCGCCGGCCTGACCAACGTTGGCTTCAACTGGGGCGTGACGGTGGGCGACGTGGTGCGCGTGGTGCTGCTGTTCTACCTGATGCCGGCCTGGTCGGTGCTGCTGGCCTGGGGCCTGCTGGGCGAGCGCCCCGGCGCCGCCGCGCTGACGCGGCTGGTGCTGGCGCTGGCCGGGGTGGCGGTGGTGCTGGGCGCCGATGCCACCGGGCTGCCGCTGCCCGCCAGCCTGGCCGATTGGCTGGGGCTGGCCGGCGGCTTTTGTTTTGCGCTCACCAACATCTTGCTGCGGCGCCTGAACGCCGCGCCAGCGCCGGCGCGCGTCGTCGCCATGTTCGGCGGAGGTGCGGTGCTGGCGGGGGCGGTCGCGGCGGTGGGCACGGCACAAGGCTTGATCGCGGCGCCGGTATTGCCCATGGAAGGCGTGCTGGTCGCCGCGGTGCTGGCCTTTGGTTTCCTGGTGGGCAACATCGCGTTGCAGTACGGCGCATCGCGGCTGGCGGCGCATGCGACGGCGCTGATCATGCTGTCGGAGGTGGTGTTTGCCAGCGTGTCTTCGGTGCTGCTGGGGTCTGCGCAGCCTAGTGGGCGTACTTGGCTGGGTGGGGCGCTGATTTTGGCGGCGGCGGTATGGGCGGCTTGGCCGGCGCGGGTCGCAAGCAGAAGTTCGCGGCTTTAAGGTTGCAATCTGCAACCTTAAAGCCCGGTCGCGGCCAGCATCGCAAGCGCCTCAAGGCATCCACTGCGTTGAATCATTGATTGCCGACTATGACCACGGCGCCCGGCGAGTTGGTTCTTTGTCTTTGATTTTGTAGCGCTGGTGGCTAGCCGGGTCTCGGCCCGGCGGCCGACCTACTTTCTTTTGCTTCGCCAAAAGAAAGTAAGCAAAGGTCACGCAGTGGGACTCTGCTCACTTCGCGAAGCGAAGTTATGCAGAGGCCAAAAGGCGACCCCACTGTCCGCGTCCCCTGCGCGCTTGGCGGCGCTCCGGGGCAACCTGCGGTGCTCGCGGCGGGCGGGGAAGCGCTCAAACTCGGCCCTGCGGGCCTCAGACAGTCGCGCTTCCTGATCCGCCCGCCGCTGCGCTCCTCGGCGCGGCCACAGGGGCTTTGGGGTCAACACGGCCTGTGGCCGTGTCCTTGTTGCTTGGGGGTTGGCGCGCTGTCATTTCTTCTGTCGGCTATGCGTTGGCACGCACACATTTCCTGGGTCCCCGCCTTCGCGGGGATGACGGACAGGAAGAGGATTGCGGACGTCGCGGCGATACCGGCGCTCGCCTCACACGCGTCATTCCCGCGCAGGCGGGAATCCAGTCCCCAGCAAAGCGCAGCGAGCCGTTGGTTAGTGGCCGACCCCCGCGAAGGCGGGGGGATGGCCCATCGGGGCCCGCGCCCCTGTGAATGCGCCGAGGAGCGCAGGGGACGCAGACACCGGGGTCGCCTTTGGCCTCTGCATAACTTCGCTGCGCGAAGTGAGCAGAGTCCCACTGCGTGAACTTTGGTTACTTTCTACAGCGAAACAAAGAAAGTGACTCGCCCGCCGGGGCGAGACCCGGCCTGCCTCGAACGCTACAAACCTCAAGACAAAGTCAATCACGAAATCAGCCCCTCATCCACCACCTCCACCCAATGCCGCACCGGCACCCCCGTCCCGCTCTGCAGATGCGCAATGCACCCGATGTTGGCCGACACAATCGCCCGCGGCTGCAACTCCCCCAAATGCCCCAACTTCCGATCACGCAATCGCCCTGCCGTCTCCGGCTGCAATACCGAATAAGTCCCCGCCGAGCCGCAGCACAGGTGTGATTCCACGGGCGCCACGCGCACCTCGAACCCCAGCTCACCCAGCCACTGCTCGACCCCGCCCCGCAGCTTCTGCCCGTGCTGCAGCGTGCAAGGCGGGTGATAGGCCAGCACACCCGCAGAGGCCTTCACGCGCCCACGCAAGGCCGGCACCAACTGCGGCAGCAGCTCGCTCAGATCGCGCGTGAGTTCGCTGATGCGGCGGGCTTTGTCGGCATAGGCCGCGTCGTGCCGCAGCAGGTGGCCGTATTCCTTGACGGTGACGCCGCAGCCCGAAGCGTTCATCACAATCGCCTCGACCTCGCCACGCTCCACATAAGGCCACCAGGCGTCTACATTGGCGCGCATCTGCGCCAGGCCGCCCGTCTGGTCGTTGAGGTGAAAGCGCACCGCGCCGCAGCAGCCGGCCGCCGGGGCGAGCAGGGTCTGGATGCCGGCGGCATCCAGCACGCGGGCGGTGGCGCTGTTGATGTTGGGCGCCATCGAGGGCTGCACGCAGCCGGCCAGCATCAGCACCTTGCGCGCACGCTCGCGCGTGGGCCAGCGGCCCGCGGCCTGCGCGGCGGGCACCTTCTTTTGCAGCGCCGCAGGCAGCAGCCCCCGCACCGATTGCCCGATCTTCATGGCCGGGCCGAACAGCGGCGAGGGCAGGCCCTCCTTGAGCGCCCAGCGCAAAGCGCGCGAGGCGGTGCCGCGCGGCACGCGTTCGTCGACGATCCTGCGGCCGATGTCGACCAGGTGGCCGTAGTCCACGCCGCTGGGGCAGGTGGTCTCGCAGTTGCGGCAAGTCAGGCAGCGGTCCAGGTGCAGCTGGGTCTTCTCGGTCGGGGCCTGGCCCTCGAGCACCTGCTTGATCAGGTAGATGCGCCCACGCGGGCCGTCGAGCTCGTCGCCAAAGATCTGGTAGGTGGGGCAGGTGGCGTTGCAAAAGCCGCAGTGCACGCATTTGCGCAGGATGGCCTCGGCCTCCTGGCCATCGGGTGTGCCCGCGAACTCGGGGGAGAGCTGGGTTTGCATGCGGTCAGAGGTCCGGGTAGAGGCGGCCGGGGTTGAGGATGCCGGCGGGATCGAACTCGCGCTTGAGCGCCTGGTGGATGCGCAGCAAGGGAGCGGGCAAAGGCTCGAAGCGCCCACCGCGCTCGGCGCCGCCGGCGGTGCCGGCGATAAACAGCGTGGCGTTGCCGCCCACCGCGCGGGCCGCGCGGCGCAGGGCCTCGCCTTCGGCCGACGCTGCGCGCACCCAGCGCTGGGCGCCGTGCCACTCGACATAGGGCGCCTCGGGCAATGCCAGCACCGGCGCGGTCTGCGGCAGCGACAGGCGCCACAGGTCGCGCTCGCCGCGCTCCGCAAACCAGGGCAGCGCCAGGTCGCGGCTGGCCGACCAGTCGGAGGCCACATCCGCCTGGCGCTCGCCGCCCAGGCGCTGGCAGGCGGCATCGACTGCCGCCACCGCGCCGCGCAGGCGCAGGTACAGGCATTCGGTGCCCTTGTCGTCGACCCAGGCGCTGGCGTTGAGCGGCAGGGGCTGGCCGCCCCAGGCGTGCAGCTGCTCCAGCGCCTGGGCCTGGCTCATCTCGAAGCGCAGCGTGGCCTCGGCCGGTGCCACTGGCAACACCTTGAGGCTGACCTGCGCGATCAGGCCCAGCGTGCCGAGCGCGCCAGGCATGAGCCGCGAGACGTCGTAGCCGGCCACGTTCTTCATCACCTGGCCGCCAAAGACCAGCACTTCGCCGCGGCCATTGACCACGGTGGCGCCCAGCACATAGTCGCGCAGCGAGCCGGCACTGGCGCGGGCCGGCCCGGACAGGCCGGCGGCCACCATGCCCCCCACCGTGGCGCCGCCGCCAAAATGCGGCGGCTCGAAGGGCAGGCATTGGCCCTGTTCGGCCAGCAGCGCCTCCAGCTGTGCCAGCGGTGTGCCAGCCCGCACGGTGACCACCAGCTCGCTGGGCTCGTAGCTCACGATGCCCTGCAGCGGTGCGGTGAACAGCGGCTCGCCGGCCGTGGTGGGCTCGCCGTAGAAGGCCTTGCTGCCACCGCCGGCGATGCGCAGGGGCTGGCGTGCCGCGGCGGCGGCACGGATGCGTTCGGCGATGTCGGAGAGGGCTGCGTCCATGGCCTGCGATGGTAAGCGAGCGGCCTGCGTGGCGCGGCAGGCCCGCGGGTGATGTTTTTGCGATCAGTCGATGAAGAAATTGACCGGCTGGCCCGGCACGTCGACGCGGGTCCAAAGCACTTGGCCCGACAGCGGCATCTCCCGCAGCTCGGCGTCGGGCCGGTTGTGGCGGGCACTGGTGACGAACAGGGTGCGCAGGTCGGCGCCGCCGAAGCAGGGCATGGTGGGGCAGCGCACCGGCAGGTCCAGCGCGCTGAGCACCCGGCCCTGCGGCGACAGCTGCAGCAGGGCGCCGCCCTCGAACAGCGCACACCAGTAGTTGCCCTGGCTGTCCATGGCCGCGCCGTCGGGCCGGCCGGCGTAACCCGGCTGACCGGGCTGCCAGCCCTCGGGTTTGCCGGGCAGGCGCAGGAACTCACGCGGCCGCTCCATCGCGCCGCTGGCGGCATCCCAGTCCCAGGCCCGCACCACGTGGCCGGGGGTGTCGGCCCAGTAAAGGGTGCGGGCGTCGGGCGAGAAGGCCAGGCCGTTGGCGGTGACGACCTCCCCAGCGCGCCGCACCAGAGTGGGCGCGGTGCCGGCTCGCGCCTGCGGCCGCGCGTCCAGGCTGTACAGGGCGGCCCGTGGGGCGTCGCGCGGCTCGTAGATGGTGCCGGCCCAAAAGCGGCCGAGCGGGTCGGCCTTGCCGTCGTTGAAACGGGTGGTGGCGGTGTCGTGCTCGGCCGCCGCCAGCCGCACCAGTGCGCCGCGCCACTGCCGCGCCCGGTAGAACCCGTCACGCAGGGCCAGCACCAGCCCGCCAGAGCGTGCCGGCGCGATACAGCCGGGCTCAGACGGCATGGCCCAGCTCTCCACCGCACCGCTGCCGTTGCGCGCACGCCTCAGCTGGCGGCCCGGCACGTCGACCCAGTAAAGGGTCTGCTCATCAGGGTGCCAGAACGGCGATTCGCCGAGTTCGTCCAGGGAAGTCGGCAGGGCCTGCCAGTGGGCGGAAGTCATCGTGCGTTTCATTCTGCACTCAGTCACCCATGTGGCGAGAGGGCCCCTACCATGCGCGAAGGAAACCCACCATGCCCGCATTTGATTCGTCCACCGCACGGCCCACCGACGTCGACGCCACCCGCTATGCGCTGCTGCGCCGTCTGGCCCACCCGATTCGCCATGAGATGGCGGCGCACCTGCAGCCCATCGGCATGGTCGGCGAGGTGCTGGGCCGCCGTCTGCGCCAGCCGGCGCCCGACGTGGCCCAGCTGCAGTCGGGCGTGGAGCGCCTGCTGGTGCTGTCGCGCGCGGCGGTGCAAGCCTGCCTGGATGTGGTGACCTGGCTGTCCCCCGAGCCGGGGCGCGTGGTGACGCTGCAGGCGCTGGTGGCGGAGACCGTCACGCTGCTGAACGGCCAGCTTGGCTTTCGCGGTTTCGGGCTGCGCAACGAGGTGGCCGAGGCGCCTTGGCCAGTGGCCCGCGGCGGGCTGCGCCTGGTGCTGCCGGCCTGTCTGCTGCTGCTGTCGGACGATGCGGGCGCACCCGCCGAGATCCGCATCGAGGCGCGGTGCGAAGGCGGGCGCGTGCAGGTGTTGCTGAACATCGAACCCGGCGAGGGCCCCGAGCCCATGCGCATCGAGCCCAGCTACCAGCCCTTGCGGGCCGGGCAGGTGGCGGCGCTCGCACGCGCCGAGGGCATCGGCTTCGAGCAGGCCGGTGACACGATCGTGCTGAATCTGGCGGTGGCGCCGCAGGGCGCGGCAGGAAGCGATACGACTTAGCAACGGTTCTGGGCAAGGGTCTCGAACGGCTCCGCCCGTCAAACGGCATACCAATACACAGCCCAGGCTCACCTGCTGCGGCCGAGGTCTTGAACCAGAAGCACAAGGTCGCTGTACCGTGCCAACACCTCGTCGGCTGTCAAAAACTTGAGCGGCTCGGCGAGCGCCTGAGCAACCAGCAGCCGATCGAATGGGTCGTTGTGATGAAGGTCAAGACGCGCAACCCCGGCAGCGTGCGCCGCACTGACCGGCAGCTCAAGAAACCCGCTGTCGCCGACTGCGGCGGCCAAGGCTTGGACGTCCGCCTCAATCTTGCCCAATCGCGCCTTGATGGCGACCTCCCATATCGAGGCTGCCGATACATAGACCTCATCAGCATCCTCGATGAGGTGGCGTGCAGCCGGCTTCAACAGCGGTGACCCGGCAACGGCCCACAGGAAGATATGGGTGTCGAGCAGCAGGCGCATCAGCGTCCCTCAAAGGCGGCCAGTGTGGTTTCAGGCAATGGTGCGTCGAAGTCATCGGAGATGGTCAGCTTGCCTTTGAGCACGCCAAATCGAATCCGCCGCTTCGCCGCGTCCAGCCGCGTGATTCGCACCAGCGGCTTGCCATTGCGACTGACCACGACGTCCTCTCCCGACGCGGCCTTGTCCACCAGTTGCGACAAACGGGTTTTCGCATCGTAGATGTTGACGGTCTCCATGACGAACCTCCTGGCAGTGAAGATGACCAAGTCTAGTCTGGCCGGTTTTGAGATGCAAGAACATCCCTTCCGGCGCTTGGGTGGTCAAAAGGCCCGCAGGGATTGGTGGCCGGAACAAAAAAAGGGCCCGCTGTCGAAGGCGGGCCCGTAAGGTCAAAGGAGACTGCTTGCATGCCGGGCCGCGCGAACCGTTCGCGCAGCCCCGACTCGGTGGGATCAGCGGTTGTAGGCGGTCTCGCCGTGGCTGCTGATGTCCAGGCCTTCGCGCTCTTCCTCTTCGGACACGCGCAGGCCAATGACCAGGTCGACGACCTTGTAGGCAACGAAGGCCACAACGCCGGACCAGATGACGGTGGTGATCACACCCTGGAACTGGATCCACACCTGGCCGGCGATGGAGTAGTCGGGGTTGACCTTGTTGGCCACGTAGTCGTAGACGCCGGTGCCGCCAAGGGAGGGCGCGGCGAACACGCCGGTCAACAGGGCGCCCAGGATGCCGCCCACGCCGTGCACGCCGAACACGTCCAGAGAGTCGTCAGCGCCGAGCATCCGCTTGAGGCCATTGACACCCCACAGGCACACCAGACCGGCCAGCAGGCCGATCACGATCGCGCCCATCGGGCCCACGAAGCCGCAGGCCGGGGTGATGGCCACCAGGCCGGCGACGGCTCCGGAGGCGGCGCCCAGCATCGAGGCCTTGCCCTTGGACAACGCCTCACCGGCGATCCAGGACAGCGTGGCGGCGGCGGTGGCCAGCATCGTGTTGACGAAGGCCAGGGCCGCGACGCCGTTGGCTTCCAGGTTGGAGCCGGCGTTGAAGCCGAACCAGCCCACCCACAGCAGCGAGGCGCCGACCATGGTCAGGGTCAGGCTGTGAGGCGTGAGTGATTCCCGGCCGTAGCCGAGGCGCTTGCCGATCACGTAGGCGCCCACAATGCCGGCCACACCGGCGTTGATGTGCACCACGGTGCCGCCAGCGAAGTCCAGCGCGCCCTTGGCCCACAGCCAGCCTGCGGCCGCCGTGACCGTGTCAAGGCTCTTGGCGTCGGTGATCGCGTCCGGGCCGTCCCAGTACCAGACCATGTGAGCGATCGGCAGGTAGCTGAAGGTGAACCAGATCACGACGAACAGCAGCACCGCCGAGAACTTCAGGCGTTCGGCAAAGGAGCCGACGATCAGCGCGCAGGTGATGGCGGCGAAGGTCGCCTGGAAGGCCACGAAGCTCAGTTCCGGCACGACCACACCCTTGCTGAAGGTGGCCGCGATCGAATCCGGCGTGATGCCCTTGAGGAACAGCTTGTCGAACCCGCCGACGAACGGACTGCCTCCGGTGAACGCCATGCTGTAGCCGTAGATCGCCCACAACACGTAGATCAGGGAGGTGACGACGAAGACCTGCATCAGCACGGACAGCATGTTCTTGCTGCGCACCAGGCCGCCGTAGAACAGCGCCAGGCCAGGCAGGGTCATCAGGATGACCAGCAGGGTGGACGAGGTCAGGAAGGCGGTGTCGCCCTTGTTGGGGACCGGCGCGGGCGCGGCCGCGGCCGGTGCGGCAACCGTGGCGGCAGGTGCCGCGGCTGCGGGCGCCGCCTCGGCCGAAGCCGTGGCGGCTGGCGCTGGCGCGGCCGGTGCCTGCGCCAATACGGCGCTGCCCCCGGTGAGAAGGCCCAGCCCCAGGGCTAGGCTAGCAAGAAGCTTTCGCATGGTATTTCTCTTGTGGATGTTGCTTAAAGGGCTTCCTGGCCGGTCTCACCGGTGCGGATGCGAACGACCTGCTCGAGGTCGTAGACGAAGATCTTCCCGTCACCGATCTTGCCGGTGCGCGCGGCGCCCTCGACGGCTTCGATGACGCGTTCGACCAGGTCTTCGGACACGGCGGCCTCAATCTTGACCTTGGGCAGGAAGTCGACCACGTATTCCGCGCCGCGGTACAGCTCGGTGTGACCCTTCTGGCGTCCAAAGCCCTTGACCTCGGTAACGGTGATGCCCTGCACGCCGATGGCGGAGAGGGCTTCACGCACTTCGTCGAGCTTGAAGGGCTTGATGATGGCGGTGACGAGTTTCATGGAATGCTCCTTGGAAGCGGCAGCTCAGAAGTTTTTCTTGATGCCCAGGACCACGCCAGCGTGGCCGAGGTCCTTGTTGCCGCTGCCAGGCAGCGTGTAGGCGGTTCCGAAATGGCTCTTCCAGTTGGTGCTGACGACGGCGGCGCTGAGGATCAGGCCGTCGATATCCTTGTTCAGGGTGACCGAGTAGTCCATGTAGGTGCCGAAGTTCTTGATGCGCTGCGAGCCGATATGGGGCACCACGGAGAAGCCGTTGCCCAGGTCGAACGTCGCGCTCAGGTCGAGGTAGCCGCTGCCTTTGCTGTTCACGGTGCCGAACAGGTTGGTCAGCGAGTGCGAGTACTTGGCCGTGACCGGGCCGAACGACAGCGCGCCATACACCTCGAGGGTGTCGGGGTTGGCAAAGCCAGCGACGTCCTTGAGGTTGTTGCCCGCATACCAGTACTGCAGCGCGCCGACGTCGAACGACAGGCCGTCGGTGATGGTGCCCTTGTAGCCGCCGTAGATGTCGATCTCGATCGGGCCCTTGGCGGTGGCCGGCGCGGCGGGTGCATCCTCGATCCAATTGATGGTCGAACCCCAGGCGCCCAGGTACAGGCCACTCTTGTGCGCGAAGTCAGCGCCGCCTTGAATGGCGGGCTTCTTGGCGGTCTGGGAGATGCCGCGATAGCGGTAGTCGGTCACGGCGCCGAGGTTGTAGGACAGCGTGTAGTCGGGCTCGGGCGCCTTGGTCTGGGCGAACGCGGTACCGGCCAGCGCCAGCGTGGACAGCAGCAGGGCTGACTTGATCTTCATGGTTTTTCCGTTCGAGGTGATGTGATGGACTCAGAGCCTCAAAGCACGAGCCGTGCCAGACATGGTTGAGCCATGAGTGCCGCCTCAGCTTACCTTGAAGCGGCGTCAGCGGCGGCGGCCAGCGCACACGGCGCACCAATCACGTGCAGCGCGCCGAATAGGAGCGCACCACCGCGAAGCCGCACCAAGAGCGGGAGCTCACCAATGAATACAAAGGAACTAATATCGCCGGCAGGGGGGAATACCATGAGCTTGTCCGTCGTGAAAAGCCGCGCGCTGCTGGGCCTGCAGGCCGCACCCGTGCGCGTGGAGGTACATCTGGCCAACGGCCTGCCCAGCTTCACGCTGGTGGGGCTGGCCGATGTGGAGGTGAAAGAAGCGCGCGAGCGGGTGCGCGCGGCGCTGCAGACCTGCGGGCTGGAGTTCCCGCACAACAAGCGCATCACCGTCAATCTGGCCCCGGCCGACTTGCCCAAGGACTCGGGCCGCTTCGACCTGCCGATCGCCGTGGGCATCCTGGCGGCCAGCGGGCAGCTGGACGCGGCGGCGGTCGAGGCCTTCGAGTTCATGGGCGAGTTGTCGCTGTCAGGCGAGCTGCGACCGGTGCGCGGTGCGCTGGCCATCAGCCTGGCGATTCAAGCCGCCGGCGAATCGGCCGCCCTGGTGCTGCCGCCGCGCAGCGCCGAAGAAGCCGCCCTGGTGCCGGGCGCCGCCATCTGGCGCGCGGTGCACCTGCTGGATGTGGTGCGCCGCTTCCTGCCCGGCGGGTCGGCGCCACTGGCGGATGGCCAAGACGGCTGGTCGCGGGCCCAGGCGCCTGCCGGGCTGGCGCCATGCGCCGACGGGCCCGACCTGGCCGACGTCAAGGGCCAGGCCCTGGCCCGGCGCGCGCTGGAGGTGGCCGCCGCCGGCGGCCACAGCCTGCTGCTGGTCGGGCCACCCGGCTCGGGCAAATCGATGCTGGCGCAGCGCCTGGCCGGCCTGCTGCCGCCCATGACCGTGACCGAGGCGCTGGAGAGCGCCGCCATCGCCAGCCTGGCCGGGCGCTTTGCGGCCGAGCGCTGGGCGCACCGGCCCACCAGCAGCCCGCACCACTCGGCCAGCGCGGTGGCCCTGGTGGGCGGCGGCTCGCCACCGCGCCCGGGTGAAATCTCACTGGCCCATCACGGTGTGCTGTTCCTCGATGAGCTGCCGGAGTTTCCCCGCCCGGCGCTGGAGGCGCTGCGCGAACCGCTGGAGACCGGCAGCATCCGCATCTCGCGCGCCGCCCACAGCGCGCAGTTCCCGGCGCGCTTTCAGTTGATCGCGGCCATGAACCCCTGCCCCTGCGGCTGGCTGGGCGCGACGCAGAAGGCCTGCCGCTGCACGCCCGACCAGGTCAGCCGCTACCAGGGCAAGCTCAGCGGCCCCTTGCTGGACCGGATCGACCTGCAGGTGGAAGTGCCGGCCCTGCCGCCCCAGGCGCTGCTGCACGCGCCGGCCGGCGAAGCGTCGCTGCCGGTACGAGAGCGCTGCACCGCGGCGCGGCAGCGGGCGATGGACCGACAGGGCGCGGCCAATCAGGCATTGCAGGGACGCGACATCGACACCCATGCCCGGCTCTCGGGCCCGGCGCAGGATTTTCTGCACCGCGCCGCCGCCCGCCTGGGCTGGACGGCCCGGGGCACCCACCGCGCGATGAAGGTGGCCCGCACGCTGGCGGACCTGGACGCCAGCGAGACGGTGGAGGTGGCGCATGTGGCGGAGGCGGTTCAGTTGCGAAGGGGGGCGTTGGGTTCCAGTTGATCGCCGCGCCCCATGCGGAGATTGCGAGGGTTAATCTCCGCACGTCCTGCGCAGAATAAGTAAAGAGGTCCCATGAAATCCAGAGTTTTGCGGTCGGTCATCATCGGCATCGCCGTCGTGGTGGCGGTGCTCGTGGCGGCAGCTTGGGCTGTACTTTCACTTCCGCAGTTCGGGGCGGACCTTTCCGGCGAACGCCTGGCGCGTGCCAAGGCCAATCCGCAGTACCGCGAAGGCCGGTTCGTCAACCTCGAGCCGGAGGCGGCCACCAGCCTGCGCGCGCTCGGCGCATACCTCATGCGGCAGTTCTCGGGTGACGAGCGGCGCGAGCCACCCGGGCCGCTTCCCGTGCTGCCCGTGGACAAGGCGGCGCTGGCAGCCGCGCCCCCGGCCAGCGGACTGCGCGCCTTCTGGATCGGCCATGCCAGCACCTATGTGGAGCTCGACGGGTTGCGCCTGCTGCTCGATCCCGTGTTCGCCGAGCGGGTGTCGCCGGTGCCCATCGGCCCAAAGCGTTTCCATGCGCCGCCGATCGCCTTGGCCGATCTGCCCCCGATCGACGCCGTTCTCATCTCGCACGACCACTACGACCATCTGGACATGGACGCCACGCGCCACCTGGCCCAACGCGGCGCCAAGTTCATCGTGCCGCTGGGCATCGGCGCCCACCTCGAAAGGTGGGGCGTCGCGCCGGCCCAGATCGTGGAACTTGAATGGTGGCAAGAGCACACGCTGGGCGGCGTGAAGATCATCGCCACGCCGACGCGCCACTATTCGGGCCGCGCACCCGGCAACCACAGCCCGACGCTGTGGTCGAGCTGGTCGTTGGCCGGTCCGCAGCACCGGTTCTTCTACAGCGGCGACACCGGCTACTCCAGGCACCTTGCGGAAATCGGCGCTCGCCTCGGCCCGTTCGACATGGCCTTCGTCAAGATCGGCGCCTATGGGCCCGGTGAGGCCTGGAACGACATCCACATGGCGCCCGAACAGGCCGTGCAGGTCCACCGGGATGTACGCGCCCGGCGCATGTTCCCCGTGCACTGGTTGACGTTCAACCTGGCCTTCCACGACTGGGACGAACCGATCCGCCGCACGGCGGCCGAGGCGGCACGCCTGGGCGTCGAGTTGGTGACGCCGCGCCTGGGTGAATGGGTGGATGCCGACCGGGAGTTCCGATCGACGCGCTGGTGGGAGGCCGTGCGCTGAGGCGTTGACGGCCGGTCAGAGATTGGGCGCCAGCAACCGCTCCAGCTTCGCCCGCTCGATCCCCCGCCGGCGCGCCTGGTCCAGCAGCTGGTCCTCCCCGATCTTGCCCACATTGAAGTACACGCTGTCGGGGTGGCTGAGGTAAAAGCCGCTGACGCTGGCGGCCGGCATCATGGCCAGGCTTTCGGTGAGGCCCATGCCGATCTCCAGCGGCCGGAGCAGGTCGAACATGTCGCGCTTGACGCTGTGGTCCGGGCAGGCCGGGTAGCCGGGTGCCGGGCGGATGCCGCGGTATTTTTCGGCGATCAGGTCATCGCCCGAGAGCTGCTCGTGCGCGTCGTAGCCCCAGAAATCCTTGCGCACACGCTCGTGCAGGCATTCGGCAAAAGCCTCGGCCAGCCGGTCGGCCAGCGACTTGAGCATGATGGCCGAGTAGTCGTCGTGGCCGTCCTGGAACAGCTTTTCCCGCTTGTCGACGCCGATGCCGGCGGTGACGGCGAAGGCGCCCACGTAGTCAGGGGCCACGCCCTTGGGCGCGACGAAATCGGCCAGGCAGCGGCTGGGGCGCGTCACGCCGTCGATCTTGTGCTTTTCGGTCTGCTGGCGCAGGCCGAACCAGGTCAGGGCGACCTGCGAGCGCGTCTCGTCGGTGTAGAGCTCGATGTCGTCGTCGTTCACGCTGTTGGCGGGCCACAGGCCCATGACTGCATTGGCCGTGAGCCAGCGGCCCTCGATCAGGCGCTTGAGCATCTGCTGGCCGTCGGCATGCACGCGCAGGGCCTCGGCGCCCACCACTTCGTCGCGCAGGATGGCGGGGAAGGCGCCGGCCAGGTCCCAAGTCTGGAAGAAGGGGCCCCAGTCGATGTAGTTGGCCAGTTCAGACAGGTCGAAGTTGCGCAACACACGCCGGCCGATGAACTTGGGCACGGGCGGGGTGTAGCCACGCCAGGCTAAGGTCTGCGGCCCTTCGACAGGCTCAGGGCGAACGGGAGTTGGCTCAGGGCGAACGGGGGTGGGCAACCACTTGTTCGCCCGCGCCTTGGCCAGGGGCCACAGCGGCACCTGCTTCTTGTTGGCGTGCAGCTGGCGCACTTTCTCGTAGTCGGCGTTGAGATCGGCGATGTACTTGGCCGCGTGGTCCGACAAAAGGCCGCTGGCCACGCTCACGCTGCGCGAGGCGTCGGGCACGTAGACCACGGGGCCCTCGTAATGGGGCGCGATCTTGACTGCGGTGTGCACGCGGCTGGTGGTGGCGCCGCCGATCAAGAGCGGAATCTTGCGGCCGCGGAAATGCGCGTCCTTTTGCATCTCGCTGGCGACGTACTGCATTTCTTCCAGGCTGGGGGTGATCAGCCCGGACAGGCCGACGATGTCGGCGCCCTCTTCCCGGGCCTTGGCCAAAATCTCGTGGCAGGGCACCATCACGCCCATGTTCACCACTTCAAAGTTGTTGCACTGGAGCACGACGGTGACGATGTTCTTGCCGATGTCGTGCACGTCACCCTTGACGGTGGCAATCACGATCTTGCCCTTGGCTTTCACGTCCTGGCCGGCGGCGGCCTGCTGCTTTTTTTCCTCCTCGATGTAGGGGATGAGGTGGGCCACGGCCTGCTTCATCACGCGGGCCGACTTGACCACCTGCGGCAGGAACATCTTGCCCTGGCCGAACAGGTCACCCACGATGTTCATGCCATCCATCAGGGGGCCCTCGATCACGTGCAGGGGCCGCCCGCCATCGGCCAGGATGCCCCGGTACGCTTCTTCGGTGTCTTGCACGATGAAGTCGGTGATGCCCAGCACCAGCGCGTGCGACAGCCGCTGCGCCACGGTGCCGGCGCGCCATTCGTTGCGCTTGCTGTCGTCCTTGGCCGCGCCTTTGGCCTGCTCGGCAATCTCCACCAGCCGCTCGCCGGCGTCCGTGCGGCGATTGAGCACCACGTCCTCCACCCGCTCGCGCAACTCGGGCTCGAGATCGTCATACACCCCCACCATGCCGGCGTTGACGATGCCCATGTCCATGCCCGCCTGAATGGCGTGGTACAGAAACACGGTATGGATGGCCTCACGCACCGGGTCGTTGCCGCGAAAGGAAAAGCTCACGTTCGAGACGCCGCCAGAGACCTTGGCGCCGGGCAGGTTGCGCTTGATCCAGCGGACAGCCTCGATGAAGTCGACCGCGTAGTTGTCGTGCTCCTCGATGCCGGTGGCAATCGCGAAGATGTTGGGGTCGAAGATGATGTCCTCGGGCGCAAAGCCGACCTCGTCGACCAGGATCCGGTAGGCGCGCGCGCAGATCTTCGTCTTGCGCTCAAAGGTGTCGGCTTGGCCCTTTTCATCGAAGGCCATCACCACGGTGGCCGCGCCGTAGCGGCGGATCAGGCGGGCCTGGCGGCGGAACTCGGCTTCGCCTTCCTTCATGCTGATCGAGTTGACGATGCCCTTGCCCTGGATGCAGCGCAGGCCGGCTTCGATCACCTCCCACTTGGAGCTGTCGACCATGATCGGCACGCGCGCGATGTCGGGTTCGCCAGCAATCAGATTCAGAAAACGCACCATCGAGGCCTTGCTGTCGAGCATGGCCTCGTCCATGTTGATGTCGATCACTTGGGCGCCGTTTTCCACCTGCTGGCGGGCCACGGCCAGGGCTTCCTCGAACTGGCCATTGAGGATGAGGCGGGCAAAGGCCTTGGAGCCGGTGACGTTGGTGCGCTCGCCGATGTTGACGAACAGCGACCCGGGGTCGATGGACACGGGCTCAAGCCCGGCAAGGCGCAGGGCAGGGGGTTGGACGGACGACGGGGGCGGCATGGCGACTCACCTGGCTTTGGGATGCCGACAGGGGCCGGCGGAGAATGCGAGGTGAGCGCGGTTGAATCGGGTTCTCAAGCCTGACAGCCGAGGGGAATCGGCCGCTGCAGCGCTCCTTGAGGCGGTCCATTTTACGCAAGCCGGCAACGCTGGCGAAAGCGCAACACCCGGCGTGGCAATACGGCGGCAGGGATGAAGGCTGTAGGGCTGAAAACCGCGCGCAAGCCCAACGGCAGTTATCCTGCCACAGCCACGCTCCACGAAGGGAGCGCAGAGTACCGCCACTACGCAAGAAGAATGAAGATTCCTGGATCGCTATGGCTGAGCTGGAAGCGCCTGCCCTCTGTCATGCGCAACCTGTCCGCCGTGCTGGCGGGGATCGCGGTGTTCACGATCGGGCTAGGCCTGACCGCCGCAGCGGTGCTGAGCGCCCGTTCCGGGCCAGTGCCGCCCCTGTCATCAGGTCACTCGTTGCCCTGGTTCATCGGCCTGGGCGGACTGGCGTTGTCGATCCTGCTGGGGCAGGTGGCCTGGCTGGCGCTGGCCTCGCGCGATCGCGCCCAGCGCATCGCCGCCGGCATGACGTCCGACCTCGAGCGCATGGCCCGCGTGGTCGAGCGCACCTCCAGCGCGGTGTTCGGGCTGGACACCGACGGACGCATCACCTGGGCCAACGCTGGTTTCGAGCGGCTGACCGGGTTGAACGAAAAGGCCTGGTCCGGCCACCGCGCCAGCGAACTGCCGCAAGTGGTGGGCACCGAGCCGCATGCCCAGGCCGCTTTCCAGGACGCGATCGACCGGCGCCAGGCGCGCCGCATGGAGCTGGCCAACCTGCGCCCGGACGGCAGTTTCTTCTGGACCGACGCCGAGTTGCAGCCCACCCGCGACGCGCAGGGCGTGGTCACCAGCTTCATCTGCATGGCCTCGGACATCAGCCGGCGCAAGGTGGCCGAGCTGCGCATGCAAGACAGCGAACACCTGATGCGCGTGATCGCCGACAACCTGCCGGCGCGCGTGTCCTACTGGGACGCGCAGCGCTTGTGCCGCTTCGTAAACCGGCGCTTTCGCGAGGTGTTCGGCCGCGAGGCTTTCGAGCTGGTCGGCGCGCAGCTGTCGCCGCAGATCTTCGGCGACGACCTGTACCGCGCGATGGAGCCGCACGTAGAGGCCGTGCTGCGCGGCGAGGCGCGTCACTTCGAGCACACCGCCTCCGACCTGCGCGGCCGCAAGTCCAGCTGGCAGCTGCACTACATCCCCGATGTGGACCAGGGCCAGGTGCGGGGCTTTTTCGTGCTGGGCCTGGACGTGACCGAGCTGCGCCAGGCACGCGACACGGCGCTGGAGGCCAGCCAGTCCAAGAGCCGCTTCCTCACGAACATGAGCCATGAGCTGCGCACGCCAATGAATGCGGTGCTGGGCATGCTGGCGCTGCTGCGCGGCACGCCGCTCGATGAGGGGCAACAGGACTACGCCGGCAAGGCCGAACGCGCGGCGCGATCGTTGCTTTCGCTGCTCAACGACATCCTCGACCTGTCCAAGATCGAGGCCGGCAAGATGACGCTCGATCCGCACCCCTTCGCGTTGCGGGATTTGATGCGCGACCTGTCGGTGATTCTCTCGGGCAACGTCGGCGCCAAAGATCTGGCCTTGCGCTTCGAGCTTGACCCGCAGCTGCCGGCGCGGCTGATTGGTGACGACCAGCGGCTGCGGCAGGTGCTGATCAACCTGGGCGGCAACGCGATCAAGTTCACCGAGCGCGGGACGGTCAGCCTTGCGCTACGTCAGGTGGCGCGCGACGGCGATCGGCTGCTGCTGCAGGTGTCGGTGTCGGACACCGGCATCGGCATCGCGCCCGATGAGCAGGCCCGCATCTTCAGCGACTTCGGCCAGGCCAACGATTCGACCGCGCGCAAGTTCGGCGGCACCGGGCTGGGCTTGTCCATCAGCAACAAGCTGTTGCTGATGATGGGCAGCGCACTGCGCCTGGACAGCGCGCCCGGGCGCGGCAGCCGATTCTGGTTCGAGCTGGAGCTGCCAATCGCTGCTGCCCCCGCCGGCACAAGCGAGCTGCCGGCCCTGACGGCGGGCGGGCCCGCGTTTTCCGCAGGCCAACCGCTGGCCGGCCTGCGCTTGCTGCTGGTCGAGGACAACCCGATCAACCAGCAGGTCGCCTGCGAGCTGCTGAAGAAACGGGGCGCGCAGGTCGATGTCGCCAACGACGGGCTGGAAGGCCTGGAGCGGGTGCGCCAGCACGGCGATGCCTACGACGCGGTGCTGATGGACGTGCTGATGCCGGTGATGGACGGGCACGCCGCCGCTCGCGCCATCCGCGAGGACGGCAACTGGCGCCTGCCCATCATCGCCATGACCGCCAATGCGATGAAAAGCGACCGGTTGGACAGCCTGGCGGCCGGCATGAACGACCACGTCGGCAAGCCCTTCGACATCGACGAACTGGTCGCGACGCTGCTGCACCACATCCGGGGCACCGGTGGCGCCGCCACCAGCGCCCCGGCGCCGTTCCCGGCGGACGACGGCACGGACACCGCGCTGCTGGTACTCAATCGCGAGAGCGCGATCGGCCGGCTCGGTGGCGACACCGGCCTGTACGAGCACCTGTTGTCCAGCTTCGCCGAGAACCTGCGGGGCACCCGAGACCGGCTGCCGACCCTGCTCAACAGTGTGCCCCGCGAAGAAGCCCAGCGTTTGATGCACACGCTCAAGGGCACCGCGACCACCATGGGCGCGGACCGGCTGGCGGCGGCCGCCGCCCAGGCCGAGGCCAGCCTGAGCGGCGGCGACGAAGTGGCGCACCAGCACGCGTTGCTCCACGCTGTGGACGACGCCATCGCCGAGACGCTGGCCGCCCTGGAACCGGCGGGGCAGGTCACGTGAACGCGCCGGGCCGCCCGCAAGGAGCGCCCGATGGCGCATGACGCCGGCGGGCCGGCCGCGGCCAGGCCCTGGCTCACGCGCCAGACCTTGGAGGCCATTGCACACAACGCGTCGGGCCCCGTGCTCAAGGAGCCCGACGGCCAGTTGGTCATGGGGCCGGCGGCGCAGGCGACCGGGCTGGCGGCGCGGCTGCGCGCGGTGTTGACCGGGCACAACCGGCTGAACAATCCACCGGGCGCCACCGGCCGGCCCGGGGTGCAACACGCCCGCGACGCCGAGATCATGGAGGCGGTGCAGTCGCACCTGCGCGGCGTCGATGGCCCGGAAAAAGCCTTCCTGCCGCGCAGCCTGGAAAGCCGCCACCCGCGCGCCGCCGCCCAGGAGGCGCTGGACAAGCTGCAGGCCGCGCGCCAGCGGCTGGCGCAGGCGCAGCCCACGCTGCGCTCGGACGAGGCGATCGAGCAGGCCCTGCGGCAGCAGCTGCCGCAAGCCAGCGACACCGAGATCGGCGCAATCACGGCGGGCGCCATCGCCTTCGCCCGACAGCGCTGGACCGACGCCTACTTCACCCACCACCTGCGGCCGCAGGACATCGCCGACGCGCTGACCGCCGCCCGCGTGCAGCGGGCGCGCCAGCCGCCTTCGGCCTGATCAGGCCACGGCCGGGACTTCGCTGTCTTCCCGGTAGAAGACGTCGCGGCGCAGGCTGCGCGGGCCGAGCGGCGCCACCGCGTCATGGATGGCGCCGATGTGCTGGGGCGTGGTGCCGCAGCAGCCGCCCACGATGTTGATCAAGCCTTCCTGCGCAAACTCGCGCAGCAGGCGGGCCGTGACCTCGGGCGTTTCGTCGAAGCCGGTCTCGCTCATGGGATTGGGCAGGCCGGCGTTGGGGTAGCAGCTGATGAAAGTGTCGCCAGCCACCTTGGCCAGCTCCTGGATGTAGGGCCGCATCAGGGCCGCGCCCAGCGCGCAGTTCAGGCCGATGGCCAGGGGCTGGGCATGGCGCACGCTGTACCAGAAGGCAGTGACCGTCTGGCCGCTGAGAATGCGCCCCGAGGCGTCAGTGACGGTGCCGCTGATGATCACCGGCAGCCGCTCGCCAGACTGCTCGAACCATTCGTCGATGGCGAACAGCGCGGCCTTGGCGTTGAGCGTGTCGAAGATGGTTTCCACCAGCAGCAGATCCACCCCACCATCGCCCAGCGCCTGCACCTGCTCGAAGTAGGCGGCGCGCAGCTGCTCGAAATCAACGTTGCGGGCGGCCGGGTCGTTCACGTCCGGGCTGATGCTGGCGGTGCGCGGCGTCGGGCCGAGCGCGCCGGCCACAAAGCGCGGCTTGTCGGGGGTGGAGAACTTGTCGGCGGCCTCGCGCGCGATGCGGGCCGAGGCCAGGTTGAGCTCGCGCGCCAGGTGCCCGAGCGCGTAATCATCCTGGGCGATGGAGGTGGCGCCGAAGGTGTTGGTCTCCAGGATGTCGGCGCCGGCCGCCAGAAAGCTCTCGTGGATGTCGCGGATCACGTCCGGGCGCGTCAGACTGAGCAGTTCGCCGTTGTTCTTGACGTCCTTGCCGTGGTGGGCAAAGCGCTCGCCGCGCACCTGTTCCTCGGTGAGGCGAAAGCGCTGGATCATGGTGCCCATGGCGCCGTCGATGATCACGATGCGTCGGGCGAGCAGGTCGGCCAGGGCCTGGCCCCGGGTGTAGGTAACGGCGGTCATCCTGCGATTGTAGAAAGGGCCCGTGGGGCGGCCGGTCAGAGGGCTTCTGGGCGGCAGGTGCGCCGGGCAAGTCGGTCACAATCGCGCCCATCTTGTCCACGACTGTGTCCCCTTCCCTTTGCGCGCCTGTTTCCGCTCCCCTGGGCGTGCTGCGAGAGATCTTCGGCTACCCGCAATTTCGCGGGCCGCAGGCCGACATCATCGAACACGTCTGCGGCGGCGGCGACGCCCTGGTGCTGATGCCCACCGGCGGCGGCAAGTCGCTGTGCTACCAGGTGCCGGCCATCGTGCGCCAGCGCGCGGGCCAGGGCATCGCGGTGGTGGTGTCGCCGCTGATCGCGCTGATGCACGACCAGGTGGGCGCGCTGCACGAGGCCGGGGTGGAGGCGGCCTTTCTCAACTCCAGCCTGAGTGGCGAGCAGGCGGCCGCCGTCGAAAAGCGGCTGCTGCGCGGCGAGATCACCCTGCTGTACGCCGCACCCGAGCGGGTGACCACGCCGCGCTTTCTGGCCCAGCTCGATTCGCTGCACGAGCGCGGCATGCTGTCGCTGTTTGCCATCGACGAGGCCCACTGCGTGAGCCAGTGGGGCCACGACTTCCGCCCCGAGTACCGCGCGCTCACCGTGCTGCACGAGCGCTATGCCAGCGTGCCGCGCATCGCCCTCACGGCCACCGCCGACGCCCTCACGCGCCAGGACATCCTCGAGCGCCTGCAGCTGGAAGACGCGCGCCAGTTCGTCAGCAGCTTCGACCGGCCCAACATCTCCTACACGATTGTCGAGAAGAAGGACCCGACCCAGCAGCTGCTGCGCTTCATCGAGAGCGAGCATGCGGGTGAGGCGGGCATCGTCTACTGCCAGTCGAGAAAACGCGTGGAGGAGGTGGCGCAGATGCTCCAGGGCCAGGGCATCAACGCCCTGCCCTATCACGCGGGCCTGGAGTCGCAGATGCGCCAGCGCCATCAGGACCGCTTCCTGCGCGAGGACGCCATTGTGATGGTGGCCACCATCGCCTTTGGCATGGGCATCGACAAGCCCGACGTGCGCTTTGTCGCCCACCTGGACATGCCCAAGAACATCGAGGGCTACTACCAGGAGACTGGCCGCGCCGGCCGCGACGGCCTGCCGGCGGCCGCCTGGATGGCCTACGGGTTGCAGGACGTCGTGAACCAGCGCCGCATGATCGACGAAAGCCCCGCCGGCGAAGACTTCAAGCAGGCCCTGCGCGGCAAGCTCGACGCCCTGCTGGCCCTGGCCGAAGCCACCGACTGCCGGCGCGTGCGGCTGCTGGCCTACTTCGGCGAAACCTACGAGGGCGATCCGCCCGCCGCCGGGCCGCCCCAAGGCGGGCGGGGGCCGCGAGGACACGAAGTGCCGAGCGTGGGGGCGACATGCGGCAATTGCGACAACTGCGTCGCGCCGCCCAAGGTGTGGGATGGCACCGACGCGGCGCGCAAGCTGCTGTCGACCATCTACCGTGTCGAGCAGCAAAGCGGCCTGCGCTTCGGCGCGGGCCACATCATGGACATCCTGCGCGGCAAGGCGACCGAAAAGGTCAAGCAGCACGGGCATGCGTCGGTCAGCACCTTCGGCATCGGCGCCGAGTTCAGCGAAACCCAGCTGCGCGGTGTGCTGCGCCAGCTGATGGCCACCGGCGCGCTGACCGTGGACGCGGCGGCCTTCAACACCCTGCAGCTGACCGCCGGCTCGCGTGCGGTGCTGCGCGGCGAGCAGACGGTGCGGCTGCGCGAGGCGGTGGCTGCGGCCGCGGCCAAGGGCCGGCGCGCCAGCGGCACGGCCAAGCTGGCCAGCGCCGCGGTAGCGGCTGGCCTGACCGAAGGCGGGCGCCAGCGCTTTGACGCCCTCAAGGCCTGGCGCGCCGAGGTGGCGCGCGAGCACAACCTGCCGGCCTACGTCATCTTCCACGACGCCACGCTGGCGGCGATTGCCGCGCGCGACCCCAGGCACCCGGGCGAGCTCGAGGGCATCAGCGGGCTGGGCGCCAAAAAGCTGCAAGCGTACGGGCAGGAAGTCCTTCGGGTGGTGATGGCCGTCGAGTAAGCGACCCCGCCGGCGCGCTGGGGCCGCTAACATGCCTCGATACTTCGGCCCGGAATCTTTTGATGCAGCAACGCCACGACACGGCGACCCCTAGCGACACAGCGCCAACGGCCAACGCGTCGTTTCTCACCCTGTTCAGCGCGGTGATGCTGCCCATGTTCCTGTCCGCGGTCGAACAGACCCTGCTGGCCACCGCGACGCCGCGCATCGCGGCCGAACTGGGCGGCCTGGGCGACAGCTCATGGATCGTGGTGGGTTACCTGCTGGCGGCCACCATCACGGCGCCGCTGTACGGCCGCCTGGGTGACCGCTTCGGGCGGCGCAACGTGATGTTGTGGGCGCTGGGCATTTTTGTCCTGGGTTCACTGGCCTGCGCCTGGGCCCCCAGCATGCCGACGCTGATCGCCTCACGCATCCTGCAGGGCTTGGGCGGCGGCGGGCTGATGGTGCTGTCGCAGGCGCTGATCGGCGAGCTGGTGCCGCCCTGGGATCGCCCGCGCTACCAAGTCTATTTCTCGATGGTGTTCACCGTGGCCAGCGTCTCGGGCCCCTTGCTGGGCGGCGTGGTGGTCAACCACGGCAACTGGCGCTGGCTGTTCCTGGCCAACCTGCCGCTGTGCGCGCTGGCCGCCTGGCGTGTGCTGCGCCTGCCCAAGGCGCCCACCTCCATCCACCGCAACGCGCCACACGACCCGGTGGGTGTGCTGCTGTTCACCGTCTGCGCCAGCGCCGCGCTGCTCTGGCTGGGGCAGGTCGGGCGGCGCTTTGCGCTGGCCTCGCCACCCAGCCTCGCCCTGGTGCTGGTGGCTCTGGCGGCGGGGGCCCTGCTGTGGCGCCAGCAAGCCCGCCACAGCCACGCCTTCCTGCCCATCGACGTGCTGCGCCTGCGCGGCGTTCCCTGGGTGTGCCTGACGATCATCGGCTTCGCGGGCTGCCTGTTCGCCATGGTGTTCCTGCTGCCCATCTACCTGCATCTGGCGCGCGGCGCCAGCGCGGTCGATTCCGGCCTTCAACTGCTGCCGCTGACGCTCGGCCTGGTCGTTGGCGGCACCGTGGCCGGCCGGTTCGCGGGCCGCATCCAGCGCACTGGCGTGCTGCCGCCCTGGGGCTTGGGCGCCGCGGCCTTGGCCATGCTGGCGCTGGCCTTGCTGCCGGGCACGCAATGGACGGTCACCATCGCCGCCGCGATTTGCGGCATGGGCTTTGGCACCGTCATGCCCAACGCCCAGCTGGCCACACAGGTGCTGGCCGGACGCGAGCACCTGGGCGCGGCGGCGGCGTTGATGTCATTGACACGTTCGACAGGCGCGTCGATCGGCACCGCCGCCTTCGGGGGGCTGCTGTTCGTGTTGCTGCAGGCGCCGGCTGACATGGGCGCGGGCACTTCGGTCAGCCTGGACGGGCTTGACGCCGCCCGGACCGCATCAGCCTTCCGCTGGGTCTTCCTGGCCCTGGCCGCGTACGCCGGCCTGACCGCATTTGCGGCCAGCCGCGCGCCCAGCGTGGCGCTGCGCGGGCAGGGGCCCAAGGATGCTTGAGACCAATCATCGTCACGCGGCGCCGCGTCAGCGACCCGGACTCAAGGGGATCTCATGCAAGGGCGGGCCGCTCGTGGCGCCACTTCGTCGCCTGTTCATAGGCCCACGCCGTCCGCAGGGCCATGCGTTCGTCGAAAGCCGGGCAGGCCAGCTGCAGTGAAGTCGGCAGCCCCTTCGTCGTGAACCCGTTGGGCAAGGCGACGGCACACCAGTCGACATAGTTCGCGGGGCGCGTCATCGTTGACGCGATACCCGCCTGGTCGATCTCGTCAAGCAGCGGGGCGGCGGTTGCCGTGGTCGGCAGCGCAAAGGCGTCAATGCCAGTGAAAGCCCGATTCCACGCCTGCTTGTGCGCCTCGCGATCGCGCAGCAGTTGGATGTACTCCACAGACCTCATGTTCTTGCCCAGGAGAATGCGGGGCCGAACCGCATCGTCGATGCGCAGCGTTGGATCTTCGACCAAGTGCCCGACATTGGCGTACCCCTCCGCGCCGATGATCCGCCCCGCTCGCTGGCCGATCTCGTCGAATGAAAGTGGCAATGTCACATCCACGATGTCCGCGCCCAGGCTCTTCATCAAGGCCAACGAAGCGTCATAGGCCGCCAGGACTTCGGCCTCCACCTGTTCGCGCTCTGGGTCAGGTAGCTGTGCAATCACCAGCCCCCGGATGCCTCGCTTGAGGCCAACCGTCACATCTTCACGGGGGCCGCCGGCGCCCTGCATCACGTCGAACAAGATGGCGCAGTCCTCAACGTCGCGGCAAATGGGGCCGGGCGTGTCCAGCGTATTGGCCAGGGCGATGACGCCGTGGGTGCTGACCCGCCCGACGGTCGGCTTGAGGCCCGTCACGCCGCACCACGAAGCGGGAATCCGGACGGACCCACCCGTGTCCGTGCCCACACCCCAGGGCGACAGTGCCGCGGCAACCGCGACACCCGTTCCGGAACTCGACCCGCCAGGCGCCCGGTGCTCGCGTGAATCCCACGGGTTGCGCGGCGTCCCCATGTATTGGTTGGTGCCGAAACTGCCCATCGCGAACTCGACCGAATGCGTCTTGCCCAGAATGATCAAACCCGCGGCGATCAAGCGGTCAACGAGGTGCGCCGTCGTGCGCGAGACCCTGTGCTCCCAATGCTTGGAGCCACCGGTGGTGACCCGGCCGGCCATTTCGATGTTGTCCTTGAGGACCACGGGGATGCCGTGAAAAGGGCCCCGCCTGTACCCCGCCGCGATGGCCTGGTCGGCGGCATCGGCCGCCCGTCTGGCCTCGTCAGCATAGGTCGCGACGAAGGCGTGCAGACGCTCGCCATGCGCCTCTATCCTTGCCAGGTAGGCGTCGGTGAGCACCCTGGAGGTCACCCTGCCCGCCAGCATCAACGCCGACAGTTCGTGAACCGGAGAAAACGTCAAGCTATCCATCGGTGACTCCCGCGTGCCCGCTTCAAAACGACAGCTTGTTGGTCGCGGCCACGCCCTTCCAGCGCGCGATGTCGTCCTGGATGAACTGCGTGAGTTCCGCTGGCGAGCCGATGGCGACCTCTTGTCCGAGCTGCTCGAACCTCGCGCGCATCTCGGGCGCCTCGAAGGTCTTGCGCACGACCTCGTTGAGCTTGGCCAAGATCGGCTGCGGTGTGCCGGGCGGTGCGAACAGCGCGTTCCAGGCGACGGCATCGAACCCCGGCGACACCGTCTCGGCCACCGTGGGCAGCTGCGTCATGGCCGGCGCGCGGCGCAGGCTGGTGACGGCGATGGCACGCACGTCGCCGCTGCGGATGAAGGGCGTGGGCGCCAGCAGGTCGGTCAGGCCCACCTTCGCATGGCCGGCGCGCACGTCCGCCACCGCCGGCGCGCTGCCACCGTAGGGAACGATCGTGACGCTCAAACCGAGCTTGGCCACCAGCAGTTCGGCCGCGAAGCGCCCCGAGGTCGCGGGCCCGCTGACCGCGATGCCCGCACCGGGGTTCGCTTTGAGGTAGGCCACCAACTCGGCCATCGTGTGCACCGGCAGCGAGGGGTTGACGAAGATCACGTTGGGCACGCGCGTCACCAACGCCACCGGCGCGAATGCCGTGACCGGGTCATACGTCTTGGGGAACACGATGGTGTTGACCGAGTGGCTCGCCGAGGTGCCCATCACCAGGGTGTGCCCGTCGGGGGCGGCGCGCGAGACCTGCTCGGATGCGGTGGTACCGCTCGCGCCGGGACGGTTCTCGACAATGGCCGATTGCCCGAAGGTCTTGGTCATCGTCTCGGCCACCGCGCGCGACAGAACGTCGGAGGCGCCGCCCGGCGCATACGGTACGACGATTCGGATCGCACGATTGGGGAATTCCTGGGCCCAGGCCGACTGGCTGGCCAGATGGGCACCCGCCGCGAGCAACGCCGATTTCAATACCGCTCTTCTGTCCATGAATAAATCTCCGGTTGGGTTGGATGTCATTTCGCGAGAATGGCTTCAGCGCAGCGCAGGCCGGTCACGCTGGACTTGACCAACCCGCCCACATAGCCCTTGTGTTCGCCACCTTCCAGCCCGCCAGTGGCACAGCCTACCGCATACAGGCCTGGCAGCGAAGTGCCTTCAGGGGTCTGCACATGCGTGTCGGCGTCCACCAAGATGCCACCCATCGTGTAGGTGACCCCGGCGACCGCGGGGAAGGCGTAGAACGGCGCCTTCTCGATTGCAAAGGCCTCGAACTTGTGCGTGCTGCGCGCTGGCGAGAGCGATCCGAGCGTGCCGCCGCGCACCGCCTCGTTGTAGGCCCGCACCTGGGCGACGAGGCTGGCGCGGTCCAGTCCGGCGCGATCGGCCAGATGCTCCAGCGTGTCCGCCCTGAGCACCGTGCCGCCGTTTTGCTCCAGACGAGGATTGGGCGGCAGGATGTTGAAGGTGCCGCGTTCGGCCCAGATGCGCTCGTCGCAGATCACGGTGGTGTCCAGGGGATCGGGCCGCACGGCAATGGCGTTGGCCACATGCACCCCGCCCTGCCCTTCGTCGGCGAAGCGGCGCCCGTCGGCCCCGACGATCATGCCGGCCGCCAGGATGAAGTCCAGCCAGGTGTAGGGCCACAGCTTGTCCGACTGCAATGCATTGCGGGACTGAACGTGGCCGTAGAAGCCTCGCAGGTCGGAGATGGCGGCGCCCGCCTGGCGGGCCATCTTCAGCCCGTCACCCATGCCGGTTGCTGCGTTGCGCTGAAGGATGCCGTTGGGGTCGCTGGTCACAGGGCCGCGGGTGAGCTCGGGGTTGGCCTGGAACCCGCCGTCGGCGATGACCACCGACGTCGCATTGACGCTGAAGCCGCCGCCGACGGCCCGCTCTCCCGTGAAACCACAGACGCGCCCATCGCGCTTGGTCAGCTCGATCGCCCGGTGTCCACGAAGGATCTTTCCGCCCAGCTTGTTCAGTTCGGCCTCGAAGGTGCGCAGCATGACGTCGCCGCCCCGGCCTTCCCACTGCCGGCCCTGTGGCGTGATGGTGGGCGGCGACAGCATGAACGATTGGTAGTCCATCGGCCCCTTGATGAAGCGGATCCCCACGCTCTGCATGAATCGCACTGCCCGGATACCGTCCTTGGCGACCGCCTGCGCCAGGTCTGTGCGGGCATTGCCGCCTGTGACCTGCATGATGCGCTCAGCCAGTGCGGCCGGGTCAGTCTGGATGTCCATCTGGCCGCAGTGCCAGATACCGGCCGTCAATCGCGAGTTGCAAACGTAGCGATCGTCTGAAGTCTTTTCGAACACCAGAACGCTGCGGCCACCCTGCGCGCTGCGAAGGGCGGCGATCATCCCGGAGATGCCGCCACCAATGATGGCAACGTCGCAGGCAAGTGTTGGGGTATCAGCCATTTGGGGAACGCCTCAAAGTCAATAGTCGTTGTAGATCGCCGCGGTCGCCGCCTTGGCCTGGTCGCGGTCCAGGCCAATCGTGTTGACGCCCCGCTTGGTGCGCAGCGGCGTCGGGATCTCGCCCTCCGACGAGATGTGCCACATGATGCGCGTCTGGTCGTTGGACCAGCCGTCCCGTGCATGAACGGTGGCCCGGTTGTCCCAGATCACGAAGTCATCCGGCTGCAGGCCCACGGCGCAGTCGAAGTCACATTGGTTGGTGAACGCCCAGAGCTCCTCGAACAAGGCCCGGCTGTCTTGTTCAGACCAACCCTGGACGATGCTGTCGCGGCGGGTGGGCAGGTACAGCACGGGCTTGTTGTTGCCCACCACACGGCGCACGAGCGGATGCGCGAAGCCGCTCTTGCGGTCCTCCAGCGGCATCGACGGGCCATTGGCATGGATCGCCACCTCGATCTGGCGCGGATAGAAGTGGTGAATCACCCGAAGCTCGTCGACCTTGTCCTTCACCGCCTGCGGCAGCGCCTGGTAGACCTTGATCATGTTCTTGAAGTAGGTCTTGGGCACCGGGTCGACGGTCTGTCTGCAATAGAACGCGATGTGGCCAACGGGAGCCTCCCAGGGGGTGGAGTCCGAATGCCAGATCTGCGCCGAAGAATTGCCATCGCCATACGGAACGCCGTCTGGCGCCAAGCCGTTGGAGATCACCTTGATCCAGGGCGCGCCCTCGACGTGGTGGGCCTTGTTGCCGGCGCGCTTGATGTCCAGCAGCGGTCCGAAGTTGGCGGTGAGCTCCTGGGCCGTGTTCGCCTCGATCGTCTGCTGGGGGATGAAGACCAGCAGGTGTTCATCCAGCAACTGCCTCACGAGGCGGATGAAGGCGGGGTCGCGCGCAACGGACTCAAGGTCAAGGCCTGTAAGCTTGACGCCGATATGTTCGTTGAGTGATTCGATGCGGATGTTCTCGACAGACATGGATGTCTCCTCAGTGCACGAATGAATCAGCAGGGCTTGCGGCGCTCATCGCCACCGGCCGCCCGCGATGGTCAAGACCTCGCCCGTGATGTAGCCGCTGCGGCGCCCGACCAGGTACAGCACACCATCAGCAATGTCGCGCTCATTGCCCAGACGTGCCGTGGGTGTCTTTTCAAGGGCACGTGACTTCAGATCCTTGAAGTAGGGCAGGCCCCGTGTGCGCTCGGTTTCGCAAAAGCCCGGAGCAACCGCGTTGACGGTGATGCCGCTCTTGCCCAGCTCGATGGCCAGTGCCATGGTCAGTCCGACCACGCCTTCCTTGGCTGCCGCGTAATTGGCTTTGAAGTTGTCCCCCGTGCGGGCACGGGACGAGACATTCACGATGCGGCCGTACCCCTTGGCCTTCATCACTCTCGTCACGGCCCGGGTGACATAAAACGTGCCGTGGAGATTGACCGCGATCACGTCGTGCCACTGCTCGTCGCTCATCTCGGTGATCGCGCCGTCACGTGAAAACCCGGCGCAGTTGACCAGGATCTCGATCGACCCACGCTCTTGAACGATGCTGGAGACGGTCTCGTTTACAAGGCTGGAGTGGGTGACGTCCGCGCTCACCGCCGACGCACTGCCGCCGTTCGCACGGATTGCCGCAGCCAGCTCACCGGCCGCGTGGTCGCGATCCCACACCACGACGTGGGCGCCCTCTTCGGCCAGCGCCATGCAAATCTGCGCACCCAACCCGCGGGCACCACCGGTGACGACGGCCACATGGCCCTTGATCTCTAGATCCACTGGATGCTTCCAGTCTCATGAGTAAGGTCGTCACTCATGAGAAGGCCCGAAGCAACCAATCGGTGGTGGGCTGCGCCTGCAGTTGCTCCACCCGTGCGATGTAGCTGTCGGCCTGGACGCCCGTCATGAAGGGCGTCGCCAGCCGGCGGAACTTGCCGATCACCTCATCGTCGCTCATGGGGTTCCATTCGCTGCCGCGCGGCGCATCGTAGCTCTCCTCCCGCACGACCCGCCCGGCTTCGTCGAGCAGCTGGACGCGGCAAAAGCGGTAGTGGTTGTAAGCCGGGTCGGCCACCACCTCAAACCGGCGCACAGCCGCAGCGATGTCCGCGCGCTTGAGATGCTCCTCGCAGTCCATGCTGTGCTCGGGCAGGATCACGTCGGTATCGACGCTGGCCAGCGCAAGGCAGTATTCCATGTTGAAGCGCGCCTCGTTCGGGGTCGCCGGTGGGCGCCCGCCCTTGGAGATGGCCGGGATGATGTACGGGGGAACAAACACGCGCACCCGATCCGCGCCGGCCAGCTGCCCGCTCGCGCGCATGCGCGCGACCAGGTCGATCGCCGAATGCGTATAGCCGCAGCAGGCGTGAAGCTTGCGGCGCGGCTGCGCCAGCCGCCAGTTCTCAAAGTCCAGCACCACCTCGCGGTCGTAGGCGCGGGCCACGGTCGAGTAGTAGCCAATGGGGCTTTCCAACAGGCGACTGGGGCCGGTGATTCCGCTCTTCGCATAGTTGGCGGCCACCAGCCCCATGGATCCTGGCCAACCGCCAAACAGGATCGGCTTGAGCGAGTTGCCCTCGCCGAACACCAGCTCCGCCGGACCCCAACTGGTCAGCGATCCGGCAATCGCCATGGCGTGCATGGTTTGTTGCGCGTCCAGCTTGAGCAGCTTGGCCGCTGTCGCCGCGGCGCCGGCCGCCGAGGCGATGGTGACCTGGACCATGGCCGTTTCCGTGAACGGCTTTTGATGCGCATAGAAGCCACCGTGGACGCGGCAAACGACTTCGATGCCGGCGATCACGGCTTCCACCAGCTGCGCGCCCGAAGCGCCGACGGATTCGGCCAGCGCCAGCGCCGGTGTGACGGTGACGATGCTGGCGTGTCCGCCGATCAGGTCGTTGAGCTCGAACACATCGCCCATATAGCCATTGACCCGCGCCGCGGCTTCGATCGGCAGCCGCTGCCCGCCACCCAGGACCGTGGCCTCCTGCGGGCCGCCGCGCGAAGCCTCGGCTCGCAGCAGTTGCTGCGATTCGGCAAGGCGTGCGCCGGACGCGATGCAGCCGATCGTGTCCAAAATATTCAGGTGTGCCTGGCGACGCACTTGTGGCGGCACATCGGCAAGGCGGATGCCGTGGGAAAACTCGGCCAGGTGCGCGAGCAGCGAGGGCTCAGCGTGGGTATGCACTGGATCGGTCACGTGTGTGGCTCCTGCTGGTTGGGGGTTGTGGACCGCGAAGGGGACGGCTCAGTACGTGGCCCGGCCGCCGGACAGATCGAACACCGCGCCGGTGCTGAATGAGCAATCTTCGGAGCACAGCCACGCGATCAAGGCGGCGGCCTCGTGCGGCTCGCCGATGCGGCCCAGGGGAATCTTGGCTTTGAGCGCCGCGAGTTGCTCGGGGGCCATGTTCACGCGCGTGCGTTGGTGCATGGGCGTGTTGAAGATCGTCGGCGTGACGCAATTGACCAAGATGCCTGCTGGTGCGAGCTCCTTGCCCAGGGACTTGGTCATGCCGATCACGCCGGCCTTGGCACTGGAGTAGGCCACCGCGAACGGATTGCCCTCTTTGCCAGCCATCGAGGAAACGTTGACGATGCGGCCATAGCCGCGCTCCAGCATCGGCGCAAGCACGGCCTGGCAGCAGTAGAAAGTGCCGCTCAGGTTGACGTCGAGCTGCCGCTGCCAGTCTTCCAGCGGATAGTCGGCGGTGGCAACGAAGCGGCCGGAGACACCCGCGCTGTTGACCAATGCGTCGATGCGTCCGAACTGCGCCGCGACGGCGCCAGCCGCCTGCCGCACGTTCTGCGCGTCGGCCACATCGACCTGGCGGGTGTCGACCGGGCCCAGTGGTTGGAGTTCGGCCTTCGCTTGATCGAGACTTTCCCGGCTCAGGTCCCAGAGGGACACCTGGGCGCCCGACTCCAGAAACCGGCGCGCGCAGGCCAGGCCGATTCCCGCCGCACCCCCCGTGACGATGGCGACACGACCTTTCAGATCGATCTGGTTCACGCCGGTGTCTCCTTGCTCACGCCGTGGCCGGCGATTCGTTGAGGTACTGCGTGATCATGCGCGCCAGTTCGTGCGGCCTCGATTGCAGCAAGTCGCGGTCGTTCCCGGCCACGCAAGCCGCTTGACCGCGCGGCAACTGGGCGCACCATGAATCCGCATGCCGCCCAAGGGACTCCTCCTGGGGCACCGCCAGCTCCAGCACCAATGTGGGCGCCGTGATTGCCGGCACGACGCCCGCCAGGTCGAAGCTGAAGTTGGCGGCATACAGGGTGTCGACACCGCGCGCATTCAAACGGTCGACTTGTTCGTCGCGCCAGGCAGGCGGATCCTGCGCCGGGTCGGTCGGTGGTTTGGATCGCATATAAGCGCGCATGGCCTCGTTGCGCCGCTGCGCGTCCAAAATGATGCTGTGGGTCAAGCCTGCCAGGATGAGCCGGTCCACCTGAGCGGGGTGGGCTGCGGCGAGCGCGGCGCCCACCTTGTTACCGGTGTGCAAACCAAAGACGCTGACGGGGCCGCAGTCCAGCGCAACGATGGCCTGCGCCACCACGTCCGCGAGGCCGTCGATCGTGATGCCCGCGGGCAGATCGCAGGACTGCCCGAAACCGGGCAGGTCCAGCGCAATCACCCGCACGCCGCCCGTCTCCTCGAATGCCGCCATGAGACGCCGATAGACCAATGACGAGCGTGGTGGCGGATGCAGCAGCAGCAGCGTCCGCCCTTGCCCGCAGACGCGATAGTGCAGTTGGCCAAGGCGAGTATCGAGGTAGCCCGCGCGCAAGGCTTGCGGGAATCCGTTCACATTCTTCATTCGCCTTGTCTCCTGGCAACTGCATCCCATGCGCTGCAAGGCGCTGGTGTCGCGTTCAACCTTAATGGACTTACCATATCATAGCCAGACCCAGACCAGGAGTGAACCGGCCATGCACATCGTCACGATCACAGAGCACATCGATTCGCCCGCGCAGCGGGTGTGGGACCTGGTCGGCGATTTCGGCGGGTTGGCCGCCTGGAGCCGCGCCACTCGGGACTGCCGGTTGGAGGGGGAAGGTGTGGGCTGCCTGCGGGTCATCACCGGCGCCAATGGCGAGGTTCGTGAGCGGCTGGAGGAACGCGACGGTGCGTCCATGCGCTTGGTCTATTCGGCCGTCTCCGGCTCGACGCTGCCCGTGGCCGGGATGCGCGCGACGCTTGAGCTCACGCAAGATCCACAAGGCGGCACCCGCGTCGACTGGCGTATCGATGGGGATCCGCAAGGCGACCTCGCCGAAGTGGCCGCGCTGCTGCAGCCGCGCTACGCGGCGCGGCTGGTGGAGCTGCGCGACGCCGCGTTGCGGCAGTAGAAAAGGGCCTCATGCGTGGCGTGGCGCCCCCGGCCTTGCCAGCCTCAGGTCGTGGCACGTCCGGTGCCCCGGCGCAGTGTTTTGACCAGTTCCGGGCTTGCCTTGGGGTAGCTCCACTCGCGGCCTACCTCAAGGCCCAACACCCGACGGGCCCGGACCATCATCTCGGCATGCATCAGCACGACGCCCACGCAGTCCATCACGGTTGCCTTCCCGATCCGCCGCAAGCCGTTGGCGTACACCACTTCGTTCAGGACACCTTCGGCCGGTATGACCAGGTCCGCCCCCGCGGCGATGGCGCGCCGCGCCGTTTCGGTAAAGGCCGCCAGGACTTTGTCCGGCGAACTGAGCGCCGCTTCCAGGGCTGCTTCGCCGAATTGGCCGCCCATGTCGAAGCAGCCGATCGTGCGCGACTGCATGCCGTGCCGATCGACGATCTCGGTGACGCGCTTGGTTTGACCCGGCGACAAGGTGATCAGCGCGCAGCGGTCGGCCAGCGAACAGCCGATGAGCAACGCGCTCTCCGGCAGTGACATGACCGGAATATCGACCGCCGACCGAGACGCCTTGAGCAGCGGCTCCGAGAAACTGCCGATGATGAAAGCATCGATGCCCGAGCGTTCGCTCTGGTAGCAAGCCTCAAGGGCTGCGTCCTGCACCATGTGCTTCAGGTAGTGGTAGCCCAGCACCTCGCCTGGCATCGCGCCACCATAGATTGCAGCGGGCAGGCCGCAAAATTCCACCTCGACATCTTTGCCGAAGATCGCCCGCGCGTGCGCGCGCAAAGCCGCGGCATACCCCGGCAGGTCGTCAAAGGAAGTCGTGGACTGATAGCGCATCCGGATGACGCCTGCGCGCTGCGCAGCGCCATGCTGCGATCGCGGGAGCGAACTGGTCTTGGCGCTCATTTGAAGTCGATTTTTACATTGGCAGACAGGTCGCGCCACTTCGTCAGCTCTGAGCGCATGAAAGCGCCGAACTGCTCGGGCGCGGCTGGCGGCGTGGGATCGAACCCGAGCGTGGCGAATCTGGCCACCACGCCCGGATCGGCCAGGGCATCGCTGATCGCGGCGTTGAGCTTTTGCACCACCGCTGGCGGCAGACCTGCGGCGCCGACGATGCCGTAGAACGTGAACGGCTCGAGTGCGTCCAGCCCGGGCAAACCGGCTTCCGAAAGGCTGGGGACGTTGGGAATGGCGGCAATGCGCTTCGGACTGGTGACTGCGAAGGCCTTCATTTTTCCGGATTGAACCAGGGGGATGGCGACACTGGCGGTCATGATCGAAAAATCGATGCGGCCGGCCATGATCTCAGAGGCTGACTGGGTGTCGGACTTGTACGGAATGTGCAGGAACTTGGTGCCGGTCTTGTAGGCCAGCAACTCGATCGAAAGTTGGTTGGCAGTCCCGACGCCGGACGAACTGTAGGTGGTGTTGCCCGGGTTGGCCTTGGCGTAGGCGACCAGTTCCCTGACGTTCGTCACCGGCAGCTCGCTGCGCGCCACCAGCACCCCGCTGACTTTCGCCACCCCGGAAACCGGCACGAAGTCGACCAGCGGGTCATAAGGCAGGTCGCGCCTGAATCCGGGCCCCTGGGACAGCATGCCGCCCGACCCCAGGAGCAGGGTGTAGCCATCTTGCGGCGCACCGCGAAGGGTCTGGATCGCAGGAATGCCCGCGGCCCCAGGCTTGTTGTCGATCACCACCGGCACGTTCAGGCGCGTGGACATCGCCTGTCCGATGACGCGTGCGACCGCGTCGGTGGCACCCCCTGCCGCAAAGCCCACGATCAGGGAGATGGAGCGATTGGGGTACTCCTGCGCAGTGGCGGCGCCGGCGCCTGCCAGCGCGGCGGCGCCCACCAGAGCGGCTGCGAGCCGCGTGCCGCTCATCCTGATCAATGACTTGAACATCTTCATCTGTGTCTCCGTTTTTTAGGTGCAACTGGCCACGATTTTTGGTCTTACCGTAGCATCGAATCCGGTGCTGTGCAATCGGGGTTTCAGGCGGCGCCTCGGACAGTGTCAATGACCGCCAACGCGTCCTGTGGCATTGCGTCGCCGCGCCAGGCGACGTGGCCGTCAGGCCGCACCAGCACCAGCTTGCGCTCGTAAAGCGATGCCGCCTTGGCATCGCCGATATCGTTGACCTGCAGGGGCACACCGCGTTGCGCCGCCGCCGCCTGCATGGCCTCGACGGACACCTTGGGATCGAAGCGCAGCAGCACGAACCCACGACCGAAAAGGTCCAGCGTGGACAACCCCGGCTTCAGCCAGACATGCGGCGCCCGGTGGCCGGGCCGGGCGGTCTGCTCGTAGGTGGTGACCGTGTCGGGCGGCTCGGGCGTGCCATCGGGGACAACGACGGGCGAGCCTTCGTAGCGGTAGCCCAGATGGATGCCCACCGTGTGCCACTCGCGCTTCATCATGGCCGTGTAGGCCTCGCCGAAGGCCTTGCGGGCCGCGTCACCGGCCGGCCCGGGCTCGAACGCGCCCTGCAGCTGGCCCTGCTGGTCCCGCGGACTGAGCATGTTCTTGAGGTTGTTGGTCGCCTCCTGGACGTTGCGGATGGCGACGGGCCGGCGCTCGATCTCATAAGCCTGCAGCAGACGCGGCCCGCCCCAGCCCTGAACCAGCGCGGCAAGCGTCCAGCCCAGGCCCACGGAATCCTGGATGCCCATGTTCATGCCGAAGCCGCCGGTCGGAGAGGTCAGGTGGGCGGCATCGCCGGCGATCCAGGTGCGACCGCGGCCATAGTTGTCGGCCACCAGCTGCCGGCGGATCCAGGGCATGACCGACAGCACTTTGAATGGAACATCGTCCCGGCCGAGCATGCGGCGGAAAACGCCGGCCATGTCGTCCTCGTTGAGGGTGCGAACGTTCCCGTCGCCGACCAGCGAGACGCGCCATTGGTCGCGGCCGTTGATGGCCACCATGGTGCCCCAGGTGCCCTCGGGGCCGATGAAGATGTAGCGATAGCCGGGCTTCTTGTCGTGCCACGCCTCCAGGCCCTCGCACTCGATGATGGCGTTGGTGGTGTAGGTCAGCACCGGGCTGCCCGCCATCTGAAGTCCCAGTGCCTGCTTGACGCTGCTTGCGCCGCCGTCACAGCCGATCAGGTACTGGCACTCGACCTCATACTCCTGGCCGCTTTCGAGATTGGCCAGCTGGACGGTGACGCCGCGTTCGTGTTCCTTCATGGACCGAAACTCGGTCCGGTGGCGCTCATCGACCAGAGCGCTTTGCTGGACGAATCGGCGCAGCACCGGGTCGAAAAAGTTCTGCGGGCAGCGCTCGCGCTTTTGCGGGCTCTGCGGCGGGCAGGGTTCGTCCTTGATGGATGGAAAGGGCTCGCGCCCGAATTCGTAGCCACCGCTCAGGCTTGAAACCCAGGCGTAATCCTGCGGGTAGTCGCGGTTGTAGCCGGCATGCTCGACCCAGTCCACGATGCCCCAGCGGCGGCAGAACTCCATTGTGCGCACGCTGACCAGATCCATCTTGGGCTGGTGGATCTCGCCTGTGCCGCGCTCGACCAGCAGGCAAGGCACGCCGCGCCAGCCCAGGTCACCCGCGAGCGCCAGGCCCACCGGGCCCGCGCCGATCACCACGACCGGCCAGGTCTTGTTATTGCTTTGCATCTCTGTCATGAATCCTCACGTCGCCAGTTGAGCTTTCGCATCAGTCTCTCAGCGTGGCAACAGCGTCTCGGCCACCACTTCGATCAGTTCGGCGGCCAGGCGCAATGCGGCCCAGACCACCAGTGCCACCGAGAGCCCCACCACCAGCGTCACCGGTTCCCGACCGACACCAAACAGCACCAATGCAAGCAAAGCCAGCACGATGCCCGCCCCGATCGCGATGCGACGGCCGTGACTCGCCATGAGCAGGACTGCGGGATACGTTTTCACCATCTATTGATCTCCTGCGCAGGACACACGCTGTCCTGTGATTGTTAAAGCTCAGGCGAAGGCACCGACCAACCAGCCCCAGTTCGGATGGCGCTCGAGCTGCCGCGCCTTGCCCAGGTACTCGTCGAGCGCAACGCCCGACAGGCGGTGCGAGACCAGCCGCCGGAACTTGCCCAGCACCTCCTCGTCGGTCATCGGGTTCTGCGGCGAGCCCTTGGGTCCGCGGCCCTCGCGGCGCGCCAGTTCAAGCCCCTGACCATCGACCAGCGTGACCGCACAGTGGTGGTAGTGCTTCTGAGCCGGGTCAGCCACAACGCGGACTTTTTCCAGCAGGGCACGCACCTCGGGTTTGGCCAGAAAGGTTTCGAATTCAATGCTGTGCTCGGGCAGGATCACGTCCTCGCCGAGCGCCGCCAGCGCCACGCAGTATTCGAGGTGAAAGCGCGCCTCGTTGCCGGTGGTCGGCGGCCGGCTCTTGGACACGGCCGCCACGGTGAGCTCGGTAATCCCGACGCGCACCTCCCGCACCCGGCTGAAGTCGACGCCCTCGCGGCGCATGGCCGCCACCACGTCCACCGGCGAGTGGATATAGCCACAGGCCGCATGGTATTTGCGACGCGGCGCGGCCACATGCCAGGTGGTGTGGTCGCGAACCGCATCGGGAAACATTGCCCGCGCCGCGGTCACGAAGTAGCCGCGCGGGCCCTCCAGCAGCCGCCTGGGGCCGGTCATGCCCGCTTTCGCATATCTCGCGCCGGTCAGGCCCGCGGTGGCCGGACATGCGCCGAACAGCATGGGCTTGACGGTTCCGCCGTCGCCAAACACGACCTCCGCCGGACACCAGCCGGCCAGCGTCCCGGCGATGCCCATCGCATCGCCCAGCTGCGCCTCGGTCAGCCCCATCAGGCGCGCCGCGCCAGCGGCCACCCCATAGGACGAAGGGAAGACCACCGGGTTCATGCCGACTTCGTCATACGGCTTCATCGCAGGGTAGTAGCCGTTGTAGACGCGCGCCGTGACTTCCAGACCGACAACGACGGCTTCCACCAGTTGGCCGCCGGTCGCGCCGATGGACTCAGCCAGTGCCAACAAGGCCGAGACGTTGCCGATGCTGGCGTGCCCGCCAATCAGGTCGTTCAGCTCGAAGATGTCGCCCATGTACGCGTTGACACGCGCTGCCGCCTGAACCGGCAGGCGCTTGCCGGTGCCGATCACGGTCGCTTCTTTCCGGTCGCTCTCGGCGGACTCGGCCGTCATCAACGGCTTCCAGTCGTCGACGCGGGAGCCCGCGACCATGCAGCCGAGGGTGTCGAGGATGCACAAGCGGGCTTGGCCAAGTGCCGCTTCGGGCACCTCGTCCAGGCGGATGCCGGCGGCGTAGGCGGCCAGCTCTTGCGTCAGGTCACGCTCGTTCGCACTCGTGGTCAAGGTCTTGTCCTGTTGCAGCGGATCAATTCTTGATGCCGCCGATCTTGGCCACGACCAGCGCCCACTTCTGCTTTTCCTGTTCGACGAAGGTGCTGAACTGCTCGGGCGTGTGACCCACCACCGGGGCAAGCCCCGCGGCCGCGAGCTTTTCCTTGACTTCGGCATCGGCGGCGGCGGCCTGAATGGCCCCGTACAACTTCTGAAGGACCGGCGCGGGCGTGCCGGCGGGCGCGAAAAAGCCGCTCCAGGTGCTGGCGTGAAAACCCGCGAATCCGCTGTCCGCCACGGTCGGCACACCGGGCACCGCCGACGGCGAACCCAGGCTGGCCAACAGCTTGACCCTGCCGCCCGCTGCCTGGGCCTTGGCGAACAGGGGCGAGAGCAGCCCGGCGTTCAGCCGCCCGGTGACGAGGTCCGGGACCATCGGGTTTTCGCCGGGATAAGCGACCGCCGTCATCCGCACTCCCGCCTGTTCGTTCAGCAGCTCCATGCCCAGGTGCAGCGCACCCCCGACACCGGTGTGTCCGAAGCTCATGCCCGGAGTGGCCTTGACGGCCTTCAACAGGTCAGCGAGCGTCGAAATGGGCGCATTCGCGGGCACGGCGACGATCGGGTTCATGTCGTACACCCGCGTGATCGGGGCGAACGCCTTGTCGATGTCGTAGGGCAGTGAAGCCATGCTGACCTTGGCCAGCGACACCGGCCCGCTGTAGCAAAAGCACAGCGTGTACCCGTCCGGCGCCGCCTTGGCGACAATGTTGGCGCCAATCACCCCGTTCGCACCGCCTTTGTTGTCCACCACGACCGATTGGCCGAGCGACTTGGCCATGCTGATGGCGAAAGCGCGCGCCATCTGGTCGGTCACGCCGCCGGCATTGACCGGGACGACCAGCGTGATGGACTTTGTCGGATAGTTGTCTTGGGCCGCAACGCCGGTCGCGAGCAGCGTGGCGGCAAGGGTCAACATGAAACGTCGTGCGCGCATGGTGGCTGTCTCCTGTAACTGGGTTTGTGCTGATTGGTGGGCACCATTGTCGCCCTCAACCTCTTAAGGTCTTACCATATTCTGGTCGATCCCAAACCGAGTTGTCAATGGAATTGACCCGAGGCGCGGCTCGCCTGGACCGCCTGCCGCCGCAGGCTGAAACCCGCAGAGGCGGCGGCGAACACGGCGGCGGCAAACAGCGCCATAGCGCACGCAGCGGCAGCATCTCCCGGCTGCAACCGGAAGCTCAGGCCCACCACGGCAGCCCCCAAGGTCTGCCCTGTCAGGCGCGCGGTCGCCTGGAGTCCGCCGGCGCTGCCGCTGCGCTCGCGCGGGGTGGCGCTCAGCATCGCGCGGTTGTTGGGTGTCTGGAAAAATCCGAAACCGATGCCGCACACCACCATCAGCGCCACCATGGCGTGATAGCCCAGCCGGTGGGCGAACCCGGCCATTGCCAGCAGGGCCAGGCACTGCAAGGCGCCGCCAAGCATGCACAGCTTGGTCGACGACCACTGCCGGTCGACACAGCGCCCTGCCACTGGCGCCATGACCGCGACGGCCAGCGGCCAGGCCATCAGGGTCGTGCCAGTGGCCAGCAGGCTCAGGTGAAACACGTCGTGCAGCAGGAAGGGCAGGCTCACCAGCGCCGTCATCTGGGCCGCGAAGGCGAAAACCGACGCCCCAGCACTGGCACTGACTTCCCGGTTGCGCAGCAAATCGAGCGGCACCATGGGCGCACTGCGATGCCGCTGGTGCCTGTACAGGATCCAGCCGCTGACGAGCGCCCCCGATATCAGTGAAAGCGCCATCCAGCCGCCAGCCGCCAGCCGATCGAGTGCGGCTGCGGCTAGCACGAACGTGACCATGTTGAGCAGCGCACCGCCGTGGTCGAAGCGGCGATCCGGGGCCTGGATCCGGCGAGGCAATACGAACCACCCGATGCCCAGCGCCAGCAGCGCCCAGGGCAGGTTGAGCGCGAACAGCCATCGCCAATGCGCGGCCGACAGCACCAGCGCCGCAAGGCTGGGACCCAAGGCCGTGGCCAACGCAACCACCATGGCGTTGGAGCCCAGCACACGGCCCAGCGCCTGCGCGGGGACCGACAGGCGCAGCAGCGCTGGGTTGACCGCCATCACAGCGGAAGCCCCCAGACCCTGCAGGATCCGTCCGGCCAGCAGCCAGGCGAAGGATTCGGACGTCGAACAGATCACCGACGCGACGGCGATCAAGACCAGGCCCAGGGCGAAGGTGCGCCGATACCCCCACTGCTCGCCCAGCGCGGCAAAGGGAAACAAGGTGGCCACCAACGCAAGCTGAAAGCCACTCACCAACCAGACCGCCGTGGCCCGCTGCAAGCCCAGCTCGTTCGCCATGACCGGCAGCGCCACGCTCAAGCCGGTCAGCGACACGGCCGACAGGGCAATCGCGCTGGCCACCGCCAGCGTGGCCAGACGCCGCCGCAGCGGGTCCAGAACCTCCTCGGCGGTTGCCGTCGCCTGAAGCTCGGCCGGGCCCTGCATGGCCGTCGCCGAGTCCGCCCTCGGGGTCATCAGCAGACCGGGGGGAACGAAAGGCTGATTCGCACGGTCACTTCCGGGCCGCGGCCTTCTTTGCCACTGCCTTCTTTGCCACCGCGGCCTTTGCCGACGGCTTGCGCGCCGGACTCTTGGCCGGGCTTTTCGCTTTGGCCGACTTGGCCTGGGCGCGATCAGTCGCGGACGCGATGAGCAACTCACCGCCGGAGGCGTTGCGCCGCGCCGCAGCCAAGCGCTTGTAGGTCTCCTCGGTCGACTTGACGATCTCGACCATGCGCTTGGCCGCTGCAGCTTCGTCGTGCGCATCGATGGCCTGCAGCAGGCTGCGGCGCAGCGTGAAGAAGTTCGGCGCGAGGTCCGAGCCCACTTGATGAATCAGGCTGCGCAGCGAATCACTCAAGCCGCGCATGATCATCTCCGCCACGGAATTGCGCGTGGCGCGGGCCAGCAGCGAGTAAAACTCGAAGTTGGCGTTGATGCGCTCGTCAAAGCGACCCTGCGTGTGAAGCTGCTCCGCGCGGTCGATGTTTTCCCTCAGGGCCTGCACCTCCTCGGGCGTGATGCGCAGGCAGGCCGAGCGCACCAAAGAAGACATGATCCATTCGCGCGCTTCGAACAGCTCCGAAATGGGAACGCTGCGCAGGCGGAGCATGTCGGACATGCCCGATGACACCGCGCGCTGGCTGCCACTGGAGATGAAAGCGCCGCCGCTTTTGCCCTTGCGCAATTCGATCAGGCCGCCCACCTCCAGTGCGCGCAGGGCCTCACGCAGCGCGGGCCGGCCCACGCCCAGCAGGATGGCCAGTTCGCGCTCGGGGGGCAGGCGGTCGCCGGGGCGCAGCGAGCCGTCGAACATCATTTCTCGAACCTGGGCAGCCACTTCCTCGAACGTGCGTCGCGTATGAACTTGGCGAAAGCCCTGCGTCGCGGATCCCGCAATCCCTTTGGCGGCGTGCACGGAGACGAATTGATTGACGTTCATGTTCTGATTCCCAGTGGGCGTCATCGCCGAACCGATGAATTTTTCGGTCTTACCATTATGAGACAACGTGGAGCGAAGCTCCAGGAATGGATGGAAGACAATCCGCTGCCATGACCGACCCCACCACCCGCCCCGACCTGCCCGACCACCTGTCCGTCGACCCGCGCAGCCCCCACCATGTGGCAGGCGTGTTCGAGCACGATGTTGGCATCCGCTTTAACGGCAAGGAGCGCCACGACGTCGAGGAATACTGCATCAGCGAAGGCTGGGTAAAGGTGCCGGCCGGCAAGACGCTCGATCGCAAGGGCCACCCCTTGATGCTCAAGCTCAAGGGCAAGGTCGAGGCGTTCTACCGCTAGTGATGCCGCTGTAGGGCATCGGAAGTTCCGACCCAGGGCGCTCCGTTTCGCAATGTTATTTTGTATGGCGTTTTGGACATTTAATGCCTACTTGTCTAGAATGATCTACAAATGCCAGCCAACGTCGAAATCGCCTCGGTACTTGATCGGCAGCTTCTCCTGCAGTTAGGGGAGCGGCTCAAGCGTGCGCGCCTGAAGAGGGGCCTGACCACGACAGACATGGCTGCGCAGGCCGGCATTTCCAGGGCGACACTCAGCGCGGTCGAAGCGGGCGCGCCGACTCCGACGATCGGCACCTACCTGCGCGTCATGAACGTGCTGGGTGTTTCTCGGGACCTGGCCTTGGTCGCGAGCGAGGCACTTCAGCCGCCGCATGCGCGGCTGTCGGCAGGGGGTGGGTCGAACACGGTGAAGGTATCCACCAGCGACGCGCAGCACCAGCTGCAGGACCTTCAAAGCCTCATGCTGCATCAGGAGGCGGTCAATCTACTGAAGAAAAATCCCGAGTTGATTCAGCAGGCGCTCGAAACATTGGAGAAGTGGCGCGCATCTGGCGACATGCGCAGCCGATTCTTGTGGGACGAGTGGTCCGTCATCCTGCATCGCCGCGCCTGGCGCAGAGCGCTTTCACACACCCGGCGTTCAAGGGAACTCCGACAGGCATCTCCGCTGGCGACCATCCTGCCTCCCGACGTTCGCCACCGCGTGCTCGAACAGGTGCACCAGCTCAAATCAGGCGTGACGCTGGGAGAGGTGGCCCCTCCTGCGCCCAGAAAACGGGCGCCGCGGGTGAAGGGCCCCTGAGATGAACCGCGAAGATCTGGAGCACCTGATCCGGGCGGCGGCAGCCGTGACCGACGAGTACGAGTTCGTCATTGTCGGAAGCCAGTCGATTCTTGGCTCCATTCCAGACGCGCCGTCCGAGCTCAAGATGTCGGCCGAGGCGGACATGTATCCGCTCAACGCGCAAGACAAGTCGATTCAAATCGAGGGGGCCTTGGGCGAAGGCTCGATGTTCCACACAACGCACGGCTACTACGCCCAAGGGGTCGGGCCTGAAACCGCGGTCCTGCCCGAAGGATGGAAAGACCGGCTGCAGCGGGTGCAAACCCAGGCCACCAACGGAAGGGTGGGCTACTGCCTGGACGTCCTTGACTTGTTCATGGCCAAAACCGTCGCGAACCGAGAGAAGGATCGCGAGTTCAACATGGCGCTGCTGCGGTACGGGTACGTGACGCCTGGCACTGCAATCGACATGGTGCCTTTGATGCCGGTCGATGACACGACGAAACGCGATATGCGAGCGCGCATCAGGCGTTGGGTGAAACTGCTGAAGGACCGCGGCTACGAGGTGCCCACGAGGGAACGCGACCGCTAATCAGCGTCCCCTTCGAGCAGCCGCACCTTGATCCCCCGGCCCTTGATGCGCGCGGCGTTCAGGCGGCTGGCCGCCTGCGGCGCGATAGAACGCTCCACCGCCACATAGGTGGAGAACTCGTTGATGTCGATCTTGCCGATCTGCTCGCGGGTGTAGCCCAGGTCGGCCGTGAGGGCGCCCAGCACATCGCCGGGGCGAATCTTGTCCTTGCGGCCGGCCTGCAAATGCAATGTGGCCATCGGCGGCACCAGCGGGCCGCCCGGTGCGGGCGTCAGTTCAGTCAGCGGGTGCCACACGCTTTCGCGGCCCTGCAACTGTTCGATGCGGCCGACCGAGCCCATCTCGTCCAGGCTGGCCAGGTTCAGGGCCAGGCCGGTTTCACCGGCGCGGCCGGTGCGGCCGATACGGTGCACATGCACCTCGGTGTCGGGCGTGACGTCGACGTTGATCACCGCGGCCAGGTTGGCGATGTCCAGGCCGCGCGCGGCCACGTCGGTGGCCACCAGCACGGTGCAGCTGCGGTTGGCAAAGCGCACCAGCACCTGGTCGCGCTCGCGCTGCTCGAGCTCGCCGTACAACGCCAGCGCGTGAAAGCCCTCGGCCTGCAAGGCGGCCACCAGCTCGCGGCAGCGCACTTTGGTGTTGCAAAAGGCCAGCGCGCTGGCCGGCCGAAAGTGCAACAGCAGGCGGGCGACCGCGGGAATGCGCTCGCCGGCCTTGACCTCATACCAGCGCTGCTCGATCTGGCCGCCGGCGTGCTGCGCCTGGACCTTCACGGTGACCGGCTCGCGCATGAACTGCGCGGCCAACTTGGCGATGCCCTCGGGATAGGTGGCCGAGAACAGCAGGGTCTGGCGCGCCGGCGGGCACTGGCGGGCGACCTTGGTGATGTCGTCGATGAAGCCCATGTCGAGCATGCGGTCGGCCTCGTCGAGCACCAGGGTGTTGAGTGCGTCGAGCTTGAGGCTGGCGCGGTCGAGGTGGTCCATCACGCGGCCGGGCGTGCCCACCACGATGTGAGCGCCGTGCTCCAGCGAGGCCAGCTGACCGCGCAGCGGCACGCCGCCGCACAGAGTGACCACCTTGATGTTGTCCTCGGAGCGGGCCAGACGCCGCACCTCGGCGGTGACCTGGTCGGCCAGCTCGCGCGTGGGGCACAGCACCAGCGTCTGCACGGCAAAGCGCCGCGGGTTGAGGTTGGCCAGCAGGGTGAGCGCGAAGGCGGCTGTCTTGCCGCTGCCGGTCTTGGCCTGGGCGATGAGGTCTTTGCCCAGCAGGGCCGGCGGCAGGCTGGCGGCCTGGATGGCGGTCATCTCCAGGTAGCCCAGGCGCTGCAAGTTGGTCAGGGTGGCGGGGGACAGGGGGAGTGTGTTGAAGGCGGTCGCAGACATGGGCCATGGTACCTGCGGGCCCTGGCCCGGCAGCTGGGCAAGGCTCGATGGCGGACAATCAGCGCTTTGCGGTCAAGCAGGAACATGGTGCGCAAGAGCGAATGGTCGGGCAAGGTGATGTTGCTGCTCAAGGCAGGCAACACGGCGGGCGCCGTTGCGCAGATCAAGGTCGCCCCCAGCGTCAAAGATCTGCAGGCCCTGCAGACGGCCGTGGCCGCCGCGCAGTTGGCGGGCCGCTGGCGCGATGTCGATCTGGCCATCGCCGACAACCTCGCCCTGCTGTCGGCACCGCGCCTGCACCGGTCTCCCTGATGTCCTTTCTGTCCCTCGGCATCTCGCCGGCGCTGGCCCGTGCCGGCGAGGAACTCGGTTTTGCCGAGCCCACCCCCATTCAGACGCAAGCCATACCGGTGGTGCTGCGCGGCGCCGACCTGTTAGGCCTGGCGCAAACCGGCAGCGGCAAGACGGCCGCCTTCGTGCTGCCGGTGCTCGAGCGCCTGCTGGCCGGTGCGGCCCACACGCCGCGCCGCGTGCGCGCCCTGGTGCTGGTGCCCACGCGCGAGCTGGCGGCGCAGGTGGGTGAGGTGTTTCGCAGCCTGGGGCACTTGGCGCCGCGGCCGCCGAAGGTGGCGGTGCTGTTCGGCGGTGTCTCGGTCAACCCGCAGATGATGGGCCTGCGCGGCGGCGCCGACGTGGTGGTGGCCACGCCCGGGCGCCTGCTCGACCTGCTCGAGCGCAACGCCCTGCGGCTGAACCAGGTGGAGGTGCTGGTGCTGGACGAGGCCGACCAACTGCTCGACCTGGGCTTTGCCGACGAACTGGCCCGCGTGCTGGCGTTGCTGCCGGCGCGGCGGCAAAACCTGTTTTTCTCGGCCACCTTCCCGGCGGCGGTGCAGGCCCTGGCCGAACCGCTGCTGCACGAGCCGGTGCGGGTGGAGATCAGCTCGCCGGAAACGCCAGTGGCCGCCATCGCCCAACGCGCCATCGCGGTCGACCCCGATCGCCGCACCGAGCTGCTGCGCCATCTGATCAAGGAAGGCGGTTGGAAGCGCGTGCTGGTGTTCGTCGCCACCCGCTACGCCGCCGACCATGTGGCCTGGAAGCTGTACAAGAACGGCCTGTTTTGCACGCCCCTGCATGGCGACATGAGCCAGGGCAAGCGCACCGAGGTGCTGGAGCAGTTTCGCGAGGGCCGCTGGGACATCGTGGTGACCACCGACTTGGCGGCACGCGGCATCGACATCGCCGACCTGTCGGTGGTGGTCAACTACGACCTGCCGCGCTCGGCCGTGCAGTACGTGCACCGCATCGGCCGCACCGGGCGCGCCGGCAAGAGCGGGCTGGCCATCAGCTTTATCAGCGCCGCCACCGAGGCGCATTTCCAGTTGATCGAAAAGCGCCAGCACCTGGTGCTGCCACGCGAGCAAGTGCCGGGCTTCGAGCCCACGCAAGCGCCTTTGCCGCCGCCTTTGGCAGCGCCCGGCACGGGCGGCATCAAAGGCAAGCGGCCAAGCAAGAAGGACAAGCTGCGCGCCGCTGCCGCTGCCGTAGCCGACGCAGCGCCGACGAAGGCTGCGTGAGATGAACGACGACGCCAACCAGGTCCACGTGCCCGATTCGTTCATGGCCCTGTTCACCCGGCCGGGCAGCTATCGCCTGACCGAATCACGGTCGGTCGTGCAAGAGCGCTATGAGCTGTGCGAGGACATGGCGCAAATGCTCACCGAGCAGGCCAGCAATCACCTGCATGGCTTGGGCATCACCGAGCAGGACGTGTTGGGCAAGATGCTGCTGGCGCTGAGCGGCGAAGGCTCGCCGGTGGCGGCACTGGAGGCGGTGTGGGTGGTGCGGCGGTTGGCGGAGTTGCTGGGGTGGGAGCAACCGCGCATCGAAGGTACGCCGGGCCCATAGTGAGTTTACGAATTCGCGACACACCAACCCGTTCGCCCTGAGCTTGTCGAAGGGCTTCGACAGGCTCAGCCCGAACGGGACACGGTTTCAGACAACCCTCAATCACCATCTTCATCGAGCGGTCGGACCGCAGCCGTGGTTGTGGAGCGGGAAGGCGGTACCTCTTGCGACACGGCCTTCGGCGGACCGGCCTTCGTGTCCGTGGCCTCCTTGCTGTCCCGAACCGCAGCGGCCTTGCTCGTGGCAGGCGGCGGCTGTTCGGGCTCGAGCTTCATAGGCCACGGCACGCCGGCGCCTGCCGGCATGCTCCTGAACGCGTCGACGAACGAAGTCAGCTTGGCCGCCACCTGTGCCCGCGCGAGTTGATGAATGCGGTCAGCGTCGCCCTTGCTTTCCGGGGGCTGCACATGCCGCCGCAGTCTCGCCAGCGCGGACAGATGCTGCGGGACTGCCTCAGGCAGCAAGCCCGGCGGGACGGCCACTTCGGTACGCAGCATGAAGTCGAACTTGTAGTAGTCCTTGTCTAGCGCTGCTTGCGCTGCGTAAAGTCTTTCAATCGGTGACAGTGGCACTTTGTTTGAAACGCCTTCCCCTTCCTCCATGTACGCGGCAAACCCGGCATCCCGGGCGTAGGTATCGCAGGCCTCATCCAGCGCCAAGAAGCTCGCGTTCATCTGCGCCACGGACTTGTCCGAGACCAGTTCATCGTCTGATACGCCGTCCAGCGTCGCCAAGGCATCCGCAATGCGCTGCCGCAACGCCTGCCCGGCGGCTTCAAGACGGGCCGGCAGCAATTTCAAAACGAAGGCCGGTATTCGATCGGACAGCGCCTCGGCGCGCGCACGCGGAATCTCACCGCGGTCCACCAGCTTGGCGAGATGATCGGCGTGCTCCGCGCGCGCCACACCGGGTATCTGCAACACCGTCTCCAACCGCTCGAGCCGCCCTTCCTCCCCTCCTGCGTGGGCGAACTCCGCGAAGGGATCGCTTGCTAGGGTCGCGCCAAGCCTGATTTCCTTCACCAGGATTGGAATGGGGTGCGCTTTAAGTCCGCGGGCTAATTTCGCGACCTGCGTGACCAGATTGACTCGACCTTCAGGCGGAACATGGGTCGCCATACCGCAGAAGAAAGCCGTTCGGCGTAAAGGAGCGAGATCTTCATACAAAGGCGCCAGGCCCTTAACGTGGTTTGCAAGTACGGCCCCTTCGAAAAGGCCGTACTTGCTGCCTGCAGCCGCCGCTGCGACGACGCCTACCTGGGGGGCCGGCAGTCCGTTCATCAGCGTCACAAGGTAAGCCCAATAAGGTGGGGGCAGACCGTTCAGCACGCCACGAGCCATGCCTGCCAACTGCTCGCCAGAAAGCGTCCGCAGGGACTCCCCAGCCCAGGTCACCAGCAGCTTGCCGATGGACGTGGGGAACTTGGACGGCCGTAGGTGTCCGTTGCCAAGAACGCCATCAAACAACCCCTGCGTCATGCCACGCAACCACTCCCCCGTTTTCTCCGAGGCTGCCCCCCCTGTCACGCGCGTTCGCAGGGCATCTAAATGGGTCCGCGGGACCTCCTCGCCGAACAGCCCGGGTGTAGCCGCGCCGACGGCCCGGGCGAGCGCCCGCATCATCTGCTCGGGAAGCGCTGCCTTGGCGGTCGAAGCGGCCAGCACATCGCCGCCTGGAATGGCCGCGAGCGCGGCGTTCAAGTTGGCGATGTCTCCTCCGACGTCCAGCGCGAGGAACACACGCTCGGCCACTGCGCTGAACAGTGATGTGCGATGGTCCCGGGGATCCGTGTGGACGGCGAGCATCTCGAACGATTTGACCAAAGTATGGAGCGCCGCGTCGCGGGATGTCGTGGCCAGCGCCGCGAATGCCTGGAGCTTTCCTTCAAACTGCTTCTTGTGCTTCTGACTGGCCTGTTTGCCGTCTTGCGGCACTAGGCTCACGAGCTCAACCAGAGCCCGGTTGAGCTCTGACACCACATCTGCGGACGGTGTGCCCACGCTGACCCGAAAGCTCGAAATCGACTTCCCATCCGGCGTGCCGCTGTTCGATGGCAGTGCCTTTGTGTCAGCCTGCCCTGGCGTGCCCGCGCCCTTCAAGGCCGGGCCACTGGACGGCCAATGTGTCTGCGGTGTGGAAGGGGTCGAAGACTGAGGCCCGGTGGCATCGCCGCGCGAAGGCGGGAGTGCGGACGGGGGGCGAAAACCAGCGCGGTCGGTGGAGGACATGGTTACTGCTTTCGTCGCGAGAACGAATACTGAAGAGCTATAACCTTGCCCGATCTTGGAGGGGCTGTCAACGAAAGGGCCATGCCGGCCCGCGACTCAAGCCATGAAGCCGATGCTGCGCGCCTCTCGTACCTCGGGCTTGATGCGGTGCTCGGCCTCCAGCTGGTCGAGGAATTCTTCCGCGCTGAACTCCACCGCCAAAATGGTCACTTGCCGCTTGACCGCCGCGAAGTCGCCGGGGCACAACTGCTCCAGCCTGGCCAGGCGCGCAACGATATCGGGCGTGAGCCTCGCCGCCTCACCCCCCAAGGCCTCAGTGACGAACATGCGCTCGCGCTGGCTGGCCGTGAGCGGCAAGAACTTGATCTTGAAGGTAAAGCGCCGCAGCGCCGCCTGGTCGATGCGGTCCATCAAATTGGTGGTGCACACAAAGATGCCGGCGAAGCGCTCCATGCCCTGCAGCATCTCGTTGACCTCGGTCACCTCGTAGGTGCGCTGCGCACCACGCCGGTCTTGAAGGAAGCTGTCGGCCTCGTCGAGCAGCAGCACGGCCTTCTCGGCCTCAGCCTCGCGGAACATGGCGGCCATGTTCTGCTCGGTCTCGCCGACGAACTTGCTCATGAGGTCGCTGGCCTGCTTGATCAGCAAGGGCCGCTCGAGGCTGCGCGCGATGTGCTCGGCCAGCGCGGTCTTGCCGGTGCCGGGCGCGCCGTAAAAGCACAGGCTGCCGTGGCCGCTGGCCTTGAGGGCGGCGACGATGCGCGGTATTTCGAAGCGGGTCTCGACGTTGAGCATGCCGAGGTCATACGTGGTGACGCTGCGCCGCTCACCGTGGCCGCTGGCGCGGGTGCCCAGGGCCTGGTCGGCGTTGCGCAGCTGGCGCTCTATCAGGCTTTCCATTCCGGCGGCCTCGGACTGCGCCAGACCGGCGAAGCGCACCGCCGTGCGAATCTGCGCCGGCGTGAGACCCTTGCGTTCGGTCAGGCGGGCGACGAGGCCATCGGACACGGCCACGCCCTCGAGCGACTTGCGCACCAGTTGCTCACGCGCGCCAGGCGGCGGCGATTTGAGCTCCAGGTGGTACGCAAAGCGCCGGCGAAAAGCCGGGTCGATCTGCTCGATGCGGTTGGTGACCCACAGCGTGGGCACCGGGTTGGTCTCCAGAATCTGGTTGACCCAGGCCTTGCCGCTCACGCTGCCGCTGGCCGGCGCGGCGACCTGCTCGGCGCGGGCCATCAGCTGCGCGGCCTCGGAGCTGATCGGCGGGAACACATCTTCGACCTCGTCGAACAGCAGGGCCGACTGGGCACTGCCCTTGAGGAACACCTGCGCGATCTGCAGCGAGCGGTAACGGTCGCGGCCCGACAGCGAGTTGCCGTCGCGGTCGGCGTATTCCACCTCGAACAGCTCCAGCCCCGCAGCCTGGGCGACCACCTTGGCCAACTCGGTCTTGCCGGTGCCGGGCGGGCCGTACAACAGCACGTTGACGCCGGCCTCTTTGCGGGCCACGGCGTTGCGCAGCAGCGAGCACAGCACCTGGGCGTCTTCGCTGGCGAAGGAAAAGTCGGACAGCGCCAGCGGGCTCTTGGCGCAGGGCCGGGTGAATACGGCCATCAGCTCGGCCTGGTCGCGGTATTCGCGCATCAGCACCGGCGGCAGCTTCTCGCTGACCTTCATGAGGTCGGCCAGGTCGGTGATGTTGTGCTCGGAGATCAGGTTCTCGACCAGGCCGATGCGCTCCAGGCGCGAGCCCACGCGCAGCGCCTCGCCCACTTCGCTGGCGGCGACGCCGGCCACCTCGGCGAGGGCGGCGTAGGCCTCGGGCGCGTTATTGACCTTGAACTCCACCAGGATGCTTCGCAAATCGCGCTGGTAGCGCGCCAGGGTGCCGTAGAGCAGCAGGGCGCGCTCGGCCTTGTTCAACTGCAACAGGCCCGAGAGGGCTTCGATGTTTTTCTCGACCAGGGTGCTTTGCTTTTTCAGCGCATGGGTGATCCAGTCGCCGGTGACGCTGAGCACCGACAGCAGGTCCTTGGGCTGGTCCTTGGCGTATTCGTCAAGGTAGAAGAACAGCGTGCCTTCTTCGTAGGGCCCGCGCCACACACCGTGGCGCTCAAGGAACACGCGGTGGGCCAGGGCCTCATGGCCGCGCCAGAACTCGTTGTCTTTGCAGCGGCGCACCAGAAACTCGCGCAGGCGCACCAGGGTGGACACGGGCCACACAAGGTGCCGGCCGGCCAGCGACAGCAAACCATTGAGGTCGCGCCGCACATTGAACTTGGCGCCCTGCTTGGCCGCCAGCGTCAGCACGAAATGCGAGCACATCATGTCCAGCACCGGGGCCTCTTGGAGACCCGGCGTGGTCAGAAACTGCACGTCGGCGGAACGCTTGACCATGGAGCCCTCCAGGAGCCGTTGGGGCGGACGATAGCGCGAGTTGATGCTACAGGGAATAGGTGGGACAAAGAGGACTGTTCAGCCAAGCCCGACGGCGCACAATGCGCCCATGATCGAGCTTGCCGACATCCGCCGCGCCGCCCGCCGCCTGGCGGGCCAGGTGCTGGCCACGCCTTGCGTGGAGTCGCGCACCCTGTCCGAGGTGGCCGGCTGCCAGGTGTTTCTCAAGTTCGAGAACCTGCAGTTCACGGCATCGTTCAAGGAGCGCGGCGCCTGTAACAAGCTCGCAACGCTGGTGGCAGAGGCGGCGGCGCCCGGCGCCGCGCCGCTGCGCGGCGTGATCGCCATGAGCGCCGGCAACCATGCCCAGGGTGTGGCCTATCACGCACAGCGGCTGGGCCTGCGGGCGGTGATCGTGATGCCGCGCTTCACCCCGGGGGTGAAGGTCGAGCGCACCCGCGGCTTCGAAGCCGAGGTGGTGTTGCACGGCGACACCCTCGACGAGGCCCGGGCCCACGCGCAGATGCTCGCCGAACGCGAAGGGCTGAGCTTCGTTCATCCGTATGACGACGCCGACGTGGTCGCCGGCCAGGGCACGATCGCCCTGGAGATGCTCGAGGCCGTACCCGACCTCGACTGCGTGGTGGTGTCAGTGGGCGGCGGCGGCCTGATCGCCGGCATGGCCACCGCCTTGAAGGCGCTGGCGCCCCGCATCGAGGTGGTGGGCGTGCAGGCGCTGCGTTTTCCCGCCATGTACAACGCCATCAAGCACACGGATCTGCCAGTGGGCCAGAGCTCGATCGCCGAGGGCATCGCGGTGGCCACGCCGGGGCACCTGACGCAGCGCATCGTCCGGGACAAAGTCGACGAGCTGATGCTGGTCGACGAGGGCGACATCGAGCAGGCGATCGTGATGCTGCTGGAGATCGAAAAAACCTTGGTCGAGGGCGCCGGCGCCGCCGGACTGGCGGCCGTGATCAAGAACCCCGCGCACTTTCGGGGCCGCAAGGTCGCTCTGGTGCTGTGCGGCGGCAACATCGACCCGCTGCTGCTGGCCTCCATCATCGAGCGCGGCATGGTGCGGGCTGGGCGACTTGCGCGCATCCGCGTGAGCGCACGTGATGTGCCCGGTTCGCTGGCGCGCATCACCGCCACGGTGGCCGAGGCCGGCGCCAACATCATCGAGGTGCACCATCAACGCGCCTTCACCCTGCTGGCGGCGCAGAACGTGGAGATCGAGCTGGTGATCCGCACGCGGGGGCCCGAGCACGTGGACGCGGTGCTGGCCGCGCTGCGCGCGGCGGGCTTGCAGGCCGAACACCTCCAGGCGGCCTAGGCTGCCACTCTGGCCGCGTGCGGCGGACGCTAAAATCAAGTCTTCCACCGAACAGCCGCCCAACGAGGAACCCGCATGTCCGCCCCCCAGAATCCCCCAAGCCACGATGCCGCTCACGAAGCGCCGGACCCCGTCGAATCGGTCGTGCACAGCATCCCGATCGTGCTGCCCCTGGTTGGCGGCGTGCTGATGTTCCTGCTGGCCTTGATCGCCATCACCATGGGCTGACGGGGCGACCGGCGTCTCGCCGGCGACAGTTCCCGCGACCCGCTTTCTGCGTTGCAGAAGCGGGTTTTTGCTTTTTGGCGGCAGATGCGGGCGGATAGGTCCAGCTGGGCTTCGTCAAGCGTTTTGCTGCCGGGTTTTCACGGCATAACCCTATGCATGTTTTGCATGGATTTGCCTCCGCAGTGCTTCCCGATGGCTGACCGCGTCCCTAAAATCGATTCCCCAGCCGATCTTCGGACGCATTTCCAAGCGGTTGAGGCCGACCGATTTCCCAAGGCGCAGCTTGGCCCCAACACCAGAGCTTCCTTCGGAAATCAGGTTACAACTTCAGGAGCTTTGGATGAACTCTCCCGCGATGCAGGGGCTGCGCCTCAATACACCCGCATGGGTACGCAACGCCCGGCTGATCGCCTGGGTCGCCGACATGGTGGCCCTGTGCAAGCCCGATTCGGTCTACTGGTGCGACGGCAGCGACGAGGAATACAAGCGCCTGTGCGACCAGTTGGTGGCCGCCGGTACCTTCAAGCGCCTGGACCCGGTCAAGCGCCCCAACTCCTTTCTGGCCTGCTCCGACCCGAGTGACGTGGCCCGCGTCGAAGACCGAACCTTCATCTGCTCCGAGAAGAAGGACGATGCCGGCCCCACCAACAACTGGATGGCCCCCGCCGAGATGCGCGCCAGCCTGCAGCCGTTGTTCGACGGCTGCATGCACGGGCGCACCATGTACGTGGTGCCCTACTCCATGGGTCCGCTGGGCTCGCGCATCGCCCACATCGGCATCGAGCTGACCGACAGCCCCTATGTGGCCGTCAACATGAAGCTGATGACCCGCATGGGCCGGGCCGTGCATGAGGTGCTGGGCGTGGAAGGCGAGTTCGTGCCCTGCGTGCACAGCGTCGGCGCGCCGCTGCAAGCCGGCCAGAAGGACCAGACCACCTGGCCCTGCAACGCCAAGACCAAATACATCGTCCACTACCCCGAGACCCGCGAGATCTGGTCCTACGGCTCCGGCTATGGCGGCAACGCGCTGCTCGGCAAAAAGTGCTTCGCGCTGCGCATCGCCTCGACCATGGGCCGCGACCAGGGCTGGCTGGCCGAGCACATGCTGATCCTGGGCGTGACCAATCCGGAGGGCAAGAAGTACCACGTGGCCGCGGCCTTCCCCAGCGCCTGCGGCAAGACCAACTTCGCCATGCTGATCCCGCCGCAGGCACTGGGCAGCTGGAAGGTCACGACCATCGGCGACGACATCGCCTGGATCAAGCCCGGCGCCGACGGCCGGCTGTACGCCATCAACCCGGAGGCCGGCTATTTTGGTGTGGCCCCCGGCACCAACACGGCCACCAACCCCAACTGCATGGCCAGCCTCACCCGCGACGTGATCTTCACCAACGTCGCCCTGACCGACGACGGCGACGTGTGGTGGGAGGGCATGGGCGAGGCCCCGGCCCACGCCCTCGACTGGCAGGGCAAGGACTGGACGCCGCACATCGCCAAGGAAACCGGCGCCAAGGCAGCCCACCCCAATGCCCGCTTCACTGTGGCCGCCACCAACAACCCGGCGCTGGACTCCGCCTGGGACGACCCCAACGGCGTGCCCATCGACGCCTTCATCTTCGGCGGCCGCCGTTCGACCACGGTGCCACTGGTGACCGAGTCGCGCAACTGGTTGGAAGGCGTCTACATGGCCGCCACCATGGGTTCCGAGACGACCGCCGCTGCCGCCGGCGCACAGGGCGTGGTGCGCCGCGACCCCTTCGCCATGCTGCCCTTCGCCGGCTACAACATGAGCGACTACTTCCAGCACTGGCTGGACATGGAGCGCAAGCTCGAGGAAAAGGGCCACGCCCTGCCCAAGATCTTCTGTGTCAACTGGTTCCGCAAGGGCGCCGACGGCAAGTTCGTATGGCCCGGCTACGGCGAGAACATGCGCGTGCTCAAGTGGATGATCGACCGCATCGAAGGCCGCACCGAGGGCATCGAGACCGTGTTTGGCATTGCCCCACGCTACGAGGAAATCACCTGGGACGGCCTGGAGTTCACCCGCGCCCACTTCGAAACCGTCACCCACCTGGACAAGGACGACTGGGCCAAGGAGCTGCAGCTGCATGCCGAGTTGTTCACGCAACTCGCCTACCACCTGCCACGTGAGCTGAGCGCCACCAAGGACCGCATCGAGGAGCGCCTGGCCGCCTGATATGACCAGGCGCGCAAAGCGCTTTCGGCCATGAGAAACGCCCGGATAACCGGGCGTTTCTCATGGGCGCCAGCAACTCAAGGCGTGGAACGCGCCTGTTCGTTGCGCCGGCGCTCAAGCCGGCGGCGGGCGATGCGTCGCGACCAGGCGTCCAGTGGCGCGACCATCGACTTCGGCAGAAGGCGCAACAGCCATCGCAGCGTGTAGACCAGCAGACTGCTCAGCATCGCCGCCGCCGCACTCAGATCTACCGCGAGGCCAGGCCGGGCTGGGCGTCCATGACCTGGCGGATGTCGGCGATCGCGCGGGCGTCGGCCATGGCGGCGTTCCACAGGATTCGGTCGTCGGCTGCCTGGCGGTGGGCCACCTGCCAGCGCGCCAAAGCGCCGCGCAGGCCGGCGCTGGCACGACGGGCCGGCTCGGCAAACACCGCCAGGGCACCGAAGGCGACGACCCACATGACGATCCAGGCGGCCAACAGGTGGCCGTCGGTCCAGACCGACACCACCTCGTTGGCCACAACCACGACAGCGGCGACCGAAGCGGCCAGCACGAAGCTGGAGACGGACGCTCGGCGCCACAGTTCACGCAGATTGGCGATGCCGCGCTCGACGCGGGCGACGCCGGGGTGTTCGGTAGGTTGGGCGACTTGAATGAAGCGGGTCATGTCCGTTCCTCTGGTAAGACTTGCTGGTTCCTGCGGTTGCCAGAACATGACCCGATACTAGGGTTACCCCTGATATTCTCCAAATTTAGATTGATGATGTATATCATTCACCAATCATATGAATGGATCGCCCGGCCCCAACTTCCGTACGCTCGACCTGAACCTGCTGCGCGTATTCGACCAGGTGATGGCCGAGCGAAACCTCACCCGTGCCGCCCGCAATCTGTCCATGACCCAACCGGCGGTCAGCAATGCCCTGAGGCGGCTGCGCGACTTCCTCGGCGACCGCCTGGTGTCTCGCCGAGGCTACGGCGTCGAACCCACCCCGCGCGCCGTGGCCTTGTGGCCGGCTGTCAGCGACGCGCTGCGGGCGCTGGAGGTTTCGATGGTCCCCGGCCACTTCGAGCCGGCCACCGCCGACACCACCTTTCTGCTGGCCATGGCCGACGCCACGGCCTCGGAGCTGATGCCCGGGCTGGCCCGGCGCATCGAGCGGGAGGCCCCGGGCATCTCCATGCGGGTGCTGCCGCTGACCACGCGCGATCCGCGGCGCCTGCTGGACGAGGGCGTGGTCGACCTCGCAGTGGGGTACTTTCCGGCCGTGCTGCCCGACCTCACGGCCCAGGCCCAGGCCGGCGGCGTGGTCAGCTTCGACCACCAGCGCCTGTACGACGGCCACTATGTGTGCGTGATGCGCAAGAACCACCCCCTGGCCACCGACGGCCTGAACTTCGAGAGCTACTGCGCCGCACGCCATATGCTGGTGAGCTTCTCGGGGCGGCCGTTCGGCTTCGTCGACGAGGCGCTGGCTGCACGCGACCGCAAGCGGCGAATCGTGCTGACCGTCAACCAGTTCTTCACCGCCGGACGGGTGGTCACCAACTCGGACCTGCTCACGGTGCTGCCGCTGCACTTCGTGTCCGTCACCGGCATGGCCAGCGAGCTGACCTGGCGCGAGCTGCCGTTCCCGGTGCCGGCGGTCCACGTGGATGCGCTATGGCATCGCCGTCAAGGGCTGCGCGGTGGCCTGCAATGGCTGCGCCAAGCGGTCGCGGACGCCGCGTCGCAGGCTTTCGCGCCCGAGGCCCACGGCCTCGGTCTGGCCGGGCAAGCCACAATGGCACCGTGAAGATCCAGCTGCTGTCCGACCTGCACCTCGAGGCCAACCCCGATTTCCGGGCCCACCCCGCCCCCGGCGCCGATCTGCTGGTGCTGGCCGGCGACATCGGCTGCTACCAGCCAGGCAGCCAGCTCGACGGCCACGACTTCGGCCTGGACCGGTTTTCGCCGCGGCACGGCTGGCCCGTGCCTGTGCTGTACGTGCCCGGCAACCACGAGTACGACGGCCTGGATTTCGACGAAACGCACCAGCGCCTGCGCGAGACCTGCAAGCGCCTGGGCATCACCTGGCTGGAGCGCGAGGTGTTAGTGATCGGCGGCATCCGCTTTGTCGGCGCCACGCTGTGGACCGACTTCGACGCCCTGTCCGCCGGCGAGACCGATCCGAAAAAAATCGAGAAGACGCGCGACAAGGCTTTTCGCGCGGCCGATTTCTACCTCAAGAAAAACACCGCGCTGCGCGGGGGCCAGCCCCTGTTGGCCAAAGGTTGGCGCGTCCTCGGGCTGCAAAGCCAGCAATGGCTGCGCGAGGCCCTGACGCAACACTTCGACGGCCCGACGGTGGTGGTGACGCATTTCGCGCCCAGCCTGCGCAGCGCCGACCCGCGCTACGGCCGGTCACCGGGCACGGCCGGCTTTTGCAATGCGCTGGACGACCTGCTGCCCCGGGCCAGCCTGTGGCTGCACGGCCACCTGCACTGCCCGCAGGACTACACCGTCGGCGGCTGCCGGGTGCTGGCCAACACGCTGGGCTACGCCGGCAAGGGCGAACAGGACGGTTTTCGCGAGCAGTTCGTGATCGACGTGTCCGACCTCACGCGCCGTTGAGCAGCCCCCACAAATAATCAGACGACAGCGGCATCCGCAGCCGCGGCGCCAGATCGGCGCGGCCGTTGCGCGCCAGGGCATCCGCCACCGCATTGACCGCGCAAGGCGTGGCGCCGATGGTGCCCAGTTCGCCCACGCCCTTGACCCCCAGCGGGTTGTTGGTGCTGGGCGTTGATTCGTCGGTGCTGGTGACGAACTCGCAGGCCATCATGTCGGCGCGCGGGGCGCTGTAGTCCATCAGGCTGCCGGTGATCGGCTGGCCGGTTTCTGGGTCGTACACCACCGCCTCGCACAGGGCCTGGCCCAGACCCTGCACCGCGCCGCCGTCGAGCTGGCCGCGCACGATGGCCGGGTTAACCACGCGCCCGATGTCGTTGACGCTGCTGTAGGCCACCACCCTGACCGCGCCGGTCTGCGGGTCCACCTCCACCTCGCACACATGGCACCCATTGGGCCAGGACGCGCCGGCGACCTTGGTGGTGCTCTCCATGTGGATGCGGCCCTGCGCCTGCCGGCCGGCCAGGGTGAACAGGTCCACCCCCAGGTCGGTGCCGCGCACGGTGAAGCGGGCGCCCTCGTAGGCCAGATCCTCGGCGCTGACCTCCAGCTCGCGCGCCGCCAGCTTGCGGGCCTCGTCCAGCGTGCGTTCGGCACCGACGTGCATGGCCGAGCCGGCGGTGAACAGCGAACGCGATCCGGCGCTGCCAAAGCCGTCGCCGCGGTCGGTATCACCCAGCACCACGCGCACCTGGCCGATGGGCACACCGAACACGTCGACCACCAGCTGCGCCAGCGAGGTGGCAATGCCCTGGCCCATGGCGTTGACCGCGGCGAACACCTCGATCACGCCATCGGGCAGCACCGACACCGTCACCCGTTCCTCGAAGTTGTTGCCACCTGTCCATTCCAGGAAGGTCGCCAACCCCAGGCCGCGCCACTGGCCGCGGGCACGGCTTTGCGCCGCGCGGGCCTCGAAGCCGCTCCAGTCGGCCTGGGCCAGGCCGAGGTCCATCACGTGCTCGAAGCGGCCGACGTCGTAGGTCTGCTTCATCGGGTTGGTGTAGGGCATCTGCTCGGGCCGCACGAAGTTGCGCCGCCGCAGCGCGGTGCGATCCATGCTACTGACGCGCGCGGCTTCGTCCATCAGCCGTTCGATGATGTAGATAGCCTCGGGCCGGCCGGCGCCCCGGTAGGCGGCGATCGGCGCGGTGTTGGTCATCACCGACTGGAAATGGAAGTCGACGATGGGGATGTCGTACACGCTGGTCTGCACCCAGGGGCCGATCATCAGCTGGATGGCGGCGCCGGTGCCCAGCGCATAGGCGCCGACGTTGCCGGTGGACTTCAGGCGCAGGCCCAGCACACGGCCGTCGGCGGCCAGAGCCATCTCGGCGTGGGTGCGCAGGTCGCGCCCCGGCACGGCGGACAAAAACTCCTCGCTGCGATCGGCACTCCACTTCACCGGCCGCTTGAGCTGCCAGGCGCACCAGGCCACCACCACGTCCTCGGGGTAGATGCCGGTCTTCATGCCGAAGCCGCCGCCCACGTCGCCCACCGTCACGCGCACCTGCTCGCGCGCCAGGCCGATCGCATCACACACCGAGTTGCGCACACCCGAGGGCATCTGGGTGCCCATGCGGATGGTCAGGCGGCCGTCGTCGGCCACCCAGCCCAGCACTGCACGCGGCTCCAGCGCCAGCGCCGACACGCGCTGGTTCACCAGATCGAGCGTCACCACATGGGCGGCCTTCGCAAAGCCAGCCGCGCAGGCCGCCACGTCACCATAGCGGGCCTCGGCGGCGATGTTGTCGGGCGCCTCGTCGCACAGGGCCGGCGCGCCTGGGCGCATGGCCTCGATCGGGTCGATCACGTGGGGCAGCTCTTCGTACTCCACCCACACGGCCTCGGCGGCGTCGCGGGCCTGTTCGAAGGTCTCGGCCACCACCGCCGCCACCGGCTCGCCGACAAAGCGCACCCGCTCGTGCGCCAGCGCGCGGCGCGGCGGCGTGGCGCTGGGCCCGCCTCCGGGCCGCTGGAAACCGGTGTTGACTGGCAGCGTCTTCACCCCGGCGGCCACGAGCTCGGCGCCGGTGATCACGTACTTCACGCCGGGCATGGCGCGGGCCTGATCGGCGTCGATGCGCAGGATGCGCGCATGCGGATGCGGCGAACGCAGGAAGCACAGTCGCAGGTGGCCGTCGGGCGCGAGGTCGTCGGTGAACCGGCCCTGGCCCTTGAGCAGGCCTTCGTCTTCGATGCGCGGTACGTCGCGGCCGCTGCCAAAACGCGTGACGATGTCAGAGGGCTGAGTGTCTCGGCTCATGAATACTTCTTTGGAATGGAGGTCTTGCGGGCATACTAAATCAAAGTCCGTCCGATCCAGTTTTCTCAGCAGGAGACACCATGGCCTCGTTCCAGTGGACCGAGAAACCCGCCCGCGTGCTGGCCCAAGGCGGCGTGATCGCCCCCGACGAACGCCTGCCCTGGCCGCAGACGGCGCTGATGGGGGTGCAGCACGTGGTGGCGATGTTCGGCGCCACCGTGCTGGCGCCCATCCTCATGGGGTTCGATCCGAACCTGGCCATTCTCATGAGCGGGATCGGCACGCTGATCTTCTTTGTGTTCACCGGCGGCAAGGTGCCCAGCTATCTGGGTTCAAGCTTTGCATTCATCGGCGTGGTGATCGCCGCCACCGCCTACGCGGGCAAGGGCGCCAACGCCAACATCGGCGTGGCGCTGGGCGGCATCATCGCCTGCGGCGTGGTCTACACGCTGATCGGCGCGCTGGTGCAGGCCACCGGCATCGGCTGGATCGAACGGATGATGCCGCCGGTGGTCACCGGCTCGGTGGTCGCGGTGATCGGCCTGAACCTGGCCGGCATTCCGATCAAGAACATGGCGGCCAGCAACTTCGATTCGTGGATGCAGGCGCTCACATTTGTCAGCGTGGGCCTGGTGGCGGTGTACACCCGCGGCATGGTGCAACGGCTGTTGATCCTGGTGGGGCTGATCCTGGCCTCGGTGGTGTATGCCCTGCTGACCAACGGCATGGGCCTGGGCAAGCCGCTCGATTTGTCGGGCATCGCCGCAGCCACGTGGTTCGGCATGCCGGTGCTCGTCGCACCGGTGTTCAGCGCGCCAGCCATGCTGCTGATCGCGCCGGTGGCCATCATCCTGGTGGCAGAGAACCTGGGCCACATCAAGGCGGTGACGGCCATGACCGGGCGCAACCTCGATGTGTACATGGGCCGCGCCTTCATGGGCGACGGCGTGGCCACCATGGTCTCGGGCGCGGCCGGCGGCACCGGCGTGACCACCTACGCCGAGAACATCGGCGTGATGGCCGCCACCAAGATCTATTCCACCGCCGTGTTCCTGGTGGCCGCGCTGATCGCTGTGGTGTTCGGCTTCTCGCCCAAGTTTGGCGCGGTGATCCAGGCGATTCCGCTGCCGGTGATGGGCGGTGTGTCGATCGTGGTGTTCGGCCTGATCGCCATCGCCGGCGCGCGTATCTGGGTGGACAACCGGGTGGACTTCAGCGACAACCGCAACCTGATCGTCGCGGCCGTCACCCTGGTGCTGGGCACCGGCGACTTCACCTTGAAGTTCGGCCAGTTCGCGCTGGGTGGCATCGGCACGGCCACCTTCGGGGCCATCGTGCTGTATGCGCTGCTGAGCGCTGGCCGCCCGGCAGTCGCCTCCGACGCCACCGCAGCATCCTCCCGCTAAGATCCAAGGCATGCCCGCCATCTGGACCCAACCCACCACCGTCGAGACCCTCACCGCCAGTCAGAAGAACACGGCGATCGACCATCTCGGCATCGAGTTCATCGAGGTCGGCGACGACTTCATTCGCGCCCGGGTGCCGGTCGATGTGCGCACCCGCCAGCCTTATGGCCTGCTGCACGGCGGCGTGAGCGTGGTGCTGGCCGAGACGCTGGGCTCGTGCGGCGCGGCCTACAGCAGCCCGCCCGGACACCGGGCCGTGGGCCTGGACATCAACGCCAACCACCTGCGCGGCGCCACGGCCGGTTGGGTGACCGGCACCGCGCGGCCGGTGCATCGCGGCCGCACCACCCATGTCTGGCAGATCGACCTGCACGACGATCAGAGCCGCCTCACCTGCGTCTCGCGCATCACGATGGCCATCCTGGCGCCGCAGTAACGCCTTCGCCGCCCGCCGGCTCGCCTCGGCCCTGGCGGTGGCGGCTTACTCCTGTTCCGATTGCTTGAGCCGCTGACTCTTCCAGTAGACGTCGTCACCACCGTCCAGGCGATTGAGCACGCGGGCCAGCACGAACATCAGGTCGGACAGGCGGTTGAGGTACTGGCGTGGCACCTCGCGCAGATCTTCCAGCGCGCCCAGGGCCACCACCGCACGTTCGGCGCGGCGGGCCACGGTGCGGCACACATGCGCCTGCGAAGCGCCCCGGGTGCCGGCCGGCAGGATGAACTCCTGCAGCTTGGGCAACTCCTCGTTGTACTCGGCCAGGCCCTCGTCGAGCGCCAGCACGGCTTCGGGTTTGAGCAGCTCGAAGCCGGGAATGGACAGCTCGCCGCCGAGGTTGAACAGCTGGTGCTGGATCTCGACCAGCAGGGCGGCCACGCCCTCGGGCATGGGCTCGCACAGCAGCAAGCCGATGTGGGAGTTGAGTTCGTCCACGTCGCCCATGGCCTGCACGCGCAGACTGTGCTTGGGCACGCGGGTGTTGTCGCCCAGGCCGGTGGTGCCGTCGTCTCCGGTGCGCGTGGCGATCTGGGTCAGGCGCTTGCCCATGGGGTTCTTTCTTGACTGTGCTCCATGCCCTGCATTGTCCACGCGCCGGCATCCGGGCGCGCCACACCGTTGCACATCGAAGGGGCATGGCGCGACAGGCATACACTGACTGCGTTGCCGTCCCCTGAAAGCCGCCTCATGAATGCCGCGCTCGCCCATTCGCAAACCGCACCCGACACCCGGCCACGCGAGGTCCCCGAGGCCATGCTCGATGCTCTGCGCGCGCGCTTTGGCGACCGGCTTTCCACCGCCCTGGCGGTACGCGAACAGCACGGGCGCGACGAATCGGTGTTCGTCGTCGCGCCGCCGGCGGCGGTGGTGTTTGCCGAAAGCACCCAGGCCGTCGCCGATGCGGTGGTGATCGCCTCCCGCTTTGCGGTGCCCGTCATTGCGTTCGGAGCGGGCTCTTCGGTGGAAGGCCACCTGCTCGCCGTCCAAGGCGGCATCAGCATCGATCTGGGCCGCATGAACCGCGTTTTGGCCATCAACGCGGACGATCTCACGGTCACCGTGCAGCCCGGCGTCACCCGCAAGCAGCTCAATGATGAGATCAAGAGCACCGGCCTGTTCTTCCCGATCGACCCCGGCGCCGACGCCACCCTGGGCGGCATGAGCGCCACCCGCGCCAGCGGCACGAACGCGGTGCGCTATGGCACGATGCGCGAGAACGTGCTGGCGCTGCAGGTGGTGACGGCCAGCGGCGAGGTGATCCGTACCGGCACCCGCGCCCGCAAGTCGGCCGCCGGCTATGACCTCACCCGCCTGTTCGTGGGCAGCGAGGGCACCCTGGGCGTGATCACCGAAGTCACCCTGCGCATCTATCCGCTGCCCGAGGCCGTCTCGGCGGCGACCTGCTCGTTTCCCAGCATCGAGGCGGCCGTGCGCACCACCATCCAGACCATCCAGCTGGGTGTGCCGATCGCGCGGGTGGAGCTGATCGATGCCAACACCGTGCGCATGGTCAATGCGCATAGCCAGCTGGGCCTGCGCGAAGAGCCGATGCTGCTGATGGAGTTTCACGGTTCGCCCGCCAGCGTGCAGGAGCAGGCGCACACTGTCCAGGAGATCGCGGCCGAGCATGGCGGCAAGGCCTTCGCATGGGCCACCACACCCGAGGAACGCACGCGCCTGTGGACCGCGCGGCACAACGCCTACTTCGCGGCCATCCAGTCGCGCCCGGGCTGCCGCGTGATCGCCACCGACACCTGCGTGCCGATTTCGCGAATGGCCGACTGCCTGCTCGATTCACTGGCCGAGGTTGAGGCCAGCGGCATCCCCTACTTTCTGCTCGGCCACGTGGGGGACGGCAACTTCCACTTCGGCTATTTGATCGACCCGGACGATCCACGTGAGCGCGCGGTGTCCGAGGCGCTGAACCATCAACTGGTGACCCGCGCTCTGGCCGTGGGCGGCACCTGCACCGGCGAGCACGGTGTGGGCTTGCACAAGATGGGGTTTCTTATGGACGAAGCCGGGGCGGGGGCGGTCGAGATGATGCGCACGCTCAAGCGGGCACTGGACCCGAAGAACATCATGAACCCGGGGAAGATTTTCACGGTCTGAGGTACCCAGGGTTTACCCGGCCTGTCAGCCTTATCGCTTTCTCCAGACAGCCCATCCGCATACGGTTGGGCTCTATCGCGCCAGCTGTTTCGGCGCTCTTCTGGAGATGACACCATGGACGGAACGTCCCACGCCCGCGCTTCCTACCTGCCGGGCCCCGGCTGGGGTCTGCCCCCTCTGCAGGGCCGCACCACCGACGGCCAGACCATCTGGGGCTTCACGGTTGAACAACTGACAGGCCCGGACGCCACGATCGTGTTCGTGCCGACCCTCGCGTCTTCGTTGGACCTGTCCCGCCTGCGCGCTGACCTCACGCGCGAGCAAGAGCGCGCCAGGCCACTATCACCCGGCACGCCGGCCCTGGCGGCCCGCGAGCGCCAGGCCAATGGCGAACCCGCCGCCAAGACCCGCAAGGCCGTGCCGCCGTCCCCCGATCGAAAGAGTGACCTGTCCGCAGCCCCGCAAAGCCCGACCCGCGAGGACGACATGTCGGACGTCCCGCCGCTGATCACCCAGGCGCAGGCGGCCCTGATGCGAACCGGCGAACGGCCAACCGCGGTCACTGGGCCGGGGCAGCCGGGCACGCTGAGGACCGTGGCGACCGAGAGCTTGCTTGTACCAGCTGTCGGCCAAGACCCGACACAGGCAACATTCCAGGCGGAGATCAACGCCTTGCTTGATCGGGGGGCGAGCGAAACCGACATCCGTGATGCTCTGAAGGGCTACCGGGACTGGGGCGCCTCGGTCCCAGGGGACAAGAAGCTCGCGTTCAGCGCAAGGCTCATGACCGGGCTCCTGACGATGCTGCCCGCGCTCACGGACGAGCCCGCCAAGCGCGACCTGCTCGGCCGGGCGCTCGGGCGAGTGGGGTTGGTCGGCACAAGGGGACACCTGAGCCCAGATACCCAGCGCCAAATCGCCGCGGCGCTGAGGTCGCACCCCATCGAAACGTCTGTCCCGGTGGATTTGATCGTCGACTTCCTGCGCTCGGCCAATTCGACCGGCAGAAAAGATCTCGCGAAAGGCCAGAACAGGGACACGCCGGCCCACGAGAAGCGCTACATCCTGCGCAATGAGTTCACCCGCAACGGCACCCGCAGCGGTATTGCGCAGGCGCTGGTCGGCATCTTCGCAAAGCAGGTTGCGCAGAATGATCCCCCGCTGGCGACGGCCTGTCCGTGGGTGCGCTCCATCACCGGCGTGTTTGCCGGCGACACGCTGCCGGTCAGCGGCACGGTCGTGCTGCGGGGCGCTATTGGTGCGCTGACCCTGGATGAGGCGAGCAAGGCGGCCCTGGCTGCGGCACTTGCGAGACCGTCACAACCGATCGCGGAAAGCGCGCAGGCCAAGGGCGTCCCGAAAGCTGATGCCGAGAAGCCGGCCGCCACGCACCTCACGCATCCCGCGGCTTCGACTTCGTCCCTGCACTCGTCCAGTTCATCCAGTTCGTCAACGCCCTCGGTCGAAGGCGGTCACTTCGCGGCCGCCACACTGCTGGCGCTGGCGCGATCCGACGACCGGGTCTCGCCCCGCAACGCCAGCGCCGGCGGCGCCGGGGAGCACAAGGCGAGCTGAAGATCGCAAGGACGGCACGGCCGTCAGCCAGACCGTGGTCTTCCGTGGATCGTCGCAAGGGCGCGCGTCACCCATGGTTCAGTCAAGGCGGCGGATCGCCCGCAGCCAGCACCTTTACTGAACAGGATTTTCATCATGCAACCCACCAGCACACATGGCGCCCACGGTCGATCGGGCGACCCCGCCCGCCCCCCCTCGCCGCAAAGCCAGGGCGACCAGGTCGGCGAGACCAGCAGCCGGCGTCGGGTGCGCTCTCGCTCACCTGAGGTGCGGCAAGAGCCCGCTTCTTTCCATGGATTCACCAACTCACAGCAGCTGTCGGTGCTGGCATCGCCCGTGGCTTCACCCTCACTGACCGACCGCGACGCCGAGCCGCTGCCCCAGCAGCAAGATCCGTTCAATGCCGAGACCTCGCCCTTCCAGGCGCCCGAGGGCGGCCCCGTTCGCAAGGCCGCCAGGAGAGTTCGTTCCTCGGTCGTTCTCCCCCCCCTGACGACCCCGCAACAGCCCCGGTCCAGCGGGCACGGTATCGGCTTCGTCTACGGCGCTGCGCGCGCGAACCGAGGTGAGAACAAGTCCCAAGCGGTGCAGGTATCGGCCCCCGCTCTGCGGCCAGGGCCCATCGTCAGCGGCGTGACCTTCCGCGTGTCAGCCGAAGCGCTGGCGGCCTTGTCGTCCACGTCCTCGCGGCCCCTGGTGGTCAAAGGCAGCGTTTCAGACGGCAGCTTCCTGGTGGCGTATGAGGATCTGCCTGCACCGCAGCCCGCGCCCGCGCAGCCGGTCGCCAATCGATTGGGACCAGACGCGCCCGCCGCGCGTGAGCTCGACGGAAAAGGCCATGCCCCTGCCCTGCAGGCACCCGCGCCGCAGGCCGGCCAGGAGCAGGCACCCGCGCCCCAGCACACACCGATCGACCCCGTGAGCTCGCGGGTGGCCAAGCTGCTGCGCAGCCGATTGCGCAGCGCGCTGCTCAACGGCCAAGACGACCGTACTATCTTTAACAACAACTTGCGCCAAAGCGCCGGCTCGTGGGAGCACTTGAAGCACCAGCGTCTGGCTTTCACGCCCGAGTTTCTCGTCGCGGTGCTGCTGGCGCTTCCGAGCCTTGAGATCGACGGGGCCATCACCTGTCTCGGCAGGGCCGTCGGTCGCTTGCGGGTGCCCTCCCGCACAATACGCGGTAGCGGAACCCTGGGACGCCAGGCGCGCAACGTCATTGGCGAAGCACTGGGTCATGCCGCAGTCCAGGCCCGCGTTCCACTGGGCAAGATGCTGACTTTTCTGCAGGGCGCCGACGAGCAAGGGTCGGTCGCGCGTGCGGATCAACGCCCACGCAGGCAATTCACCCAACATGGCGCGCCCTACGGCATTCCTCAGGCGCTGGCGCGGCGCCTGGCTAGGGAGGCGCAGGCGGCCGCCCCGGGCGACCTTCAGGCGGCCCTGGCCGCTGCGGAGCAATTGGGGAAGGTGCTGTCGCAGGACACGCAGAAACGTCATTTGACACTTGACGCCGTCACATCGGAAATCGACGCGGCGGACCTGCCGGCTGCGGTCAAGGCGCAGCTGAAGGACCGGTTTCAGTCCGAGTTTCAGTTGCCCACGACCGAGGACGATGTTGCGAATATGTCGGACGACGCACCTGCCGAAGGCTGAGCCCGCGCATATCCGCAACAACGGCCCCGCGCGACACGGGGCTTTGTTCACTCACGGGAAATCACTGCCCGCGCAGGCGATCGATCAGGCCATTGAGCTCGTCCAGCGATCCAAACTGGATCGCCAGCTCGCCCAACTCCTCGAAGCGGCCGTGCCGCTTGACGCGCTTTTTCACCCGCACCTCAACCTCGGCGGTGAGCAGGTCGGACAGCTCCTCCTCCACCCGCCGCAGGTCGCGTGACTTTTCCTTCTGAGGCTTGGGCGAGACCAGGTTGAACTCGGCGCCAAGCTTCTTGACCAGGCGCTCGGTCTCGCGCACCGACAGCTTCTTGGCGGCGATCTGGTTGGCGGCCGTGATCTGGGTGGCGCGCTCCAGAGCCAACAATGCCCGGGCATGGCCCATGTCGAGGTCGCCGGCCATCAGCATGGTCTGGACCGGGTCGGCCAGGTTGAGCAGCCGCAACAGGTTGGACGCGGCGCTGCGCGAGCGCCCCACAGCCTGCGCCGCCTGTTCGTGAGTAAGCCCAAACTCTTTGACCAGGCGTTGCAGGCCTTGGGCCTCTTCCAGCGGGTTGAGGTCTTCGCGCTGGATGTTCTCGATCAGCGACATGGCAGCGGCGGCTTCGTCGGGAACGTCGCGCACCAGCACGGGCACACTGTCCAGGCCGGCCAGACGGGCCGCCCGGAAGCGGCGCTCGCCGGCAATGATTTCGTACTTGCCTTCGTTCTCGCCCTGCTTGACCCTGCGTACCAGGATGGGCTGCATGATGCCCTGGGCCTTGATGCTCTCGGCCAGCTCGTACAGCGCGCCCTCGTCCATGCGGGTGCGCGGCTGGTAGGCGCCGGGCACCATGTCGGCCAGCCGAAGCGACGCCGGCAGGCCCGGGTTGGCGGCGGGGGCGTCGATGGCGGTGGGGCCCAGCAGCGCCTCCAGGCCGCGGCCGAGGCCCTTGAGTTTTTTGGTGGCCATGGGTCTTCTCTTCCTTGTTGTTCGAATCAGTGCTTGCTCAGTTCTTCATCAGGTCCTGCAGCAGGACATGGCCCTCGGGCCAGCTGGCCACCCCAGCCTGCGCGTTCAGGTGTCCGGCGTCGCCGTAGTCGATCAGCTGCGAGCCCCAGGCAAAGGCGAACAGCCGGGCCCGGCTGAAAGCGCAGAGCGTGTCATTGCGGCTGGCGACCAGCACACTGGGAAACGGCAACTTGTGCAGGGCCACCGGCGCGAAGCTGCGAAGGCGCGCAAAAAGGTCGAGCTGCTCCGCATCCGCCGGCGCCACCAGCAGGGCGGCCTGAACCCGATGACAGTTCTGGCTGTGCGCCGCCCACGCCGCCACCAGCACACAGCCCAGGCCGTGCGCGACCAGCACCACCGGCTCGTCACACGACAGCAACACGTCTTCCAGCCGCGCGACCCAGTCGCCGCGCAGGGGTTGAAGCCAGTCGTGCTGCTCGACGCGGCGATAGCCATGGCGCTGCTCCCACAGGGTCTGCCAATGCTGCGCGCCGCTGCCCTGCCAACCTGGCAACACGAGGACGTTGGAGGGCTTCATGCCTTCAGCCTGTCACAGCTTTCCGAGGCGCTCGACCATTTCCTTGGCGAACTCGACAAAAGCCAGGCTGCCGCGGGCGGACGGATCGAACACCACACCGGGCAGCCCATAGCTGGGCGCCTCGGCCAGCCGCACATTGCGCGGGATGACGGTGTTGAACACCTTGTCGCCGAAGTGGGCCTTGAGCTGTTCGCTCACCTGCTGCTGCAGGGTGATGCGGGCGTCGAACATGACGCGCAACAGGCCAATGATCTGAAGCTGCGGGTTGAGGTTGGCATGCACTTGCTTGATGGTGTTGACCAGATCGGACAGGCCCTCCAGCGCGAAATACTCGCACTGCATGGGCACCACCACCCCGTAGGCCGTGCACAGGCCATTGAGGGTGAGCAGCGACAGGGAGGGCGGGCAGTCGATGAGGATGAAGTCGTATTCGGCCAGCACTGGCGTAAGCGCCTGCTTCAGGCGCTTTTCGCGCCGCTCCAGGCCCACCAGCTCGATCTCGGCCCCGGCCAGTTCGCGGTTGGCGCCCAGCAGGTCGTAGCCGCACTTGTCGGCCCGCACCCGCGCCTCGGCCACCGTGGCCGACTCCAGCAACACGTCGTAGACGCTGTTCTCAAGCTGCCGCTTGTCGACGCCCGAACCCATGGTGGCATTGCCCTGCGGGTCGAGGTCGACCAGCAACACCCGCTGGCCGACCTTGGCCAGCCCGGCGGCCAGGTTCACGGTGGTGGTGGTCTTGCCCACCCCACCCTTCTGGTTGGCGACGCAAAAAATCTTGGCCATTGCTTGAATGCCCCTCCGCGGGCCGGCTTGGTGGTGTGGTTGCGTTCGGATTGGGGGGGCTCAGCGGCCCAGGGCCAGCTTGACGCCAAACCCGACAAGGCACAGGCCCGCGATCTTCTCTAGTGTGCGGCGCACCCACGGGTTGGCGCGCAGGCGCTCGGCCAGGAAGTGGGCCAGCAGCACCATGATCAGCCCATAGGCGAAGGTGAGCGCGGCGATGGTGACCGCCATCGCGGCGAAGGTGAACAGGCCCTGGTGCCGGACCGGGTCGACAAACAGCGGGAAGAAGGCCATGTAGAACACGATGGCCTTGGGGTTCATGAGCGTTATCAGGCCGGCCTGGCGAAAGTAGTGGCGCGGCTGAATGTTGAGCACCGGCGCCGCGCCCGGCTTGGCCAGCAGCATCTTCAAGCCCAGCCAGGCCAGGTAGGCGGCGCCCGCCCACTGCAAGGCCTGGAACACGGCTGGAGAAGCCAGCAACAGTGCGGCCACCCCAGCCACGGCGGCCCACATCAGCACCTGATCCCCCGCGATGACGCCCAGTGTCGCGGCCAACCCGCCACGCACGCCGCCCTTGCCGGTGGAGCTGATCAGCGCCAGGTTACCCGGGCCGGGAATGGCCAGGAAAATGAGCACGGTGGCGACAAATGCGCCGTAATCTGCAACGCCAAACATGGGGAATCCGGGTCGGGAGGATGGTCGAGTTTAAGGGCATCGCTGTGCGTTTCCGTGCGCTTGTTGTTCGCGAGCTCTGTCCTGTCCCGGGGCCGCTCCGACAGTTTCACGTGAAACACAGCCCCCGACAGCGACATCTCGCGCGTGCTGACATTCGGTCGGTGCTTGGTGGGTACCGGCCGCCAGAGTGCACAGGCTTTCTTGGTCACGCGCCGAAAGTCCGTTCGTTGCTTGGTGGGCACGGGCCGCCGGCCGGGGCGCCCGTTCTCTGTCCATCTCGCGGGCGAACGTGTGGGTCCTCAGGGATCACTTCGTCAACACCGCAGCCTCATGCACCCTCTGTGGCAACCGCGAATCGTCCGACGCCCGGACACCCCAACCGTCGACCCTCCACGTGGTTGAGTTGGTATGCGAGCCGGACCCCGACCCCAGGAAGCAGGGCCCAGGACCCACTACCCAGGACTTCGGGCCCCGCATTCCATTGCACGCATGAAGCATCGTAGCGAGGAGGCCGGTGGTAGGGGTGGGTCGGGCGCCGGACGATTCGCGGTTGCCACAGAGTCGGCGTTTCGCGGTAGCGTTGACGAAGCGGTGCTTGTGTCAACGGGTGGGCGCCCGCGAGATGGACAGAGAACGACCCACCCCTGCCGACGGCCGATGCCAACCCGTCAGCCCTCTCCCCGCCCGATCCCGACCCGCGCCCACCGGCAGGTAAGCGAACAAGTGCTCAGGCCAAGCCCTTGCGCACCTCAATCCAGACCAGGCAGCGCTCCGCCCCCAACCCCGGAACCGACAACGGTTCCACGTGAAACACAGCCACCCCAGCAGGCAGCGAAGCCATCTCTTGCGCCGGGTGCTTGCCCTTCATCGCCATCCAAACCCCCTGCTCCGCCAAAGCACCCGCAGACCAGGCGACGAAGTCGGCCAAGGAGGCGAAGGCACGAGAGCAGACCACGTCGTACGCCCCGGCGAGCCGCTCGACCCGATCATGCAAGCCCCGCAGATTGGCTAGTTTGAGCGTGACGGCCGCCTGCTGGATGAACGCCGCCTTTTTGGCCACCGTGTCCACGCAGTCGATCTGGAACTCTGGGCAGCAGATCGCCAGCACAACGCCGGGCAGCCCTGCCCCCGACCCCACGTCGAGCACCCGAAGGGCCCGGCCTGCCGCCTGCCGCCGCAACGGCCCGACCACGGCCAGGCTGTCCAACAGGTGATGGGTGAGCATCTCCAGCGGGTCGCGCACGGCCGTGAGGTTGTAGACGCGGTTCCACTTTTGCACCAGGGCGAGATAGTCCTGCAGCTGCGTCACTTGGTCATCGGACAGATTCAGCCCCAAGACCCCCAGCCCGGCACACAGATCGACGCGCAGTTGCTGCGGATCGAGGCTCAAGTTGCCCCCATGCCCGGTGCTGAGCTCATGCCGCCTGTGGCCCGGCCTGGTTCGCAGCTTCGGTGAAGCCCTTGGACTTGCTCTTCTTCAAGTGCACCAGCAGCAGAGAGATCGCCGCCGGGGTCACCCCCGAAATGCGCGAGGCCTGCCCGAGGGTCTCCGGCCGTTGGCGCGCCAGCTTCTGCCGCACCTCGAAGCTCAGCGCGGTCACCTGCAGGTAGTCCAGCTCGGCCGGCAGCCGCAGGTTTTCGTAGTGCGAAGCACGCTCCACCTCGTCGCGCTGGCGATCGATGTAACCCGAGTACTTGGCTGAGATCTCGATCTGCTCGATCACCGTCTCGTAGTCTTGCCCCAGCGTTTCACGTGAAACAGCAGGGTTGGCCATGCGCCCGCCATCCATTCCGACCAGCGCCTCATAGCTCACGCCGGGGCGGCGCAGCAGGTCGCCGAGGTTGTACTCATGTTCGATGGCCTTGCCGAGCACGCGCTCAGATTCCGCCGCCGGCAGGTTGCGCGGGTTGACCCAGGTCGACTTCAAGCGCTCGGTTTCACGTGAAACAGCGTCGCGCCTGCGGCTGAAGGCCTCCCAGCGCTCGTCGTCCACCAGGCCCATCTGGCGCCCGGCCTCGGTCAGGCGCATGTCGGCGTTGTCCTCGCGCAGCTGCAGGCGAAACTCGGCGCGGCTGGTGAACATGCGGTAGGGTTCGGTCACGCCCTTGGTGATGAGGTCATCGACCAAAACACCCAGGTAGGCCTCATCCCGGCGCGGCAGCCAGGCCGCTTCGCCCCGGCACTGCAGGGCTGCGTTGATGCCCGCAAACAAGCCTTGCGCCGCCGCCTCCTCATAACCTGTGGTCCCGTTGATCTGGCCGGCAAAGAACAAGCCGGCGATCTGGCGCGTTTCGAAGCTGCTCTTGAGACCACGCGGGTCGAAGTAATCGTACTCAATGGCATAGCCCGGCCGCAGGATGTGCGCGTTCTCCAGGCCAGCCATCGACCGCACCAGCGCGTACTGGATGTCAAAGGGCAGGCTGGTGGAAATGCCGTTGGGGTAGATCTCGTGGGTGGTCAGGCCCTCGGGCTCCAGGAAGATCTGGTGGCTGTCCTTGCCGGCGAACCGGTTGATCTTGTCCTCGACGCTGGGGCAGTAGCGCGGCCCCACGCCTTCGATCTTGCCGGTGAACATCGGGCTGCGGTCGAAGCCGGAGCGAATGATGTCGTGCGTGCGCTCGTTGGTGTGGGTGATCCAGCAGGGTACCTGGCGCGGATGCATCTGGGCGCGGCCCATGAAGCTGAACACCGGCACGGGATCCAGGTCGCCCGGCTGCTCTTCGCATTTGGAAAAATCGATGGTGCGCCCGTCCAGGCGCGGCGGCGTCCCGGTTTTCAGCCGCCCTTGCGGCAGCTTGAGCTCTTTCAGCCGCGCCGACAGCGACACTGCCGGCGGATCGCCCGCCCGCCCCGCCGCGTAGTGGCTCAGCCCGACATGGATCTTGCCGTCCAGGAAGGTGCCGGCCGTCAGCACCACCGTGCGAGCACGAAAACGGATGCCGACCTGGGTGACGGCGCCGACCACGCGGTCGCCCTCCACCATCAGGTCGTCGACCGCCTGCTGGAACAGGGTGAGGTTGGGCTGGTTCTCCAAGCGGCTGCGAATCGCCGCCTTGTACAGAATGCGGTCCGCCTGGGCACGGGTGGCCCGCACCGCCGGCCCCTTGGAGCTGTTGAGAATGCGAAACTGGATGCCGGCTTCATCGGTGGCAATCGCCATGACGCCGCCCAGCGCGTCCACTTCCTTGACCAGGTGGCCCTTGCCGATCCCGCCAATGGACGGGTTGCAGCTCATCTGGCCGAGCGTCTCGATGTTGTGGCTCAGCAACAGCGTGCGGCAGCCCATGCGGGCGGCAGCCAAGGCCGCCTCTGTGCCGGCATGGCCGCCACCGACCACGATGACGTCGAATTCCTGGGGATAAAGCATGGGCGTGAGCGCAGAGCCTGCGCGTGGGGACCGTCGGGGGCCGCAAGGCGCTTGATTTTACCGGCCAGCGGCCAATCCGACCCGATCAAGGCGATAGTCGCCGAGTGATTCAAACCCGCAGCACCACAAGCAACCCCCTGAAGCAGGCGATGAGCTGTCGCCCGAACTGCGGCGCCTGCTGCATCGCACCCTCCATCACCTCGCCCATCCCAGGCATGCCGCACGGCAAACCCGCCGGCGTGCGCTGCGTGCAGCTCGACGCCCAGCAGCGTTGCCAACTGTTTGGCGACCCGCGCCGGCCCGCGGTCTGCGCCGGGTTGGCGCCTTCGCCCGAGATGTGCGGGCCGTCGCGCGAGCACGCCCTGCTGTGGCTCCAGCGACTCGAATACGCCACCGCGCCAGGCGTGCGCCAAAGCGGCTAGCATGGCGGACCGCCTTACGCTGCGACCTGCTCCCTATGAAACTCTATTACTCACCCGGCACCAGCGCCCTCGCGCCTCACATCGCGCTGTGCGAGTCAGGCCTGGCGTTTGAGCCCGTCCTGGTCAACATCCGAACCCATCAACTGCCCGACGGCTCCGACTATTACGCCATCCAACCGCTGGGCTATGTGCCCCTGCTGGAGCTGGACGACGGTGAGCGGCTGCACGAAATCGCCGCCATCGTGCAATACGTCGCCGATCAGACGCCGGCGGGCAAGCTGGCGCCGGCCAACGGCACCCTGCCCCGCTACCACCTGCAGGAGTGGCTCAACTTCGTTGGCACCGAACTGCACAAAGGGTGCTACTCACCCCTGTTCAACCGCGCCGTGCCCGATGAGGCCAAGGGCGTGTTCCGCGAACGGCTGCTCTCGCGCTACCAGTGGATCGAGGGCCAGCTCCAAGGCCGCGACTACCTGATGGGCGACCAGTTCAGCGTGGCCGATGGCTACCTGTTTACCGCCACGCGCTGGGCCGCTGCGGTCAAGCTCGACATCAGCGGCCTGACGAACGTACAAGCCTTCCAGGGTCGAATGATGACGCGCCCCGGCGTGCTCCAAGCCCTGCGCGCGCACGGCCTGGAAAAGTAAGCCCCACACCTGTGAGCGTGGCCCGGTGACGGGTGCAACGCCATGCGCTGTGAGCAATTACTCCTCGCCCAGGCCCAGTGGCGCCGGCGTCTTCATCACGATACGGGTAAACAGACGCTCGAAACCGGGCTCCCGTTCGCCGCCGGCCAGCGGGTCGCGCTGCTTGCGGAACGCCGCGTCCAGCTCGGCCTTGTCGCTGTCGCTCAGATGGCGCTCGGCCGCCGGCAGCAGTTGCACCTCTTCGGACCGCATGTGGTCCAGGTAGAACCGAACATACTCCTGCGCGGCCGTCACGAAGGCCTCGCGCCGGGTCTCGCCCAGCAGCTCCCACGCCAGCAGAAGGTGCTGCAGCCCGCGCACCCGTTGCTCGCCCTCGAGGTGGTCGTTCTCCAGGCGGCGGATCACCGGCATCAGCTCGGGGGCGGCCCGGGCGATCTTCGGGAACAGCAGGTTCGACTCGTTGGGGTGGTGGCGCTGCTCGGGAAACTCGTCGATATAGAACAGCATCGCGCGCATCACGTCGAAGTAGCGCATCGGCTCGTCCGCCGGTCCGCGCTCGAGCATGCGCAGCAAAGAACGAAGCACGGCCGACACGGCGGAATGCTCATCTCGGATGATCTGGAAGGCGGAAGGTTGGTGTTGTGACATGGTCGCGGTCTCCTGGCGTTCAGGTTCGCACAGCAGTTGCCACCACGTCTTTGATGCACATCAATCAATCTTGGGGCGGATGCCAGCGGCGCAGCAGGAGCGCGTTGCTCATCACGCTCACGCTGGACAGCGCCATCGCCGCGCCGGCCACGACCGGGCTCAGGTAGCCCAGCGCCGCCAGTGGAATGCCCGCCACGTTGTAGAAGAAGGCCCAGAACAGGTTCTGCCGGATCTTGCTCACCGTGCGGCGCGAGATGTCCAGCGCCGCGCCCACCAGCCGCAGGTCGCCGCGCATCAGCGTGATGCCGGCCGCATGCATGGCCACGTCGGTGCCGGTGGCCATCGCCAGGCCCACGTCGGCCGCGGCCAGCGCCGGCGCATCGTTGACGCCGTCACCCACCATCGCCACCACCTGGCCGCCGGTCCGCAGCGCGCGCACCTGGGCCGCCTTGTCGCCGGGCAGCACCTCGGCACGCACCTCGTCGGCCGTCAGGCCGAAACGCTGCGCCATCGCCAGGGCCGCCGGGCGGTTGTCGCCGGAGATCATCACCAGCCGCAGGCCCTGCCGGCGCAAGGCCGCCAGGGCGGCCGCGGCCTCGGGCTTGGGCGTGTCGGCGAACGCCATCAGGGCCCGTGGCACCACGCCCTGCGCGCTGCGCTCGGCCAGCAGCGACACCGAGGCGCCCTGCGCCTGCCAATGCGCAATGGGCTCGGCCAGCGCGGTCGTGTCAACGCCCAGTTCGGCCATCCAGCGCAGGCTGCCGATCAAGTAGCTGCGCACGCCCACCTCGCCGTCGGTGCCGCGGCCGGGCACCGCCCGCACGCCCGCCGGCTGCGGCACGGCCAGGCCCTTTTCGCGCGCCGTGGCGACCACCGCGCGCGCCAGCGGATGCTCGCTGCCGCCCTGCAAGCTGGCGGCCGCGATCAGCTGCTCGTCGGTGTCGTTGCCGGGCGCGGCGACAAAGGCCACCAGCCGGGGCTGGCCCACCGTCAGCGTGCCGGTCTTGTCGAAGGCGATGGTGCCCACCCGGTGCGCCAACTCCAGCGCCTGGGCGTCCTTGATCAAGATGCCGTAGCGCGCCGCCACGCCCGTACCGGCCATGATCGCGGCCGGCGTGGCCAGCCCCAGGGCGCAGGGGCAGGCAATCACCAGCACCGCCACCGCGTGGATCAGCGCGGCTTCGGCGCCCGCACCGGCAAGCATCCAGCCGGTGAAGGTGAGCACCGCCACCACCAGCACCACCGGCACGAACACCGCCGACACCTTGTCGACCAGCCGCTGGATCGGCGCCTTGGCCGCCTGCGCGTCTTCCACCAGCCGGATGATGCGGGCCAACACGCTCTCGCGCCCCACCGCCGTGGCCCGCATCACGACGCGGCCCTCGCCGTTGATGCTGCCGCCGGTCACATGCTCGCCAACGCCCTTGGCGACCGGCAGCGGCTCGCCGGTCAGCATCGATTCGTCGACCTGGGTGTCGCCCTCTTCCACCACGCCGTCGGCGGGCACGCGCTCGCCGGGGCGAACCACCAGCCGGTCGCCGGCCAGCACCTCGGCCAGCGGCAGATCGACTTCTGCGCCAGCGCCCTGCAGCACGTGCGCGGTCTCGGGCCGCAGCGCGTGCAGGGCGCGGATGGCCGCGGTGGTCTGGCGCTTGGCGCGCACCTCCAGCCACTTGCCCAGCAGCACCAGCGTGATCACCACCGCCGACGCCTCGAAGTACAAGTGCATCGCGTCCTGGGTGAGCCACAACCACACCGACAGCCCCCAGCCGGCCGTGGTGCCGATGGCCACCAGCAGATCCATGTTGCCGGTGCCCGCGCGCAGCGCGTTCCAGCCGGCCTTGTAGAAGCGCGCCCCCAGGATGAACTGCACCGGCGTGGCCAGCACGAACTGCACCCATGCGGGCAGCATCCAGTGACGGCCCAACAAGTCGCCCAACATCGGAAGAATCAAGGGCGCCGACAGCAGCAGGCCCACCGCCACCGGCAGCAAGCCCGACCAGGTGGACACCTCCTGGTCGATCGCGGCCTCGGGCGCGCGCGGCTCGTAGCCGGCATCGCGCACCGCCCGGCGCAGCTGCGCCTCCTGGGCCTGCCCGGGCGCAAACAGCACCCGCGCGGACTCGGTGGCCAGGTTCACGGTGGCTTGCTGCACGCCCGGCACCTTCTTGAGCGCGCGTTCGACGCGGCCGACACAAGAGGCGCAGGTCATGCCGCCGACGCCGAGATCGAGCGTCACGGTGTCGGCTGGAGTGGGTGCGGTGACGATGTTCATGATGCGATGATCAACCTTGCCATGATGGAAAGCGAAAGCCTTGACGCAAATCAACCCGCCCTGCCGAAGGGTCAACGAACATCGGCTTGACCTTGCCACCGTGGGAGGGTTCATCCTTGCCCGCCATCACCCTCATCAAACCGAGTCACCATCATGAACCAGATCTTCGACGTACAAGGCATGACCTGCGGCCATTGCGAGAGGGCCGTCACGCAGGCCGTCAAGAGCCTCGACCCGGCCGCGCAGGTCAAGATCGACCGCCCGGCCGGCAAGGTCGAGGTGCAGACCACGCAGCCGCGCGAGCAGGTCGCCAAAGCCATCGCCGAAGAAGGCTACGCAGTTCAATGAACATCGGCGAAGCAGCCCGGCTGTCGGGCGTGTCGGCCAAGATGGTGCGGCATTACGAATCGCTGGGCCTGCTGCCGCGCGTTTCGCGCAGCGACAGCGGCTACCGCCAGTACAGCGCGGCCGAGGTGCACACGCTGCGCTTCATCAAGCGCAGCCGCGACCTGGGCTTTTCCATAGCCGAGATCACCGAGCTGGTGAGCCTGTGGCACAACCGCCGCCGCGCCAGCGCCAACGTGCGCAAGATCGCGCAGCGGCATGTCGACGACCTGGCGGGCCGCATCGCCGCCATGCAGGCCATGCAGCGCACCCTTGAGGGGCTCATCCGCTGCTGTCAGGGCGACGAGCGGCCCGACTGCCCCATCCTTGACGACCTGGCGGGACAGCTGGGTAGCGACGCCTGAGGCGTTCCCCGGCGGCTTGATCCAGGTCAAGGCCGGGCTGAGCGCCACGCGGTGCAATGGCCCCATTCATCTTTGACAAAGGAATTCCCGTGAAACTCAATGTTGGCGGAATTGACGGCATCCTGCGCGTGGTCGTGGGTCTCGTGCTGGTGGTCCTCGCGGCCATGGGCACCATCGGCCTGTGGGGCTGGATCGGCATCGTTCCCCTGGCCACCGGGCTGGCGGGTTGGTGCCCCGCCTACACGATCCTGGGCATCCGCACCTGCGCCTCAAAGGCGGCCACCTGATCAAGGCAGGCTGATCGCGCGCGGCTGCCTGAGCCATAGCGCGCCGCGAGCTTTACACGCTCGCAACGCAGGCAGCATCCCGGGTTCACAGACGCCTTCGACACTGCCTACACGCTGCAACGCCCGCAGTGCATACCGCAAGGAGTCCCACATGGCTTTCGCCCGCACCCAGCTCGTCACCGCCGCCCTGCTCGCCGCCCTCGCCGGTGGCGTCATTGCCCAGACCCCGCCGGCCGCCCCTCCCACCAGCCCCGCCGCCGCACCCGGCATGCCTATGCATGGCCACGGCGACAAACAAGGACACGGCCGCATGGACCCGGCCAAGCGCCAGGAGTGGGCCAACAAGCGCCTGGGTGAGCTCAAGCAGAAGCTGCAGATCACCCCCGCCCAGGAAGGCGCCTGGACCGCCTTCGCCGCCGCCCTCCAGCCGCCGGCCACGCCCATGGCGCGGCCTGACCGCGAAGCCATGTCCCGCATGACCACGCCCGAGCGCATCGACCAGATGCGCGCCATGCGCACCCAGCGCAATGCCGAGATGGACCGCCGCCTGGAGGCCACCAAGTCCTTCTACGCCGCGCTCACATCCGATCAGCGCAAGCAGTTCGACGACCAGACCGCACGATTCGCCCAGCGCGGCGGCCACCACGGCGGCATGCACCGCGGCTGAGCTTCGCGAGCCCGGGCCCCTGCTGTCGGCAGGGGCCGGCTTTTAGGCCCGGCTCTTTCATGCGTCACGCGGTGGAGGCTGCAGGAGCTTGTGTTGCACCAGTGAGCGGAGCCGATCAAGGAGCGAGGTTGCTCCGATGCGCGAATTCACGCGCCCAGCGGACTCACCCCGAACAGCCAGGCGTGCCCGCCCATCACCAGGGCGGCCCACAAGGCCATGCCAAGTGCCACGGCCACCAGCGTCGGGCCGGTCCTGCCGGGGGCATACACCGCGCCGCTCGCACGGTCACGTTGGCGCGCCGACCGAAAGCCCAGCACCGCCCACGCCAGGAAGCCGCCGAACAGCAGCAGGTCGGCCAGCGTCCCGTTGGCCAGCAGATGGGCCACCGCCCACACCTTCACCGACAGCAGCATCGGGTGGTGCAGCCGCGCCTTGATGCCGTTGCCCGGCACATAGGTGGCCACCAACAGCACCAGCGCCACCGCCATCAGCAAGGCGCTCAGGTGACGCATGCCCGCCGGCGATGTCCACAACACCACCGGGTTGTGGCGCGCCAGGCCCCAGCCCCACACCACGAGCACGAATGCGGCGACCGAGGCCAGGGCGTACAACCCCTTCCAGGGCTTCTCGCCGATGCGCGCGATCGTGCGCGTGCGCCAACCGTCGGCCACGATGCGTGTGGAATGCACGCCCAGGAACAGCACCAACCCCAACAGCAGCATCGTCATCGGACAGCCCTCCAGTGCGCCGCATCGTACACGGCGGCCCCGCCGGGCAGGCGTACAGTTCGCACCGAACTCACCACGAACGCACCCACTCCCGGGTTCCCGCCATGACATCCTCCCCGCACCGACACGCCCTCGTGCTCTTTTCCGGCGGGCAGGACTCCGCCACCTGCCTGGCCTGGGCGCTGGATCGCTACGAGCGTGTGGAGACGATCGGCTTCGACTACGGCCAGCGGCACGCCGTCGAGCTGCGGTGCCGCGGCACCTTCCTGGACAAACTGCGCGCGGCCTTCCCCGCCTGGTCCGCCCGGCTCGGCCAAGACCACCTGCTCGACCTGGGCCTGCTGGGTCAGGTGAGCGACACCGCGCTCACCGCCGAGCGCGCCATCGCCTTCGAAACCAACCGCCTGCCCAACACCTTCGTGCCGGGGCGCAACCTGATCTTCTTCACCTTCGCCGCCGCCATCGCCTACCGGCGCGGCACCAGCGTGCTGGTGGGCGGCATGTGCGAGACCGACTACTCGGGCTACCCTGACTGCCGCGACGACACCCTCAAGGCCTTGCAGGTCACCCTGGGCCTGGGCCTGGATCAGCGCCTGGTGATCGAGACGCCCCTGATGTGGCTGGACAAGGCGCAGACCTGGCGGCTGGCGCAAGCCCTGGGCGGCCACACCTTGGTCGACCTGGTCCGGCGCGACACCCACACCTGCTACCTGGGTGACCGCACTCACTGGCACGACTGGGGCTGGGGCTGCGGCGAATGCCCTGCGTGTGTGCTGCGCTCACGCGGCCACGCGCGGTTCGCCGCCGGTGCGAACAGTGGCGCCGGGCCCTGAGGGAACGCCGCCTCAGTGGCCGCGCACACGCCCCTGACCGCCTTAGTTGTTCGTGTGCTTTTTCTGCTCCACCGTGCGGCTGCGCTGCCCGCTCGGCCCCGCCGTCCTGAGGCTGGCCGGGCTTTCCACCTTGCGGCCCAGCCGGGTGGTGCGGCCGGCGTCGGGCTTTTCCCGGGCCGTGGCCAGCGGATCCTTGCCTGGTTTGCGCTTTTTTCCTCGGGCTCCACTGCGGTGCCCGTGGCACGAGGGCGCCCGCGCGGCGCGGGCGCGGGCGCGGGCAAGCGTGCGGCGATGCGCTCGGCGCGTTTGGCCTGGGCCATGGTGGGCCTCCAATTCAAGACGGATGAATAGCGCAGGCCGGTGCGTGAGCGCACCGCCAAGCATCCACTTTAGGCAAATCCAGCGTGTTTTTTGTAGGCCATCCCCCCCGCTTCAACGCGAACCCGACCAAAATAGCTCTTCAACCCCTGAAAGCCCCCATGCAGGACGCGCCTGATCACGAGGTCCCCAGAGCCACATCAGCCGCCGCGCTGACCATCGCCGCGCTCGGCGCCTCGGCCGGCGGCCTTGACGCGCTCAAGGCATTCTTCGCAGCCGTGGCGCCTCACCCAAGCCTTGCGTACGTCGTCGTCACCCACCTGCCGGCTAAGCACGGAAGTCACCTCGCTGAATTGCTCGGCAACGTCACAACACTTACGGTCAGCCAGGCCCAAAGCGGGCAGCCGGTCGAAGCCGGGCATGTGTACATCATTCCTCCCGGAATGTTGATGGGCATCGAGGGCGGCAAACTGTCCCTGGTGCCCTTGCCCGCCCGAGCCCCAGCGCCCAAGCCGATCGACTTCTTCATGGCCGCCTTGGCGGACGACCTCGGCGACAACAGTGTCGGGCTTGTGCTCAGCGGTACCGCCCACGACGGCACCGCCGGCCTCAAGGCGATTCGCGCCGCCGGCGGTCTGACGCTGGTGCAGTCGCCGGAGACAGCCGAGTTCCCGGGCATGCCCAACAGCGCCATTGCCGCGGGCATCGCCGATCAGGTCCTGGCACCGCAGGACATGCCCGGCGCATTGACCGAATACCTGCGCCACTTGCCCCTGGATCTGGAGCCGTCGGGCGCGGCACCGGGGGCCGGGGGCATGGGCGGGACAGACCCCATCGAGGCGCCCGACGATCCGCTGGTCACGGTGTTGCGCCTCCTTCAGATCCGCACCGGCCACGACTTCCGCTGGTATCGGCCGGCCATGCTGCGGCGGCGCCTGCGCCGGCGGATGGGCCTGCAAAAGCTCGCCCACGTGCGCGACTACATTGCCTTGCTCGAAGGCTCCAACGACGAACTCGACACCCTGAAAAATGAGTTCCTGATCGGCGTCACCGATTTCTTTCGCGACCCGCCCACCTGGAGTGAGCTGGCGGCAACGGTGATCCCCGCCCTGGTCGCCGAGCGCCTGAACGACGACTCACCGATCCGCGTGTGGACCCCCGGATGCGCCACCGGCGAAGAGAGCTACTCGATCGCCATGCTGCTGCTCGAGCAACTCGAGGGCACGATCGATCCGCAACGCATCCAGGTCTTCGGCACCGACATCGACCTGGATGCGCTCAGCGTTGCCCGCGCCGGCTCCTACCCCTCCAGCATCGTGACCACCGTGTCGGCTGAGCGGCTGGCCCGCTTCTTCGACCGGCGTGGTGACCGCTACGTGGCGCGCAAGGCCCTGCGCGAGACCGTCCTGTTCGCGCCGCAGAACCTGGTGCGCGACACGCCCTTCTCCAAGCTGGACCTGGTGCTGTGCCGCAACCAGCTGAACTCCTTCCAGCCGGAGCGCCAGGAGCAGATGTTCGAGCAGTTTCATTTCGCGCTCAAGCCTGGCGGCATGCTGCTGCTGGGCAAGACCGAGTCCATCGGCTCGCAGACCGCCTTGTTCGAGTCCGCATCGCGCTCCATGCGGCTGTTTCGCCGGATCGGCACACGCGCGCATCTGCCCAGAGGCTTCGGCGGTGGCGAGGGCGGTGTGTTCGATGCTCGCTCGACGGGCGCGCAGTCCGTGCCGGCGCGGCATTCGGCCATCCAGTTCATAAAGGCCCAGCTCGAGGGCCGCGCCGTCACGGCGGCAGTTCTCGTCGACCGTGAGAGCCGGGCCCTGTACTTTCACGGTGACACCGGGCCCTTCCTGCAGTTGCAAGGCAAGGCCAGCCTCGACCTGTCGGTGCTCGTGTTGCCGGCGCTTCGCGTGCGCGTGCGCGCTGCGCTGCGAGGAGCCATCGGCGAAGGCACCGCGACATCGCACGACATCGCCCTGCGCCTAGGCGACAAATCCGGCCGCGTTCACTTCGAGGTCGAACCCGTCACGGCACTCGGTGCACAGGGACTTGCGCTGGTCATGTTCCGCATGGCCCAGGCCAGCACGGCCGAGCCGAAAGACGCCAAAGCGGCTGCGCCGATCGCCAGCGCCGACCTGGTGCGCGAGTATGAGGACACCCGCCGGGAGCTCGCCGTCGCCCTGGACGACCCTGAGCGCAGCAACGAAGAGCTGCGAACGGTCAACGAGGAATCCCTGGCGCTCAACAAGGAATTCCTGGCGCTCAACGAGGAATTCCTGGCGCTCAACGAGGAATCCCTGGCGCTCAATGAGGCGTTCCTGGCGCTCAACGAGGAATCCCTGGCGCTCAACGAGGAACTGGAGAGCTTCCAAGGAAGAGCTGGAGTCGCTCAATGAAGGGCTGACCACCGTGAACGCTCAGCTTGAGGAAAAGGTCACCGAGCTTGCGCTGAGCAACGACAACATGGCCAACCTTCTGGTGAGTCCGCGTATGGCGACCATCCTGCTCGACGCGGATCTGCGCATCCGGCGTTCACACCCGCGGCCAGCGAGGTGTTCAACCTGCAAGCCGGCGCCGAAGGGCGCCTGCTCAGCGACATCTCCAGTCGCGTGAACGACCCGGCCTTTGCGGGCGACCTGCGACGGATCAAGCGGGTGCCCGGCGGCCTTGCCGCCGAGGTTCACTCGGCGGCGGGCAAGACCTTCTTGCGGCGGATCCTGCCCTATCGCACCCACGCGGAGAAGGTCGAAGGCGCCGTCGTCACCTTCACAGACGTCACGGTGCTGCGTAACGCAAAGGGCACGCGAACTGGTGGCGGTACTGCAGGACTCGAACGACGCGATCATCGTCTACGACCTGGACGCCACGATCCTGGGCTGGAACGGCGGTGCCGAGCGCCTCTACGGCCACCCGCGCGACACCGTCGTTGCCACCAGCCTCTACGCGCTGCTGCCACCGGCCGCGCGTACCGCCACCCAGGATCTGGTCAAACGCGTATTGGCGACCGGCAAGGCCAGCACCGAAGACGCCCAGCGGCTTCGGTGGGACGGCACGCCCGTCTCCGTCTCGATCACGGTGTCCGCACTGCGCAACGCGTCCGGCGCGATCTATGCGCTGATCTCCACCAAGCGCGACATCACGCTGCTGCTGCGTCTTCACAGGCCGGCCGCGCGAAGCACTCCTGGGCGAAGGCTGGCTGCGGTTCGTCCACCCCGAGGATCGCCAGCGGTATCTGGCCGAATATGCCGCAGCCGTGTCCCAACAGGCGCTGGCCGAGACCGAAATCCGGCTGCGCCGCGCCGATGGCGCGTTCCGCTGGATGCGCTCGGTCAGCGTCCCGCACTTTGACGCACAGGACGTGTTCTCGGGCTACATCGCCCTCATGTTCGACATACAAGACCACAAGCTGGCCAAATTGGCGCCGCTCGATGCCGACCGCCGCCAGGACGATTACCTGGCGATGCTGGCGCATGAACTGCTCGCCAAGCTGCTCGACGACCTGCTGGACGTTGCACGCATCTCGCGCGGCAAGGTCACGCTCGAAAAAGTCCCGGTCGAGCTTGCCGTGCTGGTCCAGCGCGCGGTCGAGATCTGCCAGCCGCTCATCGACTCACGCCGCCACCAATGGAAGGCCACCAGGTCTCGTTCGCCTTCGACGGCAACGAAGCCTTGGCGGTCGCCGAGCGTAGCCGCCCGCAGATCGTCATTCTGGATGTCGGATTGCCGGGCCTGGACGGCTATCAGGTGGCCCGCAGACTGAGAGGCGCCAAGGCCTCGGCCAAGGTGACGCTGATTGCACTGACCGGCTACGGCCAACCCGACGACGTGGCCCGCGCGCGGGCGGCCGGCTTCGACCACCACTTCGTCAAACCGGTTGATCCGCAGGCCATCCTGGACAGCCTCGTGTGCCCGCCGGAGACCGGCTCGGCGGCGGGGAACTGAGGCACGCGGCTCAGGGCCGCCAGCCGGGTCGGCCCCTTCAGGGCTGCTTGTTCTTCAACTTGCCCTTGGGCAGCACCGTCGTCATGGGTGGCTGCGGCCGGTCGGAGGTGGACGTTGGCTCGCGCGGCACGGAGGTGTCCTTCTTGGGCTTCTTGGCCATCTTGTTGCTACGTTGTTCGCCTTTGGCCATGGTGAGTCCTCGATGTTGGGGCCGGAGATTTGAAAGACTGCACTATACGCGGGCGTCGCGGCCCCCCTGCGGCGCCGCCTAAGTGACGCAGCCGATCACGCCAGTAAAAATCTCAGCGAAAGTACAACGCGTCCGGGTTGCTCACAAGAATGCGTTGCCGCAGGTCCTCGTCCACCGTCCACTCGGAGACGGCATCGAGCAGCAGTCCATCGTCCGCCGTACCGTCGCGGTACCCGAGATGCGGCCAATCGGTCCCCCACAACACACGGTCCGGGTTGGCGGCGATCAGTCGGCGGGCCCGCTGCGGATCGGGCTTCCAATAGCAGTTGGACAGCTTGACCCACGCCTTGCCGGACTGCAGCAGGTCCAGCAGGGCGCTAAATCCAGGGTCGTCGACGCTGCCAGCCGGGTCCACGTGGCCCATATGGTCGAACACGACCGGCACCGGCAGTTTGCGAAACCTCGGCGCCAGCTGCGCGATCTGAGCTGCGTCCATGAAAAACTGCATGTGCCAGCCGAAGGGGCGGATGCGCGCCGCCAGCGCTTCCATGTCGTCGATGCTCGCGCCGCCGGCAACCACGTTCTGGACGCGCACACCGCGCGCACCACGGGCGTGCATGCGGGCAAGCTCGTCTTCGGCGATGGTCGCGTCCACCACGACAACGGCGCGCGCCGTCCCCTTCAGCGCCCCGACCGCGTCAAGCGTGCACTCGTTGTCCTTTGCGAACACGCTCGGCTGCACCACGACGTTGCGTGAAAGGCCCAGCTTGTCACGCGCCAGCCGGTACTCGTCAAGCGTTGCTGGCGGCGGGTTCAGCGAGCGTGTTTCACGCAGTGGGTACTTCTCATAAGGCCCCACGATGTGCATGTGCGAATCGCACGCGCCGGCTGGCACGGGATAGCGAGGAGCGGAAACGGTTGCCTGCGCCATGATTGGGTCAGTCCCTGAAAGACGGGTCTTCCTTGTCCAGCAGGCGCAGCATCGCCTCCCACTCCATCACCCCGAAGGCGCGGCGCACGCTGGGCTGAAACATGAGGGATGTGTGCGCGATAACCTCTTGCGGCGGGATCACCAGCTCGGTGCCAGACGCCATGGCGTCCACCTGAATCTTGCAGGCCTGCTCCAGCATGTACTGGGTGTTGAAGGCCTCCGGCACGCTTGGCCCGCAGGCGAGCGTGCCATGGTTGCGAAGCATCATCACATTGTGCGAGCCGATGTCCCGCACCAGCGACTCGCGTTCACCCATGTCCGTCACGATCCCCTGGCAGTCGTGGTAGCCGATCTGCCCCGCGAAACGCATGCCGGCGAAACACAGAGGCAGCAGCCCCGCCTTCATGGCCGAGACCGCAATGCCGGCGCGTGTGTGCGCATGAATGATGCAGTTCACGTCCGCACGGGCCTCGTGCACCGCGCCATGAATGATGAAGCCGGGATAGTTGACACCGTAGTGCGTGTTGCCACGCTGCGTGATCACGCCTTCATGGTTGATCCGATGCAGGTTCGAAGCATTGACTTCGCTGTAGTGCAAGCCATAGGCATTGATCAGGAATTCATCCGGGCGGTCCGGCGAGCGTGCCGTCAAATGGTTGTAGATCATGTCGTTCATGCCGAACTTGACCATCAACCGGTACGCGGCGGCCAGGTCGACGCGCAACTGCCATTCCGCGGGAGAGACGAGGTCACGTATGGGGCGCGATTCGACCACGCCTGACGCCTGCACACCCATGACTGAGCGGCTGGTCATGGCGATGTTGGCAATCGGCCTTTCGGCACCGGTCTTTTGCGAGGCGATTTCAGTTTGCATGATGGGGCTCCTGGTTCGGGTTCGCTCTACGCGGATGTTGCGCTCGCGCACCCACACCCCGGTGAATAGTGAACCGGGTGGGTCATGGTGTGTATGGCTTTTCCGATTTCGGCAGCAAGTTCTGGTGTTCGCCGATGGTGGGGCTGGGGGTGCGGATGCGCCCTGGCGTACCTGAGAGGCGCGGAAAGACGTTGTGCATCAAGATGCTGCCCAGCTGCGCGTCCTTCACGTCGACCAGGGTCTCGCGAGCCTTCACGTGCGGGTCGCCGATCAGCTCGTCCACCGTGAGGATCGGGCCGGCGGTGACCTGGCGGGCGGCGAAGTGCGCGAGGTTCTCGGCCAACGGGCGGGACCGCACGAAATCTCCGATCACACGATCGAGCGCGTCGACGTTTTCCAGGCGGGCCGCGTTGGTCGCGAAGCGCGCGTCGCGCGCGAGCTCCGGGGCGCCCACCGCGTCGAGGATCTTCTCGGCCATGCGCTGCGTCGAGCCCGAGAGCACCAGCCACTTGCCATCACTGCACAGGTAGGCGTTGCGCGGCGCGGCCGATTCGACCCGGTTGCCCATGCGTTGCGGGCGGTGCCCGGTGTGCTGGAAGATGGCGGCGTCGGGGCCGAGAACGCCGATCATGGGTTCGAGCAGCGACAGGTCGACCACCTGACCCTTGCCGCCACGCACCTCGACCTCGCGCAAGGCGGTCAGCGTGGCGAACGCGCCCGTCAGGCCGGCGATCATGTCGGCCAGGCCGAGGTTTGGCAGTGCGGGCGGCTTGTCCGCGAAGCCATTCTTTTCCGCAAAGCCGGAGAACGCCTCGACCAGCGTGCCAAAGCCCGGGCGCTGCGCGTACGGGCCGGTTTGCCCCCATCCGGAGATGCGCACGATCACCAGCGCGGGGTTGGCGGCATGCAGGACATCCGCGCCAAGCCCGAAGCCTTCCAGGGCACCGGTCTTGAAGCTCTCGACCAGCACCTGTGCGGTCGGCACCAGGGCCAGCAGTTTTTCGCGGTCCGACGGCTGCTTGAGATCCAGGCACACGCTCTTCTTGTTGCGCGCATACACCTTCCACCACAAGGACTTGCCGTCGTTCTTCCAGTCGCGCAGGGTGTCGCCCCTGGGGCTTTCCACTTTGATCACCTCAGCGCCAAAGTCGGCCAACTGCAGCGTGAGCATGTTGCCGGCCATGAGCCGCGACAAGTCCAGAACACGAACCCCGGCCAGCGGCAGTCGCTCGTTCGACGCGCTCATGGCCGGCCCCCCCGCATCGATGCAAGCTCGGCTCGCTGCAACAGCACCCGCGCACGGTTGGCGATCGGCGCGTCCACCATCCGGCCATCCACTGCGATCGCTCCCTGGCCATTGGCAAGGGCCGCATCGAACGCCGAGACGACGCGGCGCGCCGCCGCAATTTCGACAGCCGAGCCGGCCATGACCTCATTGAGCACCGCGACCTGGGCCGGATGGATGCAGATCGCGCCACGGATGCCCAAGGCCCGCGCAAGCCGCACCACCTCGCCGTACGCCTGGATGTCGCTGAACTCACCGACCGGCCCGGGAAGGCCGATCGGATGCAACCCGGCAGCGACGGCGGCGATGGCGACCGTCTGCGCCGGCCCGCACAGCGCCTGGGCGGTCGGCTCCATCCCCATTGCCGCGGAGAAATCCTCGGAGCCCAGGCCCAGGCTCACGAGCCGCGGCGAGGCCTGCGCGATCTCGAATGCGCGGCACACACCCAGCGGGGTTTCGATCAGCCCGATGATCCCGACCTCTCCCGGCGGACGCGACGCCGCCTCCTCCTCGTGTGCCAGCGCGTCGTCGAGTGCGATCACTTGTGCCGCGCTTTCCAGCTTGGGCATCACGATACCCGCCGCACCCGCGTGCACACTCGCGTGCAGGTCGCCCGCGAGCAGCGCTTGGACATTGTTCACCCGCACATAGATCGGCACGCCCGCCACCGCGAGCGCCCGCACGGCCTCGCCGAGCGCGGCGCGGGCCTGCGACTTGGCCGAGGGTGCAACGCCGTCTTCGAGATCCAGAACAATCAGATCGCTGCCACGCTCAGCGGCCTTCGCAATAAAGCGCTTGGCATCGGCTGGCACGCACAGCATCGATCGAGCGTGCAGGGGTCGCGGCGAGTTCATCACCGGCCATTCTCACAGGTTGTCAGGCAGGAACAGTGCTTCTCGAACAAACGGTCCCCTCCGCGCCCCGTCATCGCCCGAACAGGCCTCTGAGCACGCCGGCGGCGTTCGGGGGCAGCACCGACTCGAGCGCACTTTGCGCCGGGGACACCGGCGGCTGCTGCGGCGGCGGCGGCGGCGGCTCTGCCGCAGCCGGGCGGGCCGCGGCCGCCGAGCTCTGGCCGCGCTGCTCCTCGCCCAGTTGGGCCATGGTGTTGGACTTGACGCGCACCCGCACCGCCCACTCAGGCTCCCACGGGGCACGCGGGTCGGCGGGACGCGGCGGGTACACGAAATTGCTCTCAGCGCCGTACGCGATCATCCGCAGCATCGCGCCGCCGCCGTCGCCACGCCGGCCAGCGCCATCGGGCGCCGCGAAGATGCCCTTGGGCACGCTGCAGCCGGTGGCCGAGGCATTGAGCAGCACGCTTTCGCGCACCCAGCGCTCGATCATCGCGTTGGGCAGGAAATCCAACAGGCCCATGCCGGTGTCGCCGGTTTCGGCGCTGGACCAGATCACCATGTCGTTGCCCACCTGGCCCATCGCATGCAGGTAATAGCCGAGCGCCTGCGGCAGGCCGGGCCACGACAGCGCGATGCTGTCGGCCAGGCCGCCGCGGCTGCGCAGGTCGATCGCCGGCATCAGGTTCTGGGCCTCGCCCAGAGTGAACCGCATGGACGCCGGCACACCGTCGCCGGCAATCCGGTGCTCGCCCACCAACGAACTGTCGCGTGGCAGGGTGCTGCGGCTGCGCTCGTTCGGATAGATCAGGTACCGCGGCGAAACGCGCGCACCCCGGTCGGCGGCATAGCGCCCGGACATGGCGACGCCCAAGTCAGCCGGGTTGGCGCGCGCCAGGTCGATCACCGCCGGCTGGCCCCGGCGCACGGTCTCGCCGCAGCCCCAGTAGATCAGGAGGCGGCCCTTGGGCATGTCGCGCCGCATGTCGTCGGGCATCTCGCCGGGCTCGCGTTCGCGCGGCGCCGCCTGCGGCGGCAGCAGCGGCAGGCTGGGGCCCAGGCGCACCCCGGGCGGGATCGCCTGGCTGGCTTCAGCGCCGGGCCGCAGTCTGTTGTACAGCGCGATATCCAGCACCCGCGGCGGCATGACGTTGATGCCCCGCGCCATGCCGTAGGTAGGGGCAGGGCCCATGCCGGGCGGCATTTGCGTCTCGGGCATGCCGGCCATGCCGCCGGTGGACACGTCCATCCACAGCTGCAGCTTGGGCGGCGGGACGCCCTGCTGGGCGCCGGCCGCAAAGGCAGCGAACAGGCTCGCCGCTAAAACGGCGGGGCGGAACAACGGGACACAAGGCATGACCATGTCGAGCTCCTCTTGTTGAACCGCTACTGTGCGCCAAGGCAGGCGTCTCGTCCATCTGGAAATTCGTGGTCCGCCTGCGGGCTCAGCGCTCAATCGGATGACTTCTCTGGCTGCAACCTCGTCTGCCGAAGAACCCCGTTGATTTCCGCACCGAAGATCAGCGTCGTGGCGCTGATGTACAGGAACACCAGTGTGGCGATCACGCCGGCGAAGCTGCCATACAGCAGCGCCAACTTGCCGACCGTTTGCAAGGTGTAGGAGAGGGTCGCCGCAGCCGCCACCCACAGCGCGGCACCCACGAGCGCGCCTGGCCGCACGGTGTAGAGGCGCTGGCGGGTGTCGGGCAGCCAGCCGTAGAGCAATGCGTACAGACCGATCAGCACCACGAAGGCCGAGCCGTAGCGCACGCCGTTGTGGAGCCAGAGCACACTCTGTCGGTCACCGGCATTCGCCCATAGAAACTGCGAGACGTAAGGCATGATGACCATGGAGCTGAACGCAGCCAACACACCCGTGCCGACAACGATGGTGAACAAGGTGACCTTCAGGCGAGCCCTCCAGAACGAAAGGCCCTTGTCGATCCCGTAGGCCCGGTTCAGCGCCGAGCGTATGGCCTGCATGCCCGACGAGGCCGCTCACAGTGTCGCCAGCACGCCGATGGTCAGCAGCGCCTGGTTGCGTTGCGCCAGCACTTGCCGGATGACCGGCTGCATCGCGTTGCGTACCACCTGCGGCGCAAAGCCCATGACGCGCTCGGCCAGCGCCACAGCGTCCCCGTCATTCCCGATGAAGCCGGCGGAAGCCGACACCAGGATCAACAGCGGAAACATGGCCAGCACCGACGAAAACGCCAGGCTGCCGGCCTGGTTGGCGCTCTGGTGCACAACGTAGTTGCGCAGGGCCAGCAAGATCACCCGCAGGACCGGTGTGGCCGGCGCGGCGTCACGCAGGCGGTGCCAGGCTGCGGCGAGCCGGTTCATGGGCGTCGTTCTCGTCTCATGGCCCGTTGTAGGGCGAAGTCAGCCTGCCGGGTGTCGGCCGGCGCAGCGGCTGCGCCCAGGAAAACCGCGCGCTCAGCCCGCGGGCAGGCGGTCGGCGCGGCTGGCCGTACCGCGCAAGTAGTCCATTGCCGCGCTCATGCCACTGCCCAGCAATGGCACACCGGCGATGTGCATGCCCATCTCGCAGCCTGCAAGGGTGGCCAGCAACGTGAGGTCGTTGCACTCGCCCAGGTGCCCGATGCGGTACATGCGGCCCTTGACCTTGCCCAGCCCAGTGCCCAGCGACAGGTTGAAGTTTTGGTAGACGACCTGGCGCACTTTGTCGGCGTCTACCCCCTCGGGCAGCATGACGCCGGTCAGCACCGGGGAGTACACCTTTGGGTCAGCGCACTGGATCTCCAAACCCCAGGCCTGCACCGCCGTGCGGCAAGCCTGCGCCAGACGCCGATGACGCGCAAAGACGTTGTCCAGGCCTTCGGCCTGCAGCATCTCCAGCGACTCCGACAGTGCATACAGCAAGTTCGTGTTCGGGGTGTAGGGCCAGTACCCGGTCTGGTTCATCTCCAGGATATCGTCCCAGGCCCAGAAGGCCTTTGCCAAGGTCGCCGTGCGGCTCGCGTCGAGGGCCTTGGGCGACACCGCGTTGAAGCTGATGCCAGGGGGCAGCATCAGTCCCTTCTGGGAGCCGCCGATGGAGACATCTACGCCCCATTCGTCGTGGCGGTAATCGGCCGACGCCAGGCCCGAAATCGTGTCGACCAGAAGCAAGGCCGGGTGGCGGGCGGCATCGATGGCGCGGCGAACCGCGGCGATGTCAGAGGTCACACCGGTGGACGTCTCGTTGTGCACGACACACACCGCCTTGATAGTGTGCGCCGGGTCATTGCGCAGGCGCTCTTCGATCATGTCCGCGCGCACGCCGTGCCGCCAACCCTGCACACCCGGCAACCCCAGAAGCTCGGGCTGGAGTCCCAGGCGCGTGGCCATCTTGTTCCACAGCGTGGCGAAGTGGCCGGTCTCGAACATCAGCACCTGGTCGCCCGCACTGAGCGTATTGACCAGCGCCGCTTCCCACGCACCGGTGCCCGAGGCGGGGTAGATCACCACGGGGTGGCGCGTCTTGAACACGGTCTTGATCCCGCCAAGCACCTTGCGGCCCAGCGCGCCGAACTCGGGCCCGCGGTGATCGATGGTCGGATAGCTCATCGCGCGCAGCACCCGATCCGGCACCGGGCTGGGGCCCGGGATCTGCAGGAAGTGACGGCCGGCGGGGTGGAAATTGAGGTTCAGCACGTGGGGCTCCTGGTGAGAATGTAAGGTCAGCTCGCCGGTTTTTCCTGCAGCCGCTTGGCCTGAGCCCGCATCCCAGAAAAGATAGCCTGTGCAACGCCTTCCGGAAACCGAGCCGGCAACTGAATCGCCGCGCCCTCGATGGCGGGCTCGATCCGCGCCAAGAGCTCGCCAATGACGTCTTGCGCATTACCGCCCCAGCCACAAAGCCCATCAAATGTCGATATTCGCCGCCCGCAACGCATTCGTCTCGATGAACTCCCGCCGCGGCTCGACCTCGTCGCCCATCAGCATGGTGAACACGCGATCGGCTTCAATCGCATCGTCGATCTGCACACGCAGCAGACGGCGCACGGTGGGGTCCATCGTGGTTTCCCACAGCTGCGCAGGGTTCATCTCGCCCAGGCCCTTGTAGCGCTGGCGGGCGGTGGCGCGTTCGGCTTCGCCGATCAGCCAGCGCATAGCCTGGCGGAAGTCGCCGGCCTTTTCTTCCTTGGCGCGCTCACCTTCGCCGCGCTTGACGGTGGCACCCTCGTGCAGCAGGCCGCGGAAGGTGTCGGCAGCGTCGGCCAGGGCCTGGTAGTCGGCGCCGTGCACGAAGTCTTGCGTGATGACGCTGCTCTTGACGTTGCCATGGTGGCGGCGGCTGATGCGCAGCACGGGTTTGTCACTGCGCACGTCGAACTCGCCCGCCACTTCGGCTGGGGCGGCGTTGGTCAGGCGGTCGATCTCTTGCAGCTTGGCTTGGAGCGCCAGGGCGGAGGCTTCAGCTTCGGGCACGGTGTCGAGGTTCAGGCGCACGCCGTCGGCGATGGCGCGCAGGGCTTCGGCGTCCATGAAGCCTGCGAGGCGATGAATCACCTGCTCGGCCACCTGGTGCTTGCGCGCCAGTTCGGCCAGGGTCTCGCCGTTGATGACGCTGGGCGTGTCGCCGCCGGTGCCGACGCTGGCGCCGTTGAGCGCAATGCGCAGCAGGAAGGCGTCGAGCTCGGTGCCGTCCTTGAGGTACAGCTCCTCCTTGCCGGCCTTGACCTTGTACAGCGGCGGCTGCGCGATGTAGATGTGGCCGCGCTCGACCAGCTCGGGCATTTGCCGGTAGAAGAACGTGAGCAGCAGGGTGCGGATGTGGGCGCCGTCCACATCAGCGTCGGTCATGATGATGATGCGGTGGTAGCGCAGCTTGGCGACGTTGAAGTCGTCGGCGCCGTTGCTGCCCATGCCGGCCTTGCCGATGCCGGTGCCCAGGGCGGTGATGAGCGTGAGGATTTCGTTGCTGGTGAGCAGCTTCTCGTAGCGCGCCTTCTCAACGTTCAAAATCTTGCCGCGCAGCGGAAGGATGGCCTGGAATTTGCGGTCACGGCCCTGCTTGGCCGAGCCGCCGGCGGAGTCACCTTCCACGATATAGATCTCGCACAGCGCCGGGTCTTTTTCCTGGCAGTCGGCCAGCTTGCCGGGCAGGCCCATACCGTCGAGCACGCCCTTGCGGCGGGTCATCTCGCGGGCCTTGCGAGCCGCCTCTCGGGCGCGGGCGGCTTCGATGATCTTGCCGACGATGATCTTGGCGTCGTTGGGGCGCTCTTGCAAAAAGTCGTTCAGGGTGCGGGCCACCACGTCTTCGATCGGGCCGCGTACTTCGCTGGAGACCAATTTGTCCTTGGTCTGGCTGGAGAACTTGGGTTCGGGCACCTTGACCGACAGCACGCAGGTCAGGCCTTCGCGCATGTCGTCGCCCGTCACCTCGACCTTGGCCTTCTTGGCCGCTTCGTTGTCGTCGATGTACTTGTTGATGACACGCGTCATGGCCGCACGCAGGCCCGTCAGGTGGGTGCCGCCGTCACGCTGGGGAATGTTGTTGGTGAAACAGAGCACCTGCTCGTTGTAGCCGCTGTTCCACTGCATGGCGACCTCGACACCAATGTTGGTGTTCTGGTCGCTCTGGCGGTCGCCGATGGCGTGGAACACGTTCGGGTGCAGGACGGTCTTGCCCTTGTTGATGAAGTCAACGAAACCCTTGACGCCGCCCGTTCCAGAAAAATCGTCGTGCTTGCCGCTGCGCTCATCGATCAGGCGAATGGCCACACCGTTGTTCAAAAAGCTCAGCTCACGCAGCCGCTTGGACAGGATCTCGTAGTGGAAGTCGCTGTTTTCCTTGAAGATCTCGTTATCCGGCAGGAAGTGAACCTCGGTGCCGCGCTTGTCGGTGTCGCCCATGATCTTCATCGGCGAGACGTCAACACCGTCAACTTGCTGGACGATACGGTTTTGCACGAAGCCGCGGCAAAACTCCAGCACGTGCTGCTTGCCTTCGCGGCGCACGATCAGGCGCAGCATCTTCGACAACGCGTTGACGCAGCTCACGCCCACGCCATGCAGGCCGCCCGAGACCTTGTAGCTGTTCTGGTTGAACTTGCCGCCGGCATGCAGCTCGGTCAGGGCGATCTCGGCAGCCGAGCGCTTGGGCTCGTGCTTGTCGTCCATCTTGATACCGGTGGGGATCCCGCGGCCGTTGTCCACCACGCTGATGGAGTTGTCGCTGTGGATGGTCACCACGATGTCGTCGCAGTGGCCGGCCAGGGCCTCGTCGATGGAGTTGTCGACCACCTCGAACACCAGGTGGTGCAGGCCGGTGCCGTCCGAGGTGTCGCCGATGTACATGCCCGGGCGCTTGCGCACGGCCTCCAGGCCTTCCAGGATCTGGATCGCGTTCTCGCCGTAACCCTCGCTCGCGCCGGCCTGGTTGGCGTCGATCTTGGGCTGGTAGTTGGAGCTTCCCTCCGCCCCGTTCAGGCCACCGGTTTGCGTGTTTTCTTCGGACATATCTGCAGTTTCGCGATCTCTGGAATGACACAACCCGCCGAATCCGGCGGGCCGCTGGGGCTCGGCCCGATGCCGGGCGGCAGGCGCCTTAAATGCGCATGGGCATCACGACGTACTTGAAGGCGTTGTTCTCGGGGTTGGTGACGAGGGCCGAGCTGTTGGAGTCCTGCAGTTCGATGCGGACCATGTCCTGGCTCATGTTGGTCAGCGCGTCGATCAGGTAGGTGACGTTGAAGCCGATCTCGATCGCGTCGCCGCCGTAATCGACCTCAAGCTCGTCGACGGCCTCTTCCTGCTCGGCGTTGTTCGAGGCCACACGCAGCGTGCCGGGCTCGACGTTCAGGCGCACGCCCTTGAACTTGTCGCTGGTCAGGATGGCGGTGCGCTGCAGGCAGGCCAGCAGCGGCGCGCGGCCCAGGATCACCTGGTTGCGGTGGTTCTTGGGAATCACGCGGTTGTAGTCGGGGAACTTGCCCTCGACCAGCTTGGTGACGAACTCCATGCCGTCAAAGCTGAACTTGGCCTGGTTGCTGGCGAACTGCATGTCGATGGCGCCTTCGGCGACTGACAGCAGGCGCTGCAGCTCCAGCACGGTCTTGCGCGGCAGGATCACCTCCTGGCGCGGCACTTCAACGTCGAGCGTGGCGCTGGCAAACGCCAGACGGTGACCGTCGGTGGCCACCAGGGACAACTGCTTGCCCTCGGCCACGAACAGGATGCCGTTGAGGTAGTAGCGGATGTCGTGCACCGCCATCGCGAACGACACCTGCGACAGCAGGCTCTTGAGCGTTTTTTGCGGCACGCTGAACACCGGCCCGAAGCTCGGCGCCTCCTGCACCAGGGGAAAGTCTTCGGCCGGCAGCGTCTGCAGCGTGAAGCGGCTCTTTCCGCCCTTGAGCAGCAGCTTGTTCTGGCTGGATTCGAGCGTCACCGTCTGGTCGGACGGCATGGTGCGCAGGATGTCGATCAGCTTGCGCGCGCCCACAGTGACGGTGAAGTTGCCCGGATCGCCATCGAGCTCGGCCGTAGTGCGGATCTGGATCTCCAGGTCGCTGGTCGTGAACTGCAGTGCGCTCCCCGTCTTGCGAATCAGCACGTTGGCCAGCACCGGCAAGGTATGACGGCGTTCCACGATACCTGCCACCGATTGCAGGACCGACAGCACTTTTTCTTGTGTTGCCTTCAGGACGATCATTGATGCCTCTTGTCTTTATCTGGTCTTGTATCTGGTTGTCGATCACGGGCGGCAGGTTCAGGCGCCGTCCGACGCGGACAAGCGCCATTTTCCCTTTTTTCTCAAGCACTTATCCGGCCAAGCAGGGGCGGCGCGCCAATTTAGTCAAACCCCTGCTGTATGCCCACGGTTGCCCTTGGCTCGCGTTTCACAAAGATGGTGCTGCTCTGTTGTTCTTATTGAATTCTCATTTAAAGATAGTAGTAGCTAGTAGAGGCAGGTCCCCGTCTGTGGACAAGGCCGATTGCGCCTTTGCAATCAAGGGCTTGCGTGATTGGGCTGGGTGTGGGCGGGTGTGCTTTGTGCTGTACCGCCAAAAGGGACAACTTGGCGCAATGGCCTTGCCCTGTGGATAAGCACTCAGTTGTTCACGAAGTGTCCCCAGCCTTGTCCTTGCAGGCGCCGTCCACGGGTGTCGAAGGGGCTGTCATCAGCCCTTGAGGGTTTGTTCCAGTACATGCAGCTGCTGGTTCAGCTCGGTCAGCTGCTGGCGCTCACCGGAGATCTTGCGCACGGCATGCAGCACCGTGGTGTGGTCGCGTCCGCCAAAGAGCTCGCCGATCTCGGGCAGGCTCTTTTGGGTGAGTTCCTTGGCCAGATACATCGCAATCTGGCGCGGCCGCGCGATCGAGGCCGGCCGCTTCTTGCTGTACATGTCGGCAACCTTGATCTTGTAGTAGTCGGCCACCGTCTTCTGGATGTTCTCGACGCTGATCTGGCGGTTCTGGATGGACAGCAGGTCGCGCAGCGCCTCGCGGGCCAGCTGGATGGAGATCTCCTTCTGGTTGAAGCGCGAGTAAGCCAGGATCTTGCGCAGCGCGCCCTCGAGCTCGCGCACGTTCGAGCGCACGTTCTTGGCCACGAAAAAAGCCACTTCTTCGGGCATCTCGGCGCTTTCGGCGCGGGCCTTGTTGATCAGGATGGCCACCCGCATCTCAAGCTCAGGCGGCTCGATGGCGACGGTCAGGCCCGAATCAAAGCGCGAGACCAGGCGCTCGTGGATGTCTGCCAGGCCCTTGGGATAGGTGTCGCTGGTCATGACGATGTGCGACTTCTTGGCCAACAGCGCCTCGAACGCATTGAAGAATTCTTCTTGCGTGCGGTCCTTGTTGGCGAAGAACTGCACATCGTCGATGAGCAGCAGATCCAGCGAGTGGTACTTTTCCTTGAACTGGTCGAAGGTCTTGCGTTGGTAGGCCTTGACCACATCCGAGACGAACTGTTCAGCGTGCAGGTAGAGAACCTTGGCGTTGGGCCGGTCGGCCAGCAGCTTGTTGCCCACGGCGTGCACCAGGTGCGTCTTGCCCAGGCCGACGCCGCCGTAGATGAACAGGGGGTTGTAGAGCTGGCCCGGTACGGTGGCCACGTGCATGGCCGCGGCGCGCGCCATGCGGTTGGCCGTACCTTCGACCAGCGTCTCAAAGGTCAAGGCCGAGTTCAGGCGGGTCTTGAAGCTGCTGTCTTCTGCCACGTCAGCCACTTCAACGACCGGCTCGGCTTCGGCGGCGGCAGGGGCTGCGTAATTCTTGGCCGTGTTTTCCCTGTGAGCAAGTGCTAACTCAAGGGGCACGGGCTGACCATAGATGCGTTCCAGAACGGCGCTGATCTTGCCGGCGTACTGGGCCCGGATCCAGTCGAGCTTGAAGCGGTTGGCCACGAACAGCGTGACCTTGCCGAAATCGTCCGACACCTGGGCCACGATGGGTTTGATCCAGGTGTTGAACTGCTGCTCTGGCAGTTCCTGCGCCAGCAGTTCGACGCAGGCCTGCCACAGGCTGTCACCCGCCCCAGACGAGGAAGTGACTGCGGAATTGAGGGCCAGAGGCTTGTCTTGTCCGGCACTCATCGAAGACGTCGCCCTTTGTGGATATTGTTCATGGTTGCAAACGCTTCGCGGTAATTTATCAAGAGTTTATCCACAAACTTGGTCCAGGCCTTGTCCGACGAATTTTGCTGCACATGAAGGGCTTTGCCTTGCCCCCCTGAGACGAATTGAAGATAATTGCGGGTTTCCCCGAGAACGATCATGAAACGCACATACCAACCCTCCAAAGTGCGCCGCGCGCGTACCCACGGCTTTCTGGTCCGCATGAAGACCCGCGGTGGCCGCGCCGTCATCAATGCGCGCCGCGCCAAGGGCCGCAAGCGTCTGGCGGTCTGAGTTCGTACTGCGTGCACCGGCACGGCGCTTCGGCGTGATGTCTGAAGCACCCGGGTCTGGATCCGATGAGCCAACGGGCATCCAAAGGATCAAGACGCGAAACCAGTTTCAGGCCGTCATGGGCGGTCAAACGGTTTCCCGTACCGCTCATTTCGCACTGCACCGCGTGACACTTTCCTCGCCGGCCGTCGCCGACGACGCATCCACAGGGCCTGGGTCGGCAAGACCCCAGGCCCTGTTTGCCGTGCAGGCCCCCTGGATCGGCGCAGTCATTCCCAAGCGCTGGGCCAAGAGGGCGGTGACCCGCAACACGATCAAACGCCAGATCTACTCCGTGGTCCACGAATTCGCCGCATCGCTTCCGTCCGCCGCGCACGTGGTGCGGCTGCGGTCGACGTTCGACCGGGCACAGTTCATCAGCGCCACTTCGGATGCGCTCAAGCGTGCCGTGCGTGCCGAACTTCAGGCCTTGTTCCGCGGAGTGCGCCGATGATCAGCACCCTCTTGATCGGCCTGGTCAAGGCCTATCGTCTGCTGTTGTCGCCCTGGCTGGGGTCGGCTTGCCGCTTTGGCCCCACCTGTTCTGCCTATGCCATTGAAAGCCTGGAGCGCCATGGCGCCCTCGATGGCAGCTATCTGACCCTCGCCCGTCTGGCGCGCTGCCAACCCTGGTGCCAAGGCGGGCATGATCCTGTGCCGGCCGATGCGCCTCGCCTGTTTTCCCGGCTGATCCCACCCTTCCAACGCAAGAAGTCCTCATGAACGACATTCGTCGAACCATCCTGTGGGTGGTGTTCGGTTTTTCCATGGTCATGTTGTGGGACCAATGGCAGATTCACAACGGCCATCCCGCCACCTTCTTTCCGCAGGCCGGCAAGGCCGTGGCCACCGCCCCAGCCCCGGTGGGCACCGCATCCAGCGTGCCGCAGCCCGCGGCAGCCCCCAGCGGCGCCTTGCCGCCCGGTGGTACGCCGCCGGCCACGACCGCGCCGGCCGCGCCGCGCGAGCGCGTGACGGTGAGCACAGACGTGCTGCGGTTGACCTTCGACTCGCAGGGCGCTTCGGTGGTTCATGCCGAGCTGCTCAAGCACTCGGCTGGCAGCGTCACGGACAAGAAAACCAGCGGCGCCTTCGTTCTGCTGGAAGAAACCCCCGCCAGCAAGTACGTGGCGCAGACCGGCCTGGTCGGCGGCGACTTTCCCAACCACACCACAGAGATGACGTTCACTGGCGAGCGCGTGCTGCGTGACGGCCAGAGCGATCTGGTGCTGCGCTTCGAGTCGCCGGACAAGGGCGGCGTGAAGCTGGTCACGACCTACACCCTGCGTCGTGGTTCGTACGCCGTCGCCGTGCGCCACGAGGTGACCAATACCGGCGCCGCACAGGTCAGCCCGCAGCTTTACACGCAGCTGGTGCGTGGCGCCACGACCTCGGGCGGCTCGTTCATCACCAACCCCACGGGCACGTTCACCGGCCCGGCGGTCTACACCCCCGAGCAGAAGTACCAGAAGATCGAGTTCAGCAACATCGACAAGAACAAGCTCGACTTCCAGAAGCAGGCCACGGCCGGCTGGGTGGCCATGGTGCAGCACTACTTCACCGGCGCCTGGATCCTGCCTGACGGTGTGACGCGCGAGAACTTCGTGCGCAAGGTCGACGGCACCCTGTACTCGATAGGCATGCTCACCTCGGTGGACGTCGCGCCCGGCGCCACGAAGGCGGTGCAGTCCACCCTGTTCCTCGGCCCGCAGGAAGAGAAGGTGCTCGAGAGCGTCTCCCCCGGGCTCGACCTGGTCAAGGACTACGGCATCTTCACCATCCTGGCCAAGCCGTTGTACTGGCTGATGGACAAACTCCATGGCTACATCGGCAACTGGGGTTGGACCATCATGGCCCTGGTGCTGCTGATCAAGATCGCCTTCTACTGGCTGCAGGCCAAGGGCTATCAGAGCATGGCCAAGATGAAGGCCGTCAACCCGCGCGTCATGGCGATGCGCGAACGCTTCAAGGACAACCCGCAGCAGATGCAGCAGGAGATGATGAAGATCTACCGCGAGGAGAAGGTCAATCCCCTGGGCGGCTGTCTGCCGATCGTCGTGCAGATCCCCGTGTTCATCGCGCTGTACTGGGTGCTGCTGTCCAGCGTCGAAATGCGCAATGCGCCCTGGATCGGCTGGATCCGCGACCTGTCCACGCCCGACCCGTATTTCATCCTGCCGACGGTGATGACCCTCACCACGGTGCTGCAGACGGCGCTGAACCCCCAGCCGCCCGATCCGATGCAGGCCAAGATGATGTGGATCATGCCGCTGGTGTTTTCGGTCATGTTCTTCTTTTTCCCGGCCGGCCTGGTGCTGTACTGGATCACGAACAACGTGCTGTCGATCTCGCAGCAGTGGCTGATCAACACCCGCATGGGTGTGCCGCCGCAGTTCAATCTGCCCAAGTTCCGCTGACCTGATCGCACCCGACAAAAGGCCGCTCACGCGGCCTTTCGTGCTTTGGGGGCGAACTGGTTGACCCCTCGCCCGCTACCATCGCCCAATGCTTGCCAGCCAGCACGATCCCATTGTCGCCGTCGCCACCGCCGCTGGCCGCGGCGCCGTCGGCATCGTGCGCGTGTCCGGCCCCGCGGTGCAGTCGGTGATCGATGCGGTGTGCGGCCGGGCGCTCAAGCCGCGTGAAGCCACCTATCTTGCGTTTCGCGATGCCGCCGGCCGGCCGATCGACCAGGGCCTGGCCATCCACTTTCCGGCACCGCACTCCTACACCGGCGAGGACGTGCTCGAGTTGCAGGCCCATGGCGGCCCGGTGGTGCTGCAGTTGCTGCTCGCCCGCTGCCTGCAGGCCGGCGCCGACACCGGCCTGCGGGTCGCGCAGCCCGGTGAGTTCACCCAGCGCGCCTTCCTAAACGACAAGATCGACCTGGCGCAGGCCGAGGCCATCGCCGACCTGATCGACGCCAGCACGGAGGCCGCGGCACGCGGCGCCAGCCGCTCGCTGGCCGGCGAGTTTTCGCGCGAGATCGACACGCTGCGCGACGCCTTGATCCACCTGCGCATGCTGGTCGAGGCCACGCTGGACTTTCCTGAGGAAGAGATCGATTTCCTGCGGCAGTCCGATGCCCAGGGCCAGCTCGACCGCCTGTCCGAGCGCCTGGCGGAGGTGCTCGCGCGCACACGCCAGGGCTCGCTGCTGCGCGAAGGCATCAAGGTGGTGATCGCCGGCCAACCCAACGCCGGCAAGAGCTCCCTGCTCAACGCCCTGGCCGGCGCCGAGCTGGCCATCGTCACGCCGATCGCCGGCACCACCCGCGACGTGGTCAGCCAGACCATCCAGATCGAAGGCGTGCCGCTGCATGTGATCGATACCGCCGGTCTGCGCGAGAGCGAGGACCCGGTCGAGGCGATCGGCATTGAGCGCGCCTGGGGCCAGATCGCGCAGGCCGACGCCCTGCTGTTCCTGCACGATCTGTCGCGTCGCGACACGCCTGACTACCAGGCGGGCGACGCCTTGGTTCGCGCGCGCCTGTCCAAGCGCCTGCCGCCGCGCGTGCCGGTCATCGAGGTCTGGAACAAGCTGGACCTGGCGCAAGCCGCTCCGGTGTTGCCTGAAGAGGCCATCGCCTTGTCCGCGCGCACGGCCCAGGGCCTGGACACCTTGCGCCGCCGCCTGCTCGATGTGGCCGGCTGGCAGGCGCAGCCCGAGGGCGTGTGGATCGCCCGTGAGCGCCACCTGCAGGCGCTGCGGCGCGTTGACCAGCATTTGCAAGAGGCTAGCCAGCACCTGCAGCAGCAGGCCCTGGCGCTGGATCTGCTGGCCGAGGAGCTGCGCCTGGCGCAGAACGCGCTCAACGAGATCACCGGCGCGTTCGGCGCCGATGACTTGCTGGGGGTGATCTTTTCCAGCTTCTGTATCGGGAAGTAGATCGAGTTCCGCCGCCAGCCGCGCCAGCACTTCCCAGGGCCCGTTATCGAGCCATCGTGCCGCCGTCGCTGACCATCGCCGCGCCGTTGATGAATGCGGCTTCTTTTGAAACGAGGAACAGGGTCAGCGCGGCCATGTCTTCGGGTGTGCCGGCCCGACCCGCCGGTATCTGCGCGACGAAGCGGTCGAATTCCTCTGAACTTGCCATGCTTCGCCGGGACATCGGCGTATCCACCAGGCCAGGCACGATGCAGTTCACGCGGATCCCGCGGCCGGCGTACTGCACGGCGGCGGCCTTGGTCAGTTGGATCACGCCGGCCTTCGCCACGCCGTAAGGCACGGAGTAGTTCGTGCCTTTCATTGCCGCAATCGACGCCACATTGACGATGGCGCCCGAACCCTGATCCACCATTGCCGCGATCGCACGCTTGCACATGAGGAATGTGCCCTTCAGGTTGACCGACAGCACCTGATCCCACGCCGGCTCGGGCGTCTCGAGCAATGAGGGAAGAGGCGGATAGACCGCGGCCGAATTGACCAGAATGTCGAGCCGGCCAAAGCGGGCCAGCGTTTGCGTCACGAGCGCATCCACCTGCGCCGCGCTGGATACGTCCATCTCGGTCGAACTGGAATCGGCACTGCCACCTCGCTTGAGCTCGTCGGCGACTTCCACGCCCCGCCGGGCGTCTTGGTCGGCAATGACCACTCGGCAGCCCTTCGAGGCGAACAGCACCGCGACCGCTCTGCCTATGCCGGACGCGCCTCCGGTGACGATCGCCACCTGCCCGGCAAGATCACTCACGCTCGCCCCCTGTCGAAAGTGCCGGGGCGCATCATTGCGGCTGCAGGCCGATCTGCTTTGCCACCTCGGCCAAAGAGGCCGCACTTTCCGCCAGGCGCTGGGCATTGGCCTGCGGCGTGTTGTCGCTGAACATCTGCAGGTGCAATTTGGCGAAGCTCTCCTTCAAGGAGGGCTGTTGGAGCGCGCGCTCCGCAGCGGCATAGAGCTTGTCGGCCACGGCCTTGGGAACGCCGACTGGAAGATTGAGCGAATAGCTCAGGCCTCTGATGCGCGGAACGCCGACCTCGGCGAACGTGGGCGCATCAGGAAACGTGGTCGATCGGGTCGTGCCCGTTACGGCAAGAATTCTGGCTCTTGGGCCGAAAGACAGCGCGGTCGCTTCGGCGGCGAAAGCAATCTGGATGTCACCTGCCAGCAGGGCCTGGTAATAGGCCGCAGCGCCCGAATAGGGCACGTGCGTCAAGCTGATGCCCAGGCCGCGGCTCAGATCCTCGATCAGCAGCCGAACGCTTGGGTCAGGCCATCCATAGTTCCACTTGCCGGGGTTGCTCTTGGCGTTCGCGACAAATTCGTTGAACGACTTCCATGGTGCCTGAGGAGACGTGGCAAGCAGGAGCCTGCCTTCTCCCAGCCCGATCAGCGGGGGCAGATCCTTCAAAGGCGCAAAGCGCAGCTCCTTCACAGTCAGCGGCAAGGTGACCAGCGCTGACGGGTAGACCAGTGCGATGGTATAGCCATCAGGGGCCGCCTTGGCAACGTGTTCGAAGCCGATCGCCATCGCAGCGCCGGGCCTGTTTTCGACCACGACGGGCTGACCAAGAATCTTGGACATTTCCGGGGCGACCAATCGCGCGACAGTGTCAGGAGCCGTCCCCGCGGTATTGGCAACGACGATCCTGATGGGCCTGCTGGGAAAATCCTGCGCTGTTGCGGCGCCCGCTACCAGTAACACGGTCGCGAATAGGCCCACGGCCTTGCGGCGCGAAAACAGAGAAAAAGAATTCGACATAAACCGTTTCCATGTAGTTGATTCAATGGAGCACTTCGGCGCGTCTGGCTTGTCCTGTTGGCTCGAAGATCAAGGAGCTGACCCAACCCACGCAGTCACCACCTTTTGATCTTTGCAGGGCCTTGAAGCAGTGTCAAGCTCAAGTCTTGTCCATCGAGGTATGAGCCTGGGGCTCGGGTCGTGATTATAATCTCATAAACTTCGCATCGCATATTTTCTGCGTGCGAGACACGCAACGAGTCGTCTGAAGGAGTACCCCGTGGGCATGACAATGGTGGAGAAGATTCTCGCGCGGGCAGGCAAGCTTGCCTGCGTCTCACCCGGGGACGTGGTCACCGTTGAAGTGGAAACGGCCATCGTGATCGACAACAACTTCATGCACAACCGCATGCGCGAGCCCAAGAAGGTGTGGGATGCGGACAAGGTGGCCATCATGCTGGACCACATCGCGCCCGCGGATTCGGTCATGCGCGCCAGCATGCACAAATCGGCGCGCCGGTTTGCGCAGCGCCAAGGCATTACGCGCTTTCACGACGTGGGATCCTCCCAAGGCATCGCGCACCAGCTGGTCGCTGATGACGGGCTGGCGCTTCCCGGTACTGTGCTGGCTTGCGTGGATTCGCATACATGCAGCGCAGGTGCATTCAACTGCGCGGCGCGCGGCGTCGGGCATCCCGAGATGGCGTGGATCCTGGCGACCGGCCAGACCTGGTTTCCGGTGGTCGAAACGGTACGCTATGAGCTCACCTCCAGTCTGGCGCCAGTGCTCAACGCGAAGGACATCATTTTGCACATCGCCAATACATGGGGCGACCACGCGATGCACAACGTCGAGTTCGTGGGTTCCGGCGTGCGCGGCATGACGATGAACGCACGCCGAACGCTGGCGACCATGTGCGCCGAGATCAGCGCGGAGTTCGCCGTCTTTGAGGCGGACGACTTATGCGTCGCGCATATTCGCGAACGCAATCCCGGTGCACAGTTCGAGCCGCAGTTCGCCGATGCGGATGCCCGCTACGCTGCCACGCGGACGGTCGACCTGGGTGCGATCGAGCCCCTCGTGGCTTACCCCGACACCATCGTGCGCAATTCGCGGCCAGTGCGAGAGGCGCAGGGGGTCAAGGTGGACCAGGCGTTCATCGGCTCCTGCGCTAACGGCACCTTGGACGACCTTGAAATTGCCGCACGGATCGTCAAGGGCCGCAAGCTTGCGCCAGGAACCCGCCTGATCGTGACGCCCGGCTCGCAGGCTGTGTTCCTCGAAGGGGTACGACTTGGATACGTGGAGACCCTCATGACGGCCGGCGCGGTCGTTACCGCATCCTCCTGCGGCGCCTGCTGGGGCGGCAGCAATGGCGTACTTGCCCCAGGAGAAGTGTGCATCACGGCCAGTACACGCAACTACAAGGGCAGGATGGGCAGCTCCGAGGCGCAGATTTATCTTGCCTCTCCCGCAACCGTAGCGGCCACCGCGTTGCGCGGAACCATTACCGATCCGCGTGAATTCCTTTGAGGAGCCTGGACATGCATTTCGAAGCGCGAACATGGAAGTTCGGCGACAACATCAATACGGACCTGATCCTTCCAGGCCACGCGATGATGAAGCCCTTCGACGAGCAGCCGAAGTACACCTTCTCCGCGAACCGGCCGGGCTGGGTCGATGAAGTCAGGCAGGGCGACATCCTGGTTGGCGGCTCCAATTTCGGTACGGGTTCAGGGCGCCCCGGTTCGCGGTCCCTCAAGCTTTGTGGGGTCGCCTGTCTTGTCGCCGACTCGATCAACGGCCTGTTTTTCCGCAACTGCGTGAATTACGGCCTCTTCGCATTGGAGTGTCCCGGCGTGTCGGCGGCATTCGAAGAGGGCGATGTGGCCGCTATCGACTTCGAAACATTCGCGGTAAGGAACGTTCGAACAGGCGTTGAACTCGCCGGAAAACGCTTCCCCAAGATGCTGATGGACATCATGGTGGCCGGAGGCATTTATCCGTTGATGGAAGCGCGCGGTATGCTCGAACCGGCGAATCCTTTGACTGGTTGACCATGGCATACCTGAGAAAGTCAGTTTCTCCGACCCGGCGGGCGCTTGTGAAACTCGGCGTCGCGTTGGCAGGTTCATGCGGTTTGACGATAGTGCGAGCCCAACAGAGCGAGCTCACTCCTTCGAGGGCCGTCCGGTTGATCGTGCCCGCCGCCACCGGCGGGACCGCCGATGCCGTGAGCCGCATCGTGGCGGAGGCGCTGACGAAGGGGGGAATGGGCCAAGGGGTAGTGGTGGACAACCGCACTGGGGCCGCGGGAATTGTCGGCACACAGCTGGCAGCGAATGCAGCGCCTGACGGGCACACACTGCTCGTGGGAACCGCGGGCGCAATGGCGGTGAACGTCAGCTTGTACAAGAGCCTTCCTTATGACCCCATCAAAAGCTTCGAACCGGTCGTGACGCTGGCGTACTCACCGCTCGTGCTCGTCACTCACCCATCAGTGCCGGCCAGAACGCTCGGCGAGCTGGTGGCGTTGCTCAAGAGCCGGGCCACGCCGCTGGCATACGCTTCCGCAGGCAGCGGAAGCACCCCCCACCTGGCGGGCGAGCTGTTCCGGATGACGGCCGGTGTGGACGTGATGCACGTGCCGTACAAGGGCAGCACACCGGGCGTGACCGCTGTCATGGCAAATGAAGTGGCGTTTATGTTCACGGGCTTGTCCTCTGTGCTGGGACAGGTCAAAGCGGGGAAGCTGCGGGCGATCGCTCTGACGGGCGCAAAGAGGTCCTCTGTGCTGCCCGACGTTCCTTTGGCGAGTGAATCGGTGCCCGGGTTCGTGGCTGATTTCTGGTACGGCATCTACGCACCGGCGGGAACGCCTGCACGGATCGTCGCCGAGCTGAATGCCGCCTTCAACAAAGTGCTGAGTGACCCGGATGCGAAGGAGCGGCTGCTGGGGCAGGGGGTGGAAGCAGCCGGCGGCGCGCCAGGGCAGCTTGCCTCACTCACCAGAGGCGACATCGAACGCTGGGCACAGGTTGTAAAGGCAGCCAACATGAAAGTGGATTGACTCCTGGGTGCAACCCTTGAAGGGCCCATGAATCTGCTGGGAACAAAGGCCGCGGTGGGCTTCGATCATCAAGCGCCGCGGCATAACCACCAACTGAACCTGAACAAATTGATTGGGCAACATGGAAACACCGCTCGCCGCCGCCTCCACCGCACTCCTGCTAATGGATTATCAGCCCGGTATTTTGTCGGGACTGAAGCAACCGGAGCGTTTGCTCCAACACGCGGCAAACGCCATCGAGTTCGTGAGAGCGCGCGGCGGAAGGATTGCATATGTCAGGGTCGCCTTCACGGAGGCGGACTATGCAAGCTTTCCCCCGTATAGCTTGATGGGCGCCCGCGTCAAGGCGGCTGGCGCGGCGCTGCGGGATGGATCGCCACAGGCGCAGGTCCACGCTTCGGTGGCGCCGCACGCCGGCGACATCGTCGTGCGCAAAACGCGTGTCGGTGCGTTTTCCACGACCGACCTTCATCGACAACTCAAGGCCGCCGGGATCGAAACGGTGGTGCTCGCCGGTGTGCATACCAGCGGGGTGACACTGTCGACAGTTCGCGAGGCGCACGATCTGGATTACCGGATTGTGGTCCTCGCGGACGCTTGCGACGATCCCGATCCGCAAGTCCATGAAGTCCTCGTTCGCAAAGTTTTCCCCAAGCAGGCGACGGTGGCGAGCACGGAGGATTTCCGAAAGATGCTGGACATCTAGTGGAGTGCGCCCATCGTGGCAAGGATGCGCAACTGGGCAATGCTGCGCCACGCAATAATCCTCATCGATACATGAACGCTCGGTCAGCCGCAATCCCCCCTGCAAAAGCTCCCGGTACTGCTTTGCACAGGCAGCTGTTTCTCGTTTTGCGGGAACAGATCATGCGCGGCTTCTACCAGCCCAAGGCGCCTCTTCCGAAAGAGGACGACCTTTGCATGTATTTCGGGGTCTCGAAGATCACCGTAAGGCGTGCCCTTGCCGACCTTAAGCAGCAGGGTCTGGTCGAGCGCAGGCACGGCAGGGGCACATTCGTGAGCCAGGATATTCCTGATGCGCATCGGCTTGATGCGCTTAGCTTTTTGGATGCCTGGAAGAAGACCGCCAAGGAAACACGCGTCAAGGTGCTGGGGGTTGAAAAAAGAACGCCTCCTGGCCCAGTCGCATTGCAGATGCGGTTGGACGCCGGCGAGGCCGCCGTCTACTGCGCTCGCCTGCGCTACACCGGGAAGACGCACCTCATGGTGACCGAGGCCTGGGTTCCACTGGCCCTGGGGAAAGACATCACCGCTGCGGACCTTCGAAGGCTGCCCTTGCACGGCATTCTTTTGGAACAGGGCGTCAAGTTTGCGCGGGTTATCGAAGAGGTCACCGCCGTTTCCGCCGAGCCCACGCTCGCCGGCTTGCTCCAGGTGGAGGTCGGAGTCCCGTTGATCCGGGTCACTCGGCTCATCTACGACAAAGCAGACAAGCCGATCCAGTACATGAACATTTTTCTCAGTCCCGCGCGCAGCAGGGTTCTTCTGACCGTTCCCACGCAAGAAATGCAGCACATGCACTCCACGCGTATCGTCCACGACCTGGTCTCGCCTGGCGTCGTGCGCTCGAAATAGTGAAATCTAAGAGTCTGGCTCAGGCACCCGGCGGTGCATTGCCGTATGTCGCTTCCAGCCGTGCGATCTCCTCCGAGCCCAATATCTTCCAAAGCTCGGCAAAAGGCATCAGCTCATTCTTGTACGCGTCGAGGCTGGCGCCTCGGGAAAGCCCCCGAAGGAATTGCTGCATGAGACGCGCATAGAGGTACATTGGCGTGCCTGCGTACAGGGCAATCTTGAAGCCGTAGTCCTGCATTTGCTGCGCGGAGAGTACAGGGGTCTTGCCGCTCGTGGCCATGTTGAACAGCAAAGGCTTGGCAAAAGTTTTCCCGACCGCTTCGATCTGCTGGAGATTGCGCGGTGCCTCGATGAACAGCACATCGGCGCCCGCCTCGGCATACGCATGACCGCGTTCGAGCGCATCCTCGAAACCGTTTACCGCAAGCGCATCGGTACGCGCAATGATGACCAAGTCCGCGTCGCGGCGCGTGTCCACTGCCGCCTTGATCTTTTGCACCATCTCCGCAGCGGGCACGACCTGCTTTCCTTCATAGTGACCGCATCGCTTCGGGAAAACCTGGTCTTCGAGTTGAATGGCGGCAACACCGGCGCGCTCGAACTCCTCTACCGTGCGCACCACATTCAAGACGTTCCCATATCCGGTATCGGCATCGACGACCAATGGAATGCGTACAGCGCCAGCCATGCGCCGCGCGTTGTCGACCATTTCCGTCATGGTGATCAGGCCGACGTCGGGGCGGCCGGTCCGTGCGGCTGCTGTACCCGCTCCGGTCATGTACAGCGCGGGAAAGCCCTCCGACTGGATGAGGCGAGCGCCGATGCAGTCGTAGGTGCCTGGCAGCGTCAGGATCTCGGGCTTGGCGAGCAATTCGCGCAGGACGGTGGTTGGGCGCATTCAGGAGCCTCTAAAAAAGTATTGACTTGTCGTTCGCATTGTCTAACAGAGCGTGGGATTGTCTTTATACAACTGGATGCGTCTAAAAGACCTTTAGCCGCCGCGGCTCGCTGACGCGCGCCTGCCAGGCTTTCACATCAGGGCTTGACGAACTTGAGCACAAATTCGTCCTTGGGCATCGGCGGCTCGGGCGTGTTGCGATCCCGCGGGTCACGCGGGTTGCGCAGGAAGTCAGCGCTGGCCGCGAGGCGAAAGCCCGCCGCCTCCACCTCGCGGCGCAGGAAGGCCTCCTCGATCCGGTGAAGCGTACCGGCCTCCGAAATGCCGGTACCGGGGCGGCCAGAGTGGTCGGCGATGACGTACATGCCGCCCGGCTTGAGGGCCTTGAACACGGCCTGGTTCAGGCGTGCCCGGTCCACCCGCAGGTGGCCCAGGTCGTGGTAGTTGAACATCAGCGTGACCAGGTCGAGCTTTCCATCGGCCACCTCGGGCGGCGCCGGGTCTTCGAAGGGGCGGGTTACCGGCACGATGTGGGCGGTGGCGGGGTTGCGCGCGCGGTCCGCCAGCGTGACCGGCGCCGGGGCGGCCGCGGGCGCGGGCATCGGCGGGGCGGCTGCACCCTCGGGCTGTGCCGGTGGCTGCCGGGCCGGATCGCGCGGCGCATTCTGGCCATACACCTTGCCACTAGCGCCCACCGCCCGCGCGATCAGCTCGGTGGTGTAGCCGCGTGCCGCGCTGACGTCGAGCGCCACCATGCCTGGGCGCGCGCCGATGAAGGCCAGCAACTCGGCGGGCTTGCGCCGCTGGTCGTTGACGCGGTCGGCGGCGCTGCGGTCGGGGCTGGCCAGCAGCGCTGCGATCGCCTCCGGCGAGGCGGGCCGCGGGCCGGCACAGCCAGCGAGGGCAAAGGTCAGCGCGAGGGCCGCGAGCCTCCAGCGCGGGCGCTGGAAGGCATGTGGGAACGGACACGAGGGGTTCATGACAAGTCCTTTTTCACGGGGGGGCAATCAACACGCGAGCAGCTTTTCCTCCGCCAGCGCCAGCGGCCCGGCCCGGCCGCACAACACCAGCGTGTCGCCGTCCTTGAGGGCCAGATCGTCCGATGGGAGGGCGGGCCGGCCGCTGCCGCGCCGCAGGCTCACCACGCGCACGCCGGCGGCCGGCAGCGCCAGATCGCCAAGCGATCGACCGGCCACGAAGGCGCCCGGCGGCAGTGTGACGGTGACCAGGCGCTCGGCCTCCAGGTCGTCATGGGTGCTGTCGTCGGCGCCGTGGAAGTAGCCGCGCAGCAGGTTGTAGCGGGCATCGCGCTGCTCTTGCACGATGCGGATCACGCGCCGCATCGGCACGCCCACCAGCGCCAGGGCGTGACTGGCCAGCATCAGCGAACCTTCCAGGGAATCGGGCACGACTTCGGTCGCGCCGGCCGCCTGAAGCGACTCCAGGTCGTGGTCGTCTCTCGTGCGCACGATCACCGGCACCTGCGGCGCATGCGCGCGTGACAGGTCGAGCACCCGCATGGCGCCAGGAACGTCCAGGTAGGTGATCACCAGCGCACTGGCCCGCGCCAGGCCGGCGGCCATCAAGGCCTGCAGCCGCGCGGCGTCGCCAAACACCACCGAATCGCCGGCCTTGGCGGCCTCGTGTACGCGGTCGGGGTCGAGGTCCAGCGCGATGTAGGGAATGCCCTCTCGGTCGAGCATGCGCGCCAGGTTCTGCCCGCAGCGTCCGTAGCCGCCGATGATCACGTGGTGCGCCGTGTTGATCGAGCGCCGGGCGATGCTGGTCATCTGCAGCGACTGCTGCAGCCATTCGCTGGGCACCAGCTTCATCACGATGGCGTTGCTGCCCATGATGATGAAGGGCGTGGCCAGCATCGACAGCACCATGCTGGCCAGGATTGGGTTGAACAGCTCCGGCGCCAGCAGCCGGCTGCCCTGCGCCAGCGTCAGCAGCACGATGCCGAACTCGCCGGCCTGCGCCAGGTACAGCCCGGTGCGCAGCGACACCCCCGTCGAGGCGCCCAGGCCGCGTGCCAGCAGCGTCACCAGGCCGAGCTTGAACAGCACCGGCACCGTCAGCAGCACGACCACCAAGGCCCAGCGCTCGGCCACCCAGCGCCAGTCGAGCATCATGCCGATGGTGATGAAGAACAGGCCCAGCAGCACGTCATGAAAAGGCCGGATGCTGGTCTCCACCTGGTGCTTGTATTCGGTTTCCGAGATCAGCATGCCGGCGATGAAGGCCCCCAGCGCCAGCGACAGGCCGGCCAGCTCGGTCAGCCAGGCCAGGCCCAAGGTGGTGAGCAGCAGGTTCAGCACGAACAGCTCTTCGCTCTTGCGCCGCGCCACCAGGGTCAGCCACCAGCGCATCACCCGCTGGCCGCCCGTCAGCAACACCGTGATGAGCACCACCGCCTTGACCAAGGCGAAGGCCAACGCGCCCATCAGGGACTCGGCCGGCGCCCCCAGCGCAGGGATCAGCACCAGCAGTGGCACCACCGCCAAGTCCTGGAACAGCAGCACACCGACCACGCGGCGCCCGTGCTCGGACTCCAGCTCCAGCCGCTCGGCCATCAGCTTGATCACGATCGCCGTGCTGCTCATGGCCAGTGCGCCGCCCAGGGCCACGGCGGTGCGCCAGTCCACGCGCCAGGACGCCGGCAGCGCGATCGACATCAGCAGCAGGCCACCCGTCGCGAGCGCGACCGTCAACACCACCTGGAACAGTCCCAGGCCGAACACGTGGGCCCGCATCGCGCGCAGCTTGGGCAGGTTGAATTCGAGGCCGATCACGAACATCAGGAACACCACGCCGAACTCGGCCAGGTGCCTCACGCCCTCGTCGTTGCTCGCCAGGCCCATGGCGTTGGGGCCGATCAGCACGCCTACCACCAGGTAGCCCAGCATGGCTGGCAGCCGCGCCAGACGGCATGCCACCACGCCCAGCACCGCGGCCAGCAGGTACAGCAGGGTCAGTTCGAGCGTGGTCATGGGCCGATCCTAAGCGCTGCGGCGCAGGCGTGTCATGCGGGCGTCGTCAGGTGCATCACGTGAGCCAGGGCGGGCTACGTAGAATCCGCCGAATGAGTAACGCCGCTTCCCCGCCCTTTGACGCCATGCGCGCCCTGCAACTGGCGCACGAGACCTTCGAGATCGAAGCCACCGCCGTGCTTGACCTCAAGCGGCGCACCGGCGAAGGCTTTGCTCGCGCGGTCGAGGCCATGCTGCACGTGCGCGGCCGGGTGGTGGTGATGGGCATGGGGAAAAGCGGGCACGTCGGCCGCAAGATAGCGGCGACGCTGGCCTCCACCGGGACGGCGGCCATGTTCGTCCATCCGGGCGAAGCCAGCCATGGTGATCTGGGCATGATCAAGGCCATCGACCTGGTGCTCATGATTTCCAACGGCGGCGAAAGCGACGAGATTACCGCTATCTTGCCGGGCATCAAGCGTCTGGGCGCGCCGGTGGTGGCCATGACCGGCAAGGCCCAGTCCTCGCTGGCGCGGCACGCCGATATCGTTCTCGACAGCGGTGTCGAGAAGGAGGCCTGCCCGCACAACCTTGCGCCCACTGCCAGCACCACCGCGCAGCTGGCGCTGGGGGACGCCCTTGCGGTGGCGCTGCTGGACGCGCGGGGCTTTCGGCCCGAGGACTTCGCCCGCTCGCACCCCGGCGGCGCCCTGGGCCGCAAGTTGCTGACGCACCTGTTGGACGTGATGCGCTCGGGTGACCAGGTGCCGCGTGTCCAGGCCGATGCCGGGTTCTCCGAACTCATGCGCGAGATGAGTCGCACGGGGCTGGGCGCTTCGGCCGTGGTCGACGCGCAGCAGCGCGTGCTGGGCATCTTCACCGACGGCGACCTGCGGCGCCTGATCGAAAAAGGCACCGACCTGCGCGGGCTGGTCGCGCGCGAGGTGATGCATCCGGGGCCCCGCACCATCCGCGCCGACGTGCTGGCCGTCGAGGCCGCCGAGCTGATGGAGCTGCATCGCATCACCAGCGTGTTGGTGGTCGACGAGAACGGCCGCCTGTGCGGCGCCGTCAACAGCAACGACCTGATGCGCGCCAAGGTGATCTGAAGCCATGACCCCGAGCCTGCGCTTCGCACCCGAGGTGCTGCTGTCCGCGCAGGGTGTGCGCGTGGCCTTCTTCGACGTCGACGGCGTGCTCACCGATGGCGGCCTATACCTGTCGGCCGAGGGCGAGTCGCAGAAGCGCTTCAACATCCTCGACGGGCTGGGCCTCAAGCTCCTGGCGCGTGCGGGCATCGAGCCGGTGGTGATCACCGGCCGTGATTCGGCGCCGCTGCGTGCGCGGCTGGCCGCGCTGGGCATCGCCCATGCGTACTTTGGCGTCGAGGACAAGGCGCCCGCCGCCGAACGCACGCTGGCCGCCCTGGGTCTGGACTGGTCGCAGGCCGCCGCCATCGGCGACGACTGGCCCGACCTGCCGGTGCTGCGCCGCTGCGCTTTCGCCGCCGCCCCGGCCAATGCCCATGCGGAGGTGAAGGCGCAGGCCGCTTATGTCACCCAGGCGGCCGGCGGCCATGGTGCGGCGCGCGAGTTCTGCGACCTGCTCCTGGTGGCCAGCGGCCGCTACGCCGCCTTGCTGGAGGGCTATCGATGAGGGCACCGGCGCTGGCGCGCTCCTGGAGCCGGCTGCGACGCACGGCGGACCGGCTTGCCGTCTATCTGCCGGTGATCTTGATGGGGCTGGTGGCTCTTGGCACCTACTGGCTGGCACGCAACACGCCGGTGTTCGCGCCGCGGGCGCCCGCAGCGGCGCCGACGCACGAACCCGACTACTTCATGCGCGGCTTCGCTGTGCGCAATTTCGATCCGGCCGGCAAGCTGCGCAGCGAGGTGTTCGGGGTTGAAGGCCGGCATTACCCGGACACCGACACGCTGGAGATTGACCAGCCGCGCGTGCGCGCTTTCAATGAGCGTGGCGAATTGACTACGGCGACAGCTAAGCGAGCACTGACCAACGGTGACGGCTCGGAACTCCAGTTGTTCGGCGACGCGGTCGTCGTGCGGGAGGCCAGCCGCGGCCCCGCCGGCCAGGAGCGCCCGCGCATGGAGATCCGTAGCGAGTTCCTGCATGTGTTCGTCGACACCGAGCAGCTGCGCTCCAACCGCCCGGTCGTGCTCACCCGAGGCAAGGACCAATTCACCGGCGACCGGCTCGATTACTCCAACCTCGAACGGGTGCTGCAGCTCGACGGCCGGGTGCGTGGCGTGATCAGCGCTGCGGGCCGTCCCCAAGGTGGGTAGCCGCTCCGTGCCAGGTGCCCCTGCGGTGCCATTGACCCGTCTTGTCTACATCACGGGCGCCTCCAGCGGCATCGGCCAGGCGCTGGCCGCGCGCTACGCGCGGGACGGCTGGAGCCTCGCACTGGTGGGTCGGCGCACCCGCGAGATTGAGGCCTGGGCGCGCGCCGCTAGACTGCCCCCGCAGTGCTGGCACGTGTATGAGGCCGATGTGGCCCAGACCGACAGCATCGTCTCGGCCGGCCAGGCCTGCATCGCGACCCAGGGCCTGCCGGATGTGGTCATTGCCTGCGCGGGCATCAGCGTGGGCGTGGACACGGCTCACCGCGAAGACCTTGATGTCATGGCGCGCGTGTTTGCGGTCAACCAGCTCGGGCTGGCCGCCACCTTCCAGCCTTTCGTGGCGCCCATGCGTGAACGCGCGGGCGGCACGCTTGTGGGCATCGCCAGCGTGGCCGGGGTGCGAGGCCTGCCCGGCCACGGCGCCTACTGCGCCAGCAAGGCCAGCGTGATCAGCTACTGCGAATCCCTGCGCGGCGAGCTGCGGGCTAGCGGCGTGCGGGTGGTCACTCTCAGCCCCGGCTTCGTGGCCACCCCCCTGACCGCGCGCAATCGCTACGCCATGCCGTTCCTGATGCAGCCCGTGGCGTTCGCTGAGCTGGCCTTCGCCGCCATCGCGGCGGGTGTGCGCCACCGGGTTATTCCGTGGCAGATGCGCTGGGTGGCACAGCTGCTGCGTGTGATGCCCGACGCGCTGTTCGACCGCCTGATGGCGGGCCGTCCGCGCAAGCACCGCCACAACGAAGGCTGACCGGCGCTGGGGCATCGCCCAAAACGAAACGGGGCCGAAGCCCCGTTTTATGAAATCGAGACGTGCTCAGTAGCCGCCGCCGCCGCCACCACTGCGGCTGCCGCCGCCTCTCGGGCCCGAGCCATACGGGCTGCGGAAACCGCCGTCGCTGCCGCCACCACCACCGTATCCGCCACCACCGCCACCGCCACCGCTTCGGCTACCGCCGCCGCCGCTTCGGCTGCCGCCGCCGCCGCTTCGGCTACCGCCACCACCACCGTAACCGCCGCCGCCGCCGCCGCTGCTGCCGCCACCGTAACCGCCGCCACTGCCGCCGCCGCCACCGCTGCCGCCGCCGCCACCGTAACCGCCACCGCTGCCGCCGCCGCCGCCGCCACCGTAACCGCCGCCGCCGCCGCCACCGTAACCGCCGCCGCCGCCAGTCCGCGGCTCCATCGGGCGGGCTTCGTTGACCACCACGCTTCGGCCACCCAGGGGCTGGCCGTTCATGCCGTTGATGGCGGCTTGCGCTTCCGCATCGCTGCCCATTTCGACGAAGCCGAAACCTTTGGAGCGGCCAGTGTCGCGCTCCATCATGACCTTGGCACTGGTCACGGCACCGAACTGGCCGAACGCCTGTTCGAGATCGCTGTCGCGCACGGAATAGGGCAGATTGCCCACGTAGAGTTTGTTGCCCATCGTTCTGGGACTCCTATAGAAACATTGACCTAAAGCGATGGAGTCCCGAATGCGCCTTCTACCGAACAGCAACGCGAAAGTGACCTGTTCACCGCAATCCTCGCGCGGCCCATCAGACCTGCGCTCGACCATTATGGAACACACATCCGGGAGCCATGCAAGCGCAAAAACCCCCGCCATCGCAGATTGAAAACAAAAAAAGGGCCCCGAAGGGCCCCTTGTTGCTTGACCGACTAATCGATCAGTAGCCGCCACGGCTACCGCCGCCGCCGCCACCACCGTATCCGCCGCCACCACCACCACCGCTGCGGCCGCCGCCGCCGCCGCCATAGCCGCCACCACCGCCGCCGCCACCGCCGAAACCACCGCCGCCGCCAGTGCGCGGCTCCATCGGGCGGGCTTCGTTGACCACGAGACCACGGCCGCCGATTTGCTGGCCGTTCATGCCACGGATGGCGGCTTGGGCTTCAGCTTCGCTGCCCATTTCGACAAAGCCGAAACCTTTGGAGCGGCCAGTGTCGCGCTCCATCATGACGCGTGCGCTGGAGACAGTGCCGAACTGGGCGAAAGCCTGTTCCATGTCTTGGTCGCGATAGGAATAGGGCAGGTTGCCCACGTAGAGTTTGTTGCCCATCAAAGGCTCCTCAGAAAAACGCAAAAAGCGATGGAGCCGAAAGCGCAATCACAAACTCGACTACTGCGTTCAAGACGCGAACCAGACAAACACCGCATGAATGACCGTCTAAGACGGCCGCCCGCATTGTCGGCCAATTCACGCGGCAAGTCTTGTTTTTCCTGCGGCTTTCGCGCTGGTTTGCGCGCATACGACACATCTGCTCAGCCGATGTTGTTGCTTTTGGGGGTCAAATGCCTATACTCTTTGACCCTTAGTACTCACTTTGGCGCGCCGCCTTTCATTTCATGACCTCCACCATAGCGAGCCCGGGCGCTTATCACAACGGCGGCCTGGCCGCGCATTCAAAGCAAGGGAACCTGGGTCAGCCGCCACGGCCCGAGTCCAAGTCCTTGCCGCCGAGCATGCTCACGCCGGTCATGCCGGCGCGGCCCTCGCCGCAGCCCAGCTCCGGGCCGAGCGTGCTGAGCTCGCCGCCCGAGCCACTTCTCCACCACCTGTCGCCCGTGAACGAGGAATCCGGGGACGCACCCGCCTCCGGTGGCGGCTATCGATTGAATGGCATCAAGCGGCACCTCGCGGGCGACCTCCTCGCAAGCTCGTTCCAGCGCAACTTCAGCCCGAACGCGGGCGGGCGCTCTTCCCGCACGCGGCTAGAACCCGAATCGAAGTCAACAACGTTTCACACCCCGGCCCCCAAAGCGCGGACGACCCAGCCTGCCGACCCCGGCAGCTCCCTCCTGGAGGGCTTTCCCGCCGATGCGACGATCGCGCACAAGCTGATGCTCAGCGACGCGATCTCGGTGGTTGAAGGCCATGCGGTGGGTCAACCCTCGGCCCCGCCAGGGAACAGAACGACCGTCTACACCAGCATTGATGAGTTTCACAAAGACTTCAAGCTTTTGTACGAGCGCCTGTCGGCCGAGATACCGCCGTCCGCGAACGCAACTGGCCGAGCCAACCGGATCTGGTCGACCATGGCGGTGTTGCTGCAAGAGCACGTCACGGTCGAAGAGCTCCCCCAGCTGCTGGCCGAAGCGCGCTTGCGTGACGTCCTGCGCAGTGTGGTCCACAGTCAGATCGTCTACTGGGCGGGTTTCGGTTTGTCCGGCATGGTCGGTCTGGCCATGGGTCGCCACCCGCCGCTGGACGTCCTGTCCTATGCCGAGCCGCGAGCCCAGGAGCTCGCCAAGGCCGTCAATTTCGCCCTGGGTTATTCCGCCCAGGCCTTGGCCATCGGCTTCGCCGAGGTTGGCATCGCCATCTCGGCGGAAGGCCGCCTCGACATGCAGTACAACAAGCAGGAGCCCGTGCGCGACGCCATTCAACTGACGGCGTTCGGCTCGTTTTCCATCGGCCACGGGCTCGTCGACTCAGGGCTGGTCACCAAGGACCTTCTGCCCGAGACAGTGACCAAGGCGCGCATCGCCAGCGGTGCGCTGTGCACCCTGGCCGTCGGCCTGCACCGCGCGTTGCTGCCGTATTGGCTCACCAAGATGGATCCGGTGTGGCTTGATGCGTCCACGCCCGAGAAGGCCGGCGCCATGCGCAAATACATCGACAACCTTCGTCAGCCCCGCTCCGAGGCGATCGGTGGTTACCTCAAGGATCTGGGCAAGGGTGTAAAGGGCGGCATGGGCGTCCCGAGCATGGCCGCCTTCGCGCGCTGGTGGTATCGGGCGCAAACGGCGGCGGTGGTGCTCTCGGGCCGCGCGGCCGCCTTTCACTTCGAATCGCCGCGCGCCAAGCTGATCACGAACCTGGTCACTGACGGCTTGCTGGGCGCCACCTGGGGCGTGGGCACCACCGTTCCCGCCAGAGCGGTCGAAGGCGTCAAGAAATCGCTCGATGCCGAAAAAGCGCGGCGCCAGCCGGTGCAGCGCGATCATGTCAACGCCGTTGTCCCTGCCTGCGTCCTGACCCGCCGCAGGGCGCTGGCCCAGCCGGCCGGGGCATACCACGAGTAAGCCGCACGCGGCGCGCTGCGATCCACAGGAGAACCGCATGATGAGCATTGACCTGTCCCAGCCCGGTTCGCCGGGCATGTCCGATGCGCTGGTGCAGGCCGGCGTCGACTACGGACAAGCGCTCGCGGCCGAAAGCCGCAGCCGCTTCCAGGACATGCTGCCGCGCATCGTCGAGCGCGTGGTGGGGCCGGCGCAGGCGCGGGAGGCCCTGGACCACGGCGGGTTCCTGCTCAACGAGTCCACCGTCGTGCTGCGCCACAACCCGGATACCGACGCCGTCGAGTTCTTCTGTGATGTCGGCCTGCCACCTGCGCATGCGCGTGAGGCCGCCTTTCGCGTCGCCCTCGAGATGAATCTGTGCCGCACGCATTCGGGGATCACCTTCGGCGTGCACCCGGAATCGGGCCGCATGGTGGCCACCACGGCCATTCACTCCATGCTCATCGCCGACGACGAGGTGTGCGTGCACACCCTGCAGATGCTCACGCGCGTGGTCCGCGAGCTGCGAGACTCACGCGTGATCGAGGTCGATACCGACGCGTGACGCAACTGCCGTCCAGGCCGGTGTTCGAGCCCGCACGAGGCGGGCGCTATACTGCCGCCGACAGCGCCGATTTGCTTCCGCTTGCGGGCGCTTTTAATAAATTCTGCTAAAGACGAAGCCACTTCAACCGGCCTCGCCTCTAGCGTCGCCGGTTTTTTGTTGTTGGTGGCCATGACCCTGCTTGCGCACGCGCAGTCCATGCACTTCGACCCGCCGCTCGCCCTGCAAAGCGGCGCGTCGATCCGTGATTACGACCTGGCCTACGAAACCTATGGCGCGCTCAATGCCGAGCGCAGCAACGCGGTGCTGGTGTGCCACGCGCTCAATGCCTCCCACCATGTCGCCGGGGTGTACCAGGGCCAGGAGAACTCCGAAGGCTGGTGGGACACCATGATCGGCCCCGGCAAGCCGGTCGACACCGACCGCTTCTTTGTCATCGGCGTGAACAACCTCGGCTCGTGCTTTGGCTCCACCGGCCCCATGCACGTGAACCCCGACACTGGCCTGGTGTATGGCGCCGACTTTCCCGTGATGACGGTGGAAGACTGGGTCGACGCGCAAGCCAGGCTGCTCGACGCCATGGGCATCGAGACGCTGGCGGCCGTGCTGGGGGGCAGTCTCGGCGGCATGCAGGCGCTGTCCTGGACGCTGCGGCACCCCACGCGCGTGCGCCATGCGGCGGTGATCGCCAGCGCGCCCAACCTCACCGCCGAGAACATCGCCTTCAACGAGGTGGCCCGGCGCGCCATCGTGACCGACCCCGACTTTCATGGCGGCCACTTCTACCGGCACGGTGTGGTGCCCAAGCGCGGCCTGCGGATCGCCCGCATGATCGGCCACATCACCTACCTGTCTGACGACGTGATGAACGAGCGCTTCGGCCGCCAGTTGCGCAACGCGGTCGGCGCCGCCGCCGGCGACGGCTATCGCTACACCACGCTGGACATCGAGTTCCAGATCGAGAGCTACCTGCGCTACCAGGGCGACAAGTTCAGCGAATACTTCGACGCCAACACTTACCTGCTGATCACCCGCGCCCTCGACTACTTCGACCCGGCGCGCCGCCACGGCGGCAACCTCACGCACGCCTTGGCGCCGGCCACCGCGAAGTTCCTGTTGGTGAGCTTTTCGACCGACTGGCGGTTCTCGCCCGCGCGCAGCCGCGAGATCGTCAAGGCGCTGCTCGACAACCGCCGTCACGTCAGTTACGCCGAGATCGACGCGCCGCATGGCCATGACGCCTTTCTGCTCGAAGACCCGCGCTACCTGGCGCTGGTGCGGGCCTGGTTCGAGCGCATTGCCTTTGAGCCGAGCGTGGGGGTACCGGCATGAGCGACAAGACTCTGATGCAATCCATCGCCCGCATGGTGCCCACCGGCTCGCGGGTGCTCGATCTCGGGTGCGGCGACGGCGCCTTGCTCGAATTGCTGCGGCGTGAGCGCGGTTGCTCCGGCTACGGCGTGGAGATCGCTGACGCCAATGTGCTCGCCAGCGCACGGCGCGGTGTCGACGTGATCCAGCTCAACCTCGACGAGGGGCTGGCCATGTTCGACGACAACAGCTTCGATGTGGTTCTGCAGATCGACACGCTCCAGCACCTTCGCAACACCGAAACCATGCTGGTCGAGACCGCGCGCGTGGGCCGTGTCGGCATCGTCGCCTTTCCCAATTTCGCGCACTGGCCGAACCGCCTGGCCGTGTTGCGCGGGCGCATGCCGGTGACCAAACGCCTGCCCTACCAGTGGTACGACACGCCCAACATCCGGGTCGGCACCTTCAAGGATTTCGAGGTGCTGGCCACGCGCAACCAGCTGTCCATCCTTGATGCCTTCGGCCTGCAGGACGGGCGCGAAGTGCGCTGGCGGCCCAACGCGATGGCCTCGACCGCCGTGTTCCGCTTCCAGCGGGGATGAAGGCCGCAGGCAATGCCCCGCTTCGCCGCCAACCTCTCGATGCTCTATGCCGAGCACGGCTTTCTGGATCGCTTCGAAGCGGCGGCGAGCGACGGATTCGAGGGCGTGGAGTTCCTGTTTCCCTATGCCTGGGAGCCGGCGCAGCTGCGCGCGCGCCTGCAGGCCTGCGGCCTGAGGCAAGTGCTGTTCAATGCCCCGCCCGGCGGCGCGAGTGCGGACGCGATCACGCAGGCCTGGGACCGTGGCGACCGCGGGCTGGCCAGTGTGCCCGGCCGCGAGGCCGAGTTTCGCGCCGGCTTTGCCTTGGCGCTGCGCTATGCGCTGGCGCTCGACTGCCCGCGCGTGCACGTCATGGCCGGGCTGCTGCCGGCGGGCGCCAGGCGCGACCAGGCGCATGCCAGCTACGTCGCGAACCTGCGTTGGGCCGCGCGTCAGGCGCACCCGCAGGGCTTGCGGCTGATGATCGAGCCGATCAACACGCGCGACATGCCGGGCTATTTCCTCAACCGGCAGGACCAGGCTCACGCCCTCCTGGCCGATATCGGTGAAGACAATGTGCAGGTGCAGATGGACCTCTATCACTGCCAGGTGGCCGAAGGCGACGTCGCCAGCAAAATCCGCCAGTACCTTCCCACGGGGCGCATCGGCCACTTCCAGGTGGCCGGGGTGCCCGAGCGTCATGAGCCCGACGCGGGAGAGCTCAACGCGGCCTACCTGTTCGAGGTGATCGACGAGGTGACCGCCGCCTGTGGCTGGGACGGATGGGTCGGCGCCGAGTACCGGCCCGCGCGCGGCGCCGTTCAAGGGGCGACGCGCGCCGGGCTTGGATGGCTGCGGCGGGCGCAGGCGGCTCAGGGCCGCTGATGAGCTGATGAGCGCAGCGGCCTACGACCGGGCGCTGGCTCAGACGGTCACGATGCCGTCGCTACCGTCGAGCAGCTGCTCGACCTTGGCGGCGGAAGGGCCGACCTGGGCAACGGCTTGGCGCAACTGCTGTTCGCTGCAATCCATGCGCTTGATCCACCAGTTCAGCTCGCGTGGGTTGTCCAGCTCGATCAAACTGCGTTGCGCGGGGATCGATTCGAAGACGTAGGCCATGTTGGAACACTCCCTGATTTCCTTGTGCCCCATTGAAGCGCGCTTGGTCGCCCCGGCCTGACCGTCCAAGGCGCAAGCCGTCGTCGTCCGCCTCCTACCACCTCTGGCGTAATGCACGCGCGCCGTGCGGGGCCGCCCGCGCGCTCAGGTGGCGGGCACATCAGCGAAGGCGTAAAGTGCGAGCGGACTCCCTCAAGCCAACGACCATGAACGCACCTTTGCACCGGGAAATGCCCGCCACCGCCCTGGACGCCGCACGCGTTTTCGATCAGGTCAACCGCCAGTGGGACGACGACATCGTCGGCCAGTTGTCCACCTACATCGCGATCCCGGCCAAGTCGCCGGGCTTCGACAAGGACTGGGCCGCCCACGGCCACATTGAGACCGTTGTGCGCAACGCCGCCCGATGGGTTGAGTCCCAGAAGGTCCACGGCCTCACGCTGGAGATCGTCCGCTTGCCTGGGCGCACACCCGTGCTGTTCTTCGAAGTGGCGGGCACCCGCGGCGGCGCCGCCAGCGCACCCACCGTGCTGATGTACGGCCACCTCGACAAGCAGCCCGAGTTCAGCGGATGGCGCAGCGACCTGGGGCCCTGGACCCCCCGCTACGAGGACGGAAAGCTGTATGGTCGCGGCGGCGCCGATGATGGCTATGCCGTCTACGCCAGCATCGCCGCTGTCCAGGCGATCAAGGCACAGGGCGTGCCGCACCCGCGCATCGTCGGCCTGATCGAAACCTGCGAAGAGTCGGGCTCGTACGACCTGCTGCCCTACGTCGACGCGCTGCGCACCCGCCTGGGCGAAGTGGGCCTGGTGGTCTGCCTTGATTCGGGCGCCGGCAACTACGACCAGTTGTGGCTGACCACCTCGCTGCGCGGCATGGCCAGCGGCACACTCAAGGTGCAGATCCTCACCGAGGGCGTGCATTCGGGCGACGCGTCCGGGCTGGTGCCCTCGAGCTTTCGCATCATGCGGCAGGTGCTCGACCGGCTCGAAGACAGCCACACCGGGCGCCTTTTGCCCGCGCGCTTTCATTGCGAGGTGCCGCCCGATCGGCTGGCGCAGGCCCGCGCCACCGCGGCCATTTTGGGCGACGAGTTGTACAAGCGTTTTCCCTGGGCCCACTACGACTGTGGCGGCGCCACAGCGTTCGCGCTGCCCACCACCACCGACCCGGTGCAGGCGTTGCTGCAGCGCACCTGGGCACCCACACTGTCGGTGACCGGCGCCGACGGTCTGCCTTCGCTGCAGGACGCGGGCAATGTGCTGCGCCCGTACACCGCATTCAAGCTGTCGCTGCGCCTGCCGCCGCTGGTCGACGCGGCGCGGGCCGTGCAGGAGCTCAAGGCGCTGCTCGAGGACAACGCGCCTTACCAGGCCCGTGTCACCTTCGAGCCTGGCGGCGCGGCCACCGGCTGGAACGCACCGGCCATCACGCCCTGGTTCGAGCAGGCGCTGCAGCACGCTTCGCAGTCCCAATTCGGCGCGCCCTGCGGCTACATCGGGCAGGGCGGCACGATTCCGCTGATGAACATGCTCAGTGAGGGCTTTCCCGCCGCGCAGATGATGGTGTGCGGGGTGCTCGGTCCGCGCAGCAACGCGCACGGCCCCAACGAGTTCCTGCACGTGCCTTATGCCAAGCGGCTGACCGCCGCCGTAGCCGAAGTGATCGCCCGAATGCCCTGACCCCGGAGCGCGGCTCGAATGCGTGAAAGCGATTCCACCCTGTCCCCCTTCACGGCCGGCGATGGCGAAAACATCGCCGTGCAATTTTGGCCAACGCCGCAGGACGTGGCCGGTCGCGGTATCGTGGTGCTGGTCCATGGCCTGGGTGAACATGCCGGGCGTTACGAACACCTGGCGCGGCGGCTGACCGGCTGGGGCTTCGCGGTGCTGGGTTACGACCAGTGCGGTCACGGCAAGTCGGCCGGCGCGCGAGGCCGCCTGCCCAACACCATGCGCCTGATCGAGGACCTCAACGACATCCTGCAAAGCGCGCGCCGCCGGCTGGCGCCGGGCCAGAAGCTGGTCGTCCTGGGCCATAGCCTGGGCGCGCTGGTGACTTGTGTTCTGGTGCTGCTGCGGGACGTGCGGGCCGACGCGTTGGTGTTGTCGTCGCCGGCGTTCTCGCCCCTGCAGAGCGCGTGGCAAAAGCTGCTGCTTCGCACTGCCGCGCGGTTTGCGCCCGACCTGACCGTGCCCAACGGCATCGCGGCTGAGGCGCTCTCGCACGATCCCGAAGTGGTCGACACCTACAAGGCCGACCCGCTGGTGCATGACCGCATCTCGGGCCGGCTGGCCAACTTCATCGCCCAGTCGGGGCCGCGCGTGCTGTCGCGAGCGCCCCGCTGGCGCTTGCCCACCTTGCTGCTGTATGGCGGCAGCGACTGCCTGGTCGATCCGGCCGCCAGCCGCGCGTTCGCGCAGGCGGCGCCGCCGGGCCTGGTGACGGCGCATTGCCTGGACGACATGTACCACGAGGTGTTCAACGAGGCCGACGCCGAACCGGTATTCGAGATCCTGCGGCAGTGGCTGGAGCTGCGGGTGCCGCCTACGGCGTCGCGGCGACCGCCGACCGGCGCTGGGCAAGCGCCAGCCACACCATCGCCACCGCGCAAGCCGCAACCGGCACGATCGATCCCCAGTTCAGAAGTTGCCAGCCCTGGGTCGTGACCAGCACGCCCGAGGCCAGCGAGGTGACCGCGAGTGTGGCGAACACGAAGAAGTTGAGCGCGCCCTGGGCCCGGTCTTTTTCCTCGGGCGCGTAGGCCGTCATCGACAGCGTCGTGCTGCCGGTGAACAGGAAGTTCCAGCCGACGCCCAGCAGCGTGAGCGCCACCACGAAGTTGTGCAACTCGACGCCCGCCAGCGCCACCACGATGCAGCCGGCCAGCAGGGCGATGCCCACGCCCATCACCGGCAAGGCGCCGAAGCGGCGAATCAGGTGGCCGGTGAAAAAACCGGGCGCGAACATGCCGATCACATGCCATTCAAGCACCAGCGCAGCGTCGGAGAACGGCAGACCGCAGGTCTGCATGGCCAAGGGCGTGGCCGCCATCAGAAGGTTCATGACACCGTAGCTCAGGGCGCCGGTGGCGGCAGCGACGACGAAGACCGGCTGGCGCATGATCTGCCCGAGCGGGCGCCCCCGCGCCGGCCCGCGCACCACCACCACGGGCGGAAAGCGCACGAAAGCCATCAGCACCATGCCCAGCAGGGCCACCGCGGCCAGCGCGAGGTAGGCGCCGGCAAACTGCACCGGGAAAAGATCGCGAGTGCGGGCCGCCAGGTTGGGGCCGACGACTGCGCCGATCAGCCCGCCCGCCATCACCAGCGACACCGCTTTCTCGCGCATCTCGGGGCCGGTCAGTTCGGCCGCCGCGAACCGGTACAGGTTGGCGTTGGCGTTGTAGTAGCCGGCGACCACGGTTGCGGCGCACAGCAGCCAGAAGCTGCTGGTCACCGCGGCCCAGCCGCATAGCAGTGCCGACACCAGGCCCACTGCCAGGCCCAGCTGGAACGAGCGCTGGCGGCCCAGCCGTTGCTGGGTGCGCGCCACCGGCGCGGTGGACAGGGCGCCGCCGACCACATACCCCATCACCGGCAGCGTGGCCATCCAGCCCATCGGCGCGAGGGCCAAGCCGACCAGGCCGTTGATCGCGATGAAGGTGACGTTGTTGGTGAGAAACAGCCCTTGCAGGATCGACAGGAGCCAGAGGTTGCGGTTCATCGGGAGGCTTCGTGGGTCACAGGATCAGTGCCGCCAGTGCGGCCAGGGGGGCGGTGTCGGCGCGCAGCACACGCGGGCCGAGAGACGCTGGCAGAAACCCGCGCGACGCCAGCATACCAAGCTCGGCCGGGCTGAGCCCGCCTTCCGGCCCGGAAAGCAGCAGCACCGGCTCGGCCGGCGCCTGCGCCACCACGCTGGCCAGTGGCCTTGCATTGGGCGCCAGGGACAGCGCCAGGCGCAGCGAGGGCAGGCCAGGGTCGGCGCACCAGCGGGCCAGCTCCAGCACCGGTGCGATCACCGGTACGCGGTTGCGGCCGCACTGCTCGCAGGCGGCGATTGCGATGGCCTGCCAGTGCGCCTGCTTCTTGGCCGCGCGCTCGCCGGCCACCCGCAGCACGCTGCGTTCGGCCAGCAGCGGCTGGATGCCGGCTACGCCGAGCTCCGCCGCCTTTTCCACCAACCAATCCATGCGCTCATTGGCCGGCATGCCGACCGCCAGGTACACGGCGCGGGGCGCCTCGCGTTCGACGGCGTGGAAGGCGCCGACGCGCACGGCCACATCAGTACGGCCCATGCGCTCGATGGTTGCCTCGAACTCGCCGCCTTCGCCGTTGAACAAAGTGATCGCATCGCCCGGCTGCAGCCGCAACACCTGGGCATGGCGGGCCGCGCCGGGGGGCAGATCCAGCGACAGGCCGCCGGACAGGCCTGTGGGGCAGTGCAGGCGCGGCATCGTCACAGGCGCGCATGGCCGTGGCCGGGCTCAGAGGCGGCCAAAGGCATACCCCATGGCCGCCTGCGTGCCCTCGATCTTGTCGACCAGCCGCAGCAGCGGCGTCAGCTCTCGGTAGCGGGCGGCGGTGGCGCGGATGTAGCCGATGAAGCGCGGCGCGTCGGCCAGGTAGCGCGGCTTGCCGTCACGCAGCGTCAGGCGGGCGAAGATGCCAGCTACCTTGAGGTGGCGTTGCAGGCCCATCCACTCGACCGAGCGCCAGAACTCGCCGAAGTCGGCCTCCACCGGCAGCCCGGCCCGCTGGGCCTTTTGCCAGTAGCGCACGGTGATGTCCAGCACGAACTCCTCGTCCCAGCTGAGGAAGGCGTCGCGCATCAGGCTGGCGATGTCGTAGCTGATGGGCCCGTGCACGGCGTCCTGGAAATCCAGCACGCCCAGGCGTGCCTCGCCTGGGTCGCGCGGCATCATCAGGTTGCGCGGCATGAAGTCGCGGTGCACGTAGACCGTGGGCGAGGCCAGGTTGCGCTGGGTGATCAGCCGGAACTGGCTGTCCAGCGTCTCGCGCAGGTCACCCTCGACCGCCACGCCCCGGTGGCGCGCCAGGTACCAGTCGGGAAACAGTTGCAGCTCGCGGGTCAGCAAGGCCTCGTCGTAAGACGGCAGCTGGCCGGGGCGGCTGGCCAGTTGCCAGGCCACCAGGGAATCGATGGCTCGAAGGTACAGGGCCCGGTTGGCTGCCGGGTTGTCGCGGTCGACCACCTCGATCATGGTGTGCGAGCCCAGGTCGTCCAGCAGCATGAAGCCCAGCGGCTCGTCCCAGGCCAGCACGCGCGGCACCAGCAGCCCGGCCTCGGCCATCAACTGGGCCACACGGACGAAGGGGCGGCAGTCTTCCTTGTCCGGCGGTGCGTCCATGATGATCAGGCTGGCGCCGGCTTCGGTGTCCACGCGCAGGTACCGGCGAAAGCTTGCATCGGCCGAGGCGGGCCGCAGGCTGGCCGGCAGCAGACGATGGCGCGCGGCCTGGCTGCCCAGCCAGCGGTGGAACGCGGCTTCGCGTGCGGCGTCGGCCCAGGTGACGGACAGTGGTGCCGCATCGTCAGAGTGGGGCGGGGAAGTGGGGGGCGCGGCATCGCTCATGGATAATTGATTCTACAAACGCCACCCCGTCCCCCAGCACGGTCCGACCGGATCGCACCCACGCACCCATGCATTCGCACCCTTTGCGGGCCTGCCTTCGTCACTTTGCCTTGAGCCCCGTCGCGTTGCTGGCCCTGGGCCTGTCCGCGTTGCCGGCGCAGGCCCAGGAGACGGCGGCCACCGATGCGTCGCCGCCGGTGCCGTTGCGAAGCAGTGTGCGCCTGCCGGAGCAGCTGCCTTCGGCCGAAAGCGCCCAGCTGCCGACCTTCGTGCGGGGCGACCGCATCGGCGGACGCACCGAGCTGGACATGCAGGTCGAAGGAAACGCCGTGCTGCGCCGCGCCGACGTGGTGATCCAGGCCGAGCGCATCGACTACTACCAGCCCGACGACCTGGCCAAGGCCCGCGGCAAGGTGCGCATCAACCGCGCCGGCAACGTCTTTGAAGGCCCCGAGCTCGAACTCAAGGTCGAGGCTTTCGAGGGCTTCTTCACCGAGCCGAGTTACCGCTTCCTTGCCAACGGCGCCTACGGAACCGCCAGCCGCATCGATTTCCTCGACCCGAATCGGGCGGTGATTCGCCGCGCCACCTACACCACCTGTGAACGCGAGCCTGATGCGACCGGGTGGCCGCAATGGGTGCTCACGGCGGACCAGATCACGATCGACAACGAGACCGAGGTCGGCGTCGCGCGAGGCGCAGTGATCCGTTTCTTCGGCGTGCCGATCCTGCCGCTGCCCTCAATGAGCTTTCCACTGTCGGACAAGCGCAAGTCGGGGTTCCTGCCGCCCAACATCGCGTTGAACAACACCGGCGGCTTCGAGTACACGCAGCCCTATTACTGGAACATCGCCCCCAACCGAGATGCCACGCTGTATCCAACCATCATGTCGCGCCGCGGCGTCGATCTGGCGGGCGAGTTGCGCTATCTGGAGCCAGGCTACAACGGCGAGTTGCGTGCCAGCTTCATGCCCAGCGACCGCCTGCGCGACCGCGATCGCTGGGCGTACTCCCTGCGTCACGCGCAACCTCTGCTGGGGCTGGTCCCTGGAACGCTCGGGCTGAACCTCAACCTCAACCGCGTCGGCGACGACGACCACTGGCGCGATTTCTCACGCTCGACCACCGTTACTTCGCTGACCCAGCGGCTCTTGACCAGCGATGGGCAGCTCAATTGGGCGCTCGGCGATTTCGGTGTCACGGCCCGTGCCCTCAAGTGGCAAACACTGCAGGACGTGACGGCCCCGATCGTGCCGCCCTACGACCGCCTGCCCCAGCTGCAGGGCCGCTACACCCGCACCAACCTCGGGTTCGGCCTGAATGCCTACTTCGAGACCGACTACACCCGCTTTCAGTCGGACAGCAGTCGCACGTTGCAACCCAACGCACAGCGCTCCTACGCCATGGCGCAGCTGTCGCGCCCATGGCAGACGCCGGGCTGGTTCGTCACGCCACGCTTGCAGCTGCACACGACCCAGTACCAGTTCGATGCGCCGCTGGCCGACGGACGACAGTTGGCGCAGCGCACAGTGCCCACCTTCAGCCTCGACAGCGGCCTGTTCTTCGAGCGCCAGACCACGTTGCTGGGCCGCTCGCTGGTGCAGACGCTCGAGCCGCGCGCGTTCTACGTCGACACGCCCTATCGCGATCAAGGCCTGCTGCCCAATTACGACTCGGGACGCCGGGACTTCAACTTCGCGACCATCTACACCGAGAACGCCTACGTCGGCCACGACCGCATCTCCGACAACCGCCTGCTCACGCTGGGCCTGACCAGCCGGCTGCAGGACGCCGCCTCCGGCGCCGAGCTGGTGCGCGCCGGCATTGCCCAGCGCCTGCGCTTTGTCAACCAGCGGGTCACGCTGCCGGGTGAAGCGCCGGTGGTCGATCGGCTGTCGGACCTGCTGGTCGGCGCCTCGGTCAACTGGACGCCGCACTGGGCCGCGGACACCACGGTGCAATACAACCCCAAGACCCGATTGTCCGAACGCGCGACCTTCGGCGCGCGCTACAACCCAAGCCCCTACCGGGTGGTCAATGCCGCCTACCGCTATCAGCGCGGACTGAGCGAACAGATCGACGTGGGCTGGCAATGGCCGCTGAACGACCTGTGGGGCGACCGCGGCCAAGAGCTCGGCGCGGGCCGGGGCCAGGGCGGGGGCCGCTGGTACAGTGTCGGACGCCTGAACTGGAGCCTCAAAGACGGGCAGCTGGTCGACACCATCATCGGCCTCGAATACGACGGCTGCTGCTGGATCGGCCGCGTGGTGATAGAGCGGCTGCAGGCCGGCCAGGCCACCGCCAACAAGCGGATCCTGTTCCAGATCGAGCTCCTTGGGCTGACGCGGGTGGGCTCGAATGCACTGGGCACCCTCAGGACCAATATTCCACGCTACCAGTTCCTGCGGGAGCAGGTGGCGCCACCGAGCCGTTTTACCAACTACGACTAGCCATGATTGCACGCGAAATTCCCCGCTTCCGTGGCGCTGCGCTGTGGCTGGCCGCCGCCGCAACAATGTTTTGCCTGACGGCGCCGGCTGGCGCCCAGCTGCGCATGGGGCCTGGCGGCGCCGCCACCCCCGCCGCGCCGGCCGCGCCCGCGGCGGGGGCCCCCCAGGCGTCCCGTCAGGCCGACTACATCGTCGCCATCGTCAACTCCGAGCCCATCACCAACAACGAGGCGCGGGCGCGCCTGGGCCGCATCGAGCGCGACCTGGAGCAACAGGGCACGCGCCCGCCGCCGCGCGAGCAACTCGCGCGCCTGGTGCTTGATCGGCTCATCACCGAGCGGGCCCAGCTTCAGCTGGCCCGCGAGGGCGGAATCCGGGTCGACGAGGCCATGGTCGATGCGGCCGAGCTGAACGTCGCGCAGCAGAACCGGGTCACGCTGGCCGACCTGCATCGGCGGCTGGCCACGGAAGGCATTTCGGTCGAATCGTTCCGGCAAGACCTGCGCAACGAGCTGATTCTGGCGCGCCTGCGCGATCGCGAGGTCACGCCGCGGGTGCGGGTCTCCGAAGGCGAAGTCGAGCAATTCATGCGCGAGCAGGACGCGGCTGCAGCCGGCGGCCCGCAGGATCTCAACCTCGGTCACATCCTTGTGGCCGCCCCGGAAGACGCCGCCCCGGCGCTGGCGCGCGAGCTTCAGGCCAAAGCCGAGCGCATCCAGCAGCGGGCCCTGCGCGGCGAGGATTTTTCCGCCTTGGCGCGGGAGTTTTCCGACGCCCCCGGCGCCGCAGCCACTGGTGGTGTCATTGGCATGCGGCCAGCGGACCGTTATCCGCCGCTGTTCGTCGAGGCGACGCAACGCCTGCCGGTGGGCGGTGTCAGCGCGGTGGTGCAATCGGGCGCCGGCTTCCATGTGCTCAAGCTCGTCGAAAAGCGCCAACCCAGCAGCGTCGGCGCGGCCGTTGTGCAGCAGCATGCGCGGCACATCCTGCTGCGCCCGAACGCTCAGCTCACCGAAGCGGCAGCCCGCCAGAGGTTGGAGGATTTCAAGCGCCGCATCGACAACGCCCTGGCCACCTTCGCCGACCTCGCCCGCGACCACTCCCAGGATGCCAGTGCCCGCAATGGCGGCGACCTCGGCTGGGCCGGGCCCGGCACCTTCGTGCCCGAGTTCGAGGAGGCGCTCAACGCACTGCGTCCAGGCCAGGTGTCACCGCCGGTGCAGTCGCGCTTCGGCCTGCACCTGATCCAGCTGGTCGAGCGGCGCGAGCAGGCGCTCGGTCCGCGCGAGCTGCGCGAGGTCGCCCGCAATCAGCTGCGAGAGAAGAAGGAGCAAGAGGCCTACATCCAGTGGGCGATCGACGTGCGTGGCCGCGCTTACGTGGAGTACCGCGAGCCTCCACAGTGACGCGGCGCCAGCGGTGAAACACATTGCCCGCAAGCGCTTCGGCCAGCACTTCCTGTCGGACGGCGCCATCATCGACGCCATCGTCCGTGCGATCGATCCCCGGCCCGGCGACGCCATGGTCGAGATCGGCCCGGGCCTGGCCGCCCTGACCCAGCCCCTGGTCGAGCGCCTGGGGCGCCTGACCGTCATCGAACTTGACCGCGATCTGGCCGCCCGCCTGCGCCAGCACCCGCAGCTGGAGGTGATCGAGTCCGATGTGCTGCGCGTCGACTTCGCGCGCTTGCGGGCCGAGGCCGGCCGCGGGCTGCGGGTCGTGGGCAACCTGCCCTACAACATCTCCACGCCCATCCTGTTCCATCTGTTGCCGGTGGCCGACTGCGTGGCCGACCAGCACTTCATGCTGCAAAAGGAAGTCATCGACCGCATGGTCGCTTCCCCCGCCACCGCGGCGTACGGGCGGCTGTCGGTCATGCTGCAGTGGCGCTACGAGATGGAGAACGTGCTGTTCGTGCCGCCGCAGGCGTTCGAGCCACCGCCCAGGGTCGACAGCGCGGTGGTGCGCATGGTGCCGCGTGCGGAACCGGCGCCGGTCGATGCCGGCCTGCTGTCGCAGCTCGTCCAGGTCGCCTTCAGCCAGCGGCGCAAACTGCTGCGCCACACCCTGGGCAAGTGGCTGGAGCAGCGTGGCCACCCAGCGGGCTTTGACACCCAGCGCCGCGCCGAGGAAGTGCCGCCGGAGGAATTCGTGGCGCTGGCGGCAAGCCTCGCCCCCGCTGCGGGAGCGGCTTGAGCGCCTCGGGCGGCGCGACCTCCGAGGCGCGCCGCATCAGGCAAAAAAATGGCCCGGGACATCCGGGCCATTTCGTTGGGCGGTGGAGTCCGCGGTCAGGCCGCCGCGAGCCAATAGCCCGCATTGAAGGGACTGCTCATGCGCAGTGCCAGCGGAGACACATCGACCAGTTTGTCGGTGGGCATCTTCTCGCCGGTTTCGGTGACCGGACCCGCTGCGGGGGTGTCGGTGCCTTGAGCCTCATTCGCCCGTTCTGCTTGGCTGGTGTGTGCAGAACGGGCTACAGAAAAGAATAGAAGCACCGAAACGGTATCTTCCGGTCTCCCCAGTAGTCGGCCGTGTCGCGGAAGATGTCCAGAAGCTGCTCGCGCGCTTCCTTGTCAAACTTGGCATTGGCCGGGATCTGCTCGAGCACCACGATGAAACCCGGTTGCGGACCGGACTTGTGGACCGGATCGGTCATGCAGTCGTAAAGGGCATCGAAGTTCTTGCCGAAGTGCGCCGGCAAAATGAATTGCTGGGCCAGCAAGTCAAGAATGTCCTGCTTGCTCAGCGCCGGGGCGAGATTCGCATACAGGAAGTGGTGGCCGAGCGCGCTGGCGGCGTCCTGCAGCTCCGGCACCCGGTGGGCGCGGATTGACTGCACGATGTTGCTGCGCACACCCCTGAGCGGCGGCTCAGTGATCTGTGGGCGAAGGGATTTATCCATCTCCGCTGCTCTTTCAATGTTCAAAAAATAGTCCCGCTTCATTCGGGTTCACTCCACGATCTTGCGAAAACTGGCGTAATGATCTGCGGTGTAAAAACAAGCATGCGGTGTCCTGGCGGGGCCTCCGCAAACAATGCGCCGGGCCCCCCGGTCGCGTGATCCTGGCGTCTTGACGGTGTACTCTCGCCAGTAGCCCCGCTTCTCAAGCGGCAGCAGCCTTTCGCGATTTCCGAACACCGAACCATCTTTGTCGAAAGGAAACGGACCGCCTTCGCGGATCCGTTCGTAGGTTTCATGTGCTTGCCGTGGCAGCTGCGCCAGCGAAACGCTGGCCTGGCTGGCTGATCGGGCTTCGACCGGTGACCTTGCTGGGGCCACACCGGTGAACGCCACTGCCAAAATTACGCTAGTGAGCGCAAACTTGACGGCGACAATCGGCGACATGAAACGGACCTTCTTGGGGTGGCCTTGCTGAACGCTACTGTCCGGGTAAACCCGGAATTTCAAGAGCGCGAGTGTGAGGCATCCCGACCCAAAAGGCAAGCGGCCGCACAGATTTTGGGCACACAACAAGAGCTTTGACGCCCATGCGGTCAGGCTATCTAGTGAGTACACGCTATCACGACAGCGCTCGTCTGGTGTTACCGACTGGCGTTTGCGTCAGCCACTGTCAGGGCCGCCATGTTCACGATGCGGCGAACTGTTGTGCTCGCGGTGAGGATGTGCACTGGTTTGGCCGCGCCCAGCAGCACCGGGCCGATGGCGATGTTGCCGCCGGCAGCTGTCTTGAGCAGGTTGTACGAAATATTGGCTGCATCGATGTTCGGGCACACCAACAGGTTGGCGTCTCCGACGAGGGTGCTGCGCGGCATGATCTTGGCGCGGGCGGCGCCGTCCAGAGCCATGTCGCCGTGCATTTCGCCGTCCACCTCGAGCCACGGCGCCTGCACCCGTAGCAGGTCCAGCACCTGGCGCATCTTCACCGCGCTGGGCTGGTTGCTGTTACCAAAGTTCGAGTGCGATAGCAGTGCGGCCTTGGGCTTGAGGCCGAAGCGCACCATTTCCTCGGCCGCCATGATGGTGATGTCCGCCAGCTGATCTGCCGTCGGGTCGTAGTTGACGTGGGTGTCCACCAGGAACACCTGGCGGCCCGGCAGCAGCAACCCGTTCATGCAGGCATAGGTCTGGCAGCCGGCGCGGCGGCCGATCACCTGGTCAATGTAGTGCAGGTGCAGCGAGGTGACGCCCCAGGTGCCGCAGATCATGCCGTCGACCTCGTCTTTGTGCAGCAGCATCGCGCCGATCAGCGTGAGCCGGCGCCGCATCTCGATCTTGGCCATCTGGGCCGTGACGCCCTTGCGCTCGGTCATCGTGTGGTAGGTCTGCCAGAAGTCGTGGTAGCGGTGATCCTGCTCGACGTTGACCACGTCGTAGTCGACACCACTTTGCAGGCGCAGGCCGAACTTCTCGACGCGCTCGGCGATCACCGATGGCCGGCCGATTAGCGTGGGCCGGGCAATACGCTCGTCCACCACGATCTGCGCGGCGCGCAGCACGCGCTCTTCCTCGCCTTCGCACAAGGCCACGCGTTTGCGCGCCGCCCCGCGGGCCGCCGAGATGATCGGTTTCATCGTCGTGCCCGAGGCATAAACGAAGTTCTGCAGCCGCTCGCGGTAGGCGTCCATGTCCTCGATCGGGCGCAAGGCCACGCCGCTGTCGGCGGCGGCCTGGGCCACGGCCGGCGCGATCTTGATCATCAACCGCGGGTCGAAGGGCTTGGGGATCAGATATTGCGGGCCGAAGGCCAGCTGCTGGCCGGCATAGGCCGCCGCCACCACCTCGCTCTGTTCGGCCTGGGCCAACTCGGCGATCGCGTGCACCGCCGCGATCTCCATCTCCACCGTGATGGTGGTGGCGCGTGAGTCCAGCGCACCCCGGAAGATGTAGGGGAAGCACAGGACGTTATTGACCTGGTTGGGGTAGTCCGAGCGCCCGGTGGCGAGGATCGCGTCGGGCCGCACGGCCTTGGCGTCGTCGGGCGAGATCTCGGGGTTCGGGTTGGCCAGCGCCAGGATCAGCGGTTTGGGCGCCATCTTCTGGACCATCTCCGGCTTGAGCACGCCGCCGGCCGACAGGCCCAGGAAGATGTCGGCGCCTTCAATGATCTCAGACAGCGTGCGCGCCGAGGTCGGCTGCGCGAACTGGATCTTGTCCTCGTCCATCAGCTCGGTGCGGCCTTCGTAGACCACGCCGGCCAGGTCGGTGGCGAAGATGTTCTTGCGCGGCAGGCCCAGCTTGACCAGCAGGCCCAGGCAGGCCAGCGCCGCGGCGCCGGCGCCCGAGGTCACCAGCTTGACCTCAGTGATCTTCTTGCCCACCACCTTCAGGCCGTTGATGATGGCCGCGCCGACCACGATGGCCGTGCCGTGCTGGTCGTCGTGGAACACCGGAATGTTCATGCGATCGCGCAGCTTGCGCTCGACATAGAAGCAATCGGGCGCCTTGATGTCCTCGAGGTTGATGCCGCCGAAGGTGGGCTCCAGGGAAGCAATGATGTCGACGAGCTTGTCCAGGTCGTGCTTCTCGTTGATCTCGATGTCGAAGACGTCGATGCCGGCGAACTTCTTGAACAGGACGGCCTTGCCCTCCATCACCGGTTTGGCCGCCAGCGGGCCGATGTCGCCCAGGCCGAGCACCGCCGTGCCGTTGGTGATGACCGCCACCAGGTTGCCGCGCGCGGTGTAGCGGAAGGCATTGACCGGGTCCTTGACGATCTCCTCGCAGGGCGCGGCGACGCCGGGCGAATAGGCCAGTGCCAGGTCATGCTGGTTGATCAACTGCTTGGTCGCCTGGATCGCGATCTTGCCCGGGATCGGAAACTCGTGGTACTCGAGCGCGGCCTGGCGCAGCAGGGCGCGCTTGTCGGCCGTCGGGTCCGGGAGGGTGTCGGGCATGTCGGGTGTCTCCGGCGGGTGCGGCAAGTCTCGCCACACGGTTCTCAAGGGGCTGCGATTGTAGTCCCGGGTCATTGGGCTGCCAGCAACCTGCAAGCTGCAAGAGGCGGCGTGCCGTCCCGCTTGAGCGGGGCGGCCACGGGATCGTCAGCCGTCGTAAAGAAACCGGTGCGACACCTTGCTCCGTGGTGTCACACACCGTGCATTCCCCACAGGAGGTCGAAAATGGTTGTTCCTCGCGCTGCATTTCAAATCGTCACCCCCGGTCAAAGCCAGGCTTCATCTCACCCGACCGGGCGGGTCGGACAAGGCGAGCAGATCGGCCAACCCGGCCAGATGGGCGCGCATGTCGTTGTCCAGATCGCCGACCACAATGTCCACACCACGGCGCAGGAGACCTTGGTGCGAGCGGCGGCCAACCCCGAGCCCAGCCTGGCCTCGCTGCAAGCTGCACATCGGACCCTGACCCAACGTCTGGAGCGGCATTGGAACGCAAGCCACTTCCTGGATAACCACGAGATCCAGCCCAACGACATGACCTGCGCCATGATTGTGTTGGGTGGCATCGGGATGGGCTTGCTACTGGCGTCGATCAACAGGGGCTCACAGGATCTGATCGTGCCCGGCAGCATCCTGCTCGCCTTGGGCTGCGCCTTGGGTGGCCGCGATTCCCTCAACTGTGTGCGGCGCGGTCTGCACAGTCGGCATCTGCTGGAGCCGCAAGAAAAGCAAGAACTGCAGCAGCGCCAATACGAGGTTGGCGCGGCGATCAAAGGCCTCCAAGCCGTCCAACCGCCCGTGCCAGTGGCGCCGCCGCCTGTCGAGGTGTCGACAGATCTCGATGACCGCGAGCTCGCCGAGCTGCCGGGGGCCCTTCCGAACGACCTGCCTCCCGATTGACCGCGCGGTATCAACCCGCCATCAACGCCTCGATCTCGTCGGCTTTCACCGGCACGCCGCGCGAGATCAGTTCGCAGCCGCCCTCGGTCACGATCGCGTCGTCCTCGATGCGGATGCCGATGTCGTGAAACTGCGGCGGCACGCCGGCGGCCGGCCGCACATAAATGCCCGGCTCGATGGTGAGCACCATGCCCGGCCGGAGCACGCGGCTGGGACGGTTCTGGATCGTCTCGCCAGACACCGGGTCCTTGCGCTCGCTCACCTGGCCCACCTCGCCCGGCTCCACGTAGCTGCCGCAATCGTGCACATCCATGCCCAGCCAGTGGCCGGTGCGGTGCATGTAGAACTGGAAATACGCGCGGCTGTCGATCACGTCCTGCAGGCCACCGACCTTGCTTCGATCCAGCAGGCCCAGGTCGAGCATGCCTTGCGCCAGCACTTTCACGCTGGCCTCGTGCGGGTCGGTGAACCGCGCCCCGGGCTTCGTGACGGCCACGGCCGCTTCCTGAGACGCCAGCACCAGATCGTACAAGGCGCGCTGCGGGCCGGTGAAGCGGCCGTTGGCCGGGAAGGTTCGGGTGACGTCGCTGGCGTAGCCATCGAGTTCGCAGCCGGCGTCGATCAGCACCAGCTCGCCGTCCCGCACGGGCGCGACGTCAGCGCGGTAGTGCAATACGCACGCGTTCGCCCCCGCCGCCACGATCGAGCCGTAGGCGGCGCACTGCGAACCGCCGGCTCTGAACTCGTGCAGCAGTTCAGCGTCGAGGTGGTATTCGCGCACTTCCTGGCCGGCGCGCAGCATCCGGGCGCTGGTGCGCATGGCGCGCACATGGGCGCGGGCGCTGATGGCCGCCGCGCGGCGCATCAGGTCCTGCTCGTGCGCGTCCTTGACCAGCCGCATCTCGTCGAGGATGCCGCACAGGTCACGCTGCTGCTCGGGGCACAGCGCGCCGAAGCGCACCCGCGCCCGCACCTTCGTCAGCCAGCCGCCCACGCGCGCCTCCAGGCCCTCGTGGATGGCAAAGGGGAACCACACCACCTCGCGGTTTTCCAGCAGGCGTGGCAGCTGCGCATCGAGCTCGCCGATCGGCAGCGCGGCGTCCACCGTCAGTGCGGCGGGCGCGGCCTGCGGGCCCAATCGATAGCCGTCCCAGATCTCGCGCTCGGCGTCCTTGGGCGCGCACAGCAGCGTGCTCTTGCCGTCGCCGGTGATGACCAGAAAGGCGTTGGGTTCGGTGAAGCCGGTGAGGTAGTGAAAGTAGCTGTCGAAGCGGAACAGGAAATCGTTGTCGCGGTTGCGCGGGCGCTCGAGCGCGGTAGGAATGAGGGCGATGCCCTGGGGGCCGATCTGTTGGGCGACGCGGGCGCGGCGCTGGGCGTAGAGGGTGTTGCTCATAGTGCGTTCAATTGGGCCAGCCGCTCGGGGGTGCCGACATCGGTCCAAGGCCCGTGATAAATCTCTGCGGTGACCCGGCCATTGTCCATCGCGGCCCGAAGCAGCGGCGCCAGCGGGGCTTTCAGGCCCTGCGGGTTGCCCGCCGGCAGGCCGTCGAACAGTGCCTTGCGGTACAGGCCCACGGTGGAATAGGTGTAGCGCTCGGGCGCGTCGTTCAGCGCCCGACCGTCGGCGGCCAGGCCGAAGTCGCCGCGCGGGTTGTGCGGCGGGTTGGGCACCAGATACAGGTGTGCCAGATGCGAGCCCGCGGCGAAGCGCTCGAAGGCCGGGCGGCTGAATTCAAAGCCGGGCATGAAGACGTCGCCGGCCACCACCCAGAACAATTCGCCGAGCAGGGGCAGAGCGCGGGCGATGCCACCGGCCGTCTCCAGCGCGCCGCCGAAGTCCCGGCCCTCGTGCGAGTAGACGATGTGCAGCGGGCCACCAGCGTCGGTGGCGGGTGGCTCGGCACCAAAGGCCGCCTCGATCTGGTCCCCCAGCCAGGCGGTGTTGACCACGACCCGCCCGAAGCCCGCGCGCGCCAGCGCCTGCAGGGGGTAGCGCATCAGCGGCTGGCCCCGCACCGCCAGCAGCGGCTTGGGGCAGTGGTCGGTGAGCGGGCGCATGCGCTCGCCGCGGCCGGCGGCCAGCAACATGGCGTCGGCCAGGGGGCTCACGGCTGTCATTCGTCGTCCCCCCGGTCCAGCGAACGCTGCTCTGTCCACTCGGGGGCCAGCCGGGCCACCAATGCGTCCATCAGCGCGCGCGCCTGTGCCGCACGGTCCGTGGACGCCTTGCTGGCCTGCACGTCGATCGTGACGCCTTGCTGCGCCAGCCACGTGCGCAGGCACAGCTGCGCGTCGGCCGTCAGCACGGTGACCATCACACCACCTGGGGCGCGATCGGTCGGCGCGAAGCCGTGGAACCACTGGCCGACCACCGGCCACCCCACGGCCCGCACCGCCTGCACGCACCAGCTCCCCAGCCGCTCGGCCTCGGTCAGCCAGCCGCTGTCACAGCGACAGCGGTACAGGTCGGCCGTGAGGTGGAGTGCGCGCATGGGCGCACTTTAGAGCATCGCACTTGGCCGACGGCTGTCGCCATCCGACGCGGCGGGGCCACCGCGGGGGCGCCAGCCCGGCCGGCTAAAATCGCGGGCTTCCCCGCCCTTCCTCCCCGCCCCTTTTCCGGAGCTGCCCCTCGATGGCCAACCCCCAACAAATGGCGAACGCGATCCGCGCGTTGTCCATGGATGCTGTTCAACAAGCCAACTCGGGACACCCGGGCGCGCCCATGGGCATGGCCGACATGGCCGTCGCCCTCTGGGGCCGTCACCTCAAACACAACCCCGCCGATCCGCACTGGGCCGACCGCGACCGCTTCGTGCTGTCCAACGGCCACGCCTCGATGCTCATCTACTCGGTGCTGCACCTGACCGGCTACCCGCTGCCAATCGAAGAGCTCAGGGCCTTCCGCCAGTTGCACAGCAAGACCGCCGGCCATCCGGAATCGGGCATCACCCCGGGCGTCGAAACCACCACTGGCCCGCTGGGCCAGGGCATCACCAACGCGGTGGGCATGGCGCTGGCCGAAAAGCTGCTGGCGGCCGAATTCAACCGCGACGGCCATGCCATCGTCGACCACCACACCTACACCTTCCTGGGCGACGGCTGCCTGATGGAAGGCATCAGCCACGAGGCCTGCGCGCTGGCCGGCGCGTGGAAGCTGAACAAGCTGATCGCCGTCTATGACGACAACGGCATCTCCATCGACGGCCAGGTCGCTCCCTGGTTCATCGACGACACGCCCGCCCGCTTCAAAGCCTACGGCTGGAACGTGATCGGCCCGCTCGACGGCCATGACATCGACGCGCTCGACGCGGCCATCGGCAAGGCCCGCAACAGCAGCGCCAAGCCCACCCTGATCGTCGCCAAGACCGCCATCGGCAAGGGCAGCCCCAACCGCGCCAACACGGCCAAGGCCCACGGCGAGCCACTCGGCGCCGACGAGATCAAGCTCACCCGCGACGCCCTGGGCTGGCCGCATGAGCCCTTCACCGTGCCGGCCGAGGTCTATGCCGATTGGGACGCCCGTGCCACAGGCGTCAAGGCCCAGGCCGCCTGGTCCGAGCGATTTGCCGGCTACGCCGCTGCCTTCCCCGAGCAGGCCGCCGAATTCACCCGCCGCATGAAGGGTGAGCTGCCCAAGAACTTCGCCCAGGTGGCGGTGGACACCGTGGTGGCCGCCCATGCCAAGGCCGAGACCGTGGCCTCGCGCAAGGCCTCGCAGCTGGCGCTCGAAGCCTTCACCGCCGCCCTGCCCGAGTTGCTGGGCGGCAGCGCCGATCTGACCGGCTCCAACCTCACCAACACCAAGAGCACACCCGCGCTGCGCTTCGATGCGGCCGGTGCCGTGGTCAAGACCGAAGACGGCAAGATCGGCCGCCACATCAACTACGGCGTGCGCGAGTTCGGCATGGCCGCCATCATGAACGGCGTGGCGCTGCATGGCGGCTTCATCCCCTATGGCGGCACCTTCCTGACCTTCAGCGACTACAGCCGCAACGCGATCCGCATGGCCGCGCTGATGAAGCTGCGCGTGGTG
>CANJQN010000001.1 GCA_947476465.1 Comamonadaceae bacterium | reverse complement strand
GGGCCGAGTTGCCGAGCGGGCCCGCAGCGACCGAGCATCGAGGGTAGCCCGAAGGGCCCCCGCACCGAAGCCGGCGCGCCCGCACCGCATGCCCGGCGCGCTCCCCGCGTCGCACCGAACAGACCGCGCTCCTGGATCCCCGCCTGCGCGGGGATGACGAAAAGTTATTCCGGACACCAGTGCGCCTGCGCGGGGATGACGATTCTCAGTCCCCAATGCCCCAGTCACTCAGCACCTCTTGCTGGTGCTGGCCCGGCTGCGGTGTGCCGCGGCGCAGCGAACCCGGCGTGGCCGACAGGCGCGGCGCCGGAGAGGGATGCAGCAGCCCGTCAAAGCGGGTGAACGTCTTGCGCTGCACCATGTGCGGATGTTCCCAGGCCTCGTCGATCGACAGCACCGGCGACAGGCAGGCATCGCGGCCGGCGGCGGCGTCCACCCATTCCTGGCGGGTGCGGGTGCGAAAAATGGTGGTAAAGCGCTCGCGCATCGCCGGCCACGTGGCGCGGTCGTTTTGCGGCGGCACTCCGGCGGCGTCCAGGCCCATCACCGACAGCAACGCGGCGTAGAACTGCGGCTCGATGGCGCCCAAGGCGATGTAGTGGCCGTCGCGGGCCTGGTAGGTGCCGTAAAAGTGTGCGCCACCATCAACAATGTTGTCGCCGCGCTGGTCGGTCCAGGTGCCCTCCTGGCGGAACGCCTGGAACATGGACATGAGGTGGGCCACGCCGTCGACCATGGCCACATCGAGCACCTGCCCTTTGCCAGTCGTGCGCGCCGACAGGACAGCGGCCAGCACACCCAGGGCCAGGTACATCCCGCCGCCACCGAGGTCGGCCACCAGGTTCAGGGGCGGCGGGGGCGGCGCGGAGGCGGCGCCCATGCAGTACAGCGCGCCAGTCAGGGCCAGGTAGTTGATGTCGTGTCCGGCCTCCATGGCCATCGGGCCCTGTTGGCCCCAACCCGTCATACGCCCGTACACCAGGCGCGGGTTGACCGCCATGCAGGCGTCCGGGCCCAGGCCCAGGCGCTCGGTGACGCCGGGGCGAAAGCCCTCCATCAGCACGTCGGCCTTGCCCACCAGTGCCAGCACGGTCTCTTTGTCGCCCGCCTGCTTGAGGTCGAAGGCGACCGAGCGCTTGTTGCGGTTGTAGAAGTCGAAGCGCACGGAGGGGTCGCCCGCCTGGCCGGGCTTGGGCTGACGGTCCACGCGCACCACGTCGGCGCCGAGATCGGCCAGCAGGCCGCCGGCAAAGGGCGTGGGGCCCAGGCCCGCGAGTTCGACGATGCGAATGCCTTGGAGAGGTCCGGTCATGGGGATGTCCTTTGGTTGGAGGGTTGGCGCCAGGGGCTCAGTCCCTGGGGGGCGGGCGCGCGCTCGCGCAGCCAGTTGGATGGGGCGATCTCGTCCATGCCGGGTGCCGTCGCATCAGCGATGAAAGCGCACGGCGTCATCGATCGAGGCGCGCACGGTCCGGGCGTTGTTGGCGGCCACCGAGGTGTCCTCGTAGCCGAAGGAAATGCCGAACATCAGGCGGTGGTCGTCGGGCAGGCACAGGTGGCGCCGCACGATGCCGGTGTAAAGGCCCAGTGCCCCTTGCGCGCAGGAGGCGATACCGCGCGAGGTCATCACCAGCATCAGGGTCTGCGCGTACATGCCGACGTCGGTCATCTCACGCGCATCGAAGGGCTGGCGCATGAAGACAAACACCGCGTGCGGCGCGTCGAAGCATCGCAGATTGCGGATGTAGGCGGTGCGGCGGCCCACCAGGTCGCGCCGCTCCACGCCCATCGCGCCGTACAGGCGCGCGGCGGCGTCGTATTGACGGTCGCGGTAGACGCCCTGGTACTTGCCGTCGGCCGGCCAGTCGGGATCGAAGGGCAAGTCGGCTTCGGCTGCCGCGCCCATCTCTGCGGCCAGCGCGCGCAGCGCCGGGCCGGAGACCACATGCGGCACCCAGGGCTGGATGTTGCAGTTGGACGGCGTCCACTGAGCCAGCTCGAACATCTCGTTCAGGAGCGGCTCGGGCACCTCGCTGGGCAGAAAACCGCGCACCGATCGGCGGGTGCGAATCGCCTCGTCCAGGGTCATCACGTGTCCTCGCCGCGCTCGCGGATCAATGCCAGGCCGCGCCCGGCATAGGCCAGGGCCAGCTTGCGGCCGATGCGCGCCGCGTCGGGCAGAAAGCCGTTGCCCGCTTCGCCACGCGCGGCCACGCCGGCGCTGCCGACGGCGCCGCGGAACATCGCGAACACTTGATGGAAGGTGGTCATGCGTTCGGTGGATCCGGCCAGCTGGTAGTAGCGCTCCAGGTAGCTGGCTTCGTCGGGGATACCCAGCTCGGCCAGGGGCGCGCCCTCCAGGCCGCCGTTCTCGTCGGGCCCCATGCGCCAGGCCTGGGTGTTGAAGGCCACGTCGACCAGCGGGTGGCCCAGGGTCGACAGCTCCCAGTCGAGCACGCCGATCACGCGCGGCTCGGTGGGGTGGAACATCAGGTTGCCGATGCGCAGATCGCCATGGCACAGGGCCTGCAGCTCGCTCTCGGGCACCCGCTCGGACAACCACGCGACCACCTGGTCGAGCGCTGGGTTGTCCTGGTCGCCCTTGCGGAACTTGAACCACTGCTCGGACCAGCGCTTGAGCTGGCGGGCGAAGTAGTTGCCGGGGCGGCCGTAGTCGGAAAGGCCCAGCGCCTGGATGTCCAGGCGGTGAATGGCGGCCATGGTCGCGAGCATCGCCTCATAAATGGCGCCGCGCTGCTGCGGGCTCATGCCGGGCAGGGTGTACTCCAGGAACACACGGCCTTGCAACCACTCCATCAGATAGAAGGGCGTGCCCACCACGGTTCGGTCGTGGCAGTAGTGCAGCGCGCGCGGCACTGGCACTGCGGTGCCGTGCAGCGTGCTGAGCACGCGCCATTCGCGGTCGATGGCGTGGGCCGAGGGGGCCAGCTCGCCAGCCGGCTGCTTGCGCAGCACGGCCTGCCAGTCGCCGCGCCGCAGGAAGTAGGTCGGGTTGGACATGCCGCCCTCGGTGCGGCGCACCTGCAGCGCGCCCGAGCCGGTGTCGGGCAGGCCGCGCAGGTAGTCTTCGAGCCGGGCGACGTCGAAGTCGATTTCGCGCCCGGACTCGTCAACCGACGGCTGGCTCATGTCGCCGCAGTGGTGTTCGCCTTTTTGCCGCTAAAGCCGAACAGATACTGGCTGACCCGGCGGATCTGGACCTCTTCCGATCCCTCGGTGATCCGATAGCGGCGATGGTGGCGGTAGATGTGCTCGAAGGGCTTGTGGCGGCTGTAGCCGACGCCGCCGTGGATCTGCATGGCACGGTCGGCGGCCTCGCACACCAGGCGGTTGGCGCGGAAGTTGCAGATCGACACCATGTCGCTGATCTCCAGCGGATCGCGGCGGTCCATCTCCCAGGCGGTGCGGAAGATGTAGTTGCGCACCATCTCGCATTCGGCGTACAGCTCGGCCAGCGGGAACTGGATGGCCTGCTTCTTGGACAGCGGCTCGCCGAAGGCGATGCGTGACTTGGCGTACTTGGCTGCCTCGGTGATGCAAAAGCGCGCGGCGCCAGCGCTGGCGGCGGCCTGGCGAATGCGGTTCTCGTGCACGAATCGCTGGGCCACCATCAGGCCCTCGCCTTCCTTGTACAGGATGGCGCTGTCGGGCACGCGCACGTTCTTGAGCTCGGTCTCGGAGTGGTCACTGGGCATGTTGAATGTCCAGTGGTTGTAGAGAACGTTGTGACCCTCGGCGCTGGTGGGAACGATGAAGGCGGTGATGCCGGTGCCGTCGCCCGCCTTACCGGAGGTTCGCGCAAAGACCAGGTTGGCCTCGGCCCGCGAGACCTGGCTGTTCCAGCGCTTCATCCCGTTGATGATCCAGTCGCCCGAGCCGTCCGTGGCACGCACGCCAGTGGTGTCCAGCCAGGTGGCGTCGCTGCCGTGGCCAGGCTCGGTTAGGCCGAAAGCGAGGTGGCATTTGCCGGTGATGATGCCTTCGACATACTTTTGCTGTTCGGGTGAGCCATAGGTGGCGATCACCGGAACGATGGGGAAATTGCCAACGATGGAGGACTCGTCCTGCAGGTCGTTGTGCAGGCCCAGGCCCTTGGCGGCCAGGTGTTCGCGAATGGCCGCCGTCATCAGGTTGGTCGCGGCGCCGCCGCCGCAGCTCTTGGGCAGGCCCAGACGCAAATGGCCGGCCTTGTCGGCGCGGCGCTCCATCTCGTTGATCAGGGCACGCCAATCGTCACGCGGGCGGCCGTCATTTTCCCAGTCGGTGCGGGCATTCTCACGCCGGTGGTCAAAGAAGCGGTTGTTGTCGTCCTGCTGTTGCAGCGGCTTGATTTCCTTGTCGATGAAGGCGTCGAGCTCGGCCAGCTTGGCCGTGATTTCCTCGGGGAGGTTGAAGTCCATCTTGATATCCTGAAAAAAAGGCGATCCGGTCGCCTTGGGTTGAATTTATTGGTAAGGCTCAGAGAAGGTACACCAGCGTATGATCTTCGTCAACCCGGTTTTCCCCGATCGGGCGATAGCGCGCTGCATAGCGCGTCATCCCCGCGCAGCCCCCGCCTTCGCGGGGGTGACAGGGGATCCAGGAGCGAGGTTCATCCCGCCCGCCACAGGCCGTCGCGTTGCTCGGCCTTTGCCTGGATCCCCTGTCACCCCCGCGAAGGCGGGGGCTGCGGGGGGATGATGCGGTGTTTCACCTGCCGCCGGGGCAGCTTCGCCGGCCACCATGACTGCGCGTCACATCTTGAGCTTGCAGGCCGGGTCGGCCGGCGGGTTGGCCTTGTCGGCCGGCAGCGCGAAGATCACGGTGTTGCGCATCCTGCCGCCGCGCTCCTGAACCTGGCCGAAGTAGTTGGGCAGCAGCATCTGGTGGTCTTCGGCGCGGATCGTGGCCTTGCCGAACAAGGTGTCGAAGGTGCCGCCGTGCATGACCTTGGCCAGGTCGGCCGGCTTGACGCTCTTGGCGCGCTCCACGGACTGGAGGATCGCCTGCATGCCCACGTAGTTTTCGCCTTCGAGGTCGGTCGGTTCGTCGCCGTTGTAGTGCTTTTTCCAGGCCTCGACAAAGCGCTTGTTTTCGGGCGTGTCGATCGAGGGGCTGTAGTTCATGTTGCCCCAGATGCCCTTGGCCACCGCGCCCACCGCGCGCAGGTTGGAGTCGAGGTTGATGCTGACCCCGGCGATCTGCACGGTGTCGCTCAGACCGAACTGCTTGGCCTGGTTCAGCAGGTTGATCGAGTCGCGGCCGGTCATGGCCACGAACATCCCCTCGGGCGAGCCGGCCTTGATCTGCTGGATGAAGGGTGCGAAGTCGTTGGTGCCCAGGGCAGGGTAGTTCTCGGCGGTGATCTGCCGGCCGTCGGCGATGGCGGCCTCTTTGAAGCTCTTGCCGATCTCGCGGCCCCAGGCCATGTCAGAGCACAGGATGGCCCACTTCTTTTCCTTGCGGGTGGCCAGCCAGGGCTTGATCACGGCCAAGTCTTGCGGGTCGGCCTGGTTGGCGCGGAACAGGCGCGGCGAGCAGGTGTCGCCGGTGATCTTGGTGTTCTTGGCGAAGGTGCTGACCATCACCGCGTCCCAGCGCTCGAGCATGGGGCTGATCGCCAGGATCTCGCCGGAGGAGATGGTGCCGATGAGGACCCGGAAGCCATCGAGCGCGAGCTTTTCGGCCTGACGGCGGGCCACGTCGGGCTTGAGCTCGGAGTCGAGGAAGCGCACTTCGATCTTGCGGCCGTCCGGGCCGCCGCGGGCCATGGACTCGGCGATGGCGAATTCGATGGAGCGACGCACCTCGGGCGCCAGCACGGCATACGGCCCCGACAGGGCGGTGGGCACGCCGATGCGCAGCGGCTCCTTCTCCTGCGCGATCGCCAGCGAGGCGGCCATGCCGCCCGCGGCCGCCAGCAGGGTGCGGCGGTTGATGAGAGTGTCGGTGGGACTGTTCATGCTTGTCTCCTTTGGATGGACCGGTTGAAAAAACTACACGGACACGTGGCGTTTGAGGCTTTCCATGGACAGGCCGGCGAGTTCGCCTTCCTCCACGACCGAGCCCTTGGACAACACGTGGTAGTGGGTGGCGACACGGCGCACCAGCCCATAGTTCTGCTCGATCAGCAGCAGGCTGGTGCCCGCTTCGTAAAGGCGCACCAGCACCCCCGCCAGCTCGTCGACGATGACGGGCGCCAGGCCTTCGCTGGGTTCGTCGAGGATCAGCAGCGACGGGTTGGCCATCAGCGCGCGGCCGATGGCCAGCATCTGCTGCTGGCCGCCCGACAGCGCGGTGCCGGGCGTGTCGGCGCGCTCGCGAAGAATGGGGAACAGCTCGAACACGCGGTTCAGATCCCAGTGGCCGCGGCGGCTCACCGCGGCACCCAACTGCAGGTTCTCGCGAATGGACAGGGTGGGCACGATGCCCCGGCCCTGCAGCACCACCGAAATGCCCGCGCGGGCGGCGGCATGGTGCGGGATGGGGTCGACGGCACGGCCTTTGAGCAGGACCTGACCTTTCATCAGGCGGGCGATGCCCAGCACCGTATTGACCAGCGTGGTCTTGCCCACGCCGTTGCGGCCCAGGATGGCCACGCGCTGGCCAGCGCCGATGGACAGGTTGACGCCGTGCAGCACCTTGGCGGCGCCATAGCCGGATTCGACATCCATGAGCTGCAGCAGGGGTGTGCTATCGCTCATGCGTGCTCCTCCATCGTTTCCATCGCACTGGTGCCCAGGTAGGCGGTGACCACCTCTGGCATGTTGCGCACTTCGTCGGGCGTGCCCTCGGCCAGCACCTTGCCAAGCGCCAGCACGGTGATACGGTCGCAGATCGAGAACACCACCTCCATGTCGTGTTCGACCAGCAGCACCGTCACCTTCCAGCGCGACACCAGTTCTTTCAGGTGCTGGGCCAGCGCCAGTGACTCGGCCATGGACAGGCCGGCGGCCGGCTCATCGAGCAGCAAGATGCGGGGCCGCCCGATCAGGGCCAGCGCCAGGTCGAGCCGGCGCTGATCGCCGTAGGAGATGTCGGCCGCGATGCGACGCGCCAGGTGCGCCAGACCCAGCTCACGCAAGACCTCATCGACGTTCTGGACCTCGGCCGAGCGGGCCGCGATCTCCAGTTGCTCCCGCACGGACAGGCCGGGGAAGATGTTGGTGCGCTGGAACGAGCGCGCCAGGCCAATGCCGCGGCGCTGTTGCACGCTCATGGGGCCGATGTCCTGGCCGAACACCTGGACGCTGCCGCTCCAGTGCGTGTTGCGGCCCGACAGCACGTCGATCAGGGTCGACTTGCCGGCGCCGTTGGGCCCGATCAGTCCGCGGATCTCGCCCGGCGGAACGGCGATGTCGACACCGCCCAGTGCGGCAAAGCCGCCGTAGCGGCGTACGATGCCTTTGGCTTCAATGGCGTAATCTGGCGCGGCGCTCATGACGCAGCCTCCTTGCCCACACGGCGGCGGCTCAGCCAGTCGGCCAGCACGCCGCCGATGCCCTTGGGCACGCGCACCGTGATCAAGATCAAGGTCATGCCGATCAGCGCCGGCCAGTGCTCGGTGTAGTTGCCGGCCACGTCCTTGAAGAAGAAGAACACGATGGCGCCGAAGGCGGGCCCCCACAGCAGGCGCGGCCCGCCGATGATGACCATGATCAGGGCCGAGCCCGACAGCGACCAGTGCAGTGTGTCGGGGGACACGAAGCCGTTGTACAGCGCCGCCAGGACCCCGGCCAGCGCCGCGATGAAGCCCGAGACGCCGACGACGATGGCCCGCGGCAGGCGGGTGCGGTAGCCGATGAAGCGGGCCCGCTCCTCGTTCTCGCGGATGGCTTCCACCAGCCGGCCGAAGCGGCTGCGCGTGAGCAGCCACAGCGCCAGTACCAGCACCACGAGCATGGCCCAGCAGATCATGAACATGCTCTGCGGCTTCTGGAACACCCCCAGCGACATCCCGAACAGCTCGGCGGGAAGGCGGATCGACATGCCGTCCTCGCCGCCGGTGACCTCGCGCGCCTTCATGGCGAACTCATAGGCGGCCTGCCCCACCGCAAGGGTGAGCATGGAAAACGCGATGCCGGGAATGTTGACGATGCCCACGCCCAGCAGGAAGGCCAGCAAGGTGGGCACCACCAGCGCCAGCACGATCGCTGCCTCGGCCGGCATCCACTGGTTGTTGACCGGCAACGCCACCAGGTAGACGGCCATGCCGTAGAACGCGGCATGGCCGAAGGTGATCACGCCGTTCAGCCGCAGCAGGGTGCCGATGCTCATGGACAGGATGGCCGCGATGGTCGCCTGCGCCAGCAGGGTCATCAGCAGCACGGAACCGATCATGCGCGGCAGGGCCATGCCCACCACCAGGAAGACGGCGGTGAGGACGAGCGCGTACGTGACCGAGATCGGGGCGGCGGTGGGGGTTCCGGTGATGCCGGTCGGGGCCGAAGCCACTTGTGAGCTCATGCGTGTCGGCTCCTAGACATGTTTGCCAGCGAAGCCTTGCGGGCGCCATATCAACACGGCGACCATCAGCAGGAAGGGGATCATGGTGGACGCCCAGGGCAGGTGCACCACGCCGAAGTTGTAGATCTGGCCGATCACCAGCGCGGCGATGAGGGCACCGCCAAAGCTGCCCAGGCCGCCGATCACGATGACGATGAACGATTCGACCAGGATGTAGCCGCCCATGGAGGGCGACAGCGAAAGCAGCGGGGCGGCGATCGTGCCCGACAGGCCGGCCAGAGCGGTGCCGATGGCCACCACGGTGATGCTGACACGATTGGTGTCGACGCCTTGGATCGCGGTCACCACCGGGTCGGCGCTGGAGGCGCGCACGAACAGGCCGATGCGGCTGTAGCGCAGCCACAGCATCAGGCCCAGGGCCACCGCGCCGGCCACGGCCATCACCATCAGCCGGTACACCGGAAAGGCCTCGCCGGCGATCTGGACGGTGCCGGACAGCAGATCGGGGACCGCCATGGTGCGAAAGTCCTTGCCCCAGACGACCTGGGCGAAATCCTCCAGCACCATCAGCAAGCCGAAGGTCACCAGCACGGTGACCAACGGATCGTGGCGCTGCAGCGGCCGGAACACGAACGTATCGAGCAGGCCGCCCAGCACGGCGAGCACGATCACCGCCACCACCAGGCCGACCCAGTAGTTGCCGACGGCGGCGGCGCTGAAGCCGACATAGGCGCCGAGCATGAACACCGCGCCGTGCGCGAAATTGACGACTCGCCGCAGGCCGAAGATGAGGACCAGGCCGACGGCGACCAGGTAGAGCAGGCCGCCGTAGACCAGGCCGTTGAGCAACTGGATGATCATGTGGGGACCCCGCGGGTGAAGCGGGCGTGTGAGCTCATGATGGATGTCAAGGGGGAGGGACGGCTCGCTGGTCAGTACGTGCCGCGGCCGCCGGTACAGTCAAACGTGAAACCCGTGGTGAAAGTGCATTGGTCGGATGCGATCCAGGTGATCAATGCCGCAGCTTCCTCCGGTCGGCCGATGCGGCGCATCGGTATCTTCTCTAGTGCGGCCTGCATGGCCTGCGGGTTTTCCCGCCGCGCCCAGGCCAGCAGGGGCGTCTCGAACAGCGTGGGCGAGACGCCGTTGACCAAAACCCCGGTGGTAGCCAGTTCCTTGGCCAGGCTCTTGGTGAAGCCGACCACGCCGGCCTTGGCTGTGGAGTAGGCGATCTGGTAGGGGTTGCCCTCCTTGCCAGCCTGGGAGCCGATGTTGATCACGCGGCCCCAGCCGCGTGACACCATGCCCGGCACGAAGGCGCGGCAGGTGAAGAAAATGCCGTCGAGGTTGACCGCGAAGTTCTCGCGCCAGTCTTCCAGCGTCACCTCGAGCATGGGCACCATGCCAGGCGTCACGCCGGCGTTGTTGACGAGGATGTCAACCTGGCCCAGTCGTTGCAGTGTGTCCGCGGCCGCGGCCTGCACCGCGGCGGGATCGCCCACGTTCACCGACTGGATGCTGACCCGCTCGGGCGTAGCGAGCTCGACCGCGGCGGCTTTGAGCCGGTCGGCATCGCGCCCCCATAGCTCAACGCGTGCGCCAGACACAAGCATCTGGCGCGCGGTGGCCAGTCCGATGCCGCTACCGCCACCGGTGATAAGGGCGGTGCGGCCGCTGAGATCGATCGTGTTCATGAAGCTGGTTCCGATTGGGTTGAGTTGGGTTGCATTGTCAATGCACAGGCAGACCGTAAACGTGCGTACGATTACTGTCAACGGGGGAAACGCCGTTCCAGCAAGGCGGCGTGCCCGCCATGCTTTGCGCATGACCGACGCAGTCAACCGCCATTGGATCTATCGCAGCCGTCCCGACGATCGCCTGACGCCAGAGCATTTCGAGTGGTGCACCGCACCGCGCCCGCGGCCCGCCCCCGGTGAGGTGCTGGTGCGTGTGCAGGCGCTGTCGGTCGACCCCTCTCAGCGCGTGTGGATGGCCGGGCCCAGCTACCGGCCCATGTTGCTGCCAGGCGAGGTGATGGCCTCGTATGCCGTGGGGCAGGTGGTCCAATCGCAAAGCCCCGACTTCGCGCCGGGCGACCGGGTCGAGGGCGACCTCGGCTGGCAAGACTTCGCCTGCCGAGCCGCCAGCGCGCTGCGCCGGCGCGACGCCGCGCGCCCGCTGGAACAACTGGTCGGCGTGCTGGGCATCACCGGCGCCACCGCGCACGTGGGCCTGTTCGACATCGGACGGCCGCGGCCTGGCGAGCAGGTGCTGGTGTCCGGCGCGGCTGGGGCGGTGGGCAGCATCGCGGTGCAGCTGGCGAAAAAGGCCGGCTGCCGGGTGGTGGCGGTGGCCGGCGGCCCGCACAAGGCGCAAATGCTGCGCGAGCTCGGCGCCGACGCGGTGGTCGACTACAAGGCCGGCGCGCTGCGCGCCGACCTCAAGCGTGCGTTGCCCAAGGGCATCGACGTGTTCTTCGACAACGTGGCCGGCGCTGTGCTGGAGGCGGCATTGCCATCGATGAACATCGGCGGGCGCGTGGTCTGCTGCGGAGCGGTGTCGGCCTATGACGCCGGCCAGGCGCCGCCCGGCCCGCGCGGGGTGCCGGCGCTGCTGATCGCGCGGCGCCTGACCATGGCTGGCTTTGTCGTGCTGGACGACGCGCTGCGGCGCGAGGCCGCCGAAGCGGCGCTGGCCGCCTGGCTGGACGACGGCACCTTGCAGGCACCGGTGCAGGTGGTGCCGGGGTTGAAGAACGCACCGCAGGCCTTGATCGACCTCCTGGCGGGGGGCAACACCGGCAAGATGATGGTTCGGCTGGACTGACCCATCAGGACTTTGGCGCCGCCCACTGCGCCAGCGCCACCCCACCCATCGCCAGCGCGCCGCCGACCAGCTTGGCGGCCGTTAGCGTCTCGCCCAGGAGCGCCCATCCGATCAGCCCTGCCGCAGGTGGGATCAGGTAGAGCAAAGGTGCGGTGCGCGCCACGCCGCGTATGGCGTTGACCCAGTTCCATGCCACCCAGCCCAGGAAGGCCGAGACCAGCACCGACCAGAGGAACGCGAACCAAATCATCGGCGTGATCGTCCGCAGAGAGGATTGAAGCACCGGCGCCAGCGTGCCCGCCAACATCACGGGCGTGGCCAGCAGGGTGGTCCAGCACAGCATGGCCATGCCGCCGTACCGCCGCGCCAGCGGCGTGATGCGAATGGTGTAGAACGAAAATGCGACAGAGGCGCCCACCATCATCAGGTCGCCGAACGTTGCACGCAGGTCGGCCTGCATCAGCTTGTCGGCCATGAACAGCAGTACGCCCGCCATGGCCACCGCCACGCCCAGCATCTGCGGTGGGCGCATGCGAACGCCGTGCAAGATGAGGAGCAGCACCAGCGTGACGACCGGCCCGCAGGCCGTGATGACCGCCGCCGAAAAAGGTGTCGACATATGAATGCCGAAGGTTGTCAGCGTAACCTGCAAGATCGACCCGGTGACGGTCACGCCGAGGAATGTGCGCCATTCCCCTGGCGCCAGCGTGGGCCAAAGCGGCAGCTTGTACCAGGCGAGCAGCGCCATCGAACACATGGCCATGACGATGGCGCGCAGGAACAGGTAGGCGCCCGGCCCGATGGCCGCATAGGCCGCCTTTTGGATGCTGAAGGCGGCGGCCCATATCACCACCAGCGCAAGGCCCACAGCGAGGGCGCGGCCCTGCGGGGTGGACCTCACGCGCGCTGCCCGCCCCACTGCGCCAGTGCCACGCCGGTCATGGCGATCGCGCCGCCGGCCAGCTTCCAGGCGGTGAGCACCTCGCCCAGGAACAACCAGCCGATCAGCCCCGCCACTGGTGGAACCAGGTACAAAAGCGGCGCGGTGCGCGAGACGCCGCGCACCGCGTTGGTCCAGCTCCAAAGGATCCACGCCAGCAGCGCGGTGAGCAGCACGGTCCACACCAGGCCGCCCCAGGCGGCCGCCGGAAAGGTGGCCACGGGTGCGTTCAGCGCGGGCCAGAACGTCAAGGCCATGAACAGGGGCGACGCCAGCAGCGAGGTCCAGCACATGATCTCCATCCCGCCATACCGCCGGGCCAGCGGCGTGACACGGATCGTGTAGAGCGAAAAGCACACAGCGGCCCCCAGCAGCATCAGGTCGCCACCGGAGGCGCGCAGATCGGCCTGCCGCAGCTTGTCGGCCATGAAAAGCAGCACACCCGAAAAGGCCAGGGCCACGCCCAGCACCTGCACCCGGCGCAGGCGCGCGCCATGCAGCAGCCGCATCAGCACCAGCGTGATCACTGGCCCGCAGGCCATGATCACCGCGCTGGTGAACGGGGTGGACCAATGCACACCGTAAGTGACCAGCAGCACGTGCAGGAACGGGCCCGTGAGCGTGGCGGTGGCGAACAGGCGCCCATCGCCCGGCTGCAGCTTGGGCAGCCACGGCCTGCGGTACCACAGCAGCACGGCGATCACGCTCACGCCCATCAGCGACGCGCGAAAGAACAGGAAAGGCCCTGGCTGCATCGCCCCGTAGGCGGCCTTCTGGATGCTGAAGCTCGCCCCCCACAGGATGACCACGGCCAACCCGGCGAACAAGGCGCGGCGCTGCAGGGCGGCATCCGCCGGCGGGATGGGCGGCGTGCTCAAACGGTGGTCTTGCCGGCGGGATGCGAGCTGCTGATCCCGCCGTCGACGGCGTAGCACTGGCCGGTGATGAAGGAGGCGTCCTCGCTGGCCAGAAACGCGACCATGCTGGCGATTTCATGCGGCTGGCCGGGGCGCCGCAGGGGCACCATGTAGCCAATGCGATCGGCCTTGCCGCGCGCCGCCGCGTACTCGAACACCGTACGGGTCATCTTCGTTTCCACCAGGCCTGGCAGCACGGCATTGACCCGCACCAGCTGACCCGCGAAGGCGTTGGCCGCCGTCTGGGCCAGGTTGTTCACCGCCGCCTTGCTGGCGCAGTACGAGATGGCACCGGCGTTCGCGCGCAGCGATCCCGCCGAGGAGGTGAGGATGATGGAGCCGCCGCCGTGGGCGACCATGTGGCGCCCGGCGTGCTTGATGGCCAACATGCAGCTGATCACGTTGACCTTCCACACGTCGTTCCACTCTTCGACGGTCTGCTCCAGGATGCCCGCGCCGGTGCCCGGGGTGCCCGCATTGGCGAAGAACACCTCCATCCCGCCGAACTCGGCCACACAGCGCTCGACCATCGCCTGCACGGCGGCCTCATCGGTGGCGTCGGCCACCATGGCGGCGGCCTTGCCGCCGGCATCGCGGATCAGCTTTGCCGTCTCTTCGCTGTTGTCCTTGCTGCGCCCGACCACCAGGATGGCCGCGCCTTCTTGCGCCATGCGCTGTGCGCTGGCGCGGCCGATGCCGCTGCCGCCACCGGTGACGATGCAGCGTTTGCCTTCGAGCCTGTTCAACATGAGGTGGGTTTCCTTTTCACTAATTCGCCAACGGTCGGCGTGGTCAGTCCTTGCCGACGGTCCAGGCGCCATCGACCACGAGTTCCGTGCCATGTACGTAACATGCGTCATCACTGGCCAGGAAGGCCACCGCGCCGGCGATGTCGGCCGGGTCGCCGAAGCGGCCCAGCGGCATGGCTGCTTCGCGCGCGGCCAGCGTGGCTTCGTCGTACTGGGCTTTCGACGAGGCCGTCCCGACCATGCCCGGAACGATCGTATTGACCCGGATGCGGTCGGCGCTCAGTTCGACGGCGCTCGCGCGCGTCAGGCCCAGGACGCCCGCTTTCATGGCGGAGTAGACGATGGCGCCCGAGCCCGCCGGATGCCGGGCCGCTGTTGAGCTGAAGTTGACGATCGCTCCACCGCCGCGCTCGCGCATTTGCGGCACCACAGCCTGTGTCGTCCAGATCAGGCCCTTGAGCCCCACGGCCAATGTCCGGTCGACGGTTTCCTCGTCGATGCCCTCGAGTGGTCCGAAGCGCGCCCATACGGCGTTGTTGACCAGCACACCGACCGGTGCGCCGAAGGCCTTGCGCACCGCCGCCATGGCTGCTTGCACCGACGGGCGCGAGCTGACGTCGCAGGCGAAGCCGCGCACATCGAGGCCGCGGGCGCGCATGGCCTCGACGGTGGGCGTCAGCCGGCGCTCACTCACGTCGAGTGCGGCAACTTTGCCACCTTCCATGGCCAGCCGCTCCGCGATGGCCTCGCCGATGCCGCGCGCGGCGCCGGTGACCACGCAGACGGTGCCTTCGAAGCGGCGGCAGCCCTGGATGTTCATGCGGTTGCGAAGGCCTTGGCCTTCTCGCGCAGGATGAACTTCTGGATCTTGCCGCTGGGCGTGCGCGGCATGTCGGCGATCAGTTCGACCCGCTCGGGCCAGTACTGCTTGGCCACCTTGCTCTCGGCCATGTAGGCGTGCAGCGTGGCCAGGTCGAAGCTCTGCCCCGGCCGCAGCGCCACGAACAGGCAGCCGCGTTCACCCAGGCGCGCATCGGGAATGCCCACCAGCGCGGCGCCGGCGACGGCCGGGTGCTTGAGCACCAGGTTCTCGATCTCGACCACGGGCACGTTCTCACCGCCACGGATGAGCACGTCCTTGGTGCGGCCATTGATGCGGATGTAGCCCTCGCTGTCCATGTAGGCCAGATCGCCGGTGTCGAACCAGCCGTCGGCGTCGAAGGACTCGATGTCGGGGCGCTTGTAGTAGCCGACGAACATCTGGGCGCCGCGCACCATCAGCCGGCCGGTTTCGCCGGTAGGCACCGGCTTGCCGTCCACATCGACGATGCGCACCTCGGTTCCTTCCAGCGGCCGGCCGTCGGTGCTGGCCGACTTTTCGTGCGCGCGTGAGGGCTCGGTCAGCGTGCTGCCCAGCGATTCGGTCATGCCCCACAGGCTCGAGACGTTCAGGCCGAGTTCGGCGGCCGCGCGCTGCACCACCACCGGCGGGATGGGTGCGCCGCCGCACAGGAAGGTGCGCAGTGCGGGCTTGGGGCCGCCGGCCGCCACCGCCTCACAGATGTCCACCAGGAAGGGGGTGGCGGCGCCGATGTGCGTCACGCGCTCGGCGGCCATGATGGTCACGCCGCGTTTGCCCTCCCACACGTCCTGCAGCACCACGGTGCAGCCCAGGCACAGGCTCTGGAACATCACCGCCGCATAGCCCATCATGTGGCCCATCGGCGAACAGGCCAGCAGCACGTCGTCGGCCGTCAGGCCGAAACGCTCGGCCAGGCCACGCACACAGGCCACCAGGGTGTTGTCGGTGTGCATCACGCCTTTGGGCGACCCCGTGGTGCCGGAGGTGAACATCAGCACCGACATCTCGTCGGCCCGGTGCGCAGCCGGTTGGTTGGCACCGGCGGGCCCGATCGAGTCGGTGCCGCTGAACAGCACCTTCTCCAGGTCGTTGGCGCCACCGGAACCGACCACCAGCACATGGGCCAGGTGTGGGCAATTGGCCTGCACGGCCTTGGCCATTTCCTCATGGTCGAAGCCACGGAACAGCTTGGGCACCACCAGCACCTTGGCTTCGCAAAAGCCCACCATGTAGGTCATTTCGCGTTCGCGGAAGATGTGCATCAGCGGGTTCACTACCGCGCCCAGGCGGCCGCAGGCCAGCGTGACCAGCACGAACTCCCACCAGTTGGGCAGTTGAATCGAGACCACATCACCCTTGCCGACGCCCAGCTTGCGCAAGGCGGCTGCGCCGCGGCCGATGTAGTCGTCCAACTGCCGGTAGGTGAAGCGCCGCACCGGCGAGTCGCCGCTGTCGGCCCGGTAGGCCACGATCGCGGCCTTGTCGGGGAAGCGCCGGGCGGCGCCGGCGATCATGCTGTCGGTGGTGCGGTCGACCCACCAGCCGTCGGCGCGCATCTTGGCGGCGTGGGCGGCGGGATCGAAAGTGCGGGCTGACATCGTGTAAGTCTCCTTGTTTGCTGGCTGGGCGCGCTACGGCCCCAGCCGGATGGTTCACTGGCGTACCAATTGATCGTACCGAGCCGAGCGGCCCAGCGTCAACCGGCAAAACCATTCTGGCGGGGGCCGGGCCTAGGTGTTTACCATGATCGTACGCTGGTGCACGATGCATATCCTCACTGGTTCAACCGAATCACCTCATGAACACCCCCACTCTCCCCCTGGCCGGCAAGGCTGCCCTGGTGACTGGTGCCGCGCGCGGCCTCGGTCGTGCGTATGCCTTGCGGCTGGCCCGCCTGGGCGCCGATGTGGCCGTGGTCGACCTTGATCTGGACGGCGCGGCGCGCTACGGCGAAGAGCTCAGCGCGGCCAGCGTGTCGGCGGAGATCGAGGCCCTGGGCCGGCGCAGCATCGGCATTCAGGCTGACCTGGGCAAGAGCGACCAGGCCACCGCCGCCGTCGAGCGCGCCATCGCGCACTTCGGCCGCCTGGACATCCTGGTCAACAACGCCGGCGGCGCCATCACGCCCGCCAACCGCAGCCACCCGTCCGAGGCGACCGAGGAAGACACGCGCCTGCTGTTCGACGTGAACTTCATGAGCACGCAGTTCTGCTGCAAGGCGGCGATACCGGTCATGAAGAAGCTGGGCGCGGGCGTCATCGTCAACATCAGCTCGCAGTCGGGCATCAGCACCTACAAGGGCGGGATGATCGCCGCCTATGCCGCCAGCAAGGCCGCGGTGGCCCAGTACACCCGCTACCTGGCCGCCGAGGTCGGGCCGCACGGCATCCGTGCCAACTGCATCTCGCCCGGCGTGATGATGACGGCCCGGGTGGCCCAGGCCGCGCGGGAGCGCGGCATCGGCACCGACGACGAACTCAAGCAGATCCCCCTGCGCCGCTTCGGCGAGGTCGAGGACTGCGCGGGTGCGCTCGAATTTTTGGTCACCGACCTGTCGCGCTATGTCACCGGTCAGGTGATTTCGGTGTGCGGCGGCGCGGTGCTCACCCCAAGCTAAACCATTTGACGAGGCAGGATTTTCAATGCGAGCAGCCGTTCTAGAAACCCGTGGCCGCGAAGGCCTGAAGTTCCGCGACATCGCCGACCCCACCCCCGGCCCGGGCGACGCCGTGCTGCGCATGCATTCAGTCGGCCTGAACCGGGTCGACTTGTACATGCGCGACTCGGGCGTGGGCATCACCCACAGCCTGCCGCTGATCCAGGGCGTCGAAGGCGCGGGCGTGATCGAACATGCGCCGGCCGGCAGCGGCCTGAAGGTCGGCCAGAAGGCCATTTTGTTTTCCAACGCCTTCTGCGGCAAATGCCGCTACTGCCTGGCCGGCGACCAGACCCTGTGCACCAAGGCCGACATCCAGGGCGAGCATCGCCATGGCACGCTGGCCGAGTACTTCGCCACACCGGCCTATTGCGTGCTGCCCCTGTCCGACGATGCCGACCTGCAAGGCGCCGGCGCGCTGATGGTGGGGCACCTTACGGCCTGGCGCATGCTGTTCGGCAAGGCGCGTCCGCTGATCGCGGGCGAAACCGTGCTGATCGTCGGCATCGGCGGCGGCGTGGCGGTGGCCGCCCTGCAACTGGCGCTCATGTCCGGCGCGCGCGTGTTGGTGACCAGCAGCAGCGACGACAAGATCGCGCGCGCCATCGCCATGGGCGCCAGCGGCGGCGTCAACTACCGCACCGAAAAGAAGGTCTACGAGCAGGTACTGGCCCTGACCGGCGGCGAGGGGGTGGACATGGTCATCGACAGCGTGGGCGCGGCCAGCTGGGGTGATTCGCTGCGCAGCCTGCGCCGTGGCGGGCGCCTGGTGACCTGTGGGGCCACCAGTGGCTCCAACCCAGGCGCCGACCTGCAGCGCATGTTCATCCGTCAGCTGGAGGTCTACGGCTCGACCGGTGGTTCGATGGATGAGTTCCGTCAGCTGCTGGCCTTGTTCGGGCGCGGCGGGATCAAACCCGTGATCGACAAGGTCTACCCGCTGGCGCAAGTCACCGACGCCTTCGACCGGCTCAGTGCCGGCGAGCAGTTCGGCAAAGTCCTCGTGTCCATCGGCTGAAGGAACGTCATGAATCTCCAACACGTGTTGTCCTTGCGCTTTGCGCCCACCGACCAGGACTATGAGATGCGCGACAGCCTGCTGTATGCGCTGTCCCTGGGAACCGGCAGTGACCCGCTGGACGCCGACGAGCTGCCCTACGTTTATGAGGGCCAGGGCGGCGCGCCGAAAGTGGTGCCCGCGCAATGCATGGTCCTGGGCTGGATTCCGTTCTGGCAGGGCGACCCGGCCACTGGCATCGACTGGAAGCACCTCCTGCACGGCGAGGAGCATTTTCAGATCCACAAGCCGCTGCCGGCGGCCGGCCGGGTGCGGGCCCAACACCACGTGGCGGCCGTGTCGGACAAGGGCGCCGGCCGTGGCGCGGTGCTCCAGATGGACACCAAGCTTTACGACCGCGACAGCAACGAGTTGCTGGCCACGCTGCAGAGCATGGCCTTCATGCGTGGCGATGGCGGTTGTGGCAGCAGCGGTACGCCGGCCGCGCCCTTGGCCGCCATTCCCGACGACGCGAAACCCGATGCCGTGATGGACATCGCCCAGACGCGGCAGGCAGCCCTGCTGTATCGCGCGGTCAGCCGCGACTGGATGCCGATCCATGCCGATCCGGCCATCGCCCGGGAGGCCGGCTTCGAGGTGCCGATCTCCCACGGCCTGAACAACCTGGGCCGGGCCTGCCGCGCCGTGCTCAAGCACTTCGCGCCGGGCCAGCCCGAGCGCCTGTTGTCTTTTGGTGCGCGCTTTGTCGCGCCGGGGCTGCCCGGTGACACGGTGCGCGTGAGCATGTTCCGCGACGGACCGGCCCGGGTGCGCTTTCGCGCCGAGGCACTGGAGCGCGGCGTTCGCCTGATCGATCGTGGCGCCTGCGAGCTGCGGCCCTGAGCCCCCCCATCAAGGACATTCCCATGAAAATCTGCATTTTCGGCGCGGGCGCCATCGGCGGCTTCGTCGCGGCCCGCCTGTCCCAGGTCCCCGGTGTCGAGGTCAGCGTGGTCGCCCGCGGCGAACATCTGGCCGCGATTCGTGAGCGCGGACTGCGCCTGCGCTCACCGATCGGCGACGTCACGGCCCGCATTCCGGCCACCGACCGACCCGAGACGCTGGGCAAGCAGGACGTCGTGTTCATCGCGCTCAAGCAGCATCAGCTGACGTCGGCGTTGCCGGGCATCGCCACCCTGCTCGGGCCCGACACCATGGTGCTGCCACCCACCACAGGCATACCGTACTGGTACTTTCACGGCCTGCCCGGTCCACATGCGGGCAAGCAGATTCCCCGGCTCGATCCGGGCGGCGAGCAGTGGCGCGTGCTCAGCCCCGAGCGCGCCGTGGGCTGCGTCTACTGGGTCGCCGCCGAGGTGCCCGAGCCGGGCCTGATCCACCACGATGGCGCGTTGCTGCGTTTTCCGATCGGCGAGCCCGACGGCAGCGAGAGCCCACGGGTGATGCGCCTGGTCAAGGCCATGAGCGACGCCGGCCTGAACGCCCAGGCGGTGCCTGACATCCGCGCCTGGATCTGGGCCAAGATGATCAGCAGTCTCAGCTGGAACCCGCTGGGTGTTCTCACCCAAGCCACCAACGACCTGCTCACCAGCGACCCCGCCGTGGTGCAACTGGTGCGCCGCGTCATGCGCGAAGCCGAAGTGGTGGCCGAGGCCCTGGGCGTGCAGGCCTGGCCGATCAACATCGACGAACGCATTGAAGCCGCGCGCAAGTCGGGCAAGCACAAGATGTCCATGCTGCAGGACTGGGAGCGCGGCCGGCCGCTGGAGATCGACGTGCTGACCGACTCGGTGCAAGCCATGCGCGAACTGGCCGGCGTGACCACACCCAGCATTGATGAGGTGTATGCCTTGCTGCGGCTGTGCGCCAAAAGCGCGGGCAAGCTCTAAGGCCATGGCCATTCCGTTCACTCACGAAAGCGCAGGCATCCAATGAAGGTTGAAAAAATCGAAGTTTTCGGCATCGACGTGAAAAACCTGGAGAAGGCCATGACCTTTTTCTCCGAGGTTTTCAACATCGAGTTCCAGCATTTCCGCCTGGGCCAGGACATCGCCGTCCAGGCCAGCGCGGTGGACGCGCAAGATGCCAAGCAGCCCGATCTGAGCGCCACCCGCATCGCCATCGACAAGAGCGGCTTTTTCGAGTTGATCGAGACTCAACCGGCGCCTGAACGCGAAGGCAATCGCAACATTCATTTCAAGGTCAGCGACATCGGAGAGGCGAAGGCGGAGCTTCAGCGCCGTGGCGTTCGCGTCGTCGCCGACCACCGGGTGGGCGGCCTGCGCGAGGTCATCCTCCACCCGGACGACGTGTTTGGCATCCGGCTGTGCCTGATCGAATACAACGCGCCCAGCATGATCGAAGCGCTGATGCAGGGCCGCAAGTGAACGCGTGCGATTGACTTGAAGGGCCCGAGAGACATCCAAGGAAAACCATGAACTGCATCGACCTGACCGGCCGCACCGCCATCATTACCGGCGGGGCCAGCGGCATTGGCTTGGCGACCGCACGCCAGATGCTGAAATCGGGCGCGCGTGTCGAGTTGTGGGACCGCGACCCCGCCCGGCTCGAGGCTGCGACACGCGAACTCGGGGCGTCCAGCGATGTGACTGTGCAAACAGTGAACGTCGCCGACGTTGCGGCGGTGCAGGCTGCGGCCGACATGTCGCTGCAGCGACTCGGGGCCGTCGACATCCTCGTCAACAACGCCGGTGTCACGCCCGGCATGCGGGTCGTGACCGAGGTGGCGCTGGAAGACTGGCGCGAAAACATCTCGGTCAACCTTGACGCGGTGTTCTTCACCAGCCGCGCTTTCGTGCCCGGCATGGTCGCTCGTGGCTGGGGCCGGATCGTCAACGTGAGTTCTCTGGCTGCGAAGGAGGGCAACCCCTTTCAAAGTGCCTACTCCGCCGCCAAGGCCGGCGTGATTGCCTTCACCAAGTCACTGGCCAAGGAAGTGGGCACCAGCGGTGTGCTGGTCAATGCGGTCGCGCCGGCGCTGTTCGACACCCCATTGGTTGCTTGGGCACGCAAAGAGAATCCGCAAGCCATGCAAATTGCGCTGGAGAAAATCCCGTTGCGCCGCATCGGCCGTCCAGAAGAGGCAGCGGCCATGATCACCTGGATCGCATCCGACCAGTGCTCGTTCACAACCGGGTTCACTTTCGAGCTGAACGGCGGACGCGCCTAGCCAGTTGGGTGTCGTTGGCGAAAGACGATCCTTTTCAACTCAGGTCGGGAGCGGATGAAAAGCCCTTGTTGCGGCGCGCGACCAGCGCCCGGGCGGCCTTTTCCAGCTCGCCGGTGGTGCGCGCCAAGATCTGCGTGCGGTTTTCCAGCTCGATGGCCGCTTGCAGGCTGCCCGCCTCGACGTTGGCCCAGCCGCTGCGTTTGGTCATCCACATGCCGAAGGGATGGCGCGATGCGATCAGGCGGGCGGTCTCCAGCGCGTGGGGCATCAGCGCCTCGTCGGGCACGGTGGCCGAGACCAGGCCGATGCGCAGGGCCTCGGCGGCATCGACCATGCGGCCGGTGAGCATGATCTCGAACGAGTTCGACAGGCCGACGCAGCGCGGCAGCAGCCAGCTCACGCCGATGTCGCAGGCGGACATGCCCACGTTCACGAATGCGGCGTTGAACCGCGCGGAACTGGCGGCATAGCGGATCTCGGCGGCCAGCGCCAGGCCCAAGCCGGCGCCGTTGGCCAAGCCGTTGACCGCGGCGATCACCGGCACGCGCAGCGCGCGCAGCTTGGTGACGAGCCCGGCGAACGATTCCTGGCGAATCGTCCAGGCGGCGGCCTCGCCCAGCGTGTCCTGATCGGGCGCGGTGGTGGCCAGGCCCAGGTCGAAGCCGGCGCAGAATCCGCGGCCTTCTCCGGTGAGGATCAGCACGCGCATCTGTGAATCCTTGGCCAGATCGTCGAGCAGGTGGCCCAGGTCCGTCACCATGTCGTCGGTCAGGGCGTTCAGCCGGTCGGGCCGGGCCAGCGTGAGGATGGCCACGCCGTCGTCATCGCGTTGAAGGTGGATGAGGGCGGTCATGTGGCCCCCACGCTCGGCGCGGCGCTCATTTCTGCTCACCCGCAGCCATCTCACGCAGCTTGAACTTCTGAATCTTGCCGGCGGGGGTGCGCGGCATGTCCTGCAGGATCTCCAGTCGCTCGGGCCAGTAGGTCTTGGCCACCTTGCACTGGGCCATGTAAGCCTGCAACTGTGCCAGGGTGAGGCTGGCGCCCGGGCGAAGCGTCACAAAGGCGCAGCCCCGCTCGCCCAGGCGGGCGTCGGGGTAGCCCACCAGCGCAGCGACGGCGACGCCCGGGTGCTGATACAGCAGTGCCTCGATCTCGACCACGGGCACGTTCTCGCCGCCGCGGATCAGCACGTCCTTGGTTCGGCCGTTGATGCGTAGGTAGCCCTCGTCGTCCATGTAGGCCAGGTCTCCGGTGTCGAACCAGCCTTCATCGTCGAAAGTCTCGATGTCCGGGCGCTTGAAATAGCCCAGGAACATCTGCGCGCCACTGGTCAGCAAGCGGCCGGTCGTCCCGCGCGGGCATTCCTTGCCCTCGTTATCGACCACTTTCAAGCCCACCCCTTCCAGCGCCCGGCCGTCGGTGGTGGCCGATTTGTCGTGCGCGCGGGAAGGCTCGGTCAGGGTGCACGACAAGGACTCAGTCATGCCGAACAGCGAGCAGACGGTCAGGCCGAGCTCGCGCGCGGCGCGCTCGATCAGCACCGGCGGGATCGGCGCGCCGCCGCACAGGAACGAGCGCAGCCGCTGCGGCCGGGGCGCGCCAGCCGCGACGGTCTCGACGATGTCCGAAAGGAATGGCGTGGAAGCCGCGCTGTAGGTCACGCCCTCGTCGGCCATGATCGTGACGCCGCGCTTCACTTCCCAGATGTCCTGCAGCACCATGGTTGCGCCGATGGACAGGCTCAGGTTCAACACGGCGGCGTAGCCCGTCATGTGGCCCAGCGGTGAGCAGGCCAGCAGCACGTCGTCGGCGGTCAGGCCGAAGCGTTCCGCCAGCGAGTGGCTGTTGGCCACCAGGGTATTGGTGCTGTGCATCACGCCCTTGGGCGAGCCGGTGGTGCCGGAGGTGAACATCATCACCGCCATGGCGTCGGGCGCCAGCAGCGGCGGCTGGCTCGGCGCCAGCCGGTCGGTGCCCGACAGCAGCATCTTGTCGAAGCTGTTGTCGCCCTGGCCGTCGATCACGATCACATGCCGCAGTTGCGGCAGGCCGGGCTGGAGCTCGCGCGCCATGGCCTCGTGGTCGAAGCCCCGGAACAGGCGCGGGACCACCAGTACCTTGGCCTGCGCGAAGCCCAGCATGTAGGACAGCTCGCGCTCGCGGAAGATGGGCATCAGCGGGTTGACCACCGCGCCGATGCGGTTGGCCGCCAGGACCGTCACCACGAACTCCCACCAGTTGGGCACCTGCAGGGCCACGATGTCGCCCGGGCCCACGCCCAGGCCGCGCAGTGAGGCGGCCACCCGGGCGACCAGGTCGGCGAAGGCGCGGTAGGTGAACTCTTGCGTGCCTTCGCGGTCGGTGCGGTACGCCACGACAGCGAGCTTGTCGGGCGTGGCCGCGACCGTGCGCATCAGGAAATCGTCGTAGGTGGTGTCGCGCCAGAAACCCTGCTCGCGCATGGCGCGGGCGTGGGCGGCGGCGTCGAAACGGGGGGTGTTCATCGAGGCTGGGTCTCCTGCGAGGCGGGGCACGGGGAAACCCCGGTCGGATATAGTACGGTACTGTACCGTATGCCCCTGCATCCCCGTTCACCTGAGGAAAAACGCTAGGGTAAACCCTGGGTCGTGTTCCGCGCCGAAATTGGCCTGATAGGGTGGCTGCCAAATGGGGAAAACCCGGGTCGGGAGGTGGGGTAGTTGGCTTGCGGCCTTATAGTTCACTAGCGTATCATCCATCACAGAATAAAACACGGCGGCCTGGCGCGAGATCTGCCTGACCGCTTGTGATCCCCCTTCGGCCGGCCCCTTCGACGCGGCGGTCGAAGGGACCAATTTTCTTTCGTTTGTCACTGGAGAATCTGAATGCGAGGACTGCAAGGCAAGACCGCCATCGTCACTGGCGCCGGCAGCGGCATCGGCCGCGCCATCGCCACCCGCCTGGGCGCCGAGGGCATCACCGTCGGCGTGTTCGACATCAATGCCGACGGCGCCGGCCAGACCGTGGCCGCGATCGTGGCGGCGGGCGGCAAGGCCGTCGCCGTCACCTGTGACATCACCGACTACAGCGCCGTCACGGCGGCCGTGGCCAGCTTCGAGCAGCAGTCCGGCCAAGGCACCGACATCCTGGTCAACAACGCCGGTTGGGACGCCCCCATACCCTTCCTCAAGACTGACGAGGCCTTCTGGAAGAAGGTCACCTCGATCAACTGGTTCGGCCCGCTGCACATGACGCACGCGGTCGGCCAGGGCATGGCCCAGCGCAAGTCCGGCCGGATCATCAACATCGCCTCCGACGCGGGCCGGGTCGGCTCCAGTGGTGAAGTGGTGTATTCGGGGTGCAAGGGCGCGACCATCGCCTTCGCCAAGGCGCTGGCCCGCGAGGTGGCGCGCTCAAACGTGACGGTCAACACCGTCTGCCCCGGCCCCACCGACACGCCCGCCATGACCGCTTTTGTCGGCACCGGCGAGCAGGGCGCCAAGATCCGCGACGCCATGGTGCGCGGCGTGCCGCTGGGCCGCATCGGCGTGCCCGACGACTACCCGGGCCTGGTGGCTTTCCTGGCCAGCGACGACGCCGCCTTCATGACCGGCCAGACCATCAGCGTCTCCGGCGGCCTGTCGATGCATGGGTAACTGACTATTGAGGCTTTCATAACTCATGACACCCCCTTCCGTTCGGGCTGAGCTTGTCGAAGCCCTTCGACCCTTCGTCAAGCTCAGGACAGGCCAAGCTCAGGGCGAACGGATGATGACGTGTCGTCAAATACGAAAACATCAATAAGACATTTTCTCGAACCGTTTATTTGGAGACGACCATGACCAAGGAATACAAGGACATCCTCTATGAAGTGCGCGACGGCGTCGTGCGCATCACCATCAACCGGCCGGAGGTGTACAACGCCTTCCGCCTGCAGACGCTGGAGGAGATGATCGACGCGCTGCACCGCGCCGACGAGGAAAGAAGCGCCAACGTGATGGTGCTTTCGGGCGCCGGCGACAAGGCGTTTTGTACCGGCGGAGACCAGAAGGTGCACTTGTCGGAAGACGGCCTGTACGGCCCGCGCGGCACGGTGGGCATGCCCATCGAAGAGATGCAGACGGCCCTGCGCGACCTGCGCAAGGTGTCGATCGCCAAGGTGCAGGGCTTCGCGATTGGCGGCGGCAATGTGTTTGCCACCATCTGCGATTTGACCATCGCCAGCGAGAAGGCCACCTTCGGCCAGGTCGGCCCCAAGGTCGGCTCGGCCGATCCGGGCTGGGGCACCGCCTACTTGGCCCGCATCGTCGGCGAGAAGAAGGCCCGCGAGATCTGGTTCCGCTGCCTGCGCTACAGCGCCACCGAAGCGGCCGCAATGGGCCTGGTGAACAAGGTCGTGCCGCATGACCAGCTCGAAGCCGAAGTCGACCTGTGGTGCAAGGACATCAACGAGATGAGCCCGACCGCGCTGACCATCATCAAGCGCTCGTTCGCCGCTGACAGCGAAAGCATCCGCGGCATCAGCTTCCAGGGCATCCAGACCGTCAAGCACTTCTACCAGACCGAAGAGTCCAAGGAAGGCGTGCGCGCCTTCAACGAGCGCCGCAAGCCCGACTTCAAGAAGTTCGCCTGACCCACAAGGCGTCGCCGTGAATCCACAGATCCGCACCGAGCTGGACGCCGATGGCGTGCTGCTGGCCACCATCGACATGCCTGGCCGCTCGATGAACGTGTTTTCCGTCGAGCTGATGGATGCGATCGACGCGCTGATGGACCGTGTCGACAGCGACGACGCCGTACGCAGTTGCGTCATCACCTCCGCCAAGCCGACCTTCCTGGCCGGCGCCGATCTGGCGATGGTGCGCGGCTACACCGATGCCGCACGCACCAGCACCCACGAACAGATGTTCGAGGCCTGCGGCCGGCTGGGCCGCCAGTTCGTGCGGCTGGAGGCCTCGGCCAAACCGTTCGTCGCCGCCTGCAACGGCCTGGCGCTGGGCGGTGGCCTGGAGCTCACCATGGCCTGCCGCGAGCGGGTGGTGGTTGATGATCCCAAGGTGCAGTTGGGCTTGCCCGAGGTGCGCTGGGGCCTGCTGCCCGGCGCCGGCGGCACCCAGCGCCTGCCGCGCCTGGTGGGCTTCGAGACCGGCATGGACATGCTGCTGACCGGCCGTTCGGTCGATCCGGCCACCGCGCTCAAGCTCGGCCTGGCCACGCAGCTGGCGCCCGCGGCCTCGCTGGTCGATGCCGCCAAGGCCCTGGCGCGCGGCATGCACCACACGCCAGTGGACATGACGCGCAAGTTTGCGCATCTGTCGCTGGACGACGCGCTCTTGCCTGGCCCCGGCGTGGCCCAGAGCGTTGCGGCGCGTCACGGCGTGAGCGCGGACGACTACCGTGACTACCCCGCCTACAGCGCCATCACCGACTGCGTGCTTGACGGCGCCCGTCTGCCGCTGGCCCAGGGCACGGCGGTGGAGATGAACATCTTCTTGCGCTTGATGTTCGACCCGGTGGCCGGGCACATGGTGCGCACCCTTTTCCTGGAGCGGCTGCGGGCCGACCGTGAGCTCGCACCGCCGTCCGATGCCGCCATTGCGCAGCTTCGTGTGGGGCCCGATGCCCCGGCCGAGTGGGCCAAGGCCCTGGCCAAGGTCAAGCTGCCGCAGCAAGCCGATGCCGCGTTGCCTGCGGGCACTCTGGAGGCCACCGACACGGCGGGCCGTACGCACCGCGCCACGCTGTGCGTTCTGGACGGCGCCGCCGCAAGCAGCGCGGGGACGCAGCTGGTGCTGGCGCCGGCCGGTCCCTACGGCCGCGTGCTCGAGATCGCCACCGCCGACAATGCCGCCGCCGCCGCCTTCGCGGTGCTCGCCAGCAAGCTGTGGTCGTTGCCCTGGCGTTCGCCCGGCCCGGGCAGCCGCCTGCAAGCGCTGCGCGGCAAGCCGCTGGCCGATCAGGCCCGCATGGCCAGCGCCTGGACCGACATGGAGCCGGCCTTCACCGACGTGGCCGCCTGCCTGGCCGGCGTGACGCCCGCCTGGAGCGGCGGCCCGCTGATCTGGCTGGCCGATCAGCCCAAGGCTGCATGAAGCGCCTGGTGGACGTGCTGGCGCCGGGCCTTCGGGTCTGGGCGCCGGCCATGAGCAACGAGTCGACCCTGCTGCACCAGGAGCTGCTGGCCGACCCCGAGCGCGCGCGCGGGGTCACCTTCTCCAGCGTGCAGTTTCCGGGCATCGACCGCACCGATTACCTGGCCATCCACCCCGAGGCGCGGCAGTTGGGCTGGTTCATGACGCCCGCGCTGCGCAAGGGCATTGCGCAGGGCCGCGCCGACGTGATCGGGCTCGATTACGTGGGCATCGCGCGCGAGTTGCGTGAAGGCCCGCGCTTTGACGTGGCCATCGCCCAGCTCACGCCACCCGATGCCCACGGCTGGTGCGCCCCGGGCCTGTCCTGTGACTTCGTGCCGCTGGTGTGGCGGCGCGCCGGACGGCGGGTGGCGCACATCAACCCGGCGCTGCCGCGGCTCGATTCGAGTTTTCGCGTGCACATCTCAGAGCTCGACCACATCGTCGAGGCCGAGGCCGCGCTGATCGATTTCGCCGACCCGGTGCTGGGCGACACCGAGCGCGCCATTGGCCGGCATGTGGCAACTCTGGTGCGCGACGGTGACACGCTGCAATTTGGCATCGGCGGGGTGCCGCTGTCGCTGGGCCAGGCGCTGGGCAATCACCGCCGGCTGCGCTTTCATGGCGGCATGCTGCCCTCGGCGCTGCGAACGATGTGGGACGCCGGGGCCATGGACCGCGACGCCCGCATGCTCACCGGCGTGGTGCTTGGTGACGGCCCGCTGCGCGAGTTCGCTGCGGCGTTGCCGCATCTGTACCTGGCCGACGTCGGCCAGACCCACGACCCGGAGCGCGTCGCCGCGACCGAGCGCTTCATTGCCGTCAATGGCGGGGTGGAGGTGGACCTGCTGGGCCAGGTTAACGCCGAGCGCACGGGCGGCGTCATCCTGGCCGGCTCGGGCGGCCTGCCATGCTATTGCCAGGGCGCGCAGCGCTCCCCAGGCGGACGGCTGGTCACCTGCCTGCCGTCCACCGCGCGCGGCGGCAGCGTCTCGCGCATCGTGCCGGCCATCACCGACCAGGCGCTGGTGACGGTGCCACGCTACCTCACCGATGCGGTGGTCACCGAGCACGGTGTCGCGCAGGTGCGCGGCCTGGGCCTGAACGCCCGTGCCGAGGCTCTGATCGCCATCGCCGACCCGGCCCACCGCCCGGCCCTGGTTGAAGCCTGGGCCCAGATGCGCAAGAAACTATGAGCCACGTCACGCAAACACACCCTGCCATCGATGTCCCCGCCGGATGGACCCAGGTAGAGGCGGGTGGCACCTTCGCCACCCACAGCGGTCCGCTGTTCGCCCGTTGGCACGAGCAAGCCCTCGAGTTCGGCTTTCGGGTGCTGCCGCAGCACGCCAACCCCGGGGGCGGCTGTCACGGCGGCATGTTGTGCACCTTCGCCGACATCCTGATTTCCACCGCCGCCCACTACCAGGTCGATATGCCGCGCCAGTTCCTGCCCACCATCAGCCTGCAGATGGACTTCGTCGGCCGGGCGCTGCTGGGCAGCTGGGTCCATGGCCGGGCGCAGATCCTGAAGGTCACGAAGAACCTGGTGTTTTCGCAAGGGCTGATCTATGCCGATGGCGAGTTGGCTGTGCGCACCAGCGGCGTGTTCCGGCGCGGCCCGCTGCTGCCGGACACAGGCAGCGACCACGCTCTGGCGCTGCCCGGGATGCCACGGCGCTGACCGGCCGAGCCGCTTGTCCTCAGGCCATTGGGGTTCTCCCGCTGTTGCGGACGTGGCCCGGTGATACAGTACACATGCGTACCGTGTGCATCTTGTCGTTGATTGCCGAGAAGCTGCCAGACCTCTCCACGTCCTATTGATCCGAAGAAAGCGAGCGCCCCATGCTCCAACGCGAACTGTTCAACGCCGACCATGAAGGTTTTCGCACCATGGTGCGGCGCTTCATCGAAAAGGAAATCGCGCCCTTTCACGCCCAGTGGGAGCACGAGGGCCTTGTGCCGCGGCAGCTGTGGCGCGAGGCCGGTGCGGCCGGCCTGCTGTGCTGCACCGTGCCCGAGCAGTACGGCGGCGCCGGTGCCGACTACCTGTTCGACGTGGTGGTGTTCGAGGAAATGGCGCGCTCCGGCTTCACCGGCCCGGGTTTTTTGATCCACTGTGACCTGGTGGCCACCTACGTCGCCAGCTTCGGCACCGAGCAGCAAAAGAAGCACTGGTTGCCCAAGATGGTCACTGGCGAGGCCATCGGCTCGCTGGGGATGACCGAGCCGCATGCCGGCTCCGACCTCAAGGCCATTCGCACCCGTGCCGTGCGCGACGGCGACGACTTCGTCATCAACGGTCAGAAGGTGTTCATCTCGAACGGTCAGTTGTGTGACGTGCTCGTGCTGGCCACCAAGACCGACACCTCGGCCGGCGCCAAGGGCGTCACCTTGTTCCTGGTCGACACCAGCCTGCCGGGTTTCCGCCGCGGCAAGAACCTCGAGAAGCTGGGCATGAAAGCCCAGGACACCTCCGAGCTGTTTTTCGATGACCTGCGGGTGCCGGCCTCGGCCATGCTGGGCGAGGAGGGCAAGGGCTTTGAGTTGATGATGACCAAGCTGGCGCAAGAGCGCCTGGCCCAGGCCATCCGCTCGGCCACCGTGGCCGAGACCGTGATCGAGTACACCGTCGACTACACGGGCAACCGCAAGGCCTTCGGCGGCACCATCGGCGACTTCCAGAACACCCAGTTCAAGCTGGCCGAGCTCAAGACCGAGGCTGCGGTGGGCCGCGTCTTCACCGACCGCTGCATCGCCGCCTTCATGCGCGGCGAGCTCGGCCCCATCGACGCCGCCATGGCCAAAATGTGGATGTCCAACATGCACTGCAAGGTGGTCGACGAATGCCTGCAGCTGTTCGGCGGTTGGGGCTACATGTGGGAATACCCGATCTCCCGTGCCTACGCCGACGCCCGCATCGTCAAGATCGCTGGCGGCTCCATCGAGGTCATGAAGCACATCATCGGCCGCGACATGTTCTCGGGCTTTCGCAACAAGAGCAAGACCGGCTGAGCCACGTCTGGCCGCCCCAAGCGACCCGCCCGACCCGCCCGAACCCAGCCCCCACCGAGGAGAAACGCATGCAATCGAACCCCCACCGCCCCGACGTCCTGGCCGGCAAGCGCATCCTGATCACCGGCGGCGGCACCGGCCTGGGCAAGGAGCTGGCCAAGCACTTCGCTGCCCACGGCGCGGCCGTCTACATTTGCGGCCGCCGCGAAGCCGTGCTGCAGGAAGCCGTCAAGGACATCGGCGCGCTGGCCAGGAACGGCGGCACCATCGCCTACCAGATCTGCGACGTGCGCTCGGCCGAGGCCATCGAGGCCATGATGGACAAGATCTGGGTCGACGGGCCGCTCACCGGCCTGATCAACAACGCCGCCGCCAACTTCATCTCGCCCTCGTTGGACATCAGCCCGCGCGGCTTCGAGGCGGTGCGCTCCACCGTGATGGACGGCGCCCTGTTCTCCACGCTGGCCTGCGGGCGCCGCTGGATCGCCCAGGGCCTGACCGGCTCGGTGGTGAGCATGCTGGTCACCTGGGTCTGGACGGGCTCGGCCTACGTGTTGCCCTCGGTCATGTCCAAGACGGCCATCCATGCCATGACCATGTCGCTGGCCGTCGAATGGGGCAAGCACAACATCCGCGTCAACGCGGTCGCGCCCGGCCCCTTCCCGACCGAAACCGCCTGGGAAAAGCTCGCCCCCATACCCAAGGCCAACGTCGGTGCGGCATCCGACGAGGAAGTGCCCATGCAGCGCTTCGGCCGCATGCACGAGCTGTGCAACCTGGTCACCTTCCTGCAGGCCGACGGCTGCGAATACCTCACCGGCCAGAACATCGCCATCGACGGCGGCCACCACCTGGCCGCACCCAGCACGTTCGCCGCCCTGGGCAAGCTCACCACCGAGGACTGGGCCGAGGCCAAGACCAAGGTGCGGGCCAGCTCTGATCGCGACAAGGCGCAGCGCAGCACCGGATGATCTGAACAGAGGGGCTGTTGTCCCGCTTCACGCGGGCACTTCACCCACAACCGTGCCGACCATGAAGCCCATTCACGATCTGCGGCAGCACGCCGCCGCCATGCCCAATCGCCAGGCGGTGGTCTGCGGCACCGACCGCCTGAGCTACGGCGAGCTGGAGGCGCTGGCCAACCGCATGGCGGCGGTGCTGCGCGGCCTCGGCCTTACGCGCAGCGATCACATCGCCATGCTGGTGGGAAACCGTCCCGAGGCCCTGGCCGTGGCCTGGGCCGCCTGGCGCACCGGCCTGTACATCTCGCCCATCTCCACCGCCCTGATGCCCGGCGAGATCCAGCAGCTGGTTCTAGACAGCGATGCGCGTGCCGTCCTGGTCGACGCGGCGCTGGCGCATCTGGTGCGCGGCATCGCCTGGCCCGAAGGCACCCGCTTGCTCGCACTGCGCGGCCCGCTGCCGGGCTTTGTCGAGATGCGTCCGTTGCTGGCCGCCGCCTCACCCGAGCCGGTGGCCGACGAGCCGCCCGGCGCCCTGATGATGTTCACCTGCGGCACCACCGGGTCGCCCAAGGGTGTGCTGCGGCCGCTGCTGCCGCCCGACTGGCGCGGCACGCCACCCTTCGCAGCCGACCTGATCGAGCTGTTCGGCATCGGTGGCACCGACGTGCGCTACCTGTCGACGGCGCCGCTGTACCACGCCGCGCCGCTGCGGGTGGCGCTGGCCGTCACTGCCGGCGGCGGCACCGTGTTCGTCATGGACCGATTCGACGCCGCCGCCGCGCTGGACCTGATCGAGCGCGAGGCCATCACGCACAGCCAGTGGGTGCCGGACATGTTCCGCCGGCTGCTGGCGCTGTCGAGTGCGCGGCGCCGGCTGTATCACGCACCGGCGCACCGCACGGCCATTCACGGGGCGGCGCCCTGTCCGCCCGAACTCAAGGCCGCCATGGTCGGGTGGTGGGGCCCGATCCTGCTCGAGTACTACTCTGGCAGCGAAGGCGTGGGGCTGACCCTGATCGATTCGCACGAGGCGCTCGACCACCCCGGCTCGGTCGGCCGCGCGCGCAAGGGCGAGCTGCACATCGTCGACGAGCAGGGCCGGGAAGTGCCCGCCGGCACGACCGGGCTGATCTGCTTTTCAGGCACTGCGCCCTTCAGCTACTACAAGGCGCCTGACAAGCGTGCCCGGCAACAGCTGCCCGAGGGCCTGCAGACCTTCGGGGACATCGGCCATGTCGATGCGCGCGGCTACCTCTACCTCACCGACCGCGTCGATGACACCATCATCTCCGGCGGCGTGAACATCTACCCGCAGGAGATCGAGGCCGCCTTGCGCGAGGTCGCTGGCGTGTACGACTGCGCCGTCATCGGCGTTCCCGACGAGCGTTTCAGCGAACGGCCAGTGGCCTACGTCGTGGCGGACCGCGACAGCGATGTCGCGCCCCAGGCGCTTCGCAGCGACCTGGTGCGCCATTGCAAGGAGCGGCTCGGACGCATCAAGCGGCCCGACGCCATCCATTTCGTCGACACTTTGCCGCGCTCGCCCACCGGCAAGCTGGAGCGGCGCAACCTGCGCGACCTGTCAAGCACGAAGCCAGGGTGACCTGGAGGGAGACGTGCCCAGCCGCGCCAAGGCGACAGCTGGCGATCGGCGACGGTTCGTAGCGAATCCAGATCTTGATGATCGCGCGTGAACTCGGGTTGGCCTCAGCCCGGGTCTGACGCTCGCTTGCGGATGAAAGTGGTCACCTCGTAGCTGGTGACCACCTCGCCGCGCTGGTTGGTGCAGATGCAGGCGCTCTTGACGAGGCCAAGATGGGGGCGCGAGCGCAACGGCCGAGCCTCGGTAATCCGCATCTCGCCATGGATGCGATCGCCGGCATGGATCGGGTTTGGCCATCGGATCAGATCCAGGCCGGTACCGCCAACGGCGGCAGCGCGCAGCCAGAATCCGTCCCCCAAGGTTCTGATGCCCAGTGAAGGGCCGTACCACTCGTTGCGAAGCGTTGTGCCGTCTTCGCTCACCGCGTCGAACGTCCGGCAGAATTTGTCGTAGTCAGCAGGCTCGACCATGTGTTCGCCGAATTGGTAGAGTGCGCCAACAACGCAGTCTTCGAAATGGATCCTTGCGTCCGCGTCCAGCCGTAGGCCGCCGGTCGCCTTCGCCTTGAAGGCGCCGAGGCAGGCCGATGCCGTGGTGTCCATTCGCAGTCGATCCAGGTCAGGTTGAACGCCGCGCGATGCCACCCAGCTCAGGTGCGACATGGTGATGACAAGCTCGCCGGCGTTGTCGACGCCGCGGGTCATGCTGGTGACCAGGCCGATGCCGGGCCATCTGGCCAGATGCTCTATGGACTCGAAGCTGTGTGTGACACGGACTTCTCGTCCTGGGTAGACCGGGCTGTGCAGCTGCATCCGCATGGCGCCAGGCGATCCAAGAAAGCGGCTGCGCCCCATCACGGTTTGCAGGACCATTTGACGCGCCGCGCAAGCCGATTGCAGTCCTGACGCCGTCAGCCGTTCGAAGATGCTCTGTGCAGCGGCGGCATGATCCAGATGGAAGGGGTGAGGGTCATGTTGACGGGCGAACTCAACGATTTCCTCTTCGTTGAACGCGAACGTCCCACACACGACCGATTCGCCGAGCCGCAGATCCTCTAGATATTGCATGCGTCCTTTCAAAGTCATCTGGAGGGTGCTTGCCAGTGGAATGCGCACCCATGCTTGCAGGAATACTAAGCGCAGGCAATGCCCCCGGCTTGTCCTTTGACTGCTGCAAACCTATCGTGTGCTGCAACTCGCCTGCGGGCGAGTGAGAGCTTTTGCGCAGCGCTGCGCCGGACGTCCCTATCGAATCGCCGCCAGCTTCTCAACCAGCGCCTGGTTGAACCCCGTCAGCCCCTGCAGCACCATCCGCGGCGTGGCCAGGCCGTCGAGATCGACCTGCATGTCCACCGTCTTGCTGTTGTTGGCAGCCACGCCGGCCATGTTGCTCAGGATCTGCATCGACCGTGCCACGCCGTCCTTGGTCGTGTCGTAGCCGCCCACCTCGCGCATCCGCGCAAAAGTGCCGGGCACCGCTACCGGCTGCGCCAAGCGCAGGCTGCTGGAATCTGCATGCACCTGCGCCACCACCCCATCGGGCGGCGAGACCACCGTCATCCCCGCGCCGGCGCCGGTGCTGGCGCCATCGCGGTTGAACAGCGACGAGCCCGAGCCCGAGGTTTCCAGCGCGGCGATGTTGACCGCGACGCTCACCGACAAACCGTCCATCTGACCCTTGATGAACTCCATGCGCTTGCTGAGGTTGCCCGCGCCCAGCCCGGCAAAGCCCCGGGAGTGCAATGTCATCCCGGTGGGGGCGAACACCATGTATTTGCGCTCTGTGTGACCCAGGTTCTGATCGATCGTCACCGGCGCCGCGGCCGTGGTCGCGGGTTCGGTGGCCGCGTACACCTCGCCATGCTGTGCCACGAAATTAGCGCGCGGCTCGATCTTCACGCCAGCGGCCGCCACCCGCTGCTGGAAGTCGGCCCAGGCCCGGTCGGTGATGGCTTGCATGACCGCCACGTCCGGCTGGGCCAGCGCATAGCGGATCGTCGATCGGGTAGCGCCGTAGTTGTTGCCGCCCAGGTACGCGGCGCGGGTGTTGGCCGAGACCCGGCCACCCACCTCGAACAACACCCGAAACTCTGCGATGTAGTAGCGCCGCCCGGCCAGCTTGAGGTCGCCCTGCAAGGGAAACGTCGCCGCCAGCGGCGCGACCGGCTCGGCCAAGGCTGTCTGGGTTTGTGCCAGCGACAGCGGGGCCAGGGCGGTCGTCGTGCCAGCGGGCCCAGCACCCAGACCCGCCACACGCTGGAACTCATCGGCCGAAAGGGCATTGCCCGCGAACGAGGGATCGTCAGCCCGACAGGCCTTGGCCGAGGCCAGGGCATTGAGAAAACCCTGCCGGTCGCGAGCCAGCGCGGCGCGCTGCTGCGCGGCGGCGTCCGGCGCCAGGCGTTGCTCGACCTGCTGCTGCGCCACGCTGCCCGTGAGCTTGCTGACCAGTCCGCCGAAGGCGCCGAACATGCCCGATTGCGCCACGACGGCACCGGCGAGCTGCCCGCCGACGTTGGCCGTACCGCCGGCCACCGCCTGCCCAGCGGTACGGGTGGGGTCGCCTGCCGTGATCAGGTCCGCCATCGCCTTGTTCTCGGACGCAATCACGGCGCAATCCATGCCGGCATCCGCCGGCTTCACCCGCTGCGGCTCGGTGACGGTCTGCGCCGTCGCGGCGGCGGTGCCAAAGGCCAGCACCATGCCAAAAAGTCCAACACGCATTCGCGGCTCCATCTGCAATCAATGAAGTTACAAATGATTACAGAAGCCGTCTTTCCCGTCCAGAGGGCGGGATTCAGGGGCGCGCGCTAGGGTGGCTTTCTCAGCCCGCCGGGGTGTGCGGCGCAAGCCCCAACTCGGCCAGGATCTGTGCGCCGTGCTCGTTCAGGCGCGGCGGCAGGCTGCGTACCGAGGGCGGCGAGGCGGACATCGCGATCGACGGCGAGGGCACGCGCAGGGTGCCTTCGCTCGGGTGCTCGTGCGTCTGCCAGAAGCCGACGCCTTCCAGGTGCGGGTCGGCCAGCAGGTCTTCGAGGCTGTTGACGCGGCCGAAGGGCACGTCGGCGCGGGTCAGGGCCTCGATCCAGTCAGCCGTGGTGCGGGTGCGCACGCGCCGGCCGACCTCGTTCCAGAAACCCATCTGGTCGGCCTGCCGCGCGGCGTGGGTGGCGTAACGGGGATCGGCGGTCAGTGCCGGGTCGCCCACCACCTCGCAGAAGGCGGCCCAATGCTTGTCGGTGTAGGGCAGGACACACAGGTAGCCGTCGGTTGTGCGAAAGGGCCGGCGCGCGGCGGTGCTTACCGGCGGATAACCCATGCCGCCCTTGGCCGGTATGAAGGTCTCGCCCCACTGGTGCTCGTGCATGTTGAACGACACCATCGACTCGAACATCGGCACGCACACCTCCTGGCCCTGGCCGGTGCGCAGCCGGTGGATCAGCGCCATCGAGATGGCATGCATGGCGTACATCGAGGTGATCTTGTCGGCCATGCACGACGGCACGTAGCGCGGCTCGCCCGCCACCACCGACTGCAGCGACGCCAGGCCCGACACCGCCTGCGCCACGTCGTCGTACGCCGGCTTGCCGCCGTAGGGGCCGTCATCGGCGAACCCCATCACGCGGCACAGGATGATCTTGGGATTGAGCTGTGCCAGGGTGTCGTACGACAAGCCCAGCCGGCCGGCGGCGTCGGCGCGGATCGAATGAACCACGATATCGCTGCTGCGCACCAGAGCCTCGAACACCGTGCGCCCCTCGGCGGTCTTGAGGTCGAGTTCGATGCTGCGCTTGTTGCGGTTGCAGCCCAGGTAGAACGAGCCCATGTCGGGTGAGTGCCGCGGCCCGATGCGGCGCATCAGGTCGCCGCCGGGCGCCTCGACCTTGATCACGTCGGCGCCCATGTCGCCCATGGCCTGCGCCGCCATCGGCCCCACCAGCATGGTGGCCAGGTCGAGGACGCGGATGCCGGCCAGCGGCCCTTTCGGTGTGTCTGATTCGTTCACAGAGTCTCGGTCTTCCATGATGCTGCGCATCGCTTGCGGCGCATGTGAAAGCAGACCTCCCTTTCGGGGCCCCCGCGGAACCGGCTTTGCCGGGCCGCTGGTGGCGCCCCCTTGAGGGGGCGGCAGCTACACGCAGTGAGCTGCTTCGGGGGTGGGCCTAGTCCAGGCTCAGATTGAGCGGGCGAATCGCGGCGGCCCACTTTTCCTGGTCGCGGTTGATGAACTCCTGGAACTTGGCCGGCGAGTCGAACGACAGGTTGGTCGAGCCGGTCTTGGCCAGCAGCTCCTGGTAGCGCGGCGTCGCCACGGCTGCCTTGATCGCGCGCTCGAGCTTGAGCACCACATCGCTGGGCGTGCCGGCCGGCGCCGCGTAGCCCCACCACGGGTTGGGCATGCCTTCGATGCCCGATTCGACGAAGGTGGGCACGTCGGGCATGCTGGCCATGCGCGTGGGCGAGCCCACCGCCACCAGGTTGGCCGAGCCGGCGCCCTTGAGCGACAAGCCGTGCGTGGCCGAGGTGAAGAACAGGTGGATGCGGCCGGTGACGAGGTCGGCCGTGGCCTGGCCCGGGTCTTTGTAGCCCACGCCTTCCAGCTTGAGGCCGGCCGTGTCGTTCAGGCGCGCGGCCAGCAGGTGCGGGCTGCCGCCGGCGCCCCAGAAGCCATAGAAGACCTTGCCCGGATTGGCCTTGGCATGTTTGATGAACTCGGCGCCGGTGGCCACCGGCACGGTGCGCGAGACGGTCATCACCATGGTGGTGAGTCCGCCAGCGGCGATGTTGATGAAGTCGCTGTTCTTGTACGGCACCTTCTTGTACAGCAGCTCGTTGTTCGCCGTCTGGTTGTTCTGCACGTACAAGGTGTAGCCGTCCTTGGGGGCGTTGGCCACCTGCTGCGCGGCGATCATGGTCGAGCCGCCGGGCTTGTTTTCCACCGTCACGGACTGGCCGAGGTCCTTGCTCAGGATGTCGGCCAGCAGGCGCGACGCCACCTCCAGGCCGGCGCCCGGACCGAAGCCCACCACCAGGCGGATGGGGCGATTGGGGAAGTCGTTGGCCTGGGCATGGCCGACAAGGGGGGCGAACAGGGCGGCGCCCAGGGCGGCGTTGGCCTGGCGGCGGTTGATGCGATCGGTCATGGTGTTCCTTTCAGAGACGGTGGCGGGGTGGGTTCGTTGGTGGCGGCCTGGACCACGCGGGTCCGCTTGAGCCGGGCGATGTCGGCTTCATTCAATCCTGCTTCGCGCAGGATGTCATCGGTATGCTCCCCAAGCTCGGGCGCCCGGGTGGCGGCGCGCTTGACCTCGCCGTGGATGAAGAAGGGGCTGTTGACAGTCAGCGGTGCGCCGGGCGCGCCTTCGAGCGGTACGACGATGTCGTTGGCGCGCATCTGGGCATCGTGCAACGCGTCCTCGGACTTGGCCACGATGCTGGTGACGATGCCGGTGCCGGCAAAGCGCTGTTTCCAGTCCGCCGACGAGCGCCGGGCGAACGCGGCGTCGAGCACGGCGATCAGCGCCACGTTGTGCGACAGCCGGGCCTCGTAGCCCGCGAAGCGCTCGTCGGTGACCAGTTCCGGGCACTCCACCACCTGGGCAAAGCTCGCCCAGTGCAGGGCCTGGTGCTGCGGGTTGATGGTGATCATGAACCAGCGGTCGTCGCGGCAGCGATAGTGGATGTTCAGCGGGTTCCACATCTCCGAGCGCTTGCGGGCCGGGCGAAACTGCGCGCCGTTCAGGCCCGCCTGGATGTACACGGCGTTCTGCCAGGCGCCGTTGGCCAGCAGCGAGGAGCCGACATAAGCGCCCTGGCCGGTGCGCTCGCGGCGGTACAGGGCGCTCACCACGCCGCCAAACAGCGACAGGGCCGACAACTGGTCGCCCGAGGCCGCTGGCGCCTTGGCGGGCGGGCCGTCCGGGTCGGGGCGCATCTGGTCCATCAGGCCCGAGCGCGCCCACCAGGCGGTGGTGTCGAAGCCCGCCTCGTCGCGCTCCGGGCCGGACTCGCCGTAGCCCGTGAACGAGGCATAGACCAGCCGCGGGTTCAGGGCGGCCAAGGTTTCGTGATCGATCCCCAGGCCCGCCCGCGCCGGCACCGGCAGGTTGGTCACGAACACGTCGGCGTCGCGGCACAGCGTGTGCATCAGTTCGCGGCCTTCCTCGGTCTTGAGGTCCATCGCAATGCTGCGCTTGCCGCGGCCGGTCAGCAGCCACAAGAAGTTGGTGCTGGCCTGCGGCATCTCGGGGCGCTTCCACTGGTGGCGCCAGAGATCGCCCAGGCCAGGTTGCTCGATCTTGATCACATCGGCGCCGAAATCGCCCAGGATGGTCGCGCAGGCCGGCGCCGCGACGAAGCTGCCGACCTCGATCACGCGCAGTCCGTCGAACAAGGGGGGGCTGGCGGGCGTCTCGCTCATTTCGTGGCTTCCGGGTGGGCCGCAGGCGGATCGCCCATGCGGAAATAGTCGGGCCGGCCCGCGGGCCAGGGTTCGCCCCAGAGCTGCTGGCCGCCGTCGACGGTGACGACCTCGCCGGTGATGAACTTGCCGCTGGAGGCGCTGAGGTATACGCAAGCCTCGGCGATGTCCTGCGCATCACCCGGCCGCTTCATGGCGTTGGGCTGCTCGTAGTAGGACGCCAGGCCCTCGGGCGTGTAGTGGGCGAAGCCGCTGGTCTCGATCACGCCCGGTGCGACGCAGTTGACCTGGATGCGATGTGGCGCCCATTCAATGGCCACCGATTTGGACAGGTAGACCACGCCGGCGCGTGCGGCGCAGCTGTGGGCCGTGCCGGGGCGGCCGCGCCAGATGGTGGAGACGATGTTGACGATGCGCCCGGGCGTGCCGGCGGCCACCCAGTGCCGCGCGGCGGCCTGCATCATGTACCAGCTGCCGTTGAGGTTGGTGTCGATCACCGCCTGCCAGCCGCGCGGCGAAAAATCGAGCGCCGGGCCGGCGAACTGGCCGCCGGCGTTGTTCACCAGAACGTCCAGCCGGCCGAAGTGCGTGACCACCTTTGCGATCAAGTCCGAGACCTGTTGCGGGTCGCGGATGGTCATGGCGCAGGTGAGCGTTTCAGCGCCCAGCGAGCGCAGCAGCTGCGCGCTGCGTTCGAGCTTGTCGGCATCGCGCCCGCAGATCGCCAGACGAGCACCCAGGCGGGCGTAGAGGACGGCAATGGCCTTGCCCAGCCCGCTGCCCGCGCCGGACACGACGACCACCTGGCCGTCGAACAGGCCGTCGCGAAACGCGGTCGGCAGGGCGACCAGTTCCTCGTCGGAAAAGCCGTAGGGGCGGGGCGTGTCGTGGGCCATGGTTGTGACGCTCAGCGCAGGGTGCGTGGCATGTTCAGGCCACGCGTGGCGACCATCTCGCGCATCACCTCGCCGCTGCCGCCGCCGTAGGTGTTGATCTGGATGCGCCGGTACAGCGCCTCGATGTCGCCCGCGATCAAGGCGCAGTCGCTGCCATGGCGCACCAGGCCACCCAGGCCGAGCGCCTGCAGCAGGTCGCGGCACACGCTCACCAAGGTTTCAACGCCCTGTACCTTGGCGGCGCAGGCATAGGCCGGGTCGGGCTGTGCACCGTCCAGGCCCCAGGCCAGGCGCAGATTGAGCAGGCGCAGGGTCTCCAGCCGGGCATACACCCCCGCCAGCAGCTGCTGCACTGCCGGCTCGTCGATCGGGCGGCGGCCGTGATGCGTCGCGCGCGCCCAGTGCAGGGTGCGGCGGTACAGCTCTTCGCCATACACGCCGCGGGCGGCGATGCCGATGCGCTCGTAATTGAGCTGCGAGGTGATCAGCTTCCAGCCGCCATGCAGCTCGCCCACCAGCATGTCCCGGGGCACATGCACCTGGTCGTAGTAGGTGACGTTGGTGTGCATGCCGGCCACGGTTTCCATCGGCGTGAGTGAAAAGCCCTTGGCGCGCGTGTCCACCAGCAGGATCGAGATGCCCCGGTGCGACTTGGATGCGGGGTCGGTGCGCGCGGCCAGCCAGATGTAGTCGGCGCCCTCGGCATGGCTTGTGTAGATCTTGCTGCCGCTCACGCGAAAGCCATCGTCTTGGACGGTGGCACGGGTCTTGAGGCTGGCCAGGTCGGTGCCCGCGCCCGGCTCGGTGTAGCCGATGGCGAAGTGCAGCTCGCCGGACGCGATGCCCGGCAACAGGCGCTCTCTTTGCGCCGGCGAGCCATGCACCATCAGCGTCGGGCCCAGCGTGCTCAGTGTCACAAAGGGAATCGGCGCACCGGCGCGCAGGGCCTCCTGCACGAAGATCAGCTGCTCCATCGGGCCGTAGCCGCGGCCGCCGTGTTCTTGCGGCCAACCGACCGCGAGGTAACCGTCCTGGCCGATCTGGCGGATCACCTGCTTGTAGATCGGTGTCGCGGCGTGCACGCGCAGCGCCTCTTTCAGGTCGGGTGTGATCAGCCGCGCGAAATAGCCGCGAATCTCGTCGCGCAACGCTTGCTGGGCCCCGGTAAATTGGCAATGCATGTCAGTGCTCCATGACGCCGTGCCTCACCCACCCGGCCTGGCAACAGTGTCTGGTTCAGCGGACACCGCGGAACCGGCTTTGCCGGGCCGCTGGTGGCGCCCCCTTGAGGGGGACAGGGCAGCGCCCGAGGGGGCACGGCCGAAGGCGCATCGGGGGTGGGCTTTCACATCAATCTTTGCCGAGGATGATCGCGCTGGTGGGCACGCCCGAGCCGGCGGTGACCAGCATGTGCTCGATACCGTCCAGCTGATTGACCGCCGTGCCACGCAGCTGGCGCACCGCCTCGGCGATGCCGTTCATGCCGTGGACGTAGGCCTCGCCGAGCTGGCCGCCGTTGGGGTTGATCGGCAGGCTTCCGCCGCGTGCGTGCTGGCCCGAGCGAACAAAGTCCTTGCCCTCGCCGCGCTCGCAGAAGCCGAACTCCTCCAGCTGCTCCAGCACGTAGGGCGTGAAGTGGTCGTACAAAATTGCCGCCTGCATGTCCTTGGGGCCCAAGCCGCTTTGCGCGTACAGCTGGCGCGCCACCAGGCCCATCTCGGGCAGCGAGGTCAGGTCGTCGCGGTAGAAGTTGGTCATGCGCTGCTGGCCGCGCGCGCTGGCCTGGGCGGCCGCGCGCACCACAGCCGGCTTTTGCCGCAGGCCGCGGGCGCGTTCGAGCGAGGTGATGACGATGGCCACCGCGCCGTCGCTCTCCTGGCAGCAGTCCAGCAGGTGCAGCGGCTCGGCGACGAAGCGCGACTGCTGGTGCTCGTCCAGCGTGATCGGCTTGCCGTAGAAGAAGGCCTTGGGGTTGGTCGCGGCGAACGCGCGCGCCGCCACCGAGACCCGGCCGAAGTCGGCGCTGGTGGCGCCGTAGCGTTCCATATAAGTGCGTGCAGCCATGGCCACGTAGCTGGCCGGCGTGCTCAGGCCGGCGGGCAGGTACCAGGCGTAGTGGTTGGCCGCCAGCCAGGTGGGGGATTGCGTCATCGCGGTGCCGGCGCCGAAGCGGTACCAGGAGCGCTCGTTCATCGCCCGGTAGCACACCACGACGTTGGCCACACCGGTGGCAATGGCCATCGCGGCCTGCATCACCGGCGCGCAGGCGCCGCCGCCGCCGTAGTCGATCCGCGAGAAGAAGGTGAGCTCGCGCCCGCCGATCTGGTTGTGCACCTCCACCTCGGGGTTGTGGTCCATCGTGAAGGTGCACATGCCATCGACCTCCGCCGGGTCGATGCCGGCGTCGGCCAGCGCCGCCAGCGTCGCCTCGACCGCCAGCCGCATTTCGGTGCGCCCGGACTCCTTGGAGAACTCGGTGGCGCCGATGCCCGCGATGGCCACCTTGCCGCTGAGAAACTCATTCACGGGGCGACTCCTTGATGTGCACGACCAGGCTGGCGGTGACGTGCTCGCCGCGCGAATTGCGGCCCACCGCGGCGATGGATACCTGCCGCGTGGCGGCATCGATGGCCGTGACCTGGCCGGCCAGAACCAGCTCGTCACCGGCGTAGTTGGCAACACCCAGGCGCAGCTTCAGGCTCTTGAGGAAGGCGCTAGGGCCGGCCCACTGCAGCACCAGCCGCTCGAGGTAGCCGGCGGTGGTGTGCGTGCTGGTGAACACCGTCTCGCTGCCCAACAAGCGGGCGCGCTCCAGGTCGTGGTGCACCGGCTGGTAGTCGCGGGTGGCGATGGCGGCTGCGGCGACCGAGGTCACCGTGACGGGCACACGCAGCTCGGGCAGTTGCTGCCCCATCTGTATGCTGGAAAAGCGCGCGGCGGTCTCACCCATGCTCGTAGTCCTCGATGTGATCGCCGGCCAGGGCTTGCCCGATCAGGGCCAGCTGCGCCTGCGCGCTGCCGCCGATGTGGGACAGCGCCTGGCTCTTGAGATAAAAACGGTGAATGGGGTACTGAAGGTCCGCCCCCACGCCGCCATGAAAGTGTTGTGCGGTGTGGCCGACGATGTAGCCGGCCTGGCTGGACTGGTGCTTGGCCACCCGCGCCGCAGCGGTGGCCGGCAGGCCCTGATCAAGGCGCCACGCCAACTGCCACAGCGCCGAACGCAGCAGCTCGACCTCGATGTAGGCGTCGGCCGCGCGCACCGCCAATGCCTGGAAGCTGCCCAGCGGGCGGCCGAACTGCTCGCGCTCGCCGACATAGGCCGCCGCGCGGCGCAAGGCTTCTTCAACCACGCCCAGCTGCAGCGCGGCTATGCAGCAGGCCATGCGCGGCATCAACCAGTCGATGGCGGCGGCGTCGAGTACGCTGTCTGGCGCAACGCGGACGGCGCTGAAGACAAGATCGCACACCGGCTGCAGGTCGGTCAGCACACCGCTCGTGCGTGTCATGCCGGCCTGGTCGGTGGGCAAGAGGACCAGGCGCAGGCCGTTGTCGGTGCGGGCCGGCAGCGCCAGCCATGCGTGGCTGGGATCCAGCAGCACGGCGTGCAGGTGGCCGTCGAGCGACCAGCCCTGTGCATCGCGCGTCGCGCGAAGGCCGACATGCGCTTCGAACTCGGTGGCCAGGCCCGCGATCTGTGTGCCGGCGGTCAGCGCCGGCAAGGCGCGCTCACGCAGCGAGGCGCTGCCATGCGCGGCCACCGCCAGCGTGGCCAGCAGATGAGTCCACAAAGGCGCGGCGCCCAGGTGGCGGCCCTGCGCCTGCAGCACCAGGGCCAGCTCGAGCATGCCCATGCCAGCGCCGCCCTGTGCCTCGGGCAGGGCCAGACTGGCCAGGCCGGTGCCCTGCAGGGTCTGCCACAGGTGCGCGTCGACGGTCTGGCCAGCTTCGGCCAGATGGCGCACGTGCTCGTCGCTGCCGTGTTCGCGAAACACCTTGCCTGCCAGATCGGCGATGGCCGCTTGTTCTTCGGTGAGACTGAATTCCATGCTCAGGCGCTCGCTGACGGACGGAACAGCGGCAGCCGGTGCTCGCCAGCCACGGGTTGGATCACGGCCTCGACCCGCATCCCGGTGCGCCAGTGCGCGCTGTCCAGGCCGGTGAGCGGCGCCACCAGGCGCACGCCTTCGTCGAGCTCCACCAGGCCAACAGGCAGGGGGTAGTCGAAGCCAGGGTGCTTGGGGTGGTGCATGACCACAAACGAGAACAACTTGCCGCGGCCGGTGGATGGCACGGTGTCCCATTCGAGGCTGTGGCATTGCGTGCAGGCCGGCCCCGGCGGATGCCGCAGCGTCCCGCAGGCGGCGCAACGCTGGATCAGCAACTGGCCAGCCTGCAGGCCTTCCCAGAAGAAGGCTGTGTCCTGGTTGATCGCGGGTTGCGGGGGCGGCGCGCGCTTGGGCTCGGCCGCGGGCGCGGCTTGCGGCTTGAAGCGCAGGATGCGCAGCCGCACGGTGCCCACCGCTTGCTGTGCCTCGTCGAAAAACTCCTGCAGGAAGGTGACGAAGAAGCCCGGGCCCATGCGGGTGAGCTTTTCGTCGCTGACGGCGTCGACCGAGTGAATGCACGAAAGGCGCTCGCCCGGGCGCAGAGGCCGCTCGTAGGTCTGTTCGGTGTCAGTGCCCAGAATGCCGACATAGCCCTCGCGCTCCAGCACCTTCATGATGGCGCGCGGATCGGTGGTGTCCGAGCCGGGCGGGCGGGCGTTGCGCAGCCCGGGCATCAGCCACACCGGCAGCATCGTGGCTGGCGCCACCAGGCCACCGTGCACGCTGGCTGCGGCGGCAGCGGCATCGACGAAGGGGGCGAAGTCGAAGTCGAACACCTCGCACCACTGGCGCACCATCGGCGCGTTTACCGGGTCCCATGCGAGAACCGGGCCGCCACGCTTGCCGACGAAGCTTGTCAACTCCTGGATCCATGGCGCTTGCGCGGTCGCTGGGCTCATTGGGGTCTCTGAAAAATTTGTCTATCGAACGTTCGATATGGCAATATACCGGACGATCGATAGACGGCGCAATGCGGGAAGGCTCTGATGAATGCGAATGAAGGAACGGGGCCGCTGGCCGGGGTGAAGGTGCTCGAACTGGCCGGCATCGGCCCGTCGCCGTTTTGCTGCATGCTGCTGGCCGACATGGGCGCGCAGGTGCTGCGGGTCGACCGCACGGCCCCGGCCGACGTGGGCCTGCCCGGCGATCCGGCGCTCGATCTGCTCAATCGGGGCCGCCGCTCGATCGCGGTCGACCTCAAGCAGGAAGAGGGCCGCGCCATCGTGAAGGATCTGGCGGCCCAGGCCGATGTGCTGGTGGAGGGGTTTCGCCCGGGCGTCACCGAGCGGCTGGGGCTGGGGCCGGCCGACCTGCAGGCGATCAACCCGCGGCTGGTCTACGGCCGCATGACCGGCTGGGGCCAGGACGGGCCGCTGGCCCAGGCCGCGGGGCATGACATCAACTACATCGCGATCACCGGCGCGCTCGACGCCATCGGCCCGCGCGGCGGCGCACCGGTGCCGCCGCTGAACCTGGTGGGCGACTTCGGCGGCGGCGCGCTGTACCTGGCCTTCGGCATCGTGTGCGCGCTGCTGGAGGCGCGGCAAAGCGGGCGCGGGCAGGTGGTCGATGGCGCCATCGTCGATGGCACAGCCCACCTCATGACCGCCATCTTCGGCAGGCTCGCCGCCGGCACCTGGTCGCTCGAACGTGGCGAGTCGCTGCTGTCGGGCGGGCGGCCCTGGTATGGCGTCTATGAAACGCGCGATGGGCGCTACATCTCGGTGGGCGCGATCGAAAAGCGCTTCTATGCGGACCTGCTGGCGCGCACCGGGCTTGCGCAAGATCCCGACATCCTTGACCGTGCCGACCCGGCGGGCTGGCCCCTGCTGAAGGAAAAGCTGCGCGCCGTGTTTCTCACCCGCACCCGCGACGAGTGGGTGGCCGCAATGGACGGCTCGGACGCCTGCTTTGCACCGGTGCTCGACGCGCAGGAGGCCAAGGCGCATCCGCACATGAAGGCCCGCGCGATCCATGTGCAGGCCCACGGCGTCGTGCAGCCCGCGCCGGCGCCGCGCCTGAGCCGCACGCCCGGCGTATTGCACCGCCCGCCGCCGCTGCCGGGCCAGCACACGCGGGAGGTTCTGCGTGAGCAGGGATACGAGGCGGCCAGGATCGAGGCTTGGTTGGGCCGCGGAGTTGTGAAATGAGCGCAGTGCCGAGCGTGGGGGCCCTATGAGCGCAGTGCTCGAGGAGCCAGGCCGCCTGCCCAATGCCCGCGACATCATCCTGCGCGAAGCGGCGGTGCTGTTTTCGACCAAGGGCTTCGCCGAGTCCGGTCTGCGCGAGATCGCCGACAAGGCGGGCATCCGCTCGTCGACGGTCTACTACTATTTCGCGTCGAAGGAGCGGATCTACGAAGAGATCATCCGCATCGCGGTGGACACGATCTTCGCGTCGGTCTCGGCCGAGATCGCCGCATTGCCCGATGGCGCCACACCGCGCCTGCGCGTCGAGGCGGCCATCCGCGGCCACCTGCGCGCGCTGCACGGCAACAAGCCCTTCACCTCGACCAATGCGCAGTCGCGCATCAAGCTGCCCGAGGCCGTCAGCAGCGTCATCCGCCCGGTGCGCGATGGCTACAGCGCGTTCTGGCGCAAGCTGCTCGACGAGGCCCTGGCCGCGGGCTGGCTCAAGCAGGGGCTGGAGCCGCGCATGCTGCGCCCCCTGATCCTGGGCACACTCAATCGCACCGTGGGCTGGTTCGACGAACGCGAGGGGTCGGTGCAGGCACTGATCGACACGACCATCACCACCTTCTCGGGCATCTGGAACGAGGCGCCGCCGGCGCGCGCGAAGTCCGGGGCCAAGTCCGCGGCCAAGGCGACGGTGTCCCGGCCACGAAGCCGTTGATGCCAAATGTTCCGTCATTCCCGCGCAGGCGGGAATCCAGGCTGCAGCCGAGCGTAGCGATGGCCCGTCGCGTCGGCCGGACCTCGCTCCTGGATCCCCGCTTTCGCGGGGATGACGGCAGGGGTGCGGGTTATGGCGGCGGCGAGGACGGGGTGGTCAACCCGCAATCTTCGTCAGCGCCGCGATCTCCGCCTCTGTAAACCCCGCCTCTTGCAACACCTGCGCCGTGTGCTCGCCATGCATCGGCGGCGCGCGGCGCAGCGGCATGCGCTCGCCGTCAAACCGCAGCGGCTGGGCCACGCCCGACATGGCACCCAGCACCGGGTGCTGGTAGTCAAAGCGCATGCCGCTGGCCAGGGTGTGCGGGTGCTGGGCCAGCTCGCCCAGCGTGTGCTGCGGCGAGGCGGGAATGCCGGCCTCATCCAGCGCGGGCAGCCAGGCGTCTCGCGTACGGGTGCGCAGCACCGTGGCGACCAGGGCCTCGGTTTCGTCGCGATGGCGTACCCGGTCGGCGTTGGTGCGAAAACGCGGATCGTCCACCACGTCCATCAGGCCGGCGAGCTTGCAAAAGCGCACCCACAGGGTGTCGTTGGCCACGCCCAGGATCAGGGGCTTGTCGGCCGTGTCGAAGGCCTTGTAAGGGCACAGCGATTCGTGGCCGGAGCCGGGGCGCTCGGGCTCGGTGCCACGCTCCCAGAAGCTTTGCAGAAAGTAGCCCAGGAAGCCCGTGGCGCTGTCGAACAATGCGGCCTCGACCAAGCCGCCCTTGCCGGTGCGCTCGCGCCGAAACAGCGCTGTGAGCACCCCGACGAGCGCGTGCAGGCCGGTGGCCTGATCGACCGGCGAAAAGGGGCTGCGCACCGGCGGGCCGTTGCGCTCTCCGGTGATGGAGATCATGCCGCAGAAGGCCTGCAAAATGACGTCGTAACCCTTGCCCATGCGCATCGGCCCGACACTGCCGAAGCCGGAGATCTCGCAGTAGACGAGGCGCGGGTTCAGGGCCAGGAGCGTGTCGGGATCCACGCCGAGCTTGGCCGCCACGCCGGGGCCGAAGCTGGCGATCACCACGTCCGATTTTTCGACCAGGCGTTGCACGGCCGCACGGCCGGCGTCACTGCCAAGGTCCAGCGCAATGCTGCGCTTGTTGCGATTGACACTCAGGAACACGGCACCGGTGCGTGTGCCGGCCGCTTCCCGAAATGGCGGCCAGCCGCGGGTCTCGTCCCCGGCGCCTGGCGTCTCGACCTTGATCACGTCGGCGCCCATGTCGCCCAGGTACTGGGCGCACAGCGGCCCGGCCAGTACCTTGGACAAATCCAGGATGCGCAGGCCCTCCAGCGGCAGGGACTTCATGCGCTCACTCGGCCTGAACCTTGGCCTCGCGCGCCAGGCGGATCCACTTGTCCACTTCGCTGTCGATGTAGGTCTTGAATTCGTCGTTCGACAGGCGCATGGGCGCGAAGCCGATGGTGGCGAGCCTGTCGATGATCTCGGGCTTTTGAACAGCCTCGCGCACTGCGGCGTTCATCTTGACAGCCAGATCGCGCGGCATGCCGGCTGGGCCGACCAGACCGACCCACGACGGAAAGTCGAAGCCGGGCAGGGTTTCGGAGATCGCCGGCCAGTCCGGGACCAGCGGGTTGCGTTTGAGCGAGGTCACCGCGATGGCGCGCAGATTGTTGGCCTTGCCATGGCTCATGGCGTTCGCCAGGTCGACCATCGTGGCGTCGAGGTTGCCGCCGATGATGTCGGTGATGGCTGCCGGGATTCCCTTGTAGGGGACGGTGAGCAGCTCAATGCCGGCCAGCTTTTCAAGCGTGGCGATCTGCACCTGCACGCCGCTGGTGGACGAGCCGACACTGATCTTGCCGGGCTTTTGCTTGGCATTGGCGATGAACTCGGCCATGGTGCGCGCCGGAAAGGTGGGCTTGACCATCAGCGCGTGCATGGTTTCTCCGAAGCCGGCGATGGGCATGAAGTCGCGCCGCGGGTCGTAGGCCATGCCCTTGACCAGCGCCATGTTGGCGGCAAGGGGCGAGTTCGAACCCAGCACCAACGTGCGCCCGTCCGCCGGAGCACGCATCATGTCCATCACGCCGATGGTGCCATTGCCCCCGGGCTTGTTGTCCACGACGATCGCCTCGCCCAGGATGGCCGACAGGTTCTGCGCCAGCACGCGTGCGGCCAGGTCGGTGGCGGTGCCGGCCGGAAGCGGGACCACGATGCGGATCGGGCGGCCCGACTGGGCCAGCACGCTGCTGGCGGGAAGGGCGGCGAGAAGGCCGAGCGCCTTCAGGAAGGAACGTGTTTGCATGGGGCGCACCTGGTGGGTAGATATGCGGTGCGGCGCCATGGCGGCGCGCACGTGCAGGGTTGCGCCAGTCTAGTGGATCGCTTGTGCGCGCAATGTCACGATCAACCCTTACTCTGGCTTGATGCCCTGGTCGACGATCACTTTCTTCCACATCTCCGCGTCTTCCTTGATCTGCTCGTCGAGCACCTCGGCCTTGCCCGGCGTGGGGGTCAGGCCGGAGGCGCGAAACTTGTCCCGGATGGCCGGCTGGGCCAGCGCCTGGTTGAGCGCAGCGTTGTAGGCCGCGACCGTGGCTGGAGGTGTCTTGGCCGGCAGCAACATGGCGTACCAGCCGTCGGTGACGAAGCCGCGGTAGCCGGATTCGATGACGGTGGGCGCGTCGGGGAACACCGGCAGCCGCTCGTTGCTGGTCACGGCCAGCACCTTGAGCCGGCCGGCCTTGACCAGGGGCTCGCAGAAGGCGATGGTGGAAATGATGAAGTCGACATGGCCGGCGACCACGTCGGTCTGCCCGGTGGAAGGGGTCTTGTAGTGCACCATGCGGATATCCGCGCCGGTCTGCTGCTTCAGGCGCTCCATCATCAGATGCTGCGGCGTGCCCAGGCCGATCGAGGCGAAGTTCAGTGTGCGGCCCCGTGTCTTGGCCAAGGCGATCACTTCCTTGAGGTTGCTGCCCGGCAAGTTCGGGTTGGCCACGATGGCGTAGGGGGTGGTGGCGATCATGCCCACCGCCCGGAAGTCCTTGACCGGATCGAAGGGCAGGTTGGGGTGCAGCGCGCCGGAGATGGGGTGGACGTTGAAGGTGACCAGCGCGGTCTGCCCGTCAGGAGCGGCCTTGGCCACGATGTCGCCGGCGATGTTGTAGGAGGCGCCGGGCTTGTTGTCCACGACGATGGTGCGGCCCATGATGGCGCCCATCGATTCGGCCATCATGCGGGCGACGTTGTCCACGCCGCCACCGGCCGCGCTGCCCGTGACAAAGCGGGTGGCGTTCTGGATCTGCGCGGCTGCCAGGGTGGACAGGCCGAGCAGGGCGGCGCCGGCGAGAAGGTGGGACAGTTTCATGAGGGTCTCCGGGGTGGTCTGTTGGAAGGTGCGCGGACGCTCATAGAGCTGGTGTCAGACAGGCATGCAACCCCTGTCTGGGTTCTCTGTTGATGACTCGGCAGCGTAGAGCTGCCTGGCGCGGCATCGACAAGACTGAAAGTCCTACCAATAATTTTAGTTAAACGCGGCCGACCGTCAATGGGGCCCAGGTGGGGTGTGGGCCTCAGCTGCCCTTGACCATGTCGGTGATGTCGCGCTCGATGCCAAAGCGATCGCTTCGGTAAGTGAGCTGCCCGTAGTAGAGGATGTCGCCTTTGCCGTCGAGGAACACGCGGCGAATACGTGCCACCGGTGCGCCGATCGGGCATTTGAGAAGCTGGGATTCATCCAGGTCGGCGGCGCCCACGGTCACGCGCTCGTTGCAACTTGCCAGGGTGGTGCGCGCCTTGTCTCGCACCAGCCGGGCGATCTTTACCTGGTCTTCGCCCACCTTGCCGAAGCGCTTGTAGACCGCCATGGCGATGAAATTGGTCGAGAGCGAATACGGTTCGCCCCTTTCGCTATCGACCTTTCGAATTCGCATGTAACTGCCGCGCGGGCTGCCCATGAAGGGCTGGCCCAGGTAGCTGTCTGGCACTTCATCGCGGCTAACGACGCTGACCTCGTACGTGGGCGTGACCGCGTTCACCATGTCGATGGACAGGAACAAGGGGCTTTTGTCTTCGGCTGGGGCGTAAGTGACGAAGGTGCGGCGTCCGCGCTGGCTGGACACCAGGCCATCCCGCATGAGGATCTGCATGGCTTGCCGCACCGTGACGCGGGCCACTGTGAACTCTTGCGCCAGTTCCTCCAGCGTGGGAATCTCGGCGCCGTTCGGCCAGGTGCCACTCTTGATGCGCTCACGCAGGATGCCGGCCAGCTGAGCGTAAAGGGTGACCGGGCCCGGTTCGAGTCGGAAGGCTGATTTCATGGAATGGGGGGCCGGCATCGGTGGATGGATTGTAGGTCTGCAGGGTTATCCGCCAGCGCCTGTTTGCCTGTCCCGAGGTGACTCAGACCACAGCGGCGAGCGTCCGCCCATACACGTCACGGGCCGCCTGTCGAAAGATGTCCAAAGCCCGGTTTACCTGCGGCGATGCTTGCCGGTTCCGGCGGGTGATCACCCCGAAGATTTCCGACCGCACGCCGAGATCGATGTTCAGCACGGCCAGCCAACCGGTGGCGCAGTAGGGGCGGGCGAACTCCTCGGGCAGAAGAACGAGGGCGTTGCTCATGCGTACCGTACTGAGCATGACCGGCGCGGACAGCGTTTCCATCAGGCTGGTCAGCAGGGGGAGCCCCTGCTGGATGCACAAGGCGTCCATACGGGCGCGAAGGTCGGCGCCCGCGGGCGGCAGGATCCATGGCTGATCGACGAGGTCGGCCAGCTTGAGTTTGCGCTTGCGTGCCAGCGGGTGACCTGATCGCACGATCACGCAGATGGGTTCGGCAACGACCGGCTCGAAGAGCAGCTCTGGCTCCAGCGAGGCATCGCGCACGCGTGCCAGCACCAGGTCGAATCGCGCGTCCATGAGGCCCTCGACCAGCGCGCGACTGGTGTCGGTGTGAACCTGAAGAAGGATCTCGGGCGCTTCCCGCGCCAGCTGCAGGAGCGCGGCAGGCAGGTAGGTCGAGCTGGGACTGAGCAGGCTTCCGATGGAAAGCGGCACCCGCGCGCCGCGCCGCACGTCTTCCATCTCTTCGGCGGCCCGCGCGATCTCAGCCAGCGCCGCGGCCGCGCGCCGGGTGAGGATCTCGCCGTAGGGGGTGGGCACGACGCCGCGCGCATGGCGCACGAACAGCGACACGCCGACATCGCGCTCCAGGTTGGTCAGCAGCTTCGATGCGGCCGACTGGCTCATGCCCAGGGCCTGCGCGGCATGGACCAGCGAGCCGTCTCGCATCAGCTGCGTCATCAGCTGGAGATGGCGCGTCTTGATGTGGGTGGAAGCGATCTTGAGGCTGCGCGGTTGCATGGGCTGGCTTGCGAGAGGTATGAGGAAAAGGCAAGGCAGTGGCGAAAGAAATCACTTCCGCGATGACATGGTTGCCGGTAAATTCTCGCAGGTTCGCCATGGAGATGGCGCCAAACCACAACGATCGGAGACACGATGATCACTGCAAGCGACGTCGAATACCACACCCCGCCCGGAGCCGACTACCGATGGGCCGAGACCTACATCTTCCCGATTGCCATCCCCGAGGAGCACATTCTGGTGATGGTGTACGTGGCCGCGCGCCCGACCCTGGGCGTGATGCTCAACGAGATTTATGTCTTTGGCACGCTGACCGACAACCGTGCCGAGCTGCTGTATGTGGACAGCCAGGTTCACCTGCCGGCGCCCAAGCGCTTTTCCGACATCGACTCGCCTTCGGGCCTGAAGATCAAGGCGGTGGTGCCGCCGCGCGAGTTTCGCATCGACTATGTCGGCTTCGACGACACCGAGATCCACGTCGACTGGAACGGAATCATGGATCCGTTCGACGTGCATGACATCAAGCACACGCCCCATGCCGTGGGAACCCATGATGAAAAGATGGCCAAGTCGGGCCTGTCGCGGGCCTGGAACGGCCACTTCGACATGACCGGCCGGGTGCGCGGCACGGTCAAGGTGCGTGGCACGGAATACAAGGTCGATTCGCTGGAGCGCATGGACCACAGCTGGGGCGAGCGCGGCGAGCACGACCTGCCGGCGATGGATTCGATCTCGGCCCAGTTCGACGAAAACCTGGCTTTCCACCTCATCGTGTCCATTGACATGGAAGCGCCCAGCGGACGCGACCAGAAGCTGGCGCACGGCTACGTGCTGGAAAACGGCGTCCAGTACGGCGTTGTGTCGATGGACATCACCAGTGTGCGGCTGGGTGTGACAGTGACCTCCATGCACATGACGCTGACCGATGTGCGCGGCAAGGTGTTCACGCTCAACGCCACGGCCGACGTGGGTGCGCCCTGGAACATTTACGCCACCACCTGCTACACGGCGCTGATGCGTTGGACGATGGGCGAGCGGGTCGGGTATGGCGTGGTGATGGAAGTGCTACCGATCAAGACGCTCACCCGGCTGCGGGGGCGCAGGGCGTCGGCCTGGCCGGCCTCGATCACCACCGGCTGAGCGGGGCCAGATCATGACCACCGCCGCACCGGGCGACCCCGGGGTCGCTTTTCTGGCCGAAGTCCGCGGTGTCGGGCACGCGCTGCGCGACGCGCCCACGCAAGCGTTCATCGAGACGATGCGCGCCCGCTATCCGACCGAGCGCGAGTTCGACGCCCTGCTGACACGCAAGCTGCGCCAGCGCCTGCTGCCGCGCCGCAAGGAGACCACGCTCGCGGATTTCGCGCAGTGCCTGGACCGCTTCCTGCGGGACCACGTGCAAGGCGCCTTCGAGGTCAGCGACCTGCGCTGGATGACTGGTGGCGGATCCAAGATCCAGCTGACCTTCGTGCTCGATTGGCAAGATCCGCAGCTCGCCGCGCGCACCCAGACCAAGCTGGTGATCCGCATGGAGCCGCAAGAGTCGCTCAGCGCCACGAGCCGCACGCGCGAGATGCAGTTGCTGACCGCCCTGGGCGACACGCTGTCTCTGCCGCGGGTGTACTGGGTGGACACCGACGGACGATGGTTTCCCGAGCCCTCGCTGATCTACTCCTTCGCCTCGGGCGTCACGAAGCCGCGCGCGGTGGAAGGGCGGGTTGGCGGTGTCGGCAGCAAGTTCGGGCCGCGCCTGGAAGGATTGCTGGCGCCGCAGTTCATCGAGCACCTCGCCAAGATCCACACCTTCGATATTCGCGGCAAGGACTTCAGCGCGTTCGACGTGCCCCGGGTCGGGACGACCGACACCGCCCTGTGGCAGCTCAATCGGGCGCGCCGGATCTGGGAGGAAGACCGCGGCGAAGAGATGCCACTGATGGAAGTGGCGGCCCACTGGCTCGAGCGCAACCTCCCTGTGCTGGACACGGTGAGCGTATTGCACGGTGATTACCGCGCCGGCAATTTCCTGTTCGACGAGGACAGCGGCCGGATCACGGCCTGGCTTGACTGGGAGCGCGGCTATCTTGGCGACCGGCACCGCGATCTGGCCTGGATCACGCTGCCGCTGTTCGGCAACTACGCCGAAGACGGCAAGACACTGATGGTGTCGGGCCTGGTGCCGCTGGACGAGTTTTACGAGAAATACCAGAAGGTGTCGGGCCTGATGATCGACCCGCAGCGACTGCGCTACTACCGCGTGCTGAACGGCTACCAGCTGATCGCATCGTCCCTGGGAACGGCCTACCGCGTGGCGCGGCTGGGGCGCTCGCACCAGGATGTGTTGCTCACCTGGATCGAAGGCGTCGTGTACCAACTGGCCAGCGACCTGCAGGCCATTTTGACGGAGGTGCGCTGATGGCCGATCACAGTCTCAATGCGCTGCGGGCTGCAGCCAAGGCCATGGAGGAGGTGGTGCTGGACGCCATCGACGCTTCACACCCGCTGGCCCGGGAGCAAGCCACCCTCGTTGCAAAATACCTCCGGTTCTTCGAGCAGCGGCTCGATTACGCGCAGCAACGAAACCGGTTTGAGCTGGCCCACTACCTCGATTTGGCGAAGGCCTCGATGGACGATGCGCGCGCCGTGTCGCCCGCTGTGGCGCAGGCGCTGGCCGCCGCTGTGCGGCCAGCGCAGGCCCTGCTGGACGATGCCGGCGCCAGGCCGTCCGGTTTGCAGTCGGCCGCGCAGGAACTCGGGGGTGTGCTCACGGCCTTGCTGCGAACCGCCGCGGCGGTCGACGCGCAGGCCTGTGGGCGAATCGAGTCGCGCGTGCTCGGCGCATCCAAGCGCCTGCTGGACATGCAACGCGCGTGGTTCCTGCCGCAAGGTTGGGAGCCCGACCCGGCTGCCGTGCCGCCGATCGACAAGGCCATGGCGGCGTCTTAGAAAGAGAGGGCCTCGCCTGACGGGACCCGGCACGCCTCAGGCGCCTGCGGCGCCAGCGTCGCGCGTGATGCCCGTCTCGAGCATGCGGTCGATCTCACCGTCTTCATAGCCGGCCTCGCGCAGGATCTCCCGGCTGTGTTCGCCCAGCGCAGGTGGCGGGCGGTAATGGCTGGGCGGCGTGCCATGCCATTCGCTGGGAACGGCCATCTCGCGGATGGTGCCCAGCTGCGGATGCTCCACCTCGGAGAAAAAGCCGATGTCCTTGAGGTGCGGGTCTTCCAGCAGACTCTCGAAGCTGTTCATCGGAAACACCGGAATATCGGCGATGGCCAGTGCTTCCTGCCACTGCGCGGTGGTGCGTAACGCCAGTTGTTCACCCACGAAGGTGCTCAGTTCCTCGGCGTGCACGGTGCGGGTGGTCATGGTGGCCAGCCGGGGATCGGTGTTCCACAGGTGCGGCATGCCGATCACCTCCAGGAAGGCCTTCCAGTGGTGGTCGTGGTAGATCGCGCAGCACACCCAGGCGTCCTGGGTGCGATAGGGCTTGCGCGATCGGGCTAGCAGGCGCGGGTAGCCGAAGTCCCCCTGCGCGGGGACGAACTTGTGCCCATAGAGATGATCGCCGAGCACGTACGGAACCATGGTCTCGAACATCGGCACGTCGACCTGTTGCCCCTTGCCGGTGCGGTCGCGGCTGTACAGCGCCGCCAGCACGACGCCGAAGGCATACAAGCCCACCGACCGGTCGGCGATGTTCACCGGAACGTAATGCGGCTGGTCGTCGGTGTTGGCGGCCACGGCCCAGGGCAGGGCGGTGGCCGCCTGGATCAGGTCGTCGAAGGCCGGCGAGCGGGCGTAGCGCCCGCGCTGCGAGAACCCCACCAGGCTGGCGTAGACGATGCGGGGGTTGACCTCGGCTACGTCCGAGTAGGCCAGGCGCAGCCGCTCCATGCCCTTGGGCCGCACGTTGGTGGTGAGCACGTCGGCCTTGCGCGCCAGCCGCAGGAAGGCCTCGCGGCCCTCGGGCTCGCGCAGGTTCAGGACAATGGAACGCTTGTTGCGGTTCAGGCCCAGGTAAATGGGACCCATGCGCTCATCGCCGTTGGGCCCGATCTTGCGAGTGGCGTCGCCGTCGTCGGTCTCTACCTTGATGACGTCGGCGCCAAGGTCGGCCAGCATCTGGGTGGCCGACGGGCCCATCAGCACCGCAGTGAGATCGAGGACCTTCAGTCCGGCCAGGGGGCCCGTGAGTGGTTCTTGATTGGCCATGCGCTCGCGTGAAAGGCTATCCGTTTTGGGGGCGTGTTCTCTTAATGTACCATTATAGGTACTTGTAGCCGGGTTGACGCCGCTCGGCCCGCGTAAACCATCAAGGAGCAAGCATGACGAATAACCCCATGTGCCAGATGTTCGGCATCGAGATTCCGGTCTTTGGTTTCTCGCATTGCCGCAACGTGGTGGCCGAGATCACCCGCGCTGGTGGCCTTGGCTGCCTGGGCACGGCCTATTACACGCCCGAGCAGCTCGAGTGGGAGCTCAAGTGGATCGACGAGCAGGTGGGCGACAAACCCTATGGGGTGAACCTGCTGCTGCCGCAGAAGTACGAGACGGTGGGCGAGGGCGCGCTGGACATCGCCAATTTGCCGCCGGCGCACGTGAAATGGCAAAGCGACATGCTCGACGCCGGTGGCGTGGCGCAGCTGCCCGCTCAGGAGCGCGATGCATTGCTCGCCGCCGAGCTCAGTCGTCTGCACATGACGCCGGAGTTCGCCGGCGAGCTGCTCGACGTGGCGCTGCGCCACCCGAATGTCAAGCTGTTGGTCAGTGCATTGGGCTCGCCGCCGCCACACATCCTGGAACGTCTGCACGCCCGTGGCATCAAGGTGGGCGCCATGACCGGCAAGGTCGAACACGCCCTCAAGCACAAGGCCGCCGGCCTGGACCTGGTGATCGCCCAAGGCACCGAGGCCGCCGGGCATACCGGCGTGGTCAGCTCGATGATCTTGTGGCCTGAAGTCGTGGACGCCGTGGCGCCCATGCCGGTGCTGGCGGCCGGTGGCATTGGCCGGGGCCGGCAGATGGCGGCTGCGTTCGCGCTGGGTGCGCACGGCATCTGGTGCGGCTCCATCTGGCATGGCACGCGCGAGAGCGACCTCACCGAAGACATGAAGCAGCTGCTGTACAAGGCCAAGTCGGATGACGCGGTGCAGACCCGCTCCAAGACCGGCAAGCCCGGCCGCATGCTGCGCAGCAAGTACACCGAAGCCTGGGTGCGGCCCGATGCGCCCAAGACGCTTGCGATGCCCTGGCAAAGCGTGCTCAACGTCGAGGCGCGCCTGCGCATCGACCGGGCGCGGGCACTTGACTACATGACCTGCCCGGTCGGCCAGATCGTCGGTCGCATCAACCAGGAAAGCTCGGTCAAGCAGGTGATCTACGACATCCTCGAGGAATTTGCCGACACGATGGAGAAGTTGCCAGAGAAGACCGGCCTGGCGTGACAGGCCTGGCGTCACACTCGCGGGTGACATGAAGGATTTCCAGCACCACACGCCGCCGTTGCGCCTGCACCATGGCGGCAGCGCACTGGCCGAGCTTCCCCGCGAGCTCGACCGCCTGGGCTGCCGGCGCGCGGTGGTCTTTTGCGGCGCTTCGATGGCCCGCTCCGGTGGCGGGCTCGAGCGCGTGGCCGGTGCCCTCGGCGAGCGGCTGGCCGCCACCTTCTGCGGCGTGCGCGAGCACAGTCCGCTGCATAGCGTGGAGGCGGGCGCGCGCGTGCTGCAGGAGTGCGGCGCCGACGCGGTTGTCGCACTGGGCGGCGGCTCGGCGATTGTCACCGCGCGCGCGGCCGCCATTGTGGCCGCCGAGGGCCAACCCGTGCGCGCGCTGTGCACCCGCGCGGACGCGCAGGGCCGAGTGACCAGCCCGCGCCTGCTCGCGCCCAAGCTGCCGCAGTTCGTGCTGCCCACCACGCCGACCACCGCGTGCGTCAAGGCTGGCAGCGCCGTGCACGACCTGGCCACGGGTGAGCGGCTGGCGCTGTTCGATCCCAAGACCCGCGCCCAGGCCGTGTTCATCGACGCCGACCTGCTGGCGTCGGCGCCCGTGTCGCTGCTGCGCAGCGCTGGCTTGAACGCGCTGGCGATGGCAGTGGAAGGACTGGAGTCGGCCCAGGGCGACCCGCTGTCCGATGCCTTGCTGATGCACGCCGTGCGGCTGCTGGCCCGTGGGCTGCCGCGCTTGGAGGCAATGTCCGACGACGCGGGCCTGCGCGGCGAGCTGGTGCTGGCCGCCATCCTCACCGGACAGGGCACCGATTTCACCGGCGGCGGGCTCGCTTCGGTGCTGGGGCATGCCATCGGGCCGCGCTGCGGTGTCGCCAACGGCATTGTCAACGCCATCGTGCTGCCCCATACCCTGCGCTTCAATGGCAGCCACACCGGCGAGCGGCTTTGGAAGCTCGCCGCCAGCCTGCCGACCTGCGGGGGCGCGGCTTGCGCCAACGATCCGCTGGAGGCGATCGCGGCCGTCGAGGCGCTGCTGGCGCAGCTGCCGCTGCCGCGCCGTCTGCGCGAGACGGGTCTTGTGCGCGAGGACATCCCGGCGGTGGTGGCGCAGGCGCAGGCCGACTTTTTCTTGCAGCGCAATCCGCGGCCGGTGCAAGGCGGCGCCGAACTGGCGCAGCTGTTGGACGCGTGCTGGTGAGTCGCGTGGCCGTGGCGGCGTGACCTCGCGCCTCAGGACGCGATCGTGCCCCGGAAGCCAGGGTCCGTGTCCGCCAGCCAGGCCTTGGGAATGCTCACGGGGTGCGCCAGCACGATCTGGCTGAAGGTCTTGCCCAGCGGGTCGTTGCGCAGCGAGGCCGCGCCACCGCCGCCCAGGGCTTCGTCCAGCACGAAGTTGTACGCGTGGATACCCGGTACCTCATGGCGGTGCACAGCGCCATCGGCCAGGTGGCTGAACCACGACTTGACGGCCGCTTCGGTCAGTTGCGCGCCGATCAGGGCGGCAAAGCGTGGCTGGCGCGCGATGACCGCCAGGTGGGCGCGGTCGCCCTTGTCGCCGCTGCGCGCGATGGCGATGGCCGACAGCGGCACGGTGACATGCTCGCCGGCCGGCAGCGGCGCGTGCTTGTATCGGGCCCCTTCTTGCGGCACGAACTCGGCGGCGCTTGACGGTATCTCGACCGGGTAACGCTCCTGGTCGATCACGACGCTGACCGGCAAGCCCGTCTTGGGCCACAGGAAGGAGAACAGACGGAACAGTGCCTGGGGCTTTTGCCGCCCGCTGAAGCCCGTGGTGCCGGGCGCGCCGGCGATGCCCATGGGGGCCACTTCGGTCGACAGGATCTCCAGCGCCTTGGCATTGTCATGGTGGACCGCCAAGCGCACCACCACCTCGCGCGCATCGGCCCGTGCGCTCGCGCCGAAGGAGGGCACCTCGCTGCCCAGCACTTCGATGCACACGCGTTTGAAGTCGCCCAGGCCGGCTTGCATCACCAGGCGGCGCGTGCGCGTCACGATCGCCTCGACCGCGCGGCGGCCCATGGCGATGGCGTCGTTGCCGACAAAGGTGAGGGTGGTCGACAGGCGATAGCCGTCCAGCCAGGTGCCGCTGACCTTGTAGGTCGGCGTGGGCGCTCGCCCGCGCGCACCGCGGATGCGCACACGGTTCGTGCCCACCTGCTCCAGGGTTACCGCCGTCAGGTCGCAGGTCACGTCGGGCAACAAGTAGTTGGCCGGATCCGTCACCTCATACAGCATCTGCTCGGACACCACTAAGGGCGTGATCAGTCCGCCGGTGCCTTCGGGCTTGCTCAACACGAAGCTGCCGTCGGCCTCGCACTCGGCGACGGGGTAGCCCATGTTGTCCCACCCGGGCACCTTCCACCAGTCGGTGAACAGGCCGCCGGTGGTCTGCGTGGTGCACTCCAGAATGTGGCCGATCAGGCTGCCCGCGGCCAGCTTGTCGTAGTCCTGCGGACCCCAGCCGAAATGGTGAATCAGCGCCGCCAGGGCCAGCGCACTGTCGACGCAGCGGCCGGTGATCACCACGTCGGCGCCCCGGCGCAGCGCCTCCACCACGGGGAAGGCGCCCAGGTAGGCATTCATGCTGGTCAGCCCCTCGGGCAGCGGCGCGTCGGAGAACACCTCACGCACGCCGGCCGCGCGCACCGCGTCGCGCTGCGGCAAAAGGTCGTCGCCCTCTACCACTGCGATGCGAAGGGGTACACCGGCGGCCTGCGCCGCCTGGCGCAGCGCCTGTGCGCAGGCTTGGGGGTTCATCCCGCCAGCGTTGCTCAGGAGCACGGTGCGCCGCTCGGCCAGTGCCTTCAGGTGGGGCCCGACCGCTTTGACGAAGTCAGTGGCGTAGCCCATCTCGGGCTTGCGGCTCTTGGCGCTGGCCATGATCGAAAGGGTGAGCTCGGCCAGGTAGTCGAACACCAGCACATCCGCGTTGCCGTGCTCAATGAGCTGATCGACGCCGTGGTTGCTGTCGCCCCAGAAAGCGCAGGCGCCGCCGATACGCAGGGTCTTGTTGTTGCTGGCCATCCCGATGTCCTTCATGTCTTGGTCTTTCGATGCGAAAGTTTCCCTGTTAGCATAAGGTACTGTCAATAGAACTTCTAGATCATTTCATGTCCAAGCCCGACAAAATCCACGCCAACGGCGACCTGTTGGTGCAACGCGAAGGCAGCGTGCTGCGCCTGACCCTGAACCGCCCGCAACGCCGCAACGCACTGACCAATGAGGTGCTGCTGGCTTTGGGGGAGGCGGTGGCCACGGCCTCGCGGGACCGCGAGCTGCGCGCCATCGTGCTCACTGGCGCTGGCGACAAGGCATTTTGCGCGGGCGCCGATCTCACGCCCGGCGACACGCCCTTCAAGCCCGACTTTTCGCAGCTGACCCTGCCAATGGCCGATCTGGCCCGCGCCGTGTACAACTGCCACATTCCCATCGTCGGGCGCATCAACGGTGTCTGCGTGGCGGGCGGCATGGGCCTGTTCGGCTTATGCGACATGGCCATCGCGGTCGAAGAGGCGCGCTTTGGCATGCCCGAGACCAAGATCGGGCTGTTCCCCATGCAGATTCTCACCACCTTGCGGGACCTGATCCCCGCGCGATTCCTCAACGAGATGTGCATCACTGGCCGTCTCATCGATTCGGCCACCGCCTACTCGCTGGGCCTGTTGAACAAGGTGGTGCCAGCCGCGCAACTCGATGATGCGGTCAACAGCCTGGTTGCCGACATCGTGGCCGTCTCACCGATGGCGGTGCGGCGTGGCAAGTACGCCATGCGTGCGGTGGCCGCCATGAGCTTCCCTGAGATCGTCGCCTTCACCGAGACCGCCATCAGCGCCATGATCCAGACTGAGGACGCACGCGAAGGGCTCGCCGCCTTCAACGAGAAGCGCCCGCCGGTGTGGCCCGGCCGGTGACGCAGCAATGAACCCGCAGATCGTTTTGGTGGCGCGGCCGCAAGGCATGCCGCGTCCAAAAGACTTCGAGCTGAGGCAGGCACCCATGCCCACGCCCGCCGACGGCGAGGTGCTGCTGCGCCACGACTGGCTGGGGTTGGCCCCCGCGGCGCGGCTTCGCATGAGCGAGGCCGGCTCGTACAGCGCGCCCACGGCGCTGGGCGAGGTGGTCTACGGCCAGGCCATCGGCACCGTGCTCGAGAGCCGTCATCCGGACTTCGCGCCGGGTGACATGGTCATGTCGATGCGCGCCGGCTGGCAATGCTTCTCGACGGCGGCGGGCGATCAGCTGAACCGAATCGATCCGGCGCTGGCGCCGCCGCCGGTGTGGCTGGGCGCGCTGGGCACCTCTGGCCTGGCGGCCTATATCGGCCTGCTCGACCTGGGGCAACCGATCGCGGGCGAGACCGTGGTGGTCAGTGCCGCCGCCGGCGCGGTGGGCTCGGTCGTGGGGCAGATCGCGCGGATCAAGGGTTGCCGCGTCGTGGGCATCGCCGGGGGCACCGACAAGTGCCGCGTGGCCGTGGAGGAGTTCGGCTACGACGCCTGCGTCGACCACCGCAGCCCCACGCTGGCCGATGATCTGGCGCGCGCCTGCCCCCAGGGGATCGACGTGAGCTTTGAAAACGCGGGCGGCGTCTCGCGCGACGCGGCATGGGCCTCGATGGCGCAGGGCGGCCGCGTGGTGGTTTGCGGCCTGATTGCCGAGTACAACGACCCGCAGATCGCCGGCCCGGGCTGGTACACCCTGCTCACGCGCCGCCTCACAGTGCGTGGCTACATCACCTCCGACCACATCCACCGGCGCGACGCGTTCATCGCCGACATGTCCGGCTGGTGGCGCCAGGGGCGCATCCGCATGCGGCAAGACGTGAGTGTTGGCCTCGAATCGGCCCCGGCTGCATTCATCGGCATGCTGCAGGGACACAACCAGGGAAAGGTACTGGTGAAGCTATGAATAAATCTACTGCGCGCCCCGATCTTGCACCTGGGCTGCTCGCCGTACCTTAGTACGGCTGCGCTGCTCGGCGCAACCTCGGGCCGTTCGCTACGATTTCTTCACACCTTCAGGCGTGCAGGGTCCACCCCGGCAGCGGCCGCGGCGTGTGCAAAACATCCTCGGCCAGCCACAGCGCGCTGCGGCGTCCGCGCTCGGCCACCACTTCCAGCGGCAATTGCTGGTAGTCGTCGTTGAACACCTCGAAGCTGTAGTCGCCCTGGTAGCCCAGGGCCTGCAGCCGCAGCACCAGATCGGCCAGCCCTTCGCTGTGCACGCCCTCGCCGGGGAACACCCGGAATGTGCGGGCGGTGGTCATGCGCTCTTCGAAGGTGGGCGTCTCGTGCCACATGAAGTCCGACAGCTGCACCAGGAAGATCCGCTCGGGGTCGAGCTCGTCGATGGCGTCCAGCGGGGTCTTGGCCGCGAAGACGTGGAACGAATCGAGGCCCAGCCCGAGGTTGGGGCAGTCGGCACGGGTGACCACGTCCCAGGCGGTGGTGAACTCGTTGATCGTGCGGCCCCACGACAAACCCTCGAACGCCACCTTGATGCCCAGCGGCACGGCCAGCATGGCCAGCTTTTGCAGGTCGCGCGCGATGTCGTCGAAGTCTTGCGAGGCGTGGCGCGAGGTGGACGAGCAGGCCAGCAGCACGCGCGAGCCCAGTGCCTCGCACATCTGCAGCATGCTCTTGGCGATGTCCACCTTGTAGCCGTGCAGATGGCCTGACAGGCCCTCGAAATCGCGCAGCACCTGAAAGCCGGTGGGCCGCAGGCCGCTGGCGCGTACCGCCGCCACCGCGGCCTTGACGCCGCCGGGGTGGCCCACGACGTCGCGGGCGCTGAGCATCACCTGCTGGAAGCCAGCCGCGCACATGGCCTCAAGCTTGGCCTCCAGCGGGCCGGCCAGGGTGATGGTGTCCATGCCGAAGCCGGCGATACGTCGATTCATTCAGTTCTCCACGCTGCTGCAGATAGGCCCACCCGTATGCCAGCGGGAACGCCAGTCCAGGGCCACCGCGGAACCGGCTTTGCCGGGCCGCTGGTGGCGCCCCCTGGGGGGAGGCGCCGCAGGCGCATCGGGGGGGTCATTGATGCACCAGCTCGAAGGCGACCGAGCCCAGTTGCGTGACGGTCAGCGCGCCGCGGTCGTCGGGGTGCAGCTGGCCCGAGTCGACGAAATGCACGCCGCGTGCCCGCAGGGCCGCCACCGCGTCCTGCACGTCGGGTGCGCCGATCCCCATGCGCTGCAGGCGTTCGCGGTTGTCGTCGGCGTCCGGGCTGGCGGGTTCGACCAGTTGCCACTTGAAGCGCCCGCACGGGCTTTGCATCAGCTTGCCCGCCGGCATGACGCCGTAGCGCTGTTCGTCGGGAATGTCGGTGAAACCAAACAGCCGCTCGTAGAAAGCCGACCACTCGGCGCTGCGGCCCAGGCCGATGTACTGGACCACTCCGAACCAGTCGGTGCCGGCGACGGCCGGTGGTCGCGCATCGACCGTGGGGATGGGCAGGAAGTCGATGTCGTAGATCGAAAAGTCCTTGTAGCGATCAACGAAGTAGAAGTGCGCGCCGCCGGGCCCCTGGATGCCGGGGATGTTCAGCTCCATGGCCTGGGCATGGGCCGTCGTCTCCCAGGCGCCCAGCTCGACGCAGCGCGCGTGCGCCAGGCGGGCATCGCGCACGCGCAAGGCCACGGCCGAGAGCACCGGGTGGCCGCCCTCGGTGGCGCTGGCGCGGGCATCGTCGGGGTGGGAGTTGAGCACCAGGTTCATGCCGCCCTGGCGGTACAGCGTCACCTCGCGCGAGCGGTGCCGGGCCACGGGCGCAAAGCCCATGGTCTCCAGCACCTGGCCCAGGGCCTGCGGGCGCAGGGTGGCGTATTCGATGTATTCGATGCCGTCCAGGCCCAGCGGGTTGGGCAGCTCGGGCAGGGCTTCGCGGTCGGTGGTCATGAGAGTCCTCGGGCGACCAGTTGTCGGAAATGCCGCTGTACGCGGACGGGGTCGGCCGGCAGGCCGGTGAACAGCTCGAACGCGCCGATCGCCTGGCCCACCGCCATGGTGCCGCCGTCGACGACGCGGCAGCCGATGGCGCGGGCCGCCTTGAGCAGCGCGGTTTCCAGCGGAAAGTACACCACTTCCGAGACCCACAGGGAAGGCCGCAGCAGCGCCGCATCGAGCGGCAGGCCGGGCAGCTTGGCCATGCCGGTGGGCGTGGCGTGGATCAGGCCGGTGGCGCCTTGCAGCGCGGGCGCGGCTTCGGTGAAGGCCTGTACCTTGCCCGCGCCGTACAAGGCGTTGAGCGCCTCGCCCAGACCCCGCGAACGCGGTGCGTCGTTGTCGACGATGCGAAGCCGCGCCGCGCCCATGCGCAGCACGGCATGGGCGATGGCCGAGCCGGCACCGCCCGCGCCCAGCAGGACCACGCAGCCCAGGTCGGCATCGGGCAGGGTGCGGCGAAAGCCCCAGGCCCAGCCCGAGCCGTCGGTGTTGTGGCCGATCGCGCGGCCGTCTTTGAAGACCACCGTGTTGACCGCGCCCATGGCCTGCGCCTCGTCGGACAGCGCGTCCAGCAGCGGGATCACCGCCTGCTTGCAGGGGTAGGTGATATTCAGGCCGGCAAAGCCCATCACGCGCGCCGCGTCGAGCAACTCGGGCAGCAGTGCGGGCAGCCGCGCCATCGCGCCGGGCGTGCGGTCCAGGTCGATCAGCTGATAGTGCATCTGAAGCCCGTGGCGGCGGGCCTCCTCCTCCTGCATGACGGGTGTCAGCGACTGCCCGATGCCCGAGCCGATCAGGCCCAGCAGCACCTTGCGGGCCGCTGGGGCCACAAGGACTGGCGATGGCTGGGCGACTGCGTTCATCGGTGGCGGCCCCCCCGCCTTACCTGCGCAATTTGGCCAGCTCGGCCTGAATGTCCATGACCGTCGCCTCGCCGACGGTGGTGCTGTGCTTGTCGATCACCGGCTTCATCTTGTCGCGCAGCTTGGTCACTTCGGCGGTGGACAGCTCGGTGACCTGGATGCCGGCCTTCTTCAGGTCGGCCAGCTGGCTTGCGGCGAGGTCACGCGAGACCTGCCGCTGGTACTTGCCGGCCTCGACGGCGGCGTCCTGGACGATCTTCTTTTCGGCGGCGGAGAACGTGTCCCAGACCCTCTTGCTGACGATCACAGACTGCGGGTTGTACTGATGGTTGGTCAGCGCCATGTGCTTTTGCACTTCGGCGAACTTGTTGGCCAGGATCACGGAGACCGGGTTCTCCTGGCCGTCCACGGCCTTTTGTTCCATCGCCGCGTACAGCTCGGGGAAGGCCAGCGGCGTGGGGTTGGCGCCCAGGGCCTTGACCCAGTCGATGTTGATCGGGTTGGGGATCACGCGCAGCTTCAGGCCCTCGATGTCCTCGACCTTGTTGATCGCGCGCTTGCTGTTGGTCATCTGGCGAAAGCCCAGCTCCCAATAGGCCAGGCCGACGATGTTCTTTTCTTCCAGCTTGGCGTGCAGCTTCTGGCCGAAGGGGCCGTCGACCACGGAGTCGGCCTCGCGGGCATTGGCGAACAGGAAGGGGAAGTCGTAGATGGCGAAGTCCTTGACCTGCGAGGCCAGGATGCCCGAATTCAGGATGGTCATCTCCACGGTGCCGCCCTGCACGGCCGACACGGTCTGTGCGTCGCCGCCCAGCACGCCGCCGGGGAACAGGTTGACCTTGATCTTGCCGCCCGACTTGGCCGTCACGATCTCGGCGAACTTCTCCGCGCCGGTCACCAGCGGATGGCCTTTGGGGTTTTGCAGGCCCACCTTGAGGGTGCGCTCCTTGATGTCCTGGGCCATGGCGCCGCCGGCGACGGCGAGGGCGGCGGCAGCCAGGATGGTCTTGATGAAGAGGCGTTTCATGCGGTTGTCTCCTTGAGGTTTCGGGGGAACGGACGGGGCGGGGTGAAGGGGCGTCAATTGGCCAGCCAGCGGGCCGGCACCAGGACGATCTGCGGGAACATGACCATCAGGAGCACGAGGGCGAACTGGGCGATCATGAAAGGCATGACACCGCGGGTCACCTCGTCCATCTTCAGCCGGCCGACGCCGGCCACGGTGTTGAGCACCGTGCCCACGGGCGGCGTGATCAGGCCGATGGCGTTGTTCATGATGAACAGCACGCCGAAGTAGACCGGGTCGATGCCGGCGGCCTTGACCACCGGCATCAGCACCGGTGTCAGCAGCAAGATCGTGGGCGTCATGTCCAGCGCCGTGCCCACCACCATGGTCAGCACCATGATGGCCAGCATCAGCAGCTTGGGGTTGTCTAGCAGCGGCTGCAGCAGGGCCACGATCTGCGCCGGCAGTTGGGCCACCGTGATCAGCCAGGCGGACACCATCGCAGCGGCCACCAGGAACATGATCACGGAGGTGGTCTTGGCGGCGGCCAGGAACACCGGGTACAGGTCCTTGATGCTCAGCTCGCGGTATACCAGGGTGGACACCAGCAGCGCATACACCGCGGCCACGACGGCGGCCTCGGTCGGCGTGAACACGCCGAACTTCAGGCCCACCAGCACGATCACCGGCAGCACCATGGCCCAGGTCGACTCGCGAAAGGCCTTGAGCACTTCGCCGCGTGATTTGCGCGGGGGTGCCAGCACCACTTCGCGGCGCACCAGCCACCACCAGGTGCACCACAGTGCCGCGCCCAGCAGCAGGCCCGGCACGATGCCGGCCAGGAACAGCTTGGAGATGGACACGCCACCGGCCACCCCGAAGATGACGAAGCCGATCGACGGCGGAATCACCGGCGCGATGATGCTGGCCGAGGCGATCAGGCCAGCCGAGCGGGCCTTGTCGTGGCCGGCGGCGACCATCATGGGCAGCAGCAGCGCCGTCAGCGCCGCGGCGTCGGCGACCGCCGAACCGGACAGAGCGGCCATCATGCATGCGGCCACGATGGTCACGTAACCGAGGCCACCCTTGATGTGGCCGACCAGGGCCATGGCCAGGTTCACGATGCGCCGCGACAGGCCGCCTTGGTTCATCAACTCGCCGGCCAGCATGAAGAAGGGCACGGCCAGCAGCGGGAAGCTGTCGGCGCCGTTCACCACGTTCTGCGCGAGGATCTGCGCGTCGAACATGTTCAGATGCCACATCAGGGCGGCGCCGCACAACAGCAGAGAGAAGGCGATCGGGATGCCCAGCGCCATGGCGCCGATCAGCGAGCCCAGGAAGATGGCGACGGTCATTGGGTGGGTCCCTTCCCGGGTGCGGCGTGCGAGCCTTCCCGACCCGTTTCCTCGGATTCCTGGATGGCGACCAACTCGCCATCAGTCATGCGGCCAGTGATCAGGCGCAGGAAATCCATCAGCAGCATCGCCGCGGCCGACACGGCGAACATCACGCCGGCGGCGTAGAACCAGCCCACGGACACTTCCATCGCTGCGCTGGTGGTGGTCAGGTTGATCTTGACCTGCTCGAGCGCGCCGGAGAACAGCAGCCAGCAGATGAACAGCATGGCGACGTGGCCCACGCCCAGGAATATCTTCTTGCCGATCACCGGCAGGCGCCCGACCAGGAAGTCGGTGCCCAGATGGCCGTGTTCGCGCACGGCCACCACGGCGCCCATGAACGTCATCCACACGAACAGCCAGCGTGACAGCTCGTCGGAGATGGAAATGCCGGTGTTGAGCGCATAGCGCAGCACCACGTTGCCGAACACCAGCACCACCATGGCGGCCAGGCAGGCGACCATGGCGACATTCAGCAGGCGGCAGTACCGGTCGAGGACGGTTTGGACCATGAGGCCTTGTCTCCTTGCGCCGGTGCATGGCGCGGCTTTGTTCGGGGACCATCCCCGGATCACGGTGGCCTAATGTACGAACTGGTTAGTTCTCGGAAAATCGGGGGAAACCCGTAGATCGCTGAACGTGTGGCGGGCCGGCTTCGTCGGCGGCGACGTCAGCGCCGGACGAAGCGCACGATCATCTCGATGATGCTGTCGCGCCGCGCCACGATGGCCGCCGCCGATTCGAGGTCTCGCTTGAAGATCAGCGAGAAGGTGTGGCGGTTGGCGACGTTGAACACGCTGAGCGCGCTGATGGACATGTGCAGGTCGACCGCATCGATGCCGGTGCGAAACAGTCCTTGCGCTTGGCCGCGCTCAAGCACCCCACGAAGCCCCTCTATGGCCGGCACGTTCAGTTGCTGGATGCTGGGGCTGCGGGCCAGGTACTCGCCGCGGTGCATGTTCTCGTTCATCACCAGTCGGATGAACTCGGGGTGGGCCAGCTGGTAGTCGACGGTGAAGCCCACCAGCTTGCGCAGCGCGTCCTCGGGTGGCAGGTCTTCCAGGTGCAGGCTGGTTTCGATCGTGCGCATGCGCCGGTAGGCCTCTTCTAGGGCAGCGACGTACAGGCCTTCCTTGCTGCCGAAGTAGTAGTAGATCATGCGCTTGCTGGTGCGCATGGATTCGGCGATGAGGTCGATACGCGCACCGGCGAGGCCCTTGTCGGAGAACTCGCGGATCGCCACTTCGATGATGTCGGCCTTGGTGCGCTCGGGGTCGTTGGTGCGGGGCTCCGCCGGCTCGGGCGGAATCCGCTTGGCGGAGGAACGTACCGGTTGGTTCATTTTGCGCAGTGTAAGCGCGGACGACCCGCCAGCCGCCATGCGCCGCCGAGGCCGCCTACCACTGCCCGGTCTCGACCCGGATCGCCACTTCGCAGTCGTCGAAAATTTCCAGCTTGGCGATGCTCACCCGCACCCCGATCACGCCAGGCAGTTGCATCAGCCGGTGCGCGAGCTTGCCGATCAGGCTTTCCAGCAGGTTGACGTGCACCGCAGTGCACTCGTCGATGATGATGGCGCGCACCTTGCGGTAGTCGAGCACATGCAGGATGTCGTCGTCGTGCGGCAGCAGCGGCTGGGTGCCCAGGTTCAGCTCGGCGTCGACGCGTATCGGCTGGGGCCTGGCCTTCTCGTGGTCAAGAATGCCCAGGTTGGCGTCGAAGCGCAGGCCCGTGAGGGTGAGGATCTGGGTGCCGGCCTTGCTCATTCACATCAGCGAAAAATCGCGTTCGAACTTCATCAGGTGCTGGCCACCGTCGACCAGAAGCGTGGTGCCGGTGATCGATTGATTCTCCAGCGCGAACCGGATCGTGGCCACCACATCGGCCGGGCTCGATGAGCGGCCCAGCGGCGACAACCGGTGCAGCGCCTGAAACTTCTCGTCGGCCAGCAGGTGGCTGGTGAGCGTGAGGCCGGGCGCCACGCCAACCACGCGCAGCCGCGGCGCCAGCGCCTGGGCCAGCAGCGTGGTGGCGGCTTCCAGCGCCGCCTTGGACAGGGTGTAGCTGAGGAAGTCGGGGTTAGGGTTCCACAGCTTCTGGTCCAGCAGATTGACCACCACCCCGGTGCCCTCGCGCGCGGCGACGTGGGCGTGAAGAGCCTGGGCCAGCAGCACCGGCGCCGCGAGGTTGGTCGCCATGTGTGCCTGCAGCGCGGCATGGCCGAAGCTGGCTGGGTCGTCGTGCTCGAACAGGGAGGCGTTGTTCACCACCGCGTCGACGCGGCCGAAGTGCGCCACGACGCATGGCAGCAGGGCGCGGGCGGCGGCCTCGTCGGCCAGGTCGGCCTGGAAGGCGGCGCATTGCGCACCAGGGCGGCCGGCGGCCAGGCAGTCGGCCACGGTCTGCTGCGCATCGGCTTCGGAGCCGCGGTAGTGCACCGCCACCCGCCAGCCGGCCGCGGCCAGCGCCAGCGCGGTCTCGCGGCCGAGCCGGCGCGCGGCGCCGGTGACGAGGACGACGGGAAGCTCGGCGGGGCTCATTGCAGGGGACAATCGGCGTGTGACTTCAGGCAAGACAACCAGTGTAACGAGCGCGCTGCTGGCGCTGCTGCGCTCTTCCATCGCCCGCTCGGGCGGCTGGCTGCCGTTTGACCGCTTCATGGCCCAGGCACTGTATGCGCCGGGCCTGGGCTACTACGCCAACGATTCGCGCAAGTTCGGCAGCATGCCGGCATCGGGCAGCGATTTCGTCACCGCGCCGGAAATGTGCCCGCTGTTCGGCCAGGCGCTGGCCACAGCGGTGGACGACGCCCTGCGGTCTACCGGCTGCGACGAGGTCTGGGAGTTCGGCGCCGGCACCGGCACGCTGGCGCAGCAACTGCTGCAGACCCTGGGCGAGCGGGTGCGCCGCTACACCATCGTCGATCTGTCCGGCAGCCTGCGCGAACGCCAGCGGGCCACCCTTGAGAACTTTGGCGAGCGGGTACGCTGGGTCGACGAACTGCCCGAGCAATTTGCCGGCGTGGTGGTGGGCAATGAGGTGCTGGACGCCATGCCGGTCAAGCTGCTGGCGCGGCTGGACGGCGTCTGGCACGAGCGCGGCATCGCCTGGCACCAGGGCCGCCTGGCCTGGGCCGATGTGCCGACCGCGCTGCGCCCGCCGGTCGACTTCCCTGGCAAACAGGATGTGCTGACCGAGATCCACCTGCACGCGCAGGCCTTCATCCGCACCCTGGCCGACCGGCTCGAGCGCGGCGCGGCCTTCTTCATCGACTACGGTTTTCCCGAGGCCGAGTACTACCACCCGCAGCGGCACATGGGCACGCTGATGTGCCACCGCGCCCATCTGGCCGACACCGACCCGCTGGCCGATGTGGGGCAAAAGGACATCACCGCCCATGTCGACTTCACTGGCATCGCGCTGGCCGCGCAAGAGGCCGGGCTGGCCACGCTGGGTTACACCAGCCAGGCGCGTTTTCTGATCAACTGCGGCATCGTGCCCCTGCTGGCGCAGGCGCCGCTGGCCCAGCGCGTGGCGGGCCAGCGCCTCATTGCCGAACACGAGATGGGCGAGCTGTTCAAGGTGATCGGCCTGCACAAGGGGCCGTTCTGGGACGCGCCCGGGTTTCGCGAAGGCGACCGCACCGCAACGCTGTGAACAGGCAGAAAAACAGGCTCATTTCATGATTCGCTGGATCATCGTCATCTTTCTCGCGCTGATGCTGATCAGCTGGTTCACGCCGCTATTGAACCGACTGGGTTTCGGCAAGCTGCCGGGTGACTTCCGGTTCCGCCTGTTCGGGCGCGAGTGGTTCATCCCGCTGACCACCACCTTGCTGCTCAGCGTGCTGGCGGCGGGTGTTTCCAAGCTGCTGTGATGACCCTGCGCGCCTGCATCGACATCGGGGGTACCAAGGTTTCGGTCAGTCTGAACGATCCGGTCCGTGGCCTGGAGCTGTTGGCGCACCAATACGCGCCGACCGCGCGCACCGGCGATAACGATGCGCTGGCCCGGCAGGTGGTGACGATGGTGGACGCGGCTTGTGCCCAGCTCGGCGTTGAACCCATGGTGGTTCAGGATGCCGGCGTGGCCGCACCCGGGCCCTTTGTGCTGGGCCCTGGCGGAATCGAGCTGGCTACGCCCAATATCTGCGGCGCCCTGGCGGGTGGCGATGCACGCCTGCCCAACGACTGGCGCACCGCGACCCTGGAGGGCCCGCTGCGGCGCCGCTTTGCCCGCGTGCGTGTAGAGAACGACGGCATCGCGGCGCTGGAGGCGGAGCGCCACTGGGGCGCCCTGCAAGACATCGATCACTGCGCGTATGTGACCTGGAGCACGGGCGTCGGCTGCGGGCTGTGCGTGGGTGGCGTGGTGCTGCGCGGCAAGCAGGGCAATGCGGGCCACCTGGGCCACACCTTTGTCTCGGACGACACGCAGGCCGTGTGCGGCTGCGGCAACGTGGGCGACCTGGAAAGCCTGGTCGGCGGGAACTCAATCCACAAGCGATTTGGTGAATCGGCCTCGACCCTGATGGCGCGCGCCGTGGCCGGGGATGCGAAGGCGCTGCAACTGGTCGACGAACTGTGCCGGGTCATGGGCCGCGCGCTGTACGACATCACAGTGCTGCTGGACCTGCAGCGCATCAGCCTGGGGGGCAGTGTGTTTCTACACAACCAGGAGTTGCTGTTGCCGCGTCTTGTCGATCAACTGCGCGGGAGGTTGCCGGCGATGACCGACGGGTGTGAGCTGGTGCCAGCGGGCTTGGGGGACCGGGTGGGGGATTACGCGGCGCTGGCTTTGGTGGGGTGAGTTTCATTGGGATCCCGCGCAACCTCCCCTTGAAACAGCTGCGACATCTTCGCCGCCGTCTCGATCAGCAAACCGAGATAGAACTCCTTGTGCTGGAATGCTCGCGAACTCGGTGCGCCGATGCCAAGCGCGGCGACCACGCGGTCCTGATGGGAAAAAACCGGCGCCGAAAAGCCGTAGACGTCGTCCGAAAACTCGCCGACGCTGATCACAAAACCTTTCTCGCGCACGTCCGAGAGCCGCCGCCTCAGCTGCTTCGGGTCGGTGACGGTGGCTGCGGTGAACTGCTGAAAATCGGTAGTCTTCAGGTAGTAGTCGATCCACGCGTCCGCTTGCCAGGCGAGCAGCACGATGCCCGATGAGACGCAATACAGTGGCCGGCGCGTTCCGGTCTTGACCACGTAGCGGATGGACTTGTTCGACTCCACGACGGACATGTATTCGATCACGCGCTCTGTCGGATCCAGCATGCTGAGCGACACGGTTTCGCTGATCTCGTCGGACAGCTTTTCCATGAGCGGATGCAGGTTCCCGAACAGGGAGCTTCGATTGGCCATGAACGTCAACCTGAATGTGGCCGGACCCAGCCGGTACTTCTTGTCGGCGTACACGAGATAGTTGTGCGCCACCAGCGGGCGCAACAAGCTGTAGGCGCTTGTCTTGGGGATGGCCATCCGCTGGCTTAGCTGGGCCAGCGTCAAGCTTCCGTTGGCCTCCGCCACCAGTTCGAGGATGCGCAGCGTTCGCACGGGCGAGCGTGGTCCGCCATCGTCCTGAGGATTGAAGCTATCCACCGGCAAGCCTTCCGCCGTCGGCCGTGAAGGTGGCGCCGGTCACGAAGGACGCCTGGCTGGAGCACAGCCAGGTCACCAGGTCGGCAATTTCTTCGGGCGTTCCGCAGCGGCCCATCGGCACCCGCGTGACACGAGTGTCCGAAGCCGGTACCTCACCGATCAGCGGCGTGACGATGTGGCCTGGACATACCGCGTTGACGCGAATGCCCGCGTGTGCGTACTCGATCGCCGCGCTGCGAGTCAGGCCGATGACACCGTGCTTGCTCGCCACATAGGCTGCGGCGCCCTGCAGCGCCGTCAAGCCGCCGATCGATGCGGTATTGACGATGGCCCCGCCCTGCGTGCCCAGCCGGGCCAATTGCGCTTTGAGGCAAAGGAACACGCCCGTGAGGTTGACATCGAGCATTCGCTGCCAGTCCGCGAGCGCGATTTCCGCAAGCAGCTTCTTGCGGCTGTTGGTTTCGGTCGTTCCGATGCCTGCATTGTTGAAGTAGCACGTGATGCGCCCGTAGGCGTGCTCGCCCTCGTCCATCATTCGAAGCACGTCGTGCTCGAGCGATACGTCGGCCAGTATTGCGCTCGCCCGCCCGCCCGCATCGGCGATGAGCTCGCAGGTGCGGCGTGCACCCTGGATGTCGCGGTCGACCACGCAGACCGCCGCGCCTTCCCGCGCGAACGACATGCAAGCGGCTCGGCCAATACCCGACGCTCCACCGGAAACCAGCGCACTTCTTCCTTCGAGCAGTCTCACATCGGCTCCTGATCGCGAAGGCCCGTCTGCCTGCGCATGACCTGATCGATGAAGCTTCCCATTCGCTCGATCGCACGTTGGCCCTCGGGCAGCATGGCCGCGAAATAGGGCCAGATATGAAACATCTCTTCCCAGACCTCCAACTCGACTTCGACACCCACTGCTTCGGCGGCCGCGGCCACCCGGACCGAGTCATCCAGCAGGCTTTCATGGCTGCCGACCAGGATCAGCATCGGCGGAAACCCCTCGAAGGTGGCGAACACGGGCGACACAAGGGGATCGGTCGCCGAGCCGCCGGGAATGTACCGTTCCACGGAACCCATGGCGCTCGCCCTGCGCACGATGGGATCGAGCGCCGCCCGCGTGGTGACCGAGTCGCCGCTGAGGGTCAGGTCGGCAAACGGCGAGATGCACACGCACGCCGACGGCAACGGCGTGCATTGCGTGCGCAGCGTGAGCAAGGCGGACAACACCAAACCGGCCCCCGCCGAATCCCCAGCCACCACAAGTTGACTCGCCTGCCAACCGTTTCGCAGCAGCCACTGGTATGCGCAGACGCAGTCGTCGAGTCCTGCGGGGTAGGGGTGTTCAGGCGCCAGGCGGTAGTCAATCGTCAGGACAGTCGCCTGCGCCGCTTGCGCCAGGCGAGATGCCAGGTCGCGGTAGTTCTTCGCCGACCCCATCGTGAAGCCGCCGCCATGAAAGTACAGAACCAGGCGGTCGGGCCGCGATCTCGGTGCACGTACCCATTCAGCAGGGATGTGCCCATCGAGCACGACGCGTTCGAAGACCATTTCAGGCCCTGGCGGCAGCATGTCCGCCCAGCCATCCACCATGGCACGGCGCGCCTCGAGCGAGGGATTGGGATCGGCCTGGGGCGTGCGAAGGAATTCCAGGACTTTGTTGAGTTCGGGGCTGGCCATGGTCTCGCTACTTTCACTATGTGGCATCAGGTCGTAAAGGCGTTCGCAATCGCGACCAAATCTCGCAAGGACTTCAATCTTTTAGAGCAACCAGCTAGCGTTTTCCCTAAATCCAACGGACTAAGACCGAGACAGCCCTAATTGTTCGTGTATTTGTAGATAGACTTGATTTTGTTCTCAGATACAACTGTCTTGTCAAGCGGGCCCATTCCGTCGCCATGGGGCCCAGAGGAAAGGACTTCTTGAATGCTGTTTCAGCAGATCCTGAACGGCTTGGTGGTTGGCAGTGTCTACGGGCTGTTTGCGCTCGGGTTCACGTTGATCTTCGGGGTCAATCGCATCATGAACATGGCGCAGGGATCGGTGTTCATGATCGGGGCCTTCACCGGCCTCTATGTCGTCACCGCCCTTGAGGCGCCCCTGTTCGTGGCGCTGGCGGCGGCGATGTTGGCTGGCGGCATGGTCTCGGTCCTGCTGGACTGGCTGGCTTTCCGGCCGTTGCGCAAGCAGGCCAATTTCGAGTTCTCGACGCTTGTCGCGTCCCTGGGGGCCGATCTGGTTCTGCTGGCGGCCGCGCAGAAGATCTCCAAGACGGAGGTCATGCGCTTTCCCTTCGACGCGTTCCCTATCGTCATATTCAATGTGGCCGGCGTGCGCGTCCAGCTGCTTCAACTCGTGATCATGGCGGTCGCAGCGCTCTTCGTGGTGGGGTTGCTCACGTACCTCTATCGCACGAAGTACGGACTTCACATCAGGGCGGTCGCTTACTCGGAGCAAACCTCGCGGCTGCTGGGGATCAATCCGGGGTTGATCAATTTCCAGGTGTTCTTCATCTCGGGCGCCCTTGCTGGTGTCGCCGGCGTGTTGATCGGCCTCGCGTTCAACTCCGTGCATTTCATGATGGGCGAGCCGTTTCTGTTGCGGGCCTTCGTTGTCATCATCCTCGGTGGACTTGGGAGCATTCCGGGCGCGCTGATCGCCGGACTGGCGATCGGGCTGATCCAGACCCTGAGCGTTGCCTACGTGTCGGCGGGTGTGGCTGATGCAATTGTCTTCTCGACGCTGTTCGTCGTGCTGATCTTCCGCCCGACTGGGCTCTTCGGAAAAGCGACCGCGACCATGCGGGTGGCACGGCAATGATCGAATTCCTCGCAAGTTATGGATCGTTGGCGGACCTGATCCTGTTCAACTCCCTGTTGGCGTTCAGCCAGTACATCGTGTTGCGCGCCGGCCTGTTCTCGTTGGGGACAGCGGCGTTCGCCGCATTGGGCGCCTATGCCGCCGCGCTGTGCGTGACCAAGGCGGGACTGCCCGCCAGCGCGGGACTCGCCGCCGCGCTGGCGATCGGCACCGTCGCCGGCGCGATGGTCGCGCTCCCGCTGTCTCGTTTGCGCGGCGTGTTCCAGGCATTGGCAACGCTGGCGCTGGTGCAGATCGTCCTTTCCGCGGCGATCAACGCCACGTCCATCACCAACGGCTCGATCGGCATCAACAGCATTCCCAAGTCCGTCGGCACCAGCGTGCTGCTAGGAACCGTGCTGGTGGTCGTCCTGCTCTTGCGCGCCCTGGGCGCCAACAGTGTCGGACGGGCATTCGATGTCATTCGGGAAGACGAAACGGTGGCGGTGACGCTTGGCATTTCGGTGCACAAGCACCACATGATCGCGTTCATCCTTTCCGGCGCGATCGCCGGTCTGGCCGGCGGCCTGCATGCCTTGAACAGCTATTCGATCACCCCGGGTGTGTTCGGATTCCAGATGCTGGTCAACGTGTTGGCGATGGTCGTGCTGGGCGGCAGCATGACGGTTTGGGGGGCCTTGTGCGGAGCGATCATTCTGAGCCTGCTGCCGGAGTTGTTCCGGGTCTTCTCAGACTACCGGATGGTCATGCATGGCCTGTTGCTGGGCCTGGTGATCATCTTTTTGCCGCGCGGCGTGGCCGATACCCTGATCGTCAAGTGGCGCGACCACAAGCTGTCCAAGCGACGCACTGCCACCACCGGGGGGGCCGTCGCGTGACTGCCGAGCTCGAAATCGATCAGATCTCCCGAAGCTTCGGTGGCGTTCCTGCCGTGGATGGCTTGAGCCTGTCCGTGCCCGCTGGCCGGATCACAGGGCTGATTGGCCCGAACGGCGCCGGCAAGACCACCGTCGTGAACATGATCTCGGGCCTGCTGCACGTATCCGAAGGGCGCATCCTGATGCGCGGGCGCGATGTCACGACCGCTGAAGCACCCGACCTCGCCCGAAGTGGCGTAGCACGAACGTTCCAGAATATTCGGCTGATCAATGATGCCAGCGTGCTGGACAACGTGATCGCCGGATTCCATCGGCACGAGCAAAGCAGCCTGGTGGCGAACCTCTTGGGCCTGCGTTCGGCCCGCGACGAGAAGCGTAGGCTGCAGGTGCAGGCCTTCGCCTTGCTCGAGCGTTTCGGCATGGCCGCGCAGGCGCACGACAGGGCGGCCAGCCTGTCCTATGGGCACCAACGACGTATCGAGATGATGCGCGCGCTCGCCATGGAGCCGACGGTGCTGTTGCTGGATGAGCCTGTCGCGGGCATGAACGACAGCGAGGCACTGGAGCTGGCCGGCATCTTCCGCGCGGTCGCGGCGCAGGGTGTCGCGATCTTGCTGATCGAGCACAACATGCGCTTCGTGATGGCGCTGTGCGATCACATCTACGTTCTTGCCTCCGGCCGTCTGATCGCGCAAGGCAATCCAGCTGAGATCGGTGCACACCCTCAGGTGATCGAAGCGTATCTGGGAGGCGTGCCGTGCTGAAGTTTCACGATCTCAGCGTCAGCTACAACGGCATACAGGCCTTGCGTCAGGTGAGCCTTGACGTGGCCAAGGGCCAGATGTTCGCGTTGATCGGCTCCAATGGTGCGGGCAAGTCGACCTTGCTCAACGCGGCCAGCGGCATTGTTCCAGCGACGCACGGCCAAGTCATTCTCGAAGGCGTTTCCATCGAAGGATGGCCCGCGCACCAGCGCGCGCGCGCGGGGCTGATCCAGGTGCCCGAGGGGCGCCGCGTCATCGCTCCCTTGAGCGTCGCCGAGAACCTTGAATTGGGCAAACAGGCGGCCGGTGAGCGGGGCAGCGGCCAGCGCGAGCTTGACCATGTATTCGACCTTTTCCCAGTGCTGGCGCAGCGACGCAAGCAGTTGTCCGGAACCCTTTCGGGCGGCCAGCAGCAGATGCTTGCGATCGGCCGTGCGTTGATGGGGCGGCCCAAGGTGCTGTTGCTGGACGAGCCGAGCCTTGGACTGGCGCCCGTCGTGGTGCAGGAAGTATTCAAGGCCCTGGCCCGCTTGAACAGTGCGGGGCTGACGGTGCTGCTGGTCGAGCAGAACGCTCGCCTGGCCTTGCAGACCGCCGATGTCGCGGCCGTGCTAGAGCAGGGCCGCATGGTGCGCCGTGGCGCGGCCGCCGAACTTGCCGAAGACCCTGCGATCGCGGACCACTATCTCGGGCGTGGCGCGGCGTCGGCCTGATCCATTCACCCCTCCACTTTCATCAAGGAGTTCACCATGCAGTTCAATCGCAGATATGTCGCACTCGCACTCGCCGCGCTCACCACGGGCGCATTCACCGCCGCGGCAAGCGCGCAGGAAATTTCCGTCGGCGTGATCAATGCCCTGACCGGAACGTACGCCTTTGGCGGAGTGCCGTACCAGAACGCCATGAAGATGGCCCTGGAAGACGCGAACCGGACGGGGTACCTGGGCGCCACGAAGATCAAGATCTTGGAGGGCGACACCGCGGGCGACAAGGGACAGACCCTGAACCTCGTGAACCAGATGGCGCGCCGTGATCGTGTCATCATGATCATGGGGCCGACGTCGAGCGGCGAGGCGCTCGGAGCCGTTGCGCTCGCCAACGAAGTCCAGGTCCCGATGTTCGCGGCCGGTCTGTCCAACGACATCCTCGCCGCCGGACCGTGGACCTTCAAGATGCTTCCGGCGCAAAAGGAAAGCATGGCCGTGCTCGCGAAGTACGCGGTCCAAAAGGCCGGCGTCAAGCGCATCGCACTGGTGTTCGACCAGGGTAGCGACGCCTACACCTCCATCAAGAACGCGATGCGCGACAGCATGAAGGCGGAGGGCGCGACGGTCGTGGCCGAGGAGGGCATCCAGTCCTCCGAATCCAACTTCCTGGCGCTCGCCACGAAGATCAGTTCGCAGAATGTCGATGGAATCTTCATGGCGGCACCCGCCGACGTGGTCGCAAACCTCGGCGTGCAGTTCCGGCAGGCCGGCGTGGCGCCGCGCGTGAGGTACCTTGGGCCGCCCGTGATGGGCTCGCTGAACTACATCAAGATCGGTGGCAAGGCGGTCGAGGGAACGTACCTGGTGGCGGACTATTCGCCCAGCAATCCCGCGGCGGCGAATCAGGCGTTCGTCAAGGCCTACACGGCCCGGTTCGGTACGGTTCCCGACAACTGGGCCGCCGTGGGATACACCCTGGGCCAGCTCGGACTGCAGGCGATCAAGAACGCCGGCCCCAATCCGGATCGCGCGAAGGTTCGCGCCGAGCTTGCCAAGCTGCGCAATGTTCCGGTGATCATCGGCAGTGGCAGTTTCAGTCTCGATGAGAATCGAAATCCCAGCTATGGCGCGACGGTTCTGACTGTCAAGAACGGGAAGTTCGAGCTCGCGGAATGAGGGATCAGGTGGATTGGGCTTCTTGGATGCGACGCCGCTTCGTGCAGGTTCAACACGGGCGCGTAGCAGGCATCGGTGCCTTCGAGCAGCCCATCCCACTCTGCCCGTCCCCCTCGTTCAACGAACGAAGTGAGCAGTGAGCAGAGCTACGGCGCCGGACACGCGCCATCCAGTCCCGCCAGGCCGGCCCACTTGCGCAGCCGCGAGCGCTGATCCAGGCAGGCTTGGTGCTGCGCCAGGCGGACGGCTTGATCGCGCGCCGCCTGCAGCTGCGCGACACGCTCGCGGATCTGCGGCATGACCGCCAGGGCGGCTTTCTCGCCCTCCAGAATGGCGCTGGCACGCTGGGTAAAGTCGACCGCGCCGATGTCCAGGACCTGCGGGCGCACGATCACATCGGCCCGCGCCAGCTCGGCCTGGCCGAGCTTCTGCCCCATGATGGCAATCGACTGGCTCAGCGTCCCCAGCATGCCGGCGGGCGTCTGGCCGCGCGCCTTGTTGGAAATGTCCACTGCCACCACCACGTCCGCGCCCAACTGCCGCGCCGCATCCACCGGCACGGGGCTGACGACGCCGCCATCGACGAAATGGTATTTGCCGATGGTCACGGGCTGGAACACCCCCGGCACGCTGCTGGAGGCCCGCACGGCCTGGCCGGTATTGCCGCGGGCGAAGACCGTGCGCTCGCCGTCTTCCAGTCGCGTTGCCACGGCCACAAAGGGCTTGGCAAGCCGCTCCAGCGGTTGATGGTGCACCTGCTCGTTCACGTAGTCTTCGAGCTTTTGCCCCAGCACCAGCCCACCTGTGGACAGCTGCAGGTCGCGGATCCTGGCTTCGTCGAGCGCGACGGCCTTTTCCTGGAGCTCGAACGCGCTCATGCCGCTGGCATACAGGGCGCCGACGACGCTGCCCGCACTGGTGCCGGCCACCACGGCAGGCGCGAAACCGTTGGCCTCCAGCATCTTGATCACGCCGATGTGCGCAAAGCCCTTGGCTGCGCCGCCGCCCAGGGCGATGCCCACCTTGATGGCGGGCGTCGCGCGGGACGGCGCAGCGGCCTGTGCGGGTGCCGCCGCCGGCACTGCGGTGGTGCTGGCGGGGGGGGTGCTGCCACAGGCGGCTAGAGCCGCAACGGCCATGAGGGCCAATGGGCGGCACCAGGCACGCAGGGTGGAGGAGGCGGTCGGGGCGTTCAGGCGCATGCCGGGAAAGAAAGACGCTGTGGGCAAGGGCGGGAGTGTATCGGTCGCGCAAGATCGTCTGACAGCACTGCGCCACGAACCTTGGCCGCCGGGCCGAGACCCGGCTTGCCGCGAACGCTACAAGACAAAAGTCAAAGACGAAGCCTTGGATCCCTGCCTTCGCGCATAAGCGCCAACATAAAAAATGGGCGTGCCTGGGCCAGCCGGCGCAGCAGCTTGTGGCATTCGCCGGCCCGCCGTGCACCCCGGGCTTGCAGCCAGTCGACCGCGAAGCGCGCACCCGGATCGCCGTCGGCGGCGGCGGGCGCATACAGTGTTTGCGCGACGCGCTCGTCGTTGTAGCGGCCGAGCGCGTCCTGTGCGGTGTGCAGCGACCGACTACAGCAGTTTCTTCATGACCGAGCCCCAGCCATGGCCGCCGGCCAGGTTGGTTTGCGCGCTCCAGCAGAACATGCCGCGGATTGCCGGATGAGCCGCCTTGACCGTATTCCACTCCCGTACGCAGTCGGCCAGCGATGGGCCGTTGCTGTAGTTGGCCGACAAGCCCACCATCGTGCGACTCGCGTCACCGCCGACCAGGTCGACCCAGCTGTTGATGCGGCCGGCGATGTAGCCGGAAGCGTTGAAGCCGGTCCAGTCGTAGAACTGCGGGGCGGCCCAGCTCAGCACGCCGGCCCGGGCCAGGCCCGCCATCAGGCTTTGGTGGTTGGGATCGTTGGGCTGCGGCGGCGAGGTGATCGCGAAGTCTGCGCCGTACAGGGCGCGCAGATGCTGCGCGATCCAGATCATCTCGGCCGTGACGGCCGCGAGGTTGGAGGTGTTGAGGATGGTGGCCTCGTAGTTGTTGAAGTCGATGCCGTCGACCCCGCCCAGGCGGGCGTACATGGCCTGGAACGAGGCCACGAAGTTGCGCGACTTGGTCCGCGTGTCCCAGGCAAACCCAGCGCTGGCGCCGCCCACCGTGAGGATCACCCGCTGGCCGCGTTGGCGGCAGGCCTGTACCTGCGTGGCGGTGACGGTGGCGTGATGCTCGAAATAGAACGAGCCGTCGCCCACGTTGTTGTAGCTGCCGTTGACCGGCGTGCCATTGGGCTTGGAATGGAACAGGTAGATGAGGTTGAAGTCCGTCGGCACGTCGGTCAGGGCGTAGCGGCTGGTGTCCCAGGTGGTGTAGTAGCAGGCGAGCACCTTGGCGGGCAGGGCCGAGGCCGTGTCGGTGCTCGTGCCGGTCATGGCACCGGCTGCGGGCGTCACCGCGGGCGTCACGGCGGCGGCGCTTTCTGTCACGGTGAGGGTGCCGCTGGCGGCCGATTCGGCGGGGCCGCCACCACCACCGCCGCAGCCGGTGAGGGCGGCCAGACCGCTGGCGGTGCCGGACAGGAGAAACAGGCGTCTTTGCATGGCAACCACCTCAAGGGGCGACACGTTGCGAATCGCCAAGGCGCGCGCAGGGGTGTGCGTTGAAAGAAAGCGGAGACAGGGCCGGCGTCGGGCCGCTGGCTCAGCAGGAGTTGCGAATCTAGTAGGTGCTGCCCGACAGGCCCGTAGGACTTGTCGACAGAAGGTAACGATGAGCTAGGAGGAATTGCTGTGACGTTTTTCGCATGCAAACGCTCAGCCGTGGGCTCACGGACTGTGGCGTCTGTGCTGAAGAGCTGGCGAGCTCACCAGCATGCAGGTCACGTCTGGTGACGCTTCAGGCGGGCTGCATGTCGCCCGACAACAGCAACTCACGACCGCGCGCGGCCGGCACCCTGGCCAGTAGCGCGCGGGCAACGTCCCGCGCGGCGATGGCGCGGTAGTTGGCGGGGATCAACGACCCCAGGAGTTGGCTTACGCGCAGGCCCCAGTACTCGCCGGGGCGCGCCGGCTGCCCCAGACGCGCGCGGTCGCCATGCAACATCGAGGGCCGCGCGATCACCAGCGCGTCCAGCGGGCCCAGGGTGGTGAGGGCCGCTTCCAGCTCGCCCTTGATCCGGCTGTAGAACACGCGCGATTGGGCATCGGCGCCTATCGCACTGACCAGCCCCAACCGGCGCGCGCCGGCGGCCATCGCGGCGCGGGCCACCGCCAGGTTGGCGTCGAAGTCGACCGCTCGAAAGGCGAGCTGGCTGCCGGCGATCTTGATGGTGGTGCCCAGGGCCAGGTAGGCCTCGTCCAGGGGCGGCAGCTCGGGCAGCGTACGGAAATCGACAAGGTGGTTGGTCAGTTTTTCACTGCGCACGTCGGGCGTGCGCCGCGCCAGCACATGCACCTGCGCAACGCTGTCGTCCGCCAGGAGACCTTGCAGGATCTCCCGGCCGACCAGCCTGGACGCACCGGCGATCAGGACACGGCGACCGTTGGCCATGGGGTAGGGTGTTTCCATGAGAGTGTCCCCTGTGCGATAGAAGGTGGATGGCATAAGATGGACATTTAGTATGTGCATCAACCACTAGCGTAAGTTGAGTGGCCGGTGCATGTTTGAGAAAATTACCATTCGCCGCCCTTGTCCATTCAACGATTGATGCAAAAGAAGCCCACAAAGCGAGTCGAACAATCTGGCGGCCCGGAAACCTCCGGCCTGGCTCCCACCCCCCCGCGCAAGCGCGCCGTCCCCAAGCCGAAGGTTGCCGCCTCGCGCAGCAGCGATGACGCGGCCGGCGCCGCCCCGGCCGCGCCGATCAACATCGACTGGGAGCTGCGGCTGGGGTTCCTGATCCACGACGTCTCGCGCATGCGCCGCAGCGCATTCGACCGTTACCTCAAGCCCATGAACATCACCCGCTCGCAGTGGTGGGTGTTGGCCTATCTCTCGCGCGAAGACGGCATGACGCAGTCGCAGCTGGCCGAGGAGCTCGATCTGGGCAAGGTCGGCATGGGTGGCCTGATCGACCGTCTGGAAAAGACCGGCATGGTGCGGCGCGCGCCCGACCAGAGCGACCGCCGTATCAACCGCGTCTTCCTGGAGCCGCGCAGCAAGGCCCTCGTGATCAAGATGCGCGGGCTCAACCACAAGTTCAACATGCGTGTCTTCGACGGCATCCCCGAGGCCCAACTCGAGGTGACCGCTGTCACGCTCGATGCCATGAAGCGCAACATCCGCGGCTTGCTGCGCGGCGACGAAACGGTTTGACCGACGCGCCGGGGTGGGGTTATTGACCCCGTGCAACCTGGGTGAAAGGTGCCCCGCTCTTAATATGCTTGCGCACAATATGCATGGTCATCGGCTTGCCCGGGGCCTCATTGCGATGGTGACACCCAGCCGTCCACACCCAGGAAATAACAATGACTGACCTGACCTCCCGCCGCGCCGTCCTGACGGCCGCCCTTGCACTGGCCAGTGCCCCGCTGGCCGCGCAAGAAGCCTTCCCCTCGCGCCCGGTGCGCATCATCGTGCCCTACGGCGCCGGCTCCTCGGTCGACCTCGTCACGCGCCTGTTGGCGCAACGCATGGCGGCCAAGCTCGGCCAGGCGGTAGTGGTGGAGAACAAGCCCGGCGCCGGCACCATGGTGGGCACCTCGCTGGTGGCCAAGTCGCCCGCTGACGGCTACACGCTGCTCCTGGGTAGCAATGCGATGTCGATCATGCCGCACCTGTACAAGCCCGACTTCGATCCGGTGACTGACTTAGTGCCGGTGGCGCCGGTGTTCAACACCGGCATCGTGCTGGTGGCCAAGCCGTCCTTTCCGGCCAACAACCTGGGCGAGCTGGCCAAGCTGGCCAAGGCCAGGCCCGGAAAACTGAGCTATTCCACCTGGGGCGTGGGCACCAGCGCCCACCTCGTGGGCGAGCTGTACAAGGACAAGGCCGGCATCTTCTTGCTGCATGTGCCGTACAAGGGCGGTGGTTTCGAGTCGACCTCGGCGGTGATCGCGGGCGATGTGGACGTGGGTTTCGACACCACCTTCACGGCCTTGCCGCGCATCCGCAGCGGCCAGGTCAAGGCGCTGGGCGTGTTCTACCCCGAGCGCATCGAGGGTATGGACAATGTGCAGACGGCGGACGAAGCCGGCTTTGGCGACGCCACGTTGCTGGGCTGGGTCGGGTTGTTCGCGCCGGCTCGCACACCCGCAGCGGTGCTGCGTGTGCTGACGGCCGCCGCGCAAGAAGGCATGACCGACCCGGCGTTGGTGGCACGCCTTCGTAGCCAGGGATCCAAGCCCTTTGCCGGCGCGCCGCAAGTCCTCATGGACACCATGCGCGCCGAGTCCGATCGCATCAAGACCATCGTTGCCAAGAAGGGCATCAAGGTCGAATGAGCGCCGCGCCGAGCCGCCTCAAGCAAGCTCGCGCCCCCTTGGGGGGCAGCGACGGACACGCAGTGCCGAGCGTGGGGGTCGAATGAGCGCCGCGCCGAGCCGCCTCAAGCAAGCTCGCGCCCCCTTGGGGGGCAGCGACGGACACGCAGTGCCGAGCGTGGGGGTCGAATGACCCAGGCCGCGCACCAGGAGCTCGATCTGCGCCTGTGGGCCGCGCACGACCCGGCGCGGCTGGCGGTGCGCTGCGACGGCGTCGACACCTCCTACGGCGAGCTGGAGGCATTGTCCAACCGCATGGCGCATGTGCTGCGTGCGCAGGGCGTTCGGCGTGGTGACCATGTGGCCATCGTGGTGGGCAACGACGTGGTGGCCTTCGCCCTGGTCTGGGCGGCCTATCGCATTGGCGCTTACCTCACGCCCATTCCGTCGACCGGTTCCCCCGAAGACGCCGCCTATGTTGTCCAAGATTGCACCGCCTCGGTGGTGGTGGTCAACGCCGCGCACTGCGCGCCGATGGCGCGCCTGCCCTCGCTGGTGACGCCGCAGCCGCGCTGGTTGTCCGTGCGCGGATCGCTGCCGGGCTTCACTGAGCTCGAGCCCCTGCTGGCGCAAGCTGCGGCCACGCCGTTGGACGACGAGGCTTCGGGCGCGCTGATGATGTACACCTCGGGCACCACCGGCAAGCCCAAGGGTGTGTGGCGTGCCTTGCCGGCGCACCGCCTGCCCTGTCCGCCTTTCGCGGCGGACCTGGTGGCCATGTTCGACGTCACCGCCGACTCGCGCTATCTGTCCACCGCGCCGCTGTACCACGCGGCGCCGCTGCGCTTCGGGCTGGCCTTCCTGGCCGCCGGCGGCTCGGTGTTTGTGATGCAGCGCTTCGATGCGCAGCAGGCGCTGGACATCGTCGAGCGCGAGCGCATCACGCATTCGCAGTGGGTGCCCACCATGTTCAACCGCTTGCTGGCCTTGCCGGAGGCCCGCCGCCGGGCCTTTCGCGCGCCCGATCACCGGGTGGCCTTGCATTCGGCCGCGCCGTGCCCGGTTCCGCTCAAGCGCGCCATGATCGACTGGTGGGGCCCGATCCTGGAGGAGTACTACTCCGGCAGCGAAGGCGTGGGCCTGACGGCGCTGAACTCAGCCGAGTGGCTAACCCATCCCGGCTCCGTGGGGCGGGTGCGCAAGGGCCGGCTGCATGTGCTGGGGGATAACGACGAGGAATTGCCCGCCGGCCAGACCGGCCGCATCTTCTTTTCGGGCATTGCGCCCTTCCAGTACCACAACGCGCCCGACAAGACCGCCGCGCGAACCAGCAGCCAGGGCTTTCAGACCTTTGGTGACGTGGGCTATGTGGACGCCGACGGCTACCTCTTTCTCACCGACCGGCTGGACGACATGATCATCTCCGGCGGGGTGAACATCTATCCGCAGGAGCTGGAAGGCGCCCTCATGGAAATGCCGGACATCGCCGAAGTGGCGGTGGTCGGCGCGCCCGATCCCGACTTCGGCGAAAAGCCGGTGGCCTTTGTCGTGCCGCGCGACCCGGCCGCCGATCCGGCCGCTCTGCGCGAACGCATCGAGGCCTGGGCCCTGGAGCGCTTGGGCCGCGTCAAGCGTCCGCGTGACATCCGGCTGGTGGCCAGCTTGCCGTACAGCGCGCAAGGCAAGCTGCTGCGGCGTGAGCTGCGCAAGGCATTGAACCCGTAGACCGGGCTTGCGCTGTCGCTTCAGTGCGGGGAGAGCCGGAAGCCTGAAGGCTCGGCTCAGCCGCCAGCGCCGCAACCGCAGCCGCGCCACTGCGCCATGTCACGCAGGCCGACCATCTCTTGCGCAGGCGCGTGGCCGGCGTCGAACGCTTCGCGGTGGGTCGCGCCGCTGCCGTCGACCACCCAATCGATCTCTTCCGCGCCAGCCAGCCGATGCAGTTCGGCGAGCCAAGCGGCGAACCGCGTGACGCACAGTGCTGGTGCGCACGAGGCGGAGGTGGACATGACCGCCGCGGGCCCGTCGCATCGCGCCGGCACGGGCGCGGTCACGAACCCTCCTTGTCGTCCACAGGAAAGATGGCGAATTGCGGAAAGTAACGCTGCGTCGCCGGGCCGTCGCGCCGCCAGGCCAGGCAACCACCGATGAAATGCGGTGCCTCGTCGTCGGGTTGCATGGGCGGCAGCCCCCGCTTTCGTCTGCGCTGATCGCGGATGCCGCCGATCGCCTGGATGGCGCCGGTCGCCAGGCCCATCATCAGCTCGCGCAGGTGGGTGCAGCCTGCGGTGCCGCCCATCGCGGACTCGATCGCGCGGCGCCAGCCTCGGCCGACGCGCTGGCCGACCAGCTTTTGCAGCGGGTCGCCGGTCTTCTGGCAGTCGTCATGGGGTGTCGTGGGCAGTTCGCTGCTGATGGCGACCACCGTCAGGTGGTCGTCGAACGTGACCAGCACTTTCATGTGGTGCACCGGCGCGCCGGGCGGGTAAGCAGGCATGTTGATGCGCTCCCAGGTGACCTGCTTGGTATCAAGCAAGGAGCCTTCCACGTCCCACAGCCCGTCGCTTCGGGCAAAGCCTTCAAACACGATCGTACGGGTGTGAAGTCGCTCGCGGGTGACCGCCGGTACGTCGGGCTTGCCCTGAGGGTCGGAGTGATGCATAGACATATAATATTGTTGCATACGAAGCGCGGCGCGGCTGCTGCAAAATAACCTTGCCCGTTGGGCGCATCAGGAGTGTGGATATGTCGAAATTGCTGGAAGGCAAGGTCATCGTGGTCACGGGCGCCGGCGCTGGCGTCGGCAAGGAAATCGCCCTGGAGGCGGCCAGGCAGGGCGCCAAGGTGGTCGTCAACGACCTGGGCGTGAACATCGACGGCTCGGGCGGCAGCGCCGGCCCGGCGCAGCGGGCCGTCGACGAGATCAAGGCCGCCGGCGGCGAGGCGGTGGCCAACACCGAGAGCGTGGCCGAATGGAAGTCGGCCCAGGCCATCATTGCGCAAGCCGTGGACACCTATGGCCGCGTCGACGGCGTGGTCAACAACGCCGGCAACCTGCGTGACGTGATCTTCCACCGCATGACCGAGGAAGACTTCGACGCGGTGATCAAGGTGCACCTCAAGGGCTCGTTCAACATGTCGCGCGCCGCCGCGCCGCACTTCAAGACCGAAGGCGCCGGCGCCTTCGTGCACATGACCTCCACTTCCGGCCTGATCGGCAACTTTGGCCAGGTCAATTACTGCGCCGCCAAGATGGGGATCGTCGGCCTGTCCAAGTCCATCGCGCTCGACATGGAGAAGTTCGGCGTGCGCTCCAACTGCCTGGCGCCCTTCGCCTTCACCCGCATGGTCAACACCATCCCCAGCGACACGCCCGAGGGCGCGGCCCGCATGAAGGTCAACCAGCGCCTTGAAGCCGCCAAGATCGCGCCGTTCACCTGCGCTCTGCTGACCGACGCCGCCAAGACCGTCACCGGGCAGATTTTCGGCGTGCGCAACAACGAGATCTACCTGTTCTCGCAGCCGCGCCCGATCCGCACGGCCCACCGGGGTGAGGGCTGGACCGTCGAGACCTGCCTGGAAGTGGCCCTGCCCATGATGCAGCCCTCGTTCTTCCCGCTGGACAAATCGCGCGACGTGTTCTCCTGGGATCCAGTCTGACCTCTGCCGACGAATGACCGCGGATGCCGCGCCAGCCATGCTGCCGCAGAGGTCGCGGCGCGCTGTAGAGTCTTAGCATGACCGCTGCCGCTTCACCTGTTTCGGCCAAGGCCAATGCGATGCTTTTTGCAGCAGTCGCCATGTGGGGCTGCAACGTCCCGCTGATGAAGTGGCTGACCGGCTCGTTCGACCCGGTGCTGCTGTCGACGCTGAGAATGTTGGGCGCTTCATGCGCACTGGCCCTGTTTCTGCTGCGCAGAGCGCCGGTCAAACAGATCACAACCCGACAGTGGGGTCATCTGCTGGTCTGTGGCTTCATGATGGTGTATTTGAACCAGATTTTCTTCCTCGGCGGCATTGCGCGCAGCACCGCGACGAACGGCACGCTCATGAGCGCCACCAACGCGCTGTTTGGATCTTTGTTGGCATGGTTGTTTCTGCGCGAGCGCCTCAAGGGACGGCGCATGCTGGGCATCGCGATCGGGATGGTCGGCGTAAGCCTGGTGATCCTGATGCGGCCGGGCGCCGACCTGCGCCATGGCGGCGTGGGCGACTTGATGATGCTGATCTCCACGATCACGTTTGTGGCAGGCGGCGCCATGATCCAGCGGCTTGCGGTCGAGATCGACGCTGTGACCATCAGCCTCACCATCCACGTCATTGGAGGGCTGCTCCTCTTTGTCCATCTGGGCGCGGAGTCCGTATGGAGCGGGCAATGGCCGCAGGGGGCTGGTTCGCCATGGCTCTGGGTGTTGGCTCTCTTGTCCGGAGCGGTCGTCTCTGGCATGGGCAATCTGATGTGGAATCGCGCCATCGGCATCGTGGGCATGGCCCGTGCGTCGGTCTGGACGTACTGGATGCCGCTGTTTGGGGTGGCCGTGGCGGTGCTGTTTCTGGGCGAACCGCTGACCGTGTGGCATGTGATCGGCTTTGTGCTGGTGTTGTGGGGAACGCGCCTGAGTGGGCGTTGAGGCCCGCGCACCGGGCAAAGTGTGCCGCTAGCGTACAATCAAAAATCAGCCGTATCGGGACATCCCGCCAATGCGGCCCAGGAGGTTCTGATTTGACAAAAACCGCCGCGGCGGCGCGCAAGGCAGCCGCCTCGCCCGTCGCATCCACCGTTCCGCTGCGGTCGACCCGGCCGCCCGAGCAAATCAACTGGGACGCCCGGCTCGGCTTCCTGATGCACGACGTGTCGCGCCTGCGGCGCATCGTGTTCGACGAGGTCATGCGTCCCTTCGGCCTGACCCGCTCGCAGTGGTGGATCCTGGCGCACCTGTCCCGGCAAGACGGCATGATCCAAAGCGACCTGGCCAACTTGCTGGACCTGGGCAAGGCCGCCCTGGGCGGCCTGCTGGACCGCCTTGAGGCGTCGGGCTTCATCGAGCGCCGGCCCGACGACTCCGACCGCCGCGTCAAGCGCATTCACCTGACCGCCAACGGCTCGCGCATGATTGTCGAGATGCGCACCCACGGCCATGACATGAGTGAGCGCATGCTCAAGGGCCTGAGCGTCGAGGCGCGCCATGCGCTGGTGGACAACCTCGCGCTGGTCAAGACCAACCTGCTCGAAATCAAGAACGGGTTCAAGAACCAGTCTTGAGCGCCATGCCTCCGAACCGGGGCAAAAAAATTCCGGTATGCTACCGTACGATAACCTTGTGATCAAAATCACGAGTCTCCTCAGTTCCCAGGAAAAACACCCATGAACTTCGACCTGACCGACGACCAGCGTGCCATCCAGGATGCCGTTGGAACCATCTGCGCTGACTTTGACGACGACTACTGGCTGCGCAAGGACCGCGAAGGCGGCTTCCCCGAGGACTTCTACGGGGCCATGGCCAAGGCGGGCTGGCTGGGCATCGCCATGCCGCAGGAATACGGCGGCGCCGGCCTGGGAATCTTCGAAGCCTGCCTGATGCTGGAGGCGGTGTCCGGCTCGGGCGCCGGCATGTCGGGCGCATCGGCCATCCACATGAACGTGTTCGGCCTGCACCCGGTTGTTGTGCATGGCAACGACGAACAAAAGCGCCGATGGCTGCCGCCCATCATCCAGGGTGAGGCCAAGGCCTGCTTCGGCGTGACCGAGCCCAACACCGGCCTGAACACGCTCAAGCTCAAGACCATGGCGGTGCGCAAAGGCGACCACTATGTGGTCAATGGGCAGAAGATCTGGACCTCTACCGCCCAGGTGGCGCACAAGATACTGCTGCTGGTGCGCACGACGCCGGTCGAGGAATCCAAGGGAACACATGGCCTGACACTGTTCTATACCGACCTGAACCGCAGCCGCATCGAGGTGCGGGAGATTGAAAAGATGGGCCGCAAGGCGGTGGACTCTAACCAGATCTTCATCGACAACCTCGAGATTCCGGTCGAAGACCGCATCGGCGAGGAAGGCAAGGGCTTCAGCTACATCCTGCACGGCCTGAACCCCGAGCGCTGCCTGCTGGCCGCCGAGGCCACCGGCCTGGGCCGCGTTGCCCTGCGGCGGGCCGCCCGCTACGCCGGTGAGCGCATCGTGTTCGACCGCCCGATCGGCAAGAACCAGGGGATCCAGCATCCGCTGGCCGAACGCTGGGTCGACCTGGAGGCCGGCACCTTGATGTATCGGCGGGCCGCATGGCTGTATGACCAGGGCCGCGAGTGCGGCGCCGAGGCCAATGCGGCCAAGTTCTTCTGCGCCGAGGCGGGCTTTCGCGCCGCCGAGCAGGCGATCCTGACGCATGGCGGCATGGGCTACGCCAAGGAATATCACGTCGAGCGCTATTTCCGGGAGGCGATGCTGCCCCGCCTGGCGCCGGTGTCCACCCAGCTGATTCTCTCGTTCATCGCGGAGAAGGTGCTGGGCCTGCCAAAGTCGTATTGATCGACCGGCCAGGGGCGCATGCGCAGCAAAAGGGCCTGAAGGGCCAAGAAAGTCAAAGATGAAACTGTGTGAAGGACGTGTCGCCATCGTCACGGGCGCCGGCCGTGGTCTCGGGCGCTCGCATGCGCTGATGCTGGCCGAACAGGGCGCCGCGGTCGTGGTCAACGACCTCGGCAGCTCCGCCGATGGCATTGGCGCCGACGCGACGCCCGCCGAGGAAGTGGCCGCCCTGATCCGCGAGCGCGGCGGCAAGGCCGTGGTCGACACGAACAACGTGGCCGAGTGGGCTGGTGCCAAGGCCATGGTCGACAAGGCCGTGAGCGAGTTCGGCGGCCTGGACATCCTGGTAAACAACGCGGGCATCCTGCGGGACCGCATGTTGATCAACATGACCGAAGACGAGTGGGACTCGGTGGTCAAGGTGCACATGAAGGGCACTTTCGCACCCATGCACCACGCGGGAAACCATTGGCGCGCGCAGCACAAGGCGGGCAAGAAGGTCGACGCGCGCATCATCAACACCACCTCGCACTCGGGCCTGTTCTGCAACATCGGCCAGGCCAACTACGCCGCCGCCAAGGCCGGCATCGCCAGCCTGTCGATCGTGGCCGCGCGCGAGCTGTCGCGCTATGGCGTGACGGTGAACGCCATTGCGCCCCGCGCCGAAACCCGCATGACCCAGGGCCTGCGCGAGTTGACGCCCGAGCAGGTCGAGCGGCGCGACCCGGCCTGGATCTCGGCGCTGGTGACTTGGCTGGCCAGCCCGCAAGGCGCGAAAGTCAGCGGCAAGGTGTTCGAGGCCTGGGGCTGGGGCTACGCCGTCGCAGAGAGCTGGCAGCATGGCCCGATCACGCCGGCCAGCAAGGATCCGGCGGAACTGGGCCCCAAGATCGAGGAGATCATCCGCTTTTCCCGCAAGAACGCGGGCATCGACCGGGACACCTGGCTGGACATCTGACCCCAGGGTGTTGCCGCCCCCGCGCAGGCGGGGATCCAGACCTGGCCAACTCACCAACAGGAGACACGACACATGATCATCGAGATGCGCACCTACTACTGCGCGCCCGGGCGCATGCCGGCACTGCAGGAGCGTTTCAAGAACCACACAATGGGGTTCTTCGAGAAGTACGGCATCAAGCCGCTGGGTTTCTGGACCACGGTGGTGGGCAATGACAACCACGAACTGGTGTACCTGCTCGAATGGAAGGACATGGCCGAACGCGAGGCCAAGTGGAGCGCGTTCCAGGCCGACCCCCAGTGGCAGGCCCGGCGCGCTGAGAGCGAGGCCGAAAAGCCGATCCTGGCACGTGTGTCGAACCAGTTCCTGGCGCCCTGCGCTTTTTTCCCGGCGACCTGAGTGACGTTGCTGCGGGATTGGGCCCGTACCCAGCCGGACAAGGTGGCCATCCAGATGGCCGATGGCCCGGCGCTGTCCTACCGCGAACTGGACGAGCGCGCCAACCGCGTGGCGCACTGGCTGCTGGGCCTGGGCCTGCCGCCCGGCGGCGGTGTGGCGTTGCTGCTGGAAAACCAGATCCGCACCTTCGAGCTGTGGTGGGGCGCCCGTCGGGCTGGCGTGTATTACGTGCCGATCAGCACGCACCTGACCCCGCGCGAGATTGCCTATCTGCTGCGAGACAGCGGGGTCAGCGCGCTGGTGACCAGCGTCGCCATGAAGGACAAGGCCGAGGGCGCGCTGGCCTTGCTGGACGCTGGTGAGGTGCCGCTCCGCTTCGCGATGGACGGGCCGGTCGCCGGCTGCGCACCCTACGAGCCAGCCACGCAGGCCTGCCCGGCCACGCCTGACCTGCCCGGGCGCGACGTGGGCCGTGAGTTCATGTATTCCTCGGGCACCACCGGCATGCCCAAGGGCATCAAGCGCGCGCTCACGCCCTACGCCAAGCGCCGCGAGCTGCCGCCGCTGGAGCAGCAGCTGCGCAAGATGTTCCGGCTGGATGCGGATGCGGTGTACATCTCGCCTTCGCCGCTGTACCACGCCACCGGCCGCTTCGTGATTCGCACCATCGAGTGCGGCGGCACGGCCGTGATCCAGCCGCGCTTCGAGGCGCAGTCCACCCTGGCCGCGATCGAGCGTTACCGCGTCACGCACGGCCACTGGGTGCCCACGATGTTCGTGCGCATGCTGGCGCTCGATGAAAGCGTGCGCCGGGGCTACGACCTGTCGAGCCAGAAAATCGCGCTGCACGCCACCGCCCCCTGCCCACCCAAGGTCAAGCGCGCCATGATCGACTGGTGGGGCCCCATCATCGACGAGTACTACGGCGGTTCGGAGAACGTGGGCGTGACCTTCATCACGGCGCGCGAGTGGCTGCAGCACCCCGGCTCGGTGGGGCGGCCCATCACCGGCGCGGTACACATCACCGCCGAGGAAGACCCCGACCGCGACCTGCCGCCTGGCGAGGTCGGCATGGTGTACTTCAGCGGCGGCGTGAGCTTTGTCTACCACGGCGATGCCAGCAAGACCCGCGGCGCCTACAACGCCCGTGGATGGGGGACCTATGGCGACATGGGGCATGTGGATGCCGATGGATACTTGTTCCTGAGCGACCGTCGCAGCGACCTGATCATCAGCGGCGGCGTCAACGTCTATCCGGCCGAGACCGAGAACGCGCTGCTGGAACATCCGGCGGTGTCCGATGCGGCGGTGATCGGTGTGTACGACGAGGAGTTCGGCCAGAAGGTCAAGGCCGTGGTGCAACTGCACGCCGGGCAGGCCGCGAGTAGCGACCTGGAGCCCGAGCTCATGGCGTGGTGCCGCGAGCGGCTGTCGGGGATCAAGTGCCCGCGCAGTGTGGACTTTGTGGCGGAGATCCCGCGTAGCGACAATGGCAAGCTGCTGCGGCGCCTGCTGCGGGAGAGGTACTCAGCTGCCGCTGCGTGATTTATCGGCCCACTGGTGCATGGTCCACATGTCCTGGTCCTCGCCCCAGGCCGTCTTGCCGTCGAGTTCCCAGCGCACCAAGCTGTTCACGTCGATGAAGCTGTGCCGATTCAGGATGATGCGGCTTTGGGCCGCACCGCTCGCCGCAAAGCCCCGACCGAGCGCGTCGACGCCTTCAACCTTGATGGTACGCATCCAACCGGTGGCGCGGTCGTACTCGGCGCTGCGGCCGCCCGACACCAGACGCGCCGCATGGCCGTCGCGCAACAGAAAGCCGTGGGTCATGGGCTCGCCAGGGCGCAGGGGGTCGGACATCAGCAAAAATCCCGTGTTCTCATCGGCCATGCCGGTGACATAGGTGTTGCGCTTGGGCCGGTGCTCAGGCCGCGGGCCCCAGCTTCGGTCCCGCATGGACAGGCTGTCGATGGCCAGCTGTTCGCCGTTGATCACGATGTGGCCGCGCACCCGCCCGAACTGGTCGAAGTGGCCCAGGCCACCAAAGGCCGAGGTCTTGGAATGCAGCGGCATGGGCGCCATCACGGCCTCGAAGCGCAGATCCAGCTTGAGCCGGTCGCCGTCTTCGTAACCCAACTGGTAGCTGCGCAGCGGCTCGAGCATCTTGACCTTCACGCCGGTGGCAAACGTGGCATCGCGCAGGTCGCGCGCATCCCCCAGGCGCAAACTGGTGTAGTTGGCGCTGTAGAGGACTTCCCACGGAAGGTGAGCGGTCGCGTCCCACACCCAGGCGCCGCCGGCCACTGTGCCGATGTTGGGCCGCGCCATCACGTACAGCCAGCCGCCCAGCTTGCGCTCGGGGTGATAGAACGAAAACCAGCAGGTCTCGGTCTCCCACCACTTGTCACTCATGCGGTCGAAATGGAAGTTGTCGTCGGCGTCGGTGATGGCGTGGTCGGTCATGGCGTGGCGGGCAGATCGGGAGAGTCAAAAGAGCGATGGGCCAGGGCGCCCACAGCCGGGGCGCCCAGCAAGCTGTCACGCGCGGACTGCCGTGCCAGATACACCAGCACGCGGCGGGCGTCGGCCTGTCCGGCGCGGATGGCCGCCGACAGCGCGTCGCGGCCCTGAGCGACGTCCACGAAGACCTGGCCGGTGCCCAACGCATCTGCCAGGTCCTGCGCCTCCTGCACGGCAAAGGGCTGGGCGTAGCGGTCCACCTGCTGCAGGTACTTCACCACGCGTGCCATGCCCTTGGCCCGATAGCGTGCGACCGGTTCGGACAAGGCGGGCACGATCACGTCGCGAAGCTGGTCCAGCAGGTAGGTGTATTCGTGGTCCTGCGCCGTGGGTCTGGGTTCGGGCAGATCGCGTGGCGCTTTCACCGGCCCTGCGGCCTGCTGCAACACCTCGGTGAGTAGCCGGCGATTGAGGGTGCGGCTGATGATTGAGTTGCCCGGGTTGCTGTCTGGCGAGGGGTCGAGCAGCGCGCGATGGCGGATGATCACCACCTTCAGGCATACCAGAATGCGGTGGTACAACAGCCGAGCACGGTCGACCGGCCCGCCGCTGCGTTGCTCGTACTCGCGCACCCTTAGTGCGAATGCGGGGAAGGGCTCGAGCGTGCAGCGCATGGAAAGCCAGGCCAGATCTTCGACGGGATCGCCCAGATGCCACAGCTCCCAGTCGACCAGGGCGGAAACCCGGTCGTCGGTGAACATGAAGTTGCCGGGTCCAGCATCGCCGTGCACTACCACCGGCACACCTGGCGCCTGCGGCACGTTCGCGCCCAGCCAGGCAAAGGTGAACTCGATCAACGGGTCGGCCCGGCCAGTGAACTCATACATGCCGCGCCAGATCGCCAGCTCCTCGCGCACGTGCTCCGCGATGCTGGCATGGCGTGCCACTGGCAAGGCGAGCGAGCCGGCATCGACCTTGTGCAGAACGTCAAGCGCGCGCATGAAGTCCTGGGCAATGCGAGTCTTGCGGTCTTCGTCGTCGACGCCTCGATAGGAAGATTTACCTTCCACACGCTCCAGCGCCACGGCCTGCAGCGACGGGTGCAATGCGTACACCCGGGCGATCGGCACGCCACTGCCCTCCAGGGCCTGGTAGATGGCAGCCTCGCGCCGCAGGTCATAAGGGTCGGAACAATCCTGCTCCTGCGACGCGAAGCGCAGGAAGATCTTGATGGGTTCGCCCGACGGCATGCCCAGATCGACTGCCCACGCCCGGCGGCGATTGCCGCCCACCAGCCGCTGGGCCATCGTGATCTTCGCGCCCAGGCTCGCCTCCAGCCAGACCAGCAGCTCCCGCTCCAGTGCGCCCGCAGTTTCCATTCGGCTCATCGTCAAGGATCATGCGTGTTGGGTGGACGTACGATTGTCCGTACAAACCCTCGTGCGTCAAGCAGGACATAACCCGATCATTGGCCCAGAACGATCAACAGGAAAGCGCATGAACGGCCGATCGCTGACTGAACGGGAACGCAAGCACCAGCCCCGCCATGGGTACCCGAAAGCCGTCGCTGCCGTGAGTGCGCACAGGAGTGTCCGATGACGACTAAATTGCGCCCAGGTGTGGTTGACACCTGCACCTTCGTTCCCACGCCTGAGACGTTGCGGCAGTGGATCGAGGCGATCGCCAAGAGCCGTGCTTATCTGCGTGTGTTCTGGCGCGGCTTCGCGCATTGGGCCAGCCTGAGCCGGGCCGACTACTTCCGGCTCCTGGACGAACGACCCTTCGAGGAAGCCGTGGCCGTGCTGACCGAGCGCATCGTCAGCAAGGGCGGCACGGTCGACGCGTTCGTGGCCACGATGGATGAAGCCGGCGTGGCGGCCTCGGTCATTCACAACGGCGACTACGAGACACACCTGGGCGTCAAGCCCGTCCCCTTTGAGTTTCACGCCGAGATGGCGCGGCGCTTCCCCGGCCGCTTCGTGCTGCTGGCCGGCATCGACCCACTCAAGAAGGACGCCACGCAGACCTTCAAGCGTTGCATCGACGAACTGGGTTACCAGGGCCTGATGGTGGTCGGATTCCGGCACGGATTGCGGCCGACCGACGAGCCCTTCCTGCCCCTGTACCGCATCTGCCAGGAGCGCGGCCTGCCGGCCTGGATCCACTCCACGGGAAATTGGGATCCGCGCTGCCCGCTCGATTCCTCGAATCCGCGCGAGATCGACCGCATCGCCATCGAGTTTCCGGAATTCAAGATCCTGGCCGGCCATGCCGGCTGGCCCTGGATGCAGGAGATGGTCAGCGTGGCCTGGCGGCATCCCAACGTCTATCTGGAAGTGTCGGCCTTTCGTCCGCGCAGCATGGCCGAGCCTGGCTACGGCTTCGAGCCCTTGCTGCACTTCGGGCGCGGCCCGCTGCGCGACAAGCTGATGTTCGGCAGCACCTGGAACATGCTGAACATGCCGATCCGCGAGATCTTTGACGAGGTGCGTTGCCTGCCGGGTGTCACCCCCGAGATCGCGGACAAATGGACCCGCCGTACGGCGGCTCATGTCTTCCAGCTCGGCGCATGATGGCCGCGCCGGTCCCGCCGCAGGGGTCCAGCTATGCTCGAATCCGCCATCATGTCCACCAAGAGACCCATCGAATCCGCATCCCGCCCCGCCTTCTCCGAGCAGCTTGCCGGTGGGCCGGCGCCGCTCTACGCCCAGATCGCGCAGATGTTTCGCGAGCAGATCACCTCGGGCCAGCTGGCGCCCCAGGCGCGCATGCCGACCGAGGAGCAACTGTGCGACACCTATGGTGTAAGCCGCAGCACGGTGCGCCAGGCCATGGCCGAGCTGCTGCAGCGGCAGATGGTGGTGCGCCGGCGCGGGCTGGGGACCTTTGTGGTCGAGCGCAGCAAGGCGCAGCGGGTCACGCACCCGGTGGGCTCGCTCTTTCATGCAGTCAACTACATCGGCAACGTGCGCTATGCCAACCTGTCGCGCACCGAGGCGGTGCCGCCGGCCGAGATCAGCGAGCGGCTGGGTTTGGAACCTGGGGAGAAGTGCCTGACGATTGCCGAGGTGGGCAGCTCCGAAGGCCTGCCACTGACGCACGCACAGATGTACTTTCCACTGCGCTTCGGGCGCAAGCTGCGGGCGCGGGACTTCGCGTCCGGCACCACCATCGTCCAGTTGATCGAGCAGCACTTCGGCCTGCGGGCTCAGCGGGCCGAGCAGATCGTCGATCCGGTCGCAGCGGACCGTGTGACTGCCGAGTTGCTCGGCGTGGCATCCAAGACGCCGCTGCTGCGCATCACGCGCGTCTACTACCTGGCGGATGGCAGCGCGTTCGGCGCTTCTGTGATTCAGTACCACCCACAGCGCTACCGGCTGCAGATCGACCTGGTCGAACGCCCGCCGGGCTGAGCCTTTCCCAGCCATGAGTGCCAGCATCCACCGCCTGCTTGTCGCCAACCGGGGCGAAATCGCCTTGCGCGTGATAGCGACCGCCGCCGAGATGGGCATCGCCACTGTCGCCGTGTACCCGCAGGACGATGCCGCCAGCCTCCACCTGCGCGCCGCCGACGACAGCGTGCTCCTGTCAGGGCGCGGCGCCGCGGCCTACCTCGACATGGAGCAAATCGTCGCAGCCGCGAGATCGGCGGGCTGCGATGCGGTGCATCCCGGTTACGGCTTCCTCAGCGAAAGCGCCGAGTTCGCGCAGCTGTGTGAGCGAAGTGGCCTCGTGTTCGTCGGGCCGACCGTGGACAACTTGCGCACCCTGGGCGACAAAGTCAGCGCGCGCCAGCTGGCGCAGGCCAGCAAGGTGCCGGTGGCGCGCGCCACTGCGAACGTGGCCGACGCACGCCAGGCCGAGGCCTTCATGGCCTGCCTGCCGCCTGGCGCCGCGGTGGCGATCAAGGCCGTGGCTGGCGGCGGCGGCCGCGGCATCCGGGTCGTGAACCAGGCGGGCGAGCTGCCGGGCGCGATCGACCGCTGCCGCTCCGAGGCCTTGTCCGCGTTCGGTGTAGAAGACGTCTTCGTCGAGGAGTTCATCACCCGCGCGAAGCACGTCGAGGTCCAGGTGATCGGCGACGGCACGGGCAAGGTCATGCACCTGGGCGACCGCGAGTGCAGCGTGCAGCGGCAGCGCCAGAAGCTGATCGAGATCGCGCCCGCCCTGTCGGTTCCCGCTGCGCTGCGAGAGGCCATGGCCGCGGCGGCACTGCGCATGGCCGGGGCCGTGGCCTACCGCGGACTCGGCACCTTCGAGTTCCTGGTGCGTGATGGCGTGTCCGGTGCAGACCCTGAAGCGCAGTTCGTGTTCCTGGAGGCCAACCCGCGCATTCAGGTGGAACACACCGTGACCGAGGAGGTGACGGGGCTGGATCTGGTTCGCCTGCAGTTGCAGATTGCCGCCGGCGCGCGGCTGTCGGACCTGGCGCTGGGCAAGATCGTGATGCGCGGCTGCGCCATTCAGGCGCGGGTCAATACGGAGCGCATCGCCGGTGACGGCAGTGTGCAGCCCTCGGGCGGCGTCGTGCGGGTGTACGAGCCGCCGACCGGCCCCGGTGTGCGCGTCGACTCGGCCGCATTTTCCGGGTTCACACCCAACCCGCGCTACGACTCGCTGCTGGCCAAGGTCATCGTCCATGTCCGCTCGGGCGGTCTCGAGGCCGCCGCCGCCAAGGCGGCCCGGGCATTGCAGGCCTTGCGCATCGAAGGCATCGACACCAACGTCGACCTGCTGCTGGCCATTCTGGAGCACCCCGATTTCGCTGCCGGCCGCTTCGACACCCAGACGCTCGAGCGCGATCTCCTCGACCTGCTCAAGCCGGTGGACCGGCGCCGTCTGCACGCGGCCGGCGCGCCCCCTGCGCCGGGTGAGGCTGAGACCGCCGCTGCGCACCCGGGCACCGACCCCGTGATCGAGGATGGTCTGGTGGCTGCGCGTTCACCGGTGCAAGGCGTGATCGTGCAGTTGCTGGTGGCACCCGGCGATCGCATTGCCAAGGGCCAGCCGGTGCTCATCGTCGAGGCGATGAAGATGGAAAACGAGGTCATGGCGCCGGCGGCCGGCGTTGTGCGACAGGTGCTGGTGGTTCAAGGCGACAGCGTTTCACAGGGCGCCGCGCTGCTGATCATCGAACCGCGCGACGGTGGCCCCGACTACCAGGCCACTGGCGTGCAGCAAGACCCCGGTGCCATCCGCCCCGACCTGGCCGAAGTGCTGGAGCGCCGGCAGCTTTGGCTGGACGCGGCCCGCCCCGACATGGTGGCGCGCCGCCACGCGAAGCACCATCGCACCGCGCGGGAGAACGTTGGCGACCTGTGCGACGCCGGCAGCTTCCACGAGTACCAGGGCTTCGTCATCGCCGCGCAACGTGCCCGCCGGTCGCTGGACGATCTGATTCGCAACACGCCGGCAGACGGCCAGATCTGCGGTGTCGGGCGTGTCAACGGCGAGTTGTTCGGTGACGTTGGCACGCAGTGTGCCGTGCTGGCCTATGACTACTCCGTCTTCGCGGGCACGCAGGGGCACAACAACCACCTCAAGACCGACCGCATGCTGGAGCTGGCCCTGAAGAACCGCATGCCGGCGATCTTCTTTGCCGAAGGCGGGGGAGGGCGCGGCGGCGACACCGACGGCAACTGGATCGCGCAGCGCACTTTCAACCTCTTGCCCCAGTTGAGCGGTAAGGTCCCCACCATCGGCATCGCGTCCGGGTTCTGTTTTGCCGGCAACGCCGCGATCATGGGGCTGTGCGACGTCACCATCGCCACGCGGGGCTCCAACATCGGCATGGGTGGGCCGGTGATGATCGAGGCTGGCGGCCTGGGCAAGTTTCGGGCGGACCAGGTCGGCCCGGTGCACGAGCAGGTGCAAAGCGGCGTGATCGACATCCTGGTCGAGGACGAGGCGCAGGCAGTCCATGCGGCCAAGAAATACCTCTCGTACTGGCAGGGCCCGCTCAAGCAATGGACCTGCGCCGACCAGACCCACTTGCGTGGCGTGGTGCCCCAGGACCGTCGGCGCATGTACGAGGTGCGCGAACTGGTGAGGCTGCTGGCCGACACGGACTCGGTGCTGGAGCTGCGCCGCGGATTCGGCAAGGGCATGATGAGCGCGCTGATCCGCGTCGAGGGCCGGCCGATCGGCTTGATCGCCAACGACCCCGCCCACCTGGCCGGCGCGATTGACAGTGACGCCGCCGACAAGGCCGCGCGCTTCCTGCAGCTGTGCGACTTCTATGGCCTGCCGGTGCTGTCGCTGGTGGATACGCCCGGCATCATGGTCGGGCCTGAGGCTGAGCGAAGTGGCATCGTGCGCCACGGCAGCCGGCTGCTGGCCATCAGTGCCAACCTGGAGGTGCCGCAGTTCGTGGTTGTCACGCGCAAGGCCTATGGCCTGGGCAAGGTGGGTATGACAGCGGGTGCCTTCCGGGCGGCGCGTTTTGCCGTGTCCTGGCCCACCGCCGAGTTCGGCCCCATGAACCTAGAAGGCGAGGTGCGGCTGTCGCATCGCAAGGAACTTGAGGCCATCGCCGATCCGGCGCAGCGGCGCACCGAATACGAGCGCCTGGTGGCCGCAGCGTACGAGGCGGGCAAGGCGCTGTCTCGCGCGACCGACCTGGAAACCGACGACGTGATCGACCCATCCTGGACCCGCAGCTGGATCGTGATGGGCTTGAACGCCGCCCCGGTGCCCGGCGACCGTCCGCGCACCCGCCGCTGGGTAGACACCTGGTGACCGCGTACCCCGCCCCCATCGAAGGAGAAATGCCCGTGAACGAGACCGCTGCCCGCAGCAAGGTGATGCAACTGGACGAGGCGGTAAGCCGCTTCGTCAACGATGGCGACATGCTGTACTGCGCCGGGTGGACGCAGCTGGAGCCCCATGCCGCGATGCACGAGGTGATTCGCCAGCGCAAGCGCAACCTCACGCTGGCGCGCAGCAACGTCAACATCATTTTCGATCAGGCGGTGGCCGCCGGCGTTGCCCGCAAACTGATCTTCAGCTACGCCGGCATCGCGGGCGTCGGCCTGCTCGGCCCGACGCGCGAGGCCCTGGAAAGCGGCAGCGTCGAGTGGGAGGAGTACACCCACCACCAGTTGCTCGCCACACTTTATGCGGGTGCATCGGGCCAGTCGTTCTATCCGCTGCCCCCGGGCGCCGCGACGCATCTGGGACGCGTAAATCCGAAGATCCGCAGCGTCATCTGTCCCTATACGGGCGCGCGGCACGATACGGTGCCGGCGCTCAACCCCGACGTCACGCTGGTGCATGCGCAGCGCGCCGATGCCGAGGGCAACCTTCAGATCTGGGGCGTGATCGGTGACATCCGCGAGGCTGTGTTCGCCTCGCGCCACGTGATCGCCACCGTCGAGGAGATCGTCGACGAATCGGTGGTGCGGTCCGACCCCAATCGCACCGTCATTCCGGCCTTTGCGGTGAGCGCCGTGGTCAAGGTGCCGTGGGGCGCCTACCCGTCCTTCGCACAGGGCTACTACGACCGCCACAACGCCGCCTACCTCGCCTGGGGATCGGTATGCAAACAGCCCGGTGGCGTGGCTGCCTACCTCGACGAGCACGTGTTCGGCGTGCGCGACCACGCGGAGTTCATGGCACGGCTGCCCGCGAAAACCCTGCTCGACATCCAGGTGCGTCCGCACTACAGCTACCCGGTCAACTACGGCCGAAACGACTGAGGAGCCGTGTTCATGCAGGCAACCAACAAAGAGCTGATGACCGTGGTGGCGTCGCGCATGCTGCAGGACGGCACCGTGGTGTTCGTGGGCGTGGGCCTGCCCAACATGGCGGCCAACCTGGCCCGCCAGACCCGGGCGCCCCGGCTGGTGCTGGTGTACGAGACCGGCATCGTTGGCGCCAAGCCATTTCGCATGCCCCTGTCGGTGGGCGACGCCGGCGTCACCGCCAACTCGCAATGCATCCTTGGCTCGTTCGAGACTTTCAACTGGGTGTTGCAGGGCGGGCGCATCGACGTCGGCTTTCTCGGCGGCGCGCAGATCGACCGCTGGGGCAACCTCAACAGCACCGTGATCGGCGACTATCACCGGCCCACCGTGCGGCTGCCCGGAAGCGGTGGCGCCGGCGACATCGCGTCGATGGCGCGGCGAACCATCGTGGTGATGACGCACGAGCGCCGGCGCTTTCCCGAAAACGTCGACTTCATCACCAGCCCCGGCTTTGTCGGTGGCCGCCGGGGGCGCGCCGAGGCTGGCATCCGGGGCGGCGGGCCCGAGATGGTCATCACCGACCTGGGCATTCTGGGTTTTGACGAAGGTGGCGAGATGGAGTTGCGCTCGGTCCACCCGGGCGTGACGGTGGAACAGGTGCAGGACCATACGGGCTGGAAGCTCAAGGTAGCCGATGCCGTGCGCGAGACGCAGCCGCCCTCTCAGGCCGAGCTCGAGGCGCTGAGATCCATCGACAAGGAAGGTTTCTACCGCTAAATTGCCGGCGTCTTGCCGGCCCCTCACTGAAGGAGACAGACGATGACGTTGCGACGCAGAACTCTTGCGGCTTCGGCCCTGGTTATCCTGGCGGGTGCCGCCCTGGTGTACGGTCCCGCCGGGGCCCAAAGCCCGGGCCAGCCGCCCACCGCATTTCCGAAGGGGACTGTGCGCATCGTCGTTCCCTTTCCCCCTGGCGGTCCGGCGGACGCCGTCGGGCGCGTGCTCGCGCAGCGCCTGCAGGATGTCTGGAAATCGCCGGTCATTGTGGAAAACAGGCCCGGCGCCTCGGGAACGATCGGCGCCCATTCGGTGGCACAGGCAGCACCCGACGGACACACCTTGCTCATTTCGGCCGGTGCCACCAACGGCGCCGCCGAAGTGCTCAACCCCAAGACCACGCCCTACCGCACCATGCGCGACTTCTCCATGGTCGGCTTCATCGGTGTGTCGCCCACGCTGATGGTGGTCAGCACGCAGGCGCCGGCGACCACCGTGAAGGAGTTTGTCGAGCTCGCCAAGGCCAATCCAGGCAAGTACAGCTATGCGAACGCGTCCGCCGGCAGCGCGCCCAGCTTCGCATTCGAGTTGCTCAAGCAGATCACCTCGGCCGACATCCTTCAGGTGCCGTTCAACGGCGCGGCGCCCGCGTTGGCCGCATTGAACGGGGGGCACGTGAGCGCCTACATGGGCAGTGTCTTCAGTGTGCTGCCCAGCCTGCAGGCCGGCAAGGCCCGCGCCGTCGGTGCGGCGTCCTCACGGCGCATCGAGGGCTACCCTGATGTGCCCACTCTGACCGAACAGGGCTACCCGGTCGCATGGGACACGTGGTACGGCGTGCTCGCGCCCGCCGCGGTGCCCGCGCCCTTGCTGGACAAGCTCAATGCCGACCTGCGCGCTGCCCTCGATGGCGAAGAGGTCCGTCAGGTGCTCGCCCGGCAGGGGCTGGAGCGGCGACTGGGCACACGTGACCAGATGCGCGAAGCCGTCGAGAAGGAGATCGCCGACGCCATCCGGGTGGGCACCGCCGCGAAAATGATCCAGAACTGAACCTGCTCAAGGTTCAGGCGGCGATCCGAGTCACTCGAAGTTGATGTAGGAAACGTCCTTGATGATCGATTGCCACTTGGCCATGTCGGCGCGGGTCATCTCGTTGCCCTGCGCGGCGGTGGTGCCGGTGGGGTCGATGCCGAAGCCCAGGAAGCGCTCGCGCACCTCCGGCGACTTGACGATCTTGGCAACCTCGGCGGCCACCTGATCGACGATGGCGCTGGGCGTCTTGGCCGGCGCGAACAGGCCCCACCACGGCGAGAAGGGCTCCATGCCGGTGATGCCCTGTTCGGCGAAGGTGGCCACGTCCGGCAGCGCCGGCGCACGCTGGGTGCCGGTCACGGCGATCGGGCGGATCTTGCCGGCCGCCACCAGCGCCTTGGCGGTGCCGATGTCGGCCACGCCGTAGGTGAGCTCGCCGGCGGCCAGGGCCTGCAGTTCCGGCGCCACGCCCTTGAACGGTATGTGGACGATCTTGGTGCCCAGCTGCTTGTTCAGCATCTCGCCCAGCACATGCGCGCTGGAGCCGGCGCCATAGGAGCCGTAGTTGGACGCGTCCGGCTTGGATCTGGCGTAGTCGGCCAGCTGCTTGATGTTGTTGATCGGCAGCGCCGCGTTCGAATACACCACCAGCGGCGTGATGCCCAGGTGCGACACGGTGGTCAGGTCGCGCAGCACGTCGTACGGTGGCTTCTTGATTGTGGCGGGCACCATCACGATGGGCGTGCTGGTGGTGAACAGCAGCGTGTAGCCGTCCGGATTGGCTTGCGCCACGAACGCGGTGCCCATGATCTGCGCGTTGCCGGGCTTGTTCTCGACCACGACCGACTGACCCAGAGCCTGCCCCAGCTTGTCTGCGACGATGCGTGCGACGACGTCGCTTGGGCCGCCGGCGGCCGCTGGCACGACGAAGCGGACAGGGCGGTTGGGGTAGCGGTCTTGCGACCAGCTGGCTGGCGCCAGGGTGGCCAACACGGCGGCCGCGACACTGGCCTTGAGCAGGGTTCTACGCATGATCATCTCCTGGTTCTATGGATGGGATGGGGCAGTGGAAGGAACGTCGGTTCATCTCTTGTCCTTTTTTGAATCGGCGAAAAGGCTGCGCCCGATGATCTGCTTCATGACTTCGATCGAGCCGCCGGCGATGCGTGTGATGCGGGCGTCGGCATAGGCGCGGGCGATGGGGTATTCCCACATATAACCCCAGCCGCCGAACAGCTGCAGGCACTGGTCGGCCACTTTGCCGTGCAGTTCGGTCACCCACATCTTGGCCATGGCGGCGGTGTTGCCGTCGAGCTTTCCGTCGATGAACAGGCGGATGCAGTGATCGGTGAAGACGCGGCTGATGGTGGCCTCGGTCTTGAGCTCGGCCAGCTTGAACTGGGTGTTCTGGAAATCCGCCAGGGTATGCCCGAACATCTTGCGCTCGCGTGCGTAGTCGATGGTCCACTGCAGCATGGCCTCAATCGCGGTGGCAGAGCGCACGGCCTGGGTCAGGCGCTCTTGCGCGAGGTTCTTCATCAGCAACTTCAAGCCGCCATGCTCCGCGCCCAGCAGGTTGCTCACAGGCACGCTCATGTTTTCGAAAAACAGCTCGGAGGTGTCCTGCGCCTTCAAGCCAATTTTCTCCAGGCGCCTGCCCCGAACGAAGCCGGCAGTCGTGGCGTCGGCGATCAGCAGTGAGATGCCGCCGCCCTTGGCGTCTTGCGGGTCGGTCTTGCAGGCCAGGATCAGCACATCGCACAGCTGGCCGTTGGAGATAAAGGTCTTCTGGCCGTCGACCACATAGTGACCGCCGTCGCGCACGGCGCGGGTGCGGATGCCGCGCACGTCGCTGCCGGCCTGGGGCTCGGTCATGCCCAGTGCGCCAATGATCTCGCCACGCACCATACCGGGCAGCCAGCGGCGCTTTTGCTCGTCGGTGCCAAACGCGTAGATGTAAGGGATCACCATCTCGTTGTGGACGGCGAACGCCGGGCCGGTGACGCCGGCGGCCGCCAGCTCCTCGACGACAACGAAGTTGAACAATGCGTCGGCGCCGGCGCCACCGTATTCCTCAGGCACCGAGCAACCCAGCAGACCGGCGGCGCCAGCCTTTTGCCACAATTCACGCGGAACCTGGCCGTCGCGCTCCCACTGCATGTGAAAGGGCGTGATCTCGCTCTGGATGAAGCGGCGCACCGTGTCGCGGAACGCTTCGTGATCTTGGTTGTAGAGGTTTCTTTCTGACATTCGCAGCTCTTCCAGGCCGCGCGCTGGCGAAGCCCGCGCCTATTAAAAGTATGTTGGCATATGATATGCCGCAATACCGTTCACGCGCAATGACTCTGGCGCAAAGCCCGTGCTGCGCCTCGGACACTCAGCATGCGCTGGCCACACGTCGGCTCGGGTGCCGGGGCTGTCCAGCCCTGCAGATCAAGCGCCTCAGAGGGCCTTGGGCGCAACGTCCAGCCGCACGGCGATGCCTTCGAGCTCGGGTGAAACGGCGGGGTAATACTGCATGACCAGCGGATCGTGGCCCGGCACGATGTGGTCGGGCGACTCGGCCAGCTCGTCCAGGGTGCGATAGGCATTGAGCATGTCGCCCAGGTTGAACGCCAGCGTGAAGCAACGCCGCTGGCGGAAATGCTCGTAGTAGTGGCTGGCATCTGATGCCAGCACCACCCACCCGCGCCGCGTCTTTACGCGCACGCACTGCAGGCCTGCGGTGTGCCCGCCAAGGTGATGCAGTGTCACGCCGGGCGCCAGCTCGTGGGTTCCGTCGTGAAAGCGCACGCGGTCCTTGTAGACGAGCCTGACCATGCCCACCACGTCTTCGACTTCGTAGGCGTGGTTGAAAAACCCTTCGCACATGTGACGGCCCGTGGCGAAGTTCATCTCCGCATCCTGCAGATGGAAGCGGGCCTTCGGAAAATCGTCGAAGGTGCCGATATGGTCGTAATGCAGGTGCGTGATGACGATGTCCTGCACCTGCGAGGCGTCGACGCCGAGCAGGGCAAGGCCATCCTTGGGTGAGCGCAGGAACTGCCGGCGTCGCTGGACGGCCATTTGGGCATTGAAACCCGTGTCCACCACGAAGCTGGTCTGCTCATTGCGAACCAGCCAGACAAAGTAGTCCATCGCATGAGGTGCGTCATGCGGGTCCCCACCTACAAAGTGGTCCTGGCGGCGACCCTCGCGCGTGGCGTAACGGATCGCGAAAACCTCATATTCGTCTTCCTGGGACATGGCGTGTTCAGCTCCAGTTCAACCCCGAAAAAATTGCAGTATCCGCAACATGGTCAACCATGCCAATAGCCATATCGCACGAAGTAAGACGACAGGGCTTGGACGGCTCGTCGGCACTTGATCCGGGTGACGTGGCTTGCAGCGTCGTCTATGCTCTGAGCCAGGCGCCTCAGGTCCAGGTAGCCCAGTTCATCATTCTCCCGACTAAACCGCTGGTAACACCGCCATGCGAATTTCCATTCCCGAGGCCCGAGCGCTGCTCGAGGCCGTCATGCGGCACCCCGGCCACACCGAGGCCGAGGCTGCCATCATCGCCGACCACCTGCTCGACTCGGAGCTGCGCGGCCTGCGTCAGGGCGGCCTGGCCCGCGCCATCAGCATCTGTGAGCGCATGGAGCGTACCAAGACGCCGCGCACGCCGATCCGCACCGAGATCGAGACGCCGGTGTCGGTGCGCATCGACGGCGGCGACAACGTGGGCTACCTGGTCGGCCGCCATGCCACCGAGGTGGCGATCCGCAAGGCCCGCGGCTGCGGCATCGCGATGGTCGCAGCGAACAACACCTGGTACACCGGAATGCTGTCCTATTACGCCGAGATGGCAGTGGCGCAGGGCCTGGTGACCATGATTGCCTCCAATGCCTCCGCCTGGGTGGCGCCGCACGGCGCGACGCAAGCGCGCTTCGGTACCAACCCGATGTGCTTCGGATTTCCCAACACCGGCACGCCAGTGATCTGGGACATCGGCACCTCCGTCATCATCCACGCGGACGCGATGCTGGCGCGCCGGCTGGGCATGCCTATCGCCGAAGGCGTGGCCTACGACGGCGAGGGCCGCCTGACCACCGACCCCGCCGCAGCGCTGGGCGGCGCGCTGGTCAACTGGGGTGGCCCCAAGGGCTCGGGCCTCGGGCTGGTGGTTCAATTGCTGGGAATCATGGCGGGCTCCACCACCCTTCCGCTGGAACTCGAGCGCTTCGGCTGCCTGATCATCATGATCGATCCGAAGGTGCTGACGCCCGGGGAGGACTTCGCCGCCAAGGTGGCTGAGTACGTCGAGTGGATGCATACGGCGCGCCCACTGGATCCGCACTCGCCGGTGCGGGTGCCCTTCGAGCGCTCGGCTAAAGATCGCGCACAGCGGCTTCAAGAGGGTTTCCTTGAGATTCCCGACGTGATTCACGCCAGCCTCATGGCGCTGGCCGATTGAACCGACGCAGGCTCTGATCCCTCGATCCGCTGAAACTTTGCAACCCCACCAGGAGTGACGACACATGATGATCGAAATGCGTACCTACTACTGCGCGCCCGGGCGCATGCCGGCACTGCAGGAGCGCTTCAAGAACCACACGCTGGGCTTTTTCGAGAAGTACGGCATCAAGCCCCTGGGCTTTTGGACCACGCTGGTGGGCCAGGACAATCACGAACTGATGTACCTGCTTGAATGGAAGGACATGGCTGAACGCGAGGCCAAGTGGAGCGCCTTCCAGGCCGACCCGCAGTGGATCGCCCGCCGCACCGAGAGCGAGGCCGACAAGCCGATCCTGGCGCGTGTGTCGAGCCAGTTCCTGGCGCCCTGCGCCTTCTTCCCGGCAAAGTGAGGCTGGGGACGGCGCTGGGCTACGGCGACCTGATCAGCAACCGCGTGGTCGATGCCATCGGTGACACCGCCGGCGGCGTGGGGCTGCATCCCTGATTCAACAAACACAGGAAGGAACCGTCATGAAGGTTTTTCACGGTCGGGTGGACGAAGCGCCCTCTGAGCAGCGTGGCCCCACGTTTACCGGCGCGGTATGGGCCGACCCTGTCATGCCCACGACCGACGGGGTGTCGATCAACAACGTCTTTTTCCCTCCGGGCGGCCGGACGCACTGGCATGCCCACGAGCGCGGGCAGGTGCTGCACGTCACGGCCGGCAAGGGCTGGATCTGCAAAGACGGCGAGGCTGCGCAGCCGATCCGGATGGGCGACGTGGTCTGGATCGGGCCGAACGAGCGTCATTGGCACGGGGCGGCCGAGGGCAGCTATATGGTTCACATGGCCACCTCCATCGGCAAGACGACGTGGGCGGACGCCGTGTCGGCCGAGGACTATTCGTCCGCTGGCTGAGCCGCTGCCTCAGGAGCTGGCAAAACGCGCAGCCAGCGCCAGCACGCGCTGCGCCTGCTTCAGGTGCGGCATATCAAGCATCTTGCCTTCCAGCCCGATCGTGCCCATGCCGGGGTTGCTCTCGAACAGCTCGACGACGCGGCGCGACCAGGCCAGTTCTTCGGCGCTGGGCGAGAAGGCGGCGTTGATGATGTCGACCTGACCGGGGTGGATGGCCATCTTGCCGGTAAAGCCGCGCTGGCGCCCGCGCTGTGAATCGCGCAGCAGGCCGGCGTCGTCCTTGAAGTCGGTCCAGATGGTGTCGATCGGTTGCACGCTGGCAGCGTGGGCGGCGGTCAGGCACAGCGCGCCGGCCAGCTGGTAGACGGTGTCGTACTCGCCGTCGGGGCGGCGGTTGGTGCTGGCGCCCAGGGCGGCGGCGATGTCCTCCGCGCCCCAGGTGACGCCGGCCAGGCGGGCACTGCAGCCTTCGTAGCTGCCCAGGGTGAACAGGGACTGCGGCGTCTCGGTGGCCACCGGCATGATGCGGATGCTGCCCTGGGCCACGCCCTCGCGCACTTCCAGCGCATCCAGGAAGTTGGACAAGCGCACCACCTCGGCGGCGCTGCGCGTCTTGGGCAACATCAGGCCGTCGGGCGCGCCAGCGGTCACCACCAGATCGAGCAGCGCGGCTTGCGTGTCCAGCGGGTTGATGCGCACCCACAGCTGCTGCTTGCTGCGGTCGGCGTGGGCGCGCAGGTACTCCAGCGCCATGCCGCGGGCGATGTGGGTGCGGCTGGGCGCAACGGCGTCTTCCAGGTCGAGGATCAGCGCGTCGGCGGCGGTGCCGGCGCCCTTGAGCAGCTTCTTCTCGCTGTCGGCGGGGACGAACAGAAAGGAGCGGGCGGGACGGATGGGGGAGGGAGCGAAGTTCATTTCTAGTCCTTATTCGAATCGGCGAAGAGGCAGCTTTCAATGTCCGCTTCACAACTTTGGTTCAAGCACGTTGATTGTATGTGTGCGTACGATAAGGCATGATGTTGTCCGAGAATAACCGCAGTAGCACGGATCGGCCGTGCCATCGATACTTGCATCCGATCGGCGGATCGATCAACGGAAAGGCAGCGAATGGCTTCAAGCAATGCCTCTGGCATCACGGGCTTCGGCGGGTATGTTCCCCGCCTGAGGATGGAACGGTCGGCCATTGCGGCCGCTCACAAATGGATGGCGCCCTCGCTGCGCTCCCAGGGCAAGGGCCAACGCGCCTTCTGCAGCTGGGACGAGGACAGCGTCACCATGGCCGTCGAGGCCGCGCGTGACCTGGCCGCCGGCCGCAAGCTCGGCGGCGTTGGCCGCGTGGTGCTGGCGTCGACCACCCTGCCTTACGCGGACCTGCAGAACGCGTCTTTCCTGGTCAGCGCCCTGGGCCTGCAGCCGAACCTGCGCACGCTGGACGTCGGCCATTCGCAGCGCGCCGGCACGGCCGCCCTGCTCGAGGCCCTGACCGCCGGTGGCGATACCGAATCCCTGGTGGTGGCGTCCGACCATCCGCGCGGCAAGCCGGCCAGCACGCAGGAGATCAGCTTTGGCGCGGGCGCGGCGGCCTTCACCGTCGGCCGCGAAGGCGTCATCGCCGAGCTGCTCGGCAGCTCCAGCAATTCGGCCGTGTTCGTCGACCACTTCCGCTCCGAGGACAGCCGCTACGACTACTTCTGGGAAGAGCGCTGGATCCGCGACGAGGGCTACATGAAGCTGGTGCCGCCGGCCGTGTCCGCCGCGCTGGCGCAGGCCAAGGTCGCTGCGGGCGACGTCAAGCATCTGGTGATGTCCAGCCCCTTCAAAGGCGTGGTCGCCGCCCTGGGCAAGAAGATGGGCATGCCCGCCGGCATCGAGGCCGACCCGCTGGAAGACACCTGCGGCTACAGCGGCAGCGCGCACGCGCTGCTGATGCTGGCTGCCGTGCTGGAGAAAGCCAAGCCGGGCGAGGTGATCGTGGTGCTGGGCTTCGGCCAGGGCTGCGACGCCATTGTGCTGCGCGCCACCGACGCCATTGGCGACTTCAAGCCGGGCCGCGGCGTCAGCGGCGCGCTGGCCGACGCGCAGGTCCATGATGCCTATCTGCGCATGCTCTCGTATGACCGGGGCATCGACCTGGAATGGGGCATGCGCGCCGAGAAACCCGTCAAGACCGCGCTGACAGAGCAGTGGCGCTCGCGCGGCCAGCTGGGCGCCTTCGTCGCCGGCAAGTGCGCCAAGTGCGGCCAGGTGCAGTTTCCGCAGCTGGCCTACTGCATCAAGCCTGGTTGCAATGCGCCGGGCGCCGGCTTCGAGCAGGTGCCGCTGGCTGATGTGCCGGCCAAGGTGCTCACGCACACCGCCGACTGGCTCTCCTACCACCCCTCGCCTCCGCTGTACGTGGGCTTCGTGCAATTTGAAAACGGCGCGCGCCTGTTGATGGAAATGGCCGAGGTCGGCACTGCCGGCCTGGAGGTGGGCATGCCCATGCGAACGGTCTACCGGATCCGCGAGCTCGACAAGGTGCGCGGCTCTCCGCGTTATTTCTGGAAGGCGACGCCGCTGCAGGCTTGAAAGGGAACAGACATGGCATCAGGCATCAAAGACAAAGTCGCCATCCTTGGCATGGGTTGCTGTCGCTTCGGCGAACGCTGGGACGCGGGCACGCCGCAGCTGCTGGCGGAGGCCTTTGACGAGGCCCTGGCCGACGCGGGCATTGAGCGCAAGCAGATCGACGCGGCCTGGTATGGCTCGGGCGTCGAGCAGGTGAACGTGGGCAACTCCTCGATTCCCGCGGCGGTCGCGCTGCGCCTGGACGGCATCCCGGTCAGCCGGGTCGAGAACATGTGCGCCACCGGAACCGAGGCGCTTCGCGGCGCCGTCTACGCGGTGGCATCGGGCGCGGTCGACATCGCGCTGGCCGTCGGCGCCGAAAAGCTCAAGGACACCGGGTACGGCGGTCTGCCGTCGATGTACAAGGGCACCTTCAACGACCTGTGGATGCCCCTGGGTTCGGCGCCCGCGGGCTTCGCGCAGCTGGCGGCCGGCTACCGCAACAAGTACGGCTTTTCGAAGGAAGAACTCAAGCGCGCCCTGGCGCATGTGTCCTGGAAGAGCCACCAGAACGGCACGCTCAGCCCCAAGGCCCACCTGCAAAAGGCGGTGACCATGGAGCAGATTCTCGGCGCACCCATGATCGCCGACCCGCTGGGCCTGTTCGACTGCTGCGGCGTAAGCGACGGCGCCGCCGCCGCGATCGTCTGCACCCCCGAGATGGCCAAGGCCTTGGGCAAGAAGGACCTGGTCACGGTCAAGTCGCTGCAGCTGTCCACCGGCTCGGGTGTCGAGTCCGGCACCGACACCTGGGACGGCAGCTATGTGCGCACCACGCGCAATGCGGCGCGCCGTGCCTACCAGGAGGCCGGCATCACCAAGCCGCGCGAGCAGATCGACCTGATGGAAGTGCACGATTGCTTTTCCATCACCGAACTGGTGACGATGGAAGACCTGGGCATCTCCTCGGACGGCGGCGCCGTCAAGGACGTGCTGGACGGCTTTTTCGACCGCGAAGGCGGGGGCGTGCCCTGCCAGGTGGACGGCGGCCTCAAGTGCTTCGGCCACCCGATCGGCGCCACCGGCCTGCGCATGGCCTACGAGGTCTACAACCAGCTGCTGGGCCGCGCCGGCAAACGCCAGCTCAAGTCGCCCAGCATCGGTCTGACGCACAACCTGGGCGGCGTGCCCTACCTGGGCGTGGCGGCCATCTCCATCCTCGGCTTGCACGGCTGATGGCGGCGGCGATGAAGAACCGGCAAGTGGTGCTGGCCTCGCGGCCACTGGGGATTCCGCAGGCGGAGCATTTCCGCATTGCACAGGCTGATGTGCCGGACCTGCGCGACGGGCAGTTCCTGGTGCGCAACGAGTTTCTCTCGGTGGAGCCGGCCATGCGTGGCTGGGTCAACGCCGCCGCGAACTACGCCGACCCGGTGCCCATCGGAGGCGTCATGCGCAGCTTTGCCGCCGGCACCGTCACGGCCTCGCGCCATGCCGGCTATGCGGTGGGCGACAAGGTGATGGGCATGCTGGGTTGGCAGGAGTGGGCCGTGAGCGACGGCACCGGCATTCGCCGCAAGGTGCGCGAGGCGGGCCTGCCCTTGTCCCTGTCGCTGGGCGTGCTGGGCATCAACGGCCTCACCGCCTATTTCGCCCTGACCGAGGTCGGCCAGCCCCGGCCCGGCGACACGGTGGTGGTGTCCACTGCGGCCGGCGCGGTCGGCTCGGCCGTCGGCCAGATCGCCAAGATCGCCGGCTGCCGCACGGTCGGCATTGCCGGTGGCCCCACCAAGCGCCAGCAGTGCCTGGACGAGTTCGGCTACGACGCCGCGGTCGACTACAAGGCGCCCGACTTCATCGCGCAGCTGGCAGCCGCCTGCCCCAGGGGCGTGGATGTGTACTACGACAACACCAGCGGCTCCATCACCGACGCGGTGGTGCAGCGAATCAACAAGAACGCGCGCATCGTGGTCTGCGGCACCGCCTCGGTGTCCAGCTGGGACCCATGGCCGTCGGGGCCGCGCATCGAACGGCATCTCCTGAACAAGTCGGCCCGCATGCAGGGCTTTCTGGTGTGGGACTACGAGCACCGCTACGAGGAAGCCGTGGCCAAGCTCGCGCCCTGGGTGCGCGATGGCCGCCTGAAATACCGCGAGGAGATCCTCGATGGCCTGGAAAGCGCGCCCGATGCGATCGCCGGCCTTTACCGCGGCGAGAACCAGGGCAAGCGCCTGATACGGCTCCCCCCCGAAGCGGCTCACGGCGTGTAGCCACCCCCCCTCAAGGGGGCGCCACTGGCGGCCCGGCAAAGCCGGTTCCGCGGTGGCCCCCGTAAGACAACGACACGAGCGCACATGAATCTCCAGAAGCTACTGAGTTTCCCCATCCCCTCGCTGGAGGCCACGCTGACCGCCCGGGACGCCATGCTGTACGCGCTGGGGGTGGGCATCGGCGACCGGCCAGAGCATCCAGACGACCTGCAGTATTTGTACGAGCGCGCCGACCCCTTTCGGGTGATGCCCTCGCTGGTCAACGTCATCTGCCACCCCGGCGGCTGGATCATGTCGCCCGAGCTCGACGTCAAGTGGGTCAAGCTGCTGCACGGCGAGCAAAGCTTCGAGATGTTCAAACCCTTGCAGGTGGACACCCGCTACGTGGCCACCAACCAGGTGCTGGGCGTGATGGACAAGGGCGCCGACAAGGGCGCCAATGTGTTCCTGCGCAAGCAACTGCGCGAGGTGGTCTCGGGCGATCTGGTCAGCAATATCGACAGCACCTATGTGCTGCGCGGTGACGGCGGCTGCGGCTCCACGATGAAGGACGCACCGGTGCCGCACGTGCTGCCTGAGCGCTCACCCGACCGGTCGATCGAGCTGCCCATGCTGACGCGGGCGGCGCTGATCTACCGCCTGTCAGGCGATTACAACCCGATCCACGCCGACCCGGTGATGGCGCGCAAGGCGGGCTTCGAGCGCCCCATCCTGCACGGCCTGTGCTCGCTGGGCGTGGTCACCCGCGCCGTGGTGCGCGGCGCCTGCGACGAGGATCCGATCCGCCTGAAGTCGCTGGCTCTGCGTTTTTCCGCGCCGGTGTACCCCGGAGAGACCCTGGTCACCGACCTCTGGCGCGATGGCAATGAAGTGAGCTTTCGAACCCGTGTGGCGCAGCGCAACGTGGTGGTGCTGAACAACGGCCGGGCTGTGGTCGCCTGAGCGGCACCTGGCCGTTGCCGTGCCTCAGGCCGGCTTGCGCATCATCAGCCCTTGCCGCGTGCAGATACAAATCTCTTCGCCGCGCTGGTTGAAGCCCTGGTGCAGGAAGGTGACGATGCCCTGCGTCGGCCGTGACTTGCTCTCGCGGATGTCCTTGACGGTGGTGACCGAGTGCACCGTGTCGCCGGCGAACAGCGGCTTGGGAAAGCGTACATCGGTCATGCCCAGGTTGGCTACCGTGGTGCCCAGCGTGGTGTCCTGAATCGACAGGCCGATCACCAGGCCCAGCGTGAAGACGCTGTTGATCAACGGCTTGCCGAATTCGGTGCCCTTGCAATATTCATGGTCGATGTGAATGGCCGCCGGGTTGTAGGTGGCATTGCTGAACCACATATTGTCGGCTTCGGTGAGCGTCCTGCGGATCTCATGCTTGAACACCTGTCCCACTTTGAATTCCTCGAACCAGAGGCCTGCCATGCTTGTGTCTCCTGCTGATGCATGCCACCGCGGCACGCCTTGCGCAATTCTATGGTGTGCACGCATACGAAATGCCGCCGGCGAAGTCGAGGTTTGGCGATTGACGCGGGCCGCACCTTCGTTGCCGTGACGCATGCCGCAGCGCTTCGGGTAAGGTACGCGCAGGAGACAAGCGCATGAACACCCCCCATCAAGAAACATCCGGAGCCCGCCGCGAGGACGACCGCCTGGTCACCGGCCGCGGCCAGTATGCCGACGACATCCGCCAGGCCGGCGCGCTGCGCGTCGCGTTCGTTCGCTCCCCGTACCCCAGCGCCATGGTGCGCGCGATCGATGCCTCGGCGGCGCTGGCGCTGCCTGGGGTGGTGGCCGTGCTGACCGGCGCCGACATGGCGGCTGAAGGTTTCGTCGATTGCCCTGTGCCCTTCAAGCTGCCGCAGGGCGACGGCAGCTTCGCGGTCGAGACCCCGCGGCCCTTCCTGGTGCGCGATCGCGTGCGCTTCGTGGGCGAGCCGGTGGCCATGGTCATCGCCGAGACCGAGTCCGCCGCCCTGGACGCCGCCGAGCTCGTATCGGTCGACTATGACGAGCTTCCTGTGGTGCTCGACCCGCTGGCCGCTCGCGCCGACAATGCGCCGCAGCTGTGGGACGACCGGCCGGGCAACCTGGCCTACCACTGGCGCGCCGGCGACATGGCCAAGGTCGATGCCGCGCTGGCGGCCTCGCACCACGTCACGCGCCTGACTTCCCAGATCAGCCGCGTGTCGGCCATGCCGATGGAGCCGCGCTCGGCCCTGGCCTACCAGGGCGAGGACGGGCGCCCGGTGCTGCGCGTGTCGCACCAGAGCCCGCACCAGATGCGCGGCGAGCTGGCCAAGCTGTTCGGCCTGGCGCCCGATGCCTTGCGCGTGCTGGTCGGTGACGTGGGCGGATCGTTCGGCATGAAGTTCGGTGCGCAGCGCGAAGAGGTGCTGGTGTTCTGGGCCGCGCTGCGCCTGGCGCGCCCGGTGCACTGGACCGCCCAGCGCAGCGAATCCTTTCTCTGTGACGAACAGGCGCGCGACCTGCGCGTCACCGCCGAGCTGGGCCTCGATGCCGACGGCCGCTTCACCGCACTGCGCGTGCGCTACGACGTCAATGTCGGCGCCTACATGTGCTTTCGCTCGACCCCGCCGGTGAGCAACTTCGGCGGCATCTCCGGCGTGTACACCACGCCGGCCGTGGCCGGCGAAGTGGTGGGCATCTTCACCCACACGCAGGCCACCGCGGCCTATCGCGGCGCGGGGCGCCCCGACGCCACCTACGCCATCGAACGCGTCATTGACGTGGCCGCCGCCGAGCTCGGCATCGATGCGGCCGACCTGCGCCGCCGCAACCTGATCCCCGCGCAGGCGATGCCCTATCGCACCTCGTTCCTGTTGGAGTACGACTGCGGCGATTTCGAGCGCAACCTCGACACGGCCCTGGAGCTGGCCCGCTACGACGGCTTCGCGCAGCGCCGCGAGGAGGCGCGCCAACGCGGCATGCTGCGCGGCATCGGCATCGCCATGCCCATTGAAATGGCCGCCGCCGCCGGCACCGACTGGGCCACGCTGCGGGCCCATCCGGACGGCTCGGTCACCCTCACGCCCGGCTCCATGTCGGTGGGGCAGGGCCATGAAACCTCGTTCTCGCGGATGGTCGCGCAGCGCCTGGGCCTGCCGCTGGACAAGGTGCACTATGCCCAGGGCGACACCGACCTGCTGGCCAATGGCCGCGGCAACGGCGGCTCGTCGGCGCTGGTGCAGGGCGGCTCGGCCATCGCGCAGGGCATGGATGACCTGATCGACAAGGCCCGGCAGGCCGCCGCCGAGCAGCTGGAGGCCGCGCCGCAGGACATCGAGTTCGCCAACGGCATCCTGCGCGTCGCCGGCACCGATCACCAGATCAGCCTGGGTGAGCTGGCCGCCGCGGTGGAAGCCAACCCCCGCGAGGGCCGCGTGGCCCTGGCCGGCACCGGCCAGTTCACGGCGGCCCGCCCCACCTTTCCCAACGGCTGCCATGTCTGCGAGGTCGAGATCGATCCGGCGACAGGGCTGGTCACGCCGGTCGGCTATGTGGCGGTCGAGGACGTGGGCGTGGTGATGAACGCGGCGCTGGTCGAAGGACAGATCGTCGGCGGCGTGGTGCAGGGCATGGGCCAGGCGCTGCTGGAGGCCATTGCCCATGACGAGACGGGGCAACTGGTGACCGGCTCGTTCATGGACTATGCGATGCCCCGGGCCGACGACATCCCCGACATCGTCTGCGTGAACCAGGGCGTGCCCACCAAACTCAATCCGCTGGGTGTCAAGGGCGTGGGCGAATCAGGCACCGTGGGCGCGATGGCCGCCACCCTCAACGCGGTCTGCCACGCCCTGCAGCCGGCGGGCATCCGTCACCTGGACATGCCGGCCACGCCGCTGCGGGTGTGGGAGGCGCTACAACGGGCGAGCTGACCCGGCCGTCCTTCGGCGACGCGGTCACTTGTACGTATGAGGAAGTGACAAGCGGGGGTTATCCACGAGAGGCGGCGAAATGACCGGCGGCACACTTGTAAGAACAAGTTGTGTTTCTTATCGGTTCCGCGCTGCCGGGGCGCGCGCCGAGCCTTCCAACACCCGGCAGGAGACATCTCGCCATGAAAGTCCTTGCACGCATCTTCGCCGCCGTGGCGATCACGGTCGCCGGCGGCCCATTGCTCGCGCAGGAATTCAACTTCCGCTTTTCCGCCGACTCGCCGCCATCCAACGTGAAGGTGCAGGCCTACCAGAAGTGGGCTGACCTGGCCAAGCAGAAATCCAATGGCCGCATCAACATCCGAATCTTCCCGAGCGCGCAGCTGTACAACGATGCCAACGCCATCCCGGCGGTGAGTGCGGGTACGGTCGACCTGGCCGCACCGCCGAGCAGCCTGCTGACCTCGGTGGTGCCGGCATCGGCCGTGTTCGAGATTCCTTCGTTGTGGGGCATCAACTACGACGAGTACCGCAAGCTCGTCGAGGGCGACTTCGGCAACCAGCTGGCCAAAGAGTACGAGACCAAGCTGGGGGTCAAGGTGATTGGTTACTACAACATCGGCTCCTGGGTGTGGGCCACCTCGTCCAAGGCCAAGCTTATCGCCAAGCCCGCCGACTTCAACAACCAGAAGATTCGGATCGTCGGCAACCCGCTGGTGGAGCGCACGCTCAAGGCCTTCGGTGCGCAGCCCACACAGCTGGCCTGGCCGGAGGTGCCAACCGCCCTGCTGCAGGGTGTGATCGACGGTCTGGAGACAACGCTGTCGGGCCTGGATTCCGTCAAGGGTTGGGAGCTGACGAAGAACCTGACCTTCTCCAACCACAAGATCCTGCCGTATGTCGTGATCATCAACAAGCGCGCATGGGACAAGCTGCCGGCCGACCTGCAAAAGGTGATGGTCGACACCATGGACGAATCGCGCAAGTGGCAGGACGCCGAGCTCGAGCGCCTGAACGCCGGTGCACTCGATCGCTTCAAGGCCAACGGTGCCAACGTGCAAATGGTGTCCAGTGCCGACCTGCGGGCGTTCTCCGAAATGGCCCTGCCCGCCGAAAAAGCCTTCCTCGAATCCAGCGGCCTGGGCGCTTCGGCGGCCTTGGCCAAGAAGAGCGTCGGCCGGAACTGAGCATGAGCGCAGTCGGATTGATCGGCCTGGGCAACATGGGATTACCGGTGGCCAAACGGCTTCTGGGCCAAGGACGCGACATGCTCGCGTTCGATATCGCCGCACGCCAGCTTGCCAGCGCCGTCGAAAGTGGCGCTGCCGCGGCGCAGTCGGTCGCCGCCGTCGCCCGAAGCTGTGAGGTGGTGATCTTGTCTCTGCCCACCCCGACGGTTGTGCGCGCGGTGGTGCCCCAGATCCTGGCAAGCGCCCGCGCCGGCCTTTGCATCGTGGACCTCAGCACCAACGACCCCGCCACGGCGCGCGATATGGCGGCACTGACCGCCGCCGCCCGGTGCCGCTACATCGACGCGCCGGTGAGCGGGGGACCGTCCCGCGCGGCTACCGGTGAACTCACGCTGATGGTGGGCGGCGATGACGATGCGGTTGCGTCGGTGCGGCCCCTGCTGGCGCAGATCGGCAAACAGGTGGAGCATGTCGGGCCGGCCGGCTGTGGCTGCATCGCCAAACTGCTGAACAACTATGTTGCGCTGTGGAACATGGCCGGCGTGTCGCAGGCCTTTCTGGCGGCGTCGAAGATGGGCATCTCCATCGACCGGCTCCATGACGTGATGTGCCGAAGTTCGGGCCAGAGCTATTCGCTCAGCCGAAACTTCCCCAAGATCCGCTCGCAGGATTTCTCGGCGAACTTCTCTCTGAGCCTGGCCGAGAAAGACCTTCGCCTGGCGCTCGACCTGATGAATGCGGCGGGGCACAAGACGTTTGCCGAGGACCAGCTGCGCCAGCTGTTCGAGCGGTCGGCACAGGCGGGCGGCGAACGCGATGTCGCCGCCATCTACCAGACCCTGGCGTCACAAGGAGATGGATCATGACGGAAGCGATAGGGTTCGTGGGCCTGGGCAACATGGGTTTTCCCATGTCGAGCTGCCTGCTCAAGGCCGGCTACAAGCTGGTCGGCTGCGACCTGTCGCCCGGTGTGCGTGAGCGCTTCGAGGCACTCGGCGGCGCATGGGCTGCGACGCCGCGAGAAGTAGCCGATCGGTGCCGCATCGTCATGGCCAGCCTTCCCACACCCCAGGCGGTCGAGCGGGTCGCGCTGGGCGATGGCGGCCTGGCCGGTGGCAAGGCGATCCAGATCTTTGTCGACCTGTCCACCACCGGACCGCGCACGGCCAAGGCTGTGGCCGCCCGTCTCGCCGAGCATGGCGTCGTGGCTCTGGACGCGCCGGTCAGCGGTGGGGTGTACGGCGCGGTCAAGGGCGCGCTGACCGTGATGCTGTCCGGCCCACCCGAAGCACGGGCGGAAGTCGAGCCCGCGCTGCGCATGATCGGAAAGAACGTGTTCCATGTGGGCGCGGAGGCCGGCATGGGGCAGGTGATGAAACTGGTCAACAACCTGTTGTCAGCGACCGCGCTCGCGGCCACATGCGAGGCGATGGCCGTGGGCATCAAGTCGGGCTTGGACCCGCTGACCATGTTGAGCGTGCTCAACGCGAGCACCGGCAACAACAGCGCCACGCAGCAGAAGATGCCGCAGTGCGTGCTGCCTGGGCAGCCGATCGGATTCGGCCTGGAGCTGAGCATGAAAGACGTGACCCTTTGTGTGGACGAGGGCGAGGCGCTCGGCATCCCGATGTGGTCGGGCAACACCACGCGGCAGATCTGGCAACACGCCATCTCGCAAGGCGGGCCGAACCAGGACATGGTCGAGGTCGCCCGGACGATCGAGAAGTGGGCCGGTGTGAAGTTGTTCGGCGCGGTGCCGGCGAAAACCTGAGAAGGGCGAGCGATGACGAGCGAAACCTACGACAAGGGGATGGCGGCGCGCCGATCGGTGCTGGGCGACGAATACGTCGACAACTCGATGCGCAATGCGGATGCCCTCACACTGCCCTTTCAACAGTTGGCCACCGAATACTGCTGGGGCACGGTATGGGCCAACGACGACCTGCCGCGCAAGACGCGCAGCCTGCTCAACATCGGCATGCTGGTGGCGCTCAACCGAGGCGCCGAGCTGGAGATCCACATGCGAGCGGCGCGCCGCAACGGCTGCACGCTGGAGGAGATCCGTGCCGTGCTGATGCAGTGCGCCATCTACGTGGGTGTGCCAGCGGCCAACGACGGCTTCAAGATCGCGCGCAAGGTGCTCGCGGAGCCCTTGTAGAGGCGGCAGGTGCGAACATGTGCGAGATTTCCCCCAACGGACGGACAGGCTGGCGCGGCTGGCGCCACTGGCCCGAGACCACGCCGCCACGGCCGACCGGACCGTGGCATGACCTGAGCCACAAGCTGCACAACGATCTGCCGGTGCCGCATGTGTTTCCCCACCCGAGCTTCGGGCGCATCGCCAGCATGCCGCAGGCGCGGCTGAACATCACACGCATCGAGATGGTCTGCCACGTTGGCACGCACCTGGACGCACCCTTGCACATCTTCATGGATGGTCCCGGCTTCGACCAGATCCCCGTCGGCAACCTGCACGGGCAGGGCGTGGTGTGGCACCTGGACGTGCAGCCGTTCCAGGACATCACGCTGGAGATGCTGCAGGCCAAGCGCCCGCGCTTGCGCGCGAGCGACATGCTGCTGCTTCACACGGGTTGGGGACGCCGCTTTGGCAGCGACACCTATCTGGACAACCCGGCGCTCACACTGGACGCCGCCCAATGGCTGGTTGATCAGGGCCTTAAGCTGCTCGGCGTGGACTTCGCCACGCCGGACCTGGCCCTGCCCAGACGCGCTGCGGATTTTGACTGGCCGGTGCACAAGATTTTGCTGGCCAACGGTGTCCTGATCGCCGAGAACCTCGCCGATTTCGAGGCCCTGTCCGATCAGCGCGTGGAAATTGTCTGCGGCGCCCTGAACGTCGAAGGCGCGGACGGAAGTCCGGCGCGTATCCTTGCACGCACTATTGAGGAGAAGGAATGACGACGCCGGTGCCCTATGAGTTGTTCGCGCTGCGCTACGCCACGCGCGTCGGCCGCCGTCCCGAGTTCTTCATGGGGGGCGACCCGCACGACGAGCCGATGGCGATCGATTACTTTGTTTGGCTGGCTCGCCGGCCCGGCCATGTGTGTCTGATCGACACCGGGTTCAACGAGGCTATGGGGCGCAAGCGGCGGCGCGATTTCCTGCGCGACCCGATCGACTCGCTGGAGTTGCTTGGAACCCACCGGGACCAGGTGCAGGACGTGGTGCTCACGCACTTTCACTACGACCACGCGGGCAACTTCGATCGGCTACCCAATGCCCGCTTTCACATGCAAGATCGCGAGATGCAGTTCGCCACCGGACGGCACATGGCGCACAAGGTGTTCAGTGCGCCCTACGAGATCGAAGAAGTGACCGGCCTGGTACGCCAGGTGTTCGATGGCAAGGTTCAGTTTCACGACGGGGACGCGCAGTTGTCGGACGGCCTGTCCTTGCACCTTGTGGGCGGCCACACCATGGGGCTGCAGTTCGCTAGAGTCTTCACCCGCCGTGGCTGGGTCGTGGTTGCCTCCGATGCCGCGCACTTCTACGAAGGCTACCAGTGCTGCCGGCCGCTGCCGCTGGTGTTTCACGTCGGGGACATGGTTCGTGGTTTCGCGCGCTTGCGCGAGCTGGCCGAGTCGGACGATCATGTCGTGCCCGGACACGATGCAATGGTGATGCGCAAGTACCCGGCCGTCAGCGCGCCGCTGGAGGGTATTGCGGTTCGCCTGGACGAAGCGCCACTCAAGATCGAGGACACCCCGCTCCGTGAAACGCCGAACCATTGACGACTGGGCCTTGTTGGCGCTGGGCCTGGTGGCACTCGCCGCCACGGTGCTGGGCACGCTCGCGGTGATCTCCCGCTATTTCTTTTCGCTGCCGATCAGCTTCTCTGACGAGGTCGTCACCTACCTGGTCGTCTGGAGCCTTCTCATCGGCGTGGGCATCGGTGAGCGAGAGAACGTCCATATCCGGGCGACCATCGTGCTGGAGCACCTGGGCCCGCGCACCCAGCTCTGGCTGACGCGGGCCACCCTGGCGCTCACGCTCGCATTCGCCCTGGTGATGGTCTGGTACGGCAGCCTCATTACCTGGCAGCGGTTCGCTCTGCACGAGGTGTCGGCGACCATCCTGCAGTTCCCACAATGGCTCGTTCGCATCTCTGTCCCCGTCGGGTTCGCCCTGGTGGCCTTCGCGGTGCTGCGGCAGATCAAGCGGCCCACGCCGCCAAAGACGGAGGCGCTTTGATCGACTACCTTCCCATCGTGATCATGGTGCTGTTGCTGGCCGCGGGCGCGCCGATCTACCTGGCGCTCGGCCTGAGTGCCCTCGTCGGGTTCCAGATCGCCGATTTGCCGCTGCTCGCGTCGGCCGAGATCGCCTTCAACAGCCTCACCCCGTTCACGTTGATGGCCGTGCCCTTTTTTGTGATCACGGCCAACCTCATGGGGGTTGGCGGCATCTCGGATGCGCTGGTACGCTTTGCGCGCGCTTGGGTCGGGCATTTCTGGGGCGGGCTGGGCATTGCGACCGTCCTGGCTTGTGCGGTGTTCTCGGCGATCTCGGGATCGAGCGTGGCGACGGCGCTGGCCGTTGGCGCCGTCACCATTCCTGCGATGGTGGCGGCCGGTTATCACAAGAGCTATGCGATGGGCGTGACCGCCGCCGGCGGGACACTCGGCATCCTGATTCCACCGAGCATTCCACTCATTCTTTACGGATTCATTACCAACCAGTCGGTGATCGACCTGTTCTCGGCCGCGCTGCTGCCGGGCATCCTGGCGGCGGCCAGCCTTCTGATCTGCGCGGTGGTAGTGGCACGGGTTCGCAACTACCCGCGCTTGCCCAAGGAGAGCTGGAGCGAGCGCTGGAAGGCGACGCGTCACGCGTTGCCCGGCCTGCTATTGCCGGTGCTGATTCTGGGGGGCATCTACAGCGGCGCCTATACCGCCACTGAAGCGGCGATCATCTCCGTGGGCTACTCGCTGGCGATCAGCCAGATCTTCTACGAACGCATCAACTTCGAGCAGTTGCTGCGCAGCCTCGGAAAATCAATGGTGGACACCAGTCTGATCATGGTGATCCTGGCCACCGCCATGCTGCTGGGCCACTACCTGAGCCTGGTCGACCTCGGCGGGCGCATTGCGGCGGGCATCCAGGCCATCGGGCTGGGACAGATGGGCTTCCTGTTCATGATCATGGGCGTGCTGTTTATCCTGGGCACCTTCATGGAAGTGACATCGATGCTGCTGATCATGGTGCCGATGCTGCTGCCGGCGATGGCGGCCCTGGGGGTCAATCCGATCCACTTCGCGGTGCTGTTCGTCATCGCCATGGAGGTGGGGCTGCTCACGCCACCGGTCGGCATGAATCTTTACGTGGTGGCGCGTGCGGGGAACGGGTCCCTGCAGGACGCCATCATGGGCAGCCTGCCTTATGTGGCGACGCTCGTGGTGCTGGCGGTGCTAGTCCTGCTCGTACCCCAGATCGCACTTTGGCTGCCGGCGGTGCTTCGCTGAGTAAGAACGCGTTGCAGATGCCAAACGCTCGTTCGCCGGACGTCGCTGGGGCAGATTCACCGCCGTTAGGCCAGACCAAACGCCGCCTTGTCGCGGACGCCCTCGAGCGTGAAATCGCGGCGGGCCGCTGGCCTGTGCAATCGACTCTGCCGTCAGAGAACGAGGTCGTTGCGCGGTTCGGCGTGAGTCGCCAGACGGTCCGCTCGGCCGTTGCCACGCTGCAGCACAAAGGGCTGGTTGCCACCCGTCAGGGGCTGGGAACGGTGGTGCTCAGAAGGTTTCCGTCGGCCGAGTTTTCCCAGTCGCTGGAGAGCATTCCGGCGCTGGCCTACTACGCGCACCACACGAAGGTGACGGTGGTGAGTGTCGAAGACGTTGACATGACCCCCGAACTGCAGGCCACGGTCGGTGCGGCCGTCGGCACGCGCTGGACCCACGCCGTCACCCTTCGCGCGGCGACCGATCAGACGCTGCCGGTGGGCCTGTCATCGGTGTGGGTGCCCGCCGCCCACCGCCAAGTGATCCAGCAACTGAGCAAGACCGGCACGCCGGTTTTCCTCGGCATGCAAAAGGCCGCCAAGCAGATGGTCTGCGAAGTCAAGCAGTTGATCGGCGCGACCTTGCCTACCAAGGCCAACGCCCGGTTGCTGCAATGTGAGGCGCGCGAGGCCATGCTGCGCATTCAGCGCTGGTACTACACGGCCGACGGCACCTTGCTGACCATGACGGACACCCTGCACCCGCCCTCGCGCTTCCAGTACGTTATGTCGATGCGGCATGGGACTCGGCCTGCGTCCTGATGCTTCTCAGCGGAGCAGCCGATCACCTGGCGGGACGCGACATACTCATGCCCATGCCGAATATCGGAGAAATGTTAATCAACTTGGCGCTCGTGAAGGCCGATCGCCGCTGAATGCGCCGTCTTCAGCGGCTTTCCTGCGCTGAAGTCCGGGTTTGAGGGGCAACATTCCCATATTGTTCTCCTCAAATTCCGATATTTACGGCATTAGATTCCGAAATTTACGGTAGGATCCAGGTGTGGACATGCCCGCCCTCTACCCTCGTTGGATCGAGTCTCGCATCGCGCAAGCTCTGCTGGATACCCCCGTGGTGCTTCTGGCGGGTCCGCGTCAAGCTGGTAAGACCACGCTTGTTCGCCAGATGGCCGAGAACGGAATGCGCTATCTGACGCTCGACGATGAACTGACCTTGCTGTCCGCGCGCGAGGATCCGGCTGGCCTGATTCGCAGCCTGGATCGGGCCGTCATCGATGAAATTCAGCGCGCCCCCCAGTTGCTCTTGGCCATCAAGAAGAGCGTGGATGAAGATCGGCGCCCGGGGCGCTTCCTGCTGACCGGGTCAGCCAACCTGATGGCGCTTCCCACGGTTGCCGATTCGTTGGCCGGACGAATGGAGACCTTGTCCCTGCTGCCTTTGTCGCAAAGCGAGATCGAAGGTCAATCGGCCAACTGGATCGACAGCATATTCTCGGGACGCATTCTCCAAGCGGGGGTGCCGGCCATGGGCACTGACCTGGTCGCTCGCGTGCTGCGCGGGGGCTATCCCGAGGCGATCGCGCGGGTTTCCGCCAGGCGCCGGGTGACATGGGCACGGCAGTACGTGGATGCCATCATCCAGCGTGATGTGCGGGACCTTGCTGGCATCGACAAGCTCGATCACCTGGCGCGTTTGCTGCGGGCCGTGGCTCAGACGGCCGGTCAGATGTGCAACTACAGCCAACTGAGTGGGCAGGTCGGCCTGGACGGCAAGACGGCCGCGCGGTACGTCGGTGTCTTTGAACAGATGTACTTGCTCAAGCGCATCGACGTCTGGGCTCGCAACCGCCTCAGTCGTGTAGTCAAGACACCCAAACTGCAGTTCATTGATTCCGGATTGCTCGCCATGCTCCTGGATTTGAGCCAGGAGGAAGCCCAGCGCGATCGCACGCGCTTTGGCCATGTGCTGGAGACTTTCGTCTATGGTGAACTGCTCAAGCACACGACCACATCGGACGGCGACTATCGCCTGATGTATTACCGGGATGCGGACAAGTACGAGGTCGACGTGCTGATTGAGAACGCGGCAGGCCAACTGGTGGGCGTTGAGGTGAAGGCGGCAGCCACCGTCAAGGAGAGCGACCTCAGAGGGTTGAAGAAACTCGCCGCCGTAGCCGGCGATCAGTTCAGGATGGGCGTTCTGCTGTACGACGGTGACGAGACGATGCCGCTGGGAGCGGGCCTCTGGGCTGCGCCACTGTCGACCTTGTGGGGAAGCGAAGCGCGGTAGATGGCGGCGCTACTGGCGCCGCAGCCGTTGCAGCGGCCCAGACGATGCGGTTTAATGTCTAACTGATTGGAAGATGCGATGCAGTGGCCCCGACGCGGCCATGGCCCCTGCTACGCCGCAAAGGAGACGCATGAAACCGTTGGCAGGCATTCAGGTCCTGGATTTTTCAACCATCTTCGCCGGGCCGCACTGCGGGCAGCTGCTCGGCGACTACGGCGCCGATGTGATCAAGATCGAACCCCTGGCGGGCGACGATTCGCGCAACTGGCAGCCTTTTCACACGGGCAAAGCCGGCTCCGGCACCTTGTTCCTGGTGGTCAATCGCAACAAGCGCAGCGTGGTCGTTGACTTGAAAAAGCCCGAAGGAATATCCATCATCCGCCGCCTCGCAAGCCGCAGCGACGTTCTGCTGCAAAACTTCAGCGCCGGCGTGATGGACCGACTGGGCTTGGGCCATGCGCAGCTTCGCAAAGACAACCCGCGCCTGGTCTACTGCACCATCTCGGCCTTTGGCGAGACCGGCCCGCTGGCCCATGCGCGCGGTTATGACCCGATGATGCAGGCCTTCGCCGGCATGATGCGCATCCCGAAAGAGGGCGAGCCGCCACCCACGCGCATCAACATCCCGCTGATCGACTTCACCACCGGCCAGAACGCCTTTGCAGGCATCCTGGCGGCCCTGCTGCAGCGTCACGCCACCGGTGAAGGTGCCCATGTGGAGGTTTGCCTGGCAGATTCAGCCATGGCGCTGCAGGCATGGGGCCTTCAGCGGGCGTGGGCCGCAGAGAACACCAACGCGCCGCCCGCCTCCGCACAGGCGATGTCGGACAACGTCCCCTACGAGGCCTTTGAAGCGCAGGACGGCTGGCTGTACATCGCCTGCGGCAACAACAAGCTGTGGCAGCAGTTTTGCGTTGCGATCGAACGGCCGGAGCTGGCGGGAGATGCCGACTATGAGGTCAACGCAGCCCGGCGCGCGCACTACGAGCCGCTGATGGCCATCCTGCGGCCACTGATCGCGAGCCAGCCTCGCTCACATTGGGAGCGCGCCTTCCTGGCGGCGGGGGTGCCGTTCTCGCCCGTCAACACCTTGCCCGAGTTGTCGCGCGACCCGCAGGTTGCGGCGTCGGGCATCGTTCAGGAGGTCGCCAGCGCCGAGTTCGGCACAGTCAAGACGGTCGCGCGCGCGGTGCGTTTCGACGGCGAAATCGCCCGGGTCGGGAGCCCGCCGCCCAGCCTGGGCCAGCACACGCGCGAGGTGCTGCGGGAGTTGGCGTTCAGCGACGATGAGATCGACCGCCTTTGTCAGTCGCGCGTCGTGGGCGAAAGCTCAGGCGTTGGTTCCGCTCAATTACCGCAGGAGAAGTGAACATGTTGAAGGTCTGGCACATTGCCCGCGACGGGGACGCGTACGGCGGCTCGCGCAACGCCAACAAGATCCTGCTCGCGCTTGACGAAATCGGTGAGCAGCGCCAGGTCGAACAGGTCCGTCGCGCCGCTGTGCGAGACGCTCAGGGGCCCTTTCGCAAGCTGAACCCGAATGGTCAAGTCCCGGTGATCGAGGATCATGGGCTCGTGTTGTGGGAGTCCGGCGCCATCTTGCGATACCTTGGCGACACCCGCCGAGGCACCGCCTTGCTGCCTGAGGATCCGAAAGCGGCGGCCGTGGTGCAACAGTGGCTCACCTGGGAGGCGGCCACCTACGCTCCAAGCCTGCATGCGCTCTTCTTCGCCATGATGGCCGACCCTCGCAGCGAAGCCGCCGTGGACGCCGCGCGCGCCGCCTACCTTGGGCAATTGCGAATCGTGGATGCCGCCCTGACGGGCCGCGAGTATCTCGCCGGAACGTTCAGCGTCGCCGACATTGCGCTGGGCGCGATGATCCCGCTGTCGTTCGTCATCGGCCTGGACCTCAAACCCTACCCCAACCTGCTTGGGTGGCTGCGGCGCCTGGCAACTCGCAAGGCGTGGCGGAACAACGATATCTTCGCCGCCGACATGGCGGCCGGCGCGGGGCAACTGAATTGAAACGCACCGGCCCTCGCGGGCCGGCGACGATCAAGACACAGCCTGCCGTGCGCTCGCGCGGCAGCGGCAGCAGTCGAACTGGTGAAACTCGATCATGTTGCCGCACGGATCGTTGACGAAGACCTGCTCGTTCTCCGGGCCGGTCACGCCGACGATGGACCAGAAGGGAACGCCCATGCGCTGGAGCTCGTGGGGCCGCTGAACGTTTGAGCCGTCGAGCATGCCGGCATACCTGCTGCGCGCAAGTACCAGAGCAAAGAAAAAAGCCTCGCAAGGCGATCACCTGCGAGGCTTCGGATTTTGGTGGCGCTTCACGGATTCGAACCGCGGACCTGTGGATTATGATTCCATCGCTCTAACCGACTGAGCTAAAGCGCCGAGAACCAAAAATTATAACAGTGGTCCTGACGGTCAAAATCGAAGCCTGAGCAGACCTCACGTACCCTCCCTTGAACACCCCCGCATCCAGTCCCACGCCTTCGTCATCGGCCAAAGCCTGGCTACCCCTGCTGCTGACCCTGGTCATCCAGGCCATGGCCGCAATGGCGCTCCTGTCCTTGCCGGTGATGGCGCCCGAGGTGGCCCGCGCCCTGAGTGTGTCGACGGCCCTGGTGGGCCTGTATGTGGCGCTGACCTACTTTGGCGCGATGATGGCCAGCCTGGTGGGCGGGGTGGCGGTGCTGCGCTGGGGCGCGATTCGCGTCAGCCAGTGGAGTCTTTTGGCCTGCGCCCTGGGGCTGCTGCTGTGCGGTGTGCCATGGCTGCCGGCGATCGCACTGGGGGCGTTGCTCATCGGTCTGGGCTATGGGCCCATCACGCCGGCCAGCTCGCACCTGCTGACGCGCACCACGCCCGCACACCGAATGGCCTTGGTGTTTTCGGTCAAGCAGACGGGTGTGCCGGTGGGCGGCATGCTGGCCGGCGCCATCGTGCCGTCGTTGATGCTGTGGCTGCATTGGCAGGCCAGCCTGGCGGTGGTGGCTGCGGCCTGTGTGGTGCTTGCCGTGGCCTCGCAGCCGGTGCGTGCCTCGCTGGATGCTGACCGCCGGCCCGACCACGCCGTACGCTGGGGCGGTCTGCTCGCGCCACTGCGCATGGTGATGTCGCATCGGCCGCTGGCCCTGATGGCGGCCTGCTCGTTTCTCATGTCGATGATGCAGATGTCGCTGGGCACCTACCTGGTCACTTACCTGCACGAGGACCTGGCCTACGGCCTGGTCGGCGCCGGGCTGATGTTGTCCGTCACCCAGGCGGGCGGTGCGGTGGGCCGCGTGCTGTGGGGTTGGCTCGCCGACAGTGGGATGGGCGCCGCACGCACGCTGCTGCTGCTGGCGATCATGATGACGTTGTGCGCGGCGGCCACCGCCGGGTTCACGCCCGACACATCGCGTAGCGTGGTCGTCGTGGTGATGGTGTTGTTCGGCGCTTCGGCGATCGGCTGGAACGGTGTCTACCTGGCGCAAGTGGCGCGCCGCGCACCCGCTGGCATGGCCAGCACGGCCACCGGCGGCGCGCTGGCGTTCACCTTTTTGGGCGTGGTGTTGGGGCCGCCCTTGTTCGGTGCCCTGGCCGCCAGTTTCGGGACGTTCCGCGCCGGCTTCCTGGCGCTGGTGGTCGTGGGCAGCGCCTGCACCCTGTTGATGCTGTGGAGCCGCCGCGCCGAGCGGCCCGGAAAAGCACAGGGCGCTTGCGGGGCTATCGATTCGTGAATTTCGCCTTGCGCTTGTTCACGAAGGCGTCCATGCCTTCCTTCTGGTCGGCGGTGGCAAAGAGGGCCTGGAACAGGCGCCGCTCGTACATCACGCCCTCGCTCAGGCCACCCTCGAAGGCGCGGTTGACCGACTCCTTGGCCGCCATCACCGCCAGCTGCGAGAACTCGCAGATGGTGAGCGCGGCGCCCAGGGCTTCGTCCATCAGTTTGTCCAGCGCGACGACGCGGCTGACCAGCCCGGCGCGCTCGGCTTCGGCCGCGTCCATCATGCGCGAGGTGAGCACCAGGTCCATGGCCTTGCTCTTGCCCACTGCGCGCGGCAGGCGCTGCGTGCCGCCGGCGCCGGGGATCACGCCCAGCTTGATCTCGGGTTGGCCGAACTTCGCGTTGTCGGCGGCGATGATGAAGTCGCACATCATGGCCAGCTCGCAGCCGCCGCCCAGGGCGAAGCCGCTGACCGCCGCGATCACCGGCTTGCGGATGCTGCGGATGGTTTCCCAGTTGCGGGTGATGAAGTCGCCGCCGTAGGCGGTGGAAAAATCGAGCGTGGCCATGGCGCCGATGTCGGCGCCGGCGGCAAAGGCCTTATCGCTGCCGGTGACGATCATGCAGCCGATGGCCGGATCGGCGTCGAAGGCCTTGAGCGCCTCGCCCAGCTCGTTCATCAGCTGGTCGTTCAGCGCATTCAGCGCCTTGGGACGATTGAGTTGCACCACCCCGACCTTGCCGCCTTCGGTGCGTACCTCGATGAGTTCGTATGCCATGGGCTCTCCTGTGATGCGACGACTATACCCAAGCGCCCTGGGGCTGGGGCGAGTCACTCAGCGCTGCTCGATGGTCTCGACGCGCAGATCGACAAACGCTTCATCACCCATGCTCACCCGGATGCGCACCGGCAGGTACTGCAAGGCCGGTGCGAACCAGATCTCGGCGGTGGTGTTGCCGCGTGCCTTGTCGATCGGCCGGGGCCGAAGGCGCCACGCCTGGACGTCGCCATGGCCGGGTGTGCGAAGCACCTCGCGTTCCACCACGTCGTAGGTCCACAGGTCCACGCCGCCGGGCCGCGCCAGCCACAGATCGACCGTGCGGCCGATTTCCAGGCGGTCACGTCCGCTCGCGAAGCGATAGCCCAACTCGACGAACTGGCTGGCTGAGTCCTGCACGCCATCGGGGCGCGGCAGGCCGCGGCCGTCGTCCAGGACGATCTGCCGCTCACCCAGGCGCACCCCGCGGCGGCGGCCGCCGCGTGTTTCTTCGTACACCCGAGGCAGCAGGCCGGTGGGCGTGACATCGCCCTGGCTGGTCAGCACGCGCGTGCCGGCCAGGCTGATGTCCAGCGTCACGCGCGTCTGGTAGGCCGCGCCCTCGCGTTGCCACTGCACCTGTGCGCTGCCGTAGAGCGGCCCGCCGCGGAACTGACCGGTCAAGGTGTAGTTCAGGCGCGAATCGCGCGGCCAGTGGTCAAGCGCCCGGGGGTCGGTGCCGGTGCCCGATGCGACCTGCTGGGGCAGCGGTGAGACGGGTGCCGGTAACGCCAGGGTTGGGGCCGGGGCTGGTGTTGGGGTTGGGGTTGGGGTTGGGGTTGGGGTTGGGGTTGGGGTGCTCTCGGTTGCCGACGCGACTTCGGCAGCGAGCGGGGCTGCGGGTGCTGCCGCATCGGCCGGCGGGACAGCAACCGCCGCATCGACGTTCACGGCAACGGTGGCATCTGCCTCGGATGACGGCGCACTCGGCGGCGCAGGCTCGCCAGCCTGGGTCGGCGGCTGCGGCAGCGCCAAGGCGGCGGTGCGCGTCGCCTGAGGCGGCACCGACGGGGCCGCCACCGAGGTGATGGCCGGCCGCCTTGGCGCGGGTGGCGGTGCGGTAAGGGGGGGCGTCGCCGGTGGTGGCGCCTGCGGCACCAGCACGCGGGTGAACAAGGGGTCTCCCAGCTTGCGAAGGGCGCTGGGCTGCACCCGTTGGCTGGTCAACCAGAGCAGCAGCAGTGCGTGGGCCAGCAGCACGCCGCACAACAGCAGGCCGAGCCGCAGCGCAGCCGGTCGGCGCCCGGGGGTCAGGGCGTCGTGGGCGCGAGCCATGGCTGGGCCAGCGCGGCGTCGCGAAGCACCAGGCGCCAGGTGGTGGCGGTGGCCGGCAGGGCCAGCTCCAGCCGCAGCAAGCGGCGGTCGCGCGCCACCAGTGCCGTCAAGCGCCGGTGGTTGCCGAGGTACATCGCCAGGTCGTCGACCTTGGTCAGGCGCCAACCGGTGCCCGCCACTTCGACTCCCAACCATTCGTCGCCCGCGGCCATGCCGGCGTGCTCGGCGGCGCCGCCGCGCAGCACCGTCTTGACCTGCACCGTGCCGTTGGCTTCGGCGGTGCGCAGGCCCAGGCGTTGCTGCCACTGGGCGGGATCGTGCTGCACGCCAACCCCGCGGCTGGCAAGCAGGTCTTCCAGCGGCAACTCACGTGTGCCGTGCACCCAAGCGGCCAGCTCGCGCGAGAAGCTGCGCCCACCCAACTCGCGCAGCACCGCCGCGACATCCGATTCACTCATGGGGCCGCCCTTGCAGCGCTCCCACAGGGTGCGCATCACCTCGTCGAGGCAGCTTCGCCCTTCACGGCGCAGGGTGAGGTCCAGGCACAGGCCGACCAGCGCGCCCTTGGTGTAGTAGCTGATGGTGGCGTTGGGCGTGTTCTCGTCGGTGCGGTAGTACTTCACCCAGGCGTCGAAGCTGGCCTGTGCCACCGACTGCACTTCACGGCCCGGCGCCTGCAGCACCTGGTTGATGGTCTTGTTCAACAGGCGCAGGTAGGTGGCGTCGTCGATCAGAGCGCCGCGGCGCAGCAGCAGGTCGTCGTAGTAGCTGGTCAAGCCCTCGAAGAACCACAGCATGTGGGTGTAATTCTCGCCCTGGTAGTTGTAGCGCGCGAACTCCGCGGGCCGCAGCCGCTTGACGCTCCAAGTGTGGAAGTACTCGTGGCTGATCAGCCCCAGCAGCGTGGTGTAGCCATCGCTGGCGCGGGCCTCACCCAGGCGCGGCAGGTCGCGGCGAGAGGCGATCAGCGCGGTGGAGTTGCGGTGCTCCAGGCCGCCGTAGCTGTCGTCAACCACGTTCAGCATGAACAGGTAGTTCTTGTGCGGGGGCCGCTTGCGATCGTGCCAAAAGCGGATCTGCGTCTCGCAGATCTTCTGCGCGTCGGCCAGCAGCCGCGCGCCGTCGAAGGACTCGGTGGCGCCGGCCACCACAAAGCGGTGCGCAACGCCGGCGGCCTTGAACTCGCCGCTCCAGAAGGTGCCCATCTCTACCGGGCAGTCCACCAGCTCGTCGTAGTTGTGCGCGATGTAAGTGCCAAAGCCTCGCTTGGTGAGCTTGTGCGGCGTGAGCGCGGTCGCCGCTGCCCAGGCGGGCAGGGGCGACACCAGCTCCATCAGGTGCGGCTGCGCCTCCTGCCCGTGCACCCGCAGGAACAGGCTGGTGCCGTTGAAAAAGCCGCGATGCGCGTCAAGCCAGGCGGTGCGCACGGAGGCGTCGAAGGCATACACCTCCCAGCTCAGCTCCAACGGTTCGCTGGCGGTGCACTCGGCCTGCCAGCTGGCCTTGTCCATCTGGTGCAGCAGCACCGGCTTGCCGTCCTGGCGCGCCACCAGGCGCTGCAGGTGCTTGACGAACTCGCGCACCAGGTAGCTGCCGGGAATCCAGGCCGGCAGCGACAGGCGCTGGCCGATCGCGGGCTGGTCGATGGTGAGCGTGACGCGAAACAGGTGGGCATGAAGGTCCGCCACCTCCACCCGATAGCGCACACCGGCGGCGCGCGCGACGCTCACTTGGCGTCAGCCAGGTATTTTTCGACCTGCGCGACGGTGATGGCGCCCGGCACCCGCGTGCCGTTGGCGAAGATCGTGGTGGGGGTGCCGTTGACCTTGTAGCGGCGGCCGAACTCGACGTTGCGCGCCAGCGCGCCGGCGTCGCAGTTGGCCTCGGGGGGCAGCTGGTCGCGCAACATCCAGTCGGCCCAGGTGCGCGCCTTGTCCTTGGCGCACCAGATGTTGCGCGACTTTTCGGGGCTGTCGCCGCCGAGGATGGGGTACAGGAACATGTGGATCGTGACGTTGTCCAGCTTCTGCGTGTCGCGCTCGAAGCGCTTGCAGTAGCCGCAGTTCGGATCCTGGAAGACCGCCATCACGCGCTTGCCGTTGCCGCGCACGACAGTGAAGGCGTCCTTGAGCGGCAGCTTGTCGAAATCCAGCGCCATGAGTTTTTCGACCCGCTCCTCGGTGAGGTTGCGCTTGGCCTTGGTGTCGATCATCTGGCCCTGGATCAGATAGTTGCCCAGGGCGTCGGTGTAGAAGATCTCGCTGCCCATGCGAACCTCCCACACGCCGGGCATGGGCGAGCGGGTGATCTCGTCCACCTTGGTCAGCTGCGGAATGCGCTCGGCCAGGTTCTTGCGGATCGTCGCCTCGGCGGACTGCGCCTGTACCGCACCCACCAGGCCGCAGGCCAGCAGGGTGGCCGCCAGGGTGCGCTTGATCATGTTCATCTCGTGTTCCGTTTCTCGAATTTCAATGGCCTCGCCAGCCTCAGACGTGACCGGCCGCCTGCCGTGCCACCCAGGCCTTGAGCGGCCCGCTGCGCTCGAAGCCGCGCATGCCCCAGTTGCGCAGCCAGCCTGCCGCGCGCGAATCGCGCGCGAACAGCAACTGCATGCCGTCGGTGGCCAGTTGCAAGGCCGCCACCTGCGACTTGCGCGCCCGCTCATACCGGCGCAGCAGCTTCTCATCACCCACTGTGCGCCAAGGCTCACGCTCGTGCAGCACCCGTGCCAGCTCGCGCGCGTCCGCCAGGCCCAGGTTCAGCCCCTGGCCGGCCAGCGGGTGCACCGCATGCGCCGCATCGCCCGCCAGCGCCCAACCGGGGCCGCACCAGCGCGAGGCCCGCGCCAGCACCAGCGGCCAGCGCACGCGCCCCGAGCCCAGCGACAACCGGCCCAGCTCGCCGTGGCTGGCTTCTGTGACGCGGCTCTCGAACTCGTGGTCTGGCAAGGCCAGCAGCTGCGACGCACGCTCTGGAGCGACAGACCACACCAGGGCGGCAGAGTTCCCGCCCGGTCCGCCCAGTGGCAGCAGTGCGAGGATTTCTCCGTGGCTGAACCACTGACTGGCCACTTGTCCGTGCGGCATTTCACCTTTTAGCCGCGCCGCGATGGCGTGCTGGGCGTAGGGGGTGGTCTCGAATGGCACGCCATATTCGGCGCGGGTGGCGCTGGCATTGCCTTCGCACACCAGCGTCAAGGCGGCCGGGCGCGGCTCGGTCAGCGACTCAACCATCGGCTGGTAGCGCAGGGCCTCGCCCAGGCGGTCCAGCAGGGCGGTGGCCCCGCAGATCCAGGCCAGCGCCTCGCGGCCCTGCTCGCCGGCGTCAAAATGCACCTGCCCGCCATCGTCGCCGTGCACTTGCATGCGCAGCACCGGGGTAGCGTCCGCGGGGTCGGGCCAGGCCCGCAGGCCGGACAACAGCTCGCGCGAGGCTTCGTTCATGGCATAGGCGCGAACGTCCTGCGGCGGGGAGTCGGGCGATGCGACCAGGCCGACGCGCAGCCGGTCACGCGCCAGCAACAGGGCCAGCGTCTTGCCGACCACGCCGGCGCCACGGATACAAACATCAAGAGGCGCAGCCATCCGTGCATTGTAGGAGCCGGGCACAATGCTGGCCGCAGCCGCGCGCGACAAGGAAACCACGACCCATGAGCACTTCTTCCACCGACCCCGCCGCGGACAATGCCGCCGCCGACCCCACGCGGGCGCACGCCCGCATCGCCCGGTTGTTCGTCTACCCCGTCAAATCCTGTGCCGGTGTCGAGCTGACCGAAGCCGTACTGACCGAGGCCGGCCTCGACCTCGACCGCGCCTGGATGGTGGTCGACGAGCAGGGCGAGTTCGTCTCCCAACGGCAGTTGCCGCGCATGGCCTTGATCAAGGCGCAGCTCAAGCTGCATGAGGTGGTGTTGCGCGCCCCCGGCATGCTGGCCCTGCATTTGCAGATCGACACCGTCGAACAGCCGGCGACCGTGCGCATCTGGGACGACGAGGTGCCGGCCTACGACATGGGCCCGGTGGCGGCCCAGTGGTTCAGCGACTTCCTGGGCCAGCGGCTGCGCCTGGTGCGCTTCGACCCTGAGCATCGCCGCCTGTCGGATCGCCGGTGGACCGGCGATGTTGAGGCGCCCAATGCCTTCACCGACGGCTTTCCGGTGCTGGTGGTCGGCCAGGCCTCACTCGACGCCTTGAACGAGAAGCTGGTCGCGCACGGCCATGACCCGGTCGGCATCGAGCGTTTTAGGCCCAACATCGTGCTGGCGGGGCTGGATGCGCACGACGAGGACCGTCTTGCCCAGCTGCGTGTGGATGCCGACGCGCCGGTGCTGCTGCAACCGGTCAAGCCCTGCTCGCGTTGCACCATCCCGGATGTTGACCCTGCGACCGCCGCCACCGGCACCGTGGTGGCCGACACCCTGCAGACCTACCGCCGCAGCGAACGCCTGGACGGCGCCATCGCCTTCGGCATGAACGCCATCGTGCGCGAGGGCGACGGCGCGGTGCTGAAGGTGGGGCAGGCGGTGGTGGGGGTGTGGGATTTCGGCTGAGCGGGCGGCTGTGGATCGCGTCACGACAGATCGAAGGAATGCCCAGCCCCTGCCCCGGGTCGTGATCGTCGGATGTGGCTTCGGCGGCCTCGAAGCCACCCGGGTCCTCGATGGCGCGCCGGTCGACATCACCCTGGTCGATCGCACCAACCATCACCTGTTCCAGCCCCTCCTCTATCAGGTGGCGACGGCGGGACTGGCGGGCCCGGCCATTGCGGCGCCGATCCGGCACCTGTTTCGCGGGCAGGCCAATGTCACCACCTTGCTCGGCGAGGTGACCGGCATCGACAGCGCGCGGCGGCAGGTGCAGCTGGCCGATGGCGGGCAGCTGCCCTACGAGCACCTGATCGTGGCCGCCGGCTCCACCCACAGCTATTTCGGCAACGACGCCTGGGCTGCCCATGCGCCGGGCCTCAAGACCCTGCACGACGCGTATGAAATCCGCCGCAGGGTGCTGCTGGCGTTCGAGGCCGCCGAGAAGGAGTCAGACCTTGTCAATCGCGAGGCCTGGCTCACCTTCGTGGTGATCGGCGGCGGGCCCACCGGCGTCGAGATGGCCGGAACCCTGGCCGAGATCGCGCACCGCACCTTGTCGGGCGAGTTCCGCCGGATCGACCCCGGCCGCGCCCGCATCGTGCTGGTCGAAGGCGCCGATCGGCTGCTGCAGGCCATGCCGCAATCGCTCTCGGCCAGCGCCCGGCGTCAGCTGGAGGCGCTGCGCGTGGAAGTGCGCACGGGCTCGCGCGTGACCCACATCGACGCCATGGGGGTCACCCTGCAAGTGGGCGGGCAAGCGGTGCGCATCGACAGCCGCTGCATGGTCTGGGGCGCGGGCGTGGCGGCCTCGCCGCTGGGGCGTGCGCTCGCGGACAGCATCGGCATCGAGGCGGACCGCGCCGGCCGGGTGCCGGTGCTGGCGGACCTGAGCCTGCCGGGGCATCCCGAGATCAGCGTCATCGGCGATCTGGCCCAGGCGCAAAGCCATCGTGCCGGTGCGGCCCCAAGCGTGGTGCCGGGGGTGTCGCCTGCGGCCAAGCAGATGGGGCGCGCGGCGGCGGGCAATATCCTGCGCCGGCTGCGTGGGCAGCCGACTCGGCCTTTCCGCTACAGCGACTGGGGCAACCTGGCGACTATCGGCCGGCACTCGGCGGTGGTCGACTTGTGGAGCCCGCTGGGGCGCTTTCGCTTCAGCGGGATCTTCGCCTGGATGTTCTGGCTGTTCGCCCACATCTACTTCCTGATCGGCTTTCGCAACCGCCTGGTGGTGTTGCTCGACTGGGCCACCGCCTACTGGAGTTCGCAGCGCTACGCGCGGGTGGTCGCCGACATCGACGATGTCCCACCGCCGCCCGCGACGCCTTGAATCACGCCCCTGACGTGGCGGGCCAGATCAGGCGCTGCGGGCCGCCAGCCGCCGGCACGCCAGCAGGCCCAGCACGGGACCGATCGCCACGGGTACGAACCACCAGGCCGCAGACAGCCGGGCCGACAGTGCGGCCATGGCCTGCAGGCTTAGCACGCTGATCGCGAAGCCGATGCAATTGGCGATGGTCAGCGCCGAGCCGACGTAGGCCCGGGGCGCGGTGGCCGCATTCAACGCGGAAAACTGCGGCGAATCGCCAGCCACCGTCACGCCCCAGACCAGCATGAAGATCACAAAGCCCACGGGCGGCAGCGCATAGGCCAGCGGTGACAGCACACAGCACAGCCCCGAGACACCGAGCTGGCCGAAAGCCACCCGCGCGCTGCCCAGGCGCCGCGATAACAAGCCGCCGCCGACGCAGCCCAAGGCCCCGGCGCCGATGATGCAGAACGACCAGAACGACACATCCAGCGGGCTGCCCTGGCGAGCCACGTACGCGGCCAGCATCAGCGGCACGAAGGCCCACAGCGTGTACAGCTCCACCATGTGGCCGAAGTAGCCGAAGGCGCTGCCGCGAAATTCGCGGCTTCGAAAGGCCTGCAACAGCGCCGTCGGGTCAAAGCGCGGCGCGCGCGCCAGGTAAGGGCCCTCGGGCACCGCGCGGTGCAGCAGCAGCCCGCCCGCCACCGCCAGCGCCGAAACACCGGCCAGCACCTGTGGCCAGGCGCCTTGCGGCAGGGCGCCGCGCAGCAGGTGCGGCAGCGCCGTGCCCAGCACGAGTGCGCCCACCAGCCAGCCCAATGCCGCGCCCAGGCCTTGCTGGTACCAGCTGGCCGCGATCTTCATGCCCACCGGGTAGACGCCGGCCAGAAAGAACCCGGTGGCAAAGCGCAGGGCCAGCAGTGCGGCGTAGCGTTCATCGGCCAGCGCGGGCAGGCCCAGCACGGCCAGGTTGGCGCCGGCGCCCAAAACGGCACAGGCCAGGAACACATCGCGCGGGCGCCAGCGGTCGGCCACGTTGAACACGGCAAACACCAGCGTGCCAGCGATGAACCCCAGCTGCACCGCCGAGGTGACCCCGGCCAGCGCATTCGCGCCCAGCCCGAGGGCCTGCTGCAGATCGGTCAGCACCGCATTGCCCGAGAACCACAGCGAGGTGCCGGCGAACTGGGCGAACACGATCACCGGAAGGATGTGGCGCGGTCTCATCGGCGCAGTATCGCCGCGATCGCGCGGCGGGCGGGCCTGTAAAATCCCGCGATCCCCGGTGCCCCGCGAGAGCGCCGCCCATCCGCGGCCCGGCCGGCGCACCCATCCCGAGAAAGTTTTCCATGAGCCTCAAGTGCGGCATCGTCGGCCTGCCCAATGTCGGTAAGTCCACCCTTTTCAACGCGCTGACCAAGGCCGGCATCGCGGCCGAGAACTACCCCTTTTGCACCATCGAGCCCAACACCGGCGTGGTCGAGGTGCCCGATCCGCGGCTGGACCAACTGTCGAAAATCGTCCAACCGGAACGTGTGGTGCCCGCCATCGTCGAATTCGTCGACATCGCCGGCCTGGTGGCTGGCGCCAGCCAGGGCGAAGGGCTGGGCAACCAGTTCCTGGCGCACATCCGCGAGACCGACGCCCTCGTCAATGTGGTGCGCTGCTTCGAAGACGAGAACGTCATTCACGTGGCTGGCAAGGTCGACCCCATCTCCGACATTGAGGTGATCCAGACCGAGCTGTGCCTGGCCGACATGGGCACGGTCGAAAAGGCCGTGCACCGCGCCTCCAAGTTGGCGCGCAGCGGCGACAAGGAAGCGGCCAAACTCTCGGCGCTCCTGACCAAGGTGCAGGCCGTCCTGGACCAGGGCCAGCCGGTGCGCACCATGCCGCTGACGGATGCGGAACAGGCTTTGCTCAAGCCCTTGTGCCTGATCACCGCCAAGCGCGCCATGTTCGTCGGCAACGTCAGCGAACACGGCTTCGAGAACAACCCACTGCTGCAACGTCTGCAGGAATACGGCGCCGCGCAAAACGCGCCGGTGGTCGCCATTTGCGCCAAGATGGAGGCCGACATGGCCGACATGAGCGACGAAGACCGCTCCATCTTCCTGGAGGAAATGGGCCAGACCGAGGCGGGCCTCAACCGCCTGATCCGCGCGGCCTTCAAGCTGCTGGGCCTGCAGACCTATTTCACCGCCGGCGTCAAGGAAGTGCGCGCCTGGACGATCCACATCGGCGACACCGCGCCCCAGGCCGCCGGCGTCATCCACGGCGACTTCGAGCGCGGCTTCATCCGCGCCCAGACCATCGCCTTCGACGACTTCATCCAGTTCAAGGGCGAGCAGGGCGCCAAGGATGTGGGGAAGATGCGCAGCGAGGGCAAGGACTATGTGGTCAAGGATGGGGATGTGATGAACTTCCTGTTCAACGTCTGAGGCGGGTCGCAGGGACAAAAAGTCCGAAGAAGAACAGCAAACTTCGGACGGCCTTGCCCGGGGGCGAAGTGCTGGATAATGGGTGTAAATGGGCGTACTATTGGCGCCGATGATCCGAACCCATGGACTCCAGATCACCCCCGAGATGCTGAACCTCATCGCGGGTGTCGATGAATTCAAGGGCGCTTGGCGCGCGCTTGGCACCCTGGCGCCGGATCGACTCTCCGCGTTGCGTCGGGTGGCCACCATCGAGAGCATCGGCTCGTCCACCCGCATCGAGGGAAGCAAGTTGTCGGATCGGGAGGTCGAGCGCCTGCTGTCCAACCTGCGGATCAAGTCGTTCGAGACGCGCGACGAGCAGGAGGTGGCCGGTTACGCCGAGGTCATGGAGTTGGTGTTCTCGTCCTGGCAAGACATCACGCTGACCGAAAACCACATCAAGCAACTGCACCGCGACCTGCTGACCTACAGCGAAAAGGACGCCTGGCACCGCGGCAACTACAAGGCCTCCACGAACAGCGTGGTCGCTTTCGACGAGGACGGAAAGCAGCTGGGCGTCGTGTTCCAAACCGCGACGCCGTTCGATACGCCCCGCCTGATGACCGAACTGGTGACCTGGTTCAATGAGGAGCGCGCCACCGCACGGCTTCACCCACTTCTGCTCATTGGCATGTGGGTGGTGGTCTTTCTGGAGATCCATCCGTTCCAGGACGGTAACGGTCGCTTGAGCCGGGTGCTGACCACCTTGCTGCTGCTGCAGGCCGGCTATGCCTACGTGCCGTACAGCTCGCTCGAGAGTGTGATCGAGTTGAGCAAGGAGGCCTACTACCTCGCGCTACGACAGACCCAGGGGACGATCCGCACGGAGTCCGCGAACTGGCAGCCCTGGCTCGTCTTTTTCCTGCGCGCGTTGTCGCAACAGGTCCATCGACTCCATCGGACGGTCGAGCGCGAGAAGTTGGTACTTGCCGTACTGCCCGAACTGTCTCTGCGGATCGTGGAGTTTGCAAGGGAGCATGGGCGTATCACGATGGGGGACGCGATTCGGCTGACCGGTGCCAATCGCAACACGCTCAAGCAGCACTTTCGCGCATTGGTCGAGCGTGGACACCTTGGACAGCACGGCGCAGGTCGAGGTGTCTGGTACGAGTTCACCGGGACGAAAGTGGAGATGAAATGAGCGAGAAAATCTTGACAGCTCTTACCAGCGCGGCTCCCATGAGCGAGCCATCCTGCCCCTTGATCAACGCCAATCCATGAAACTCGTCCGCTACGGAAACCCCGGCAAGGAAAAGCCCGGTCTCATCGACGCCCAGGGCAAGCTGCGCGACCTGAGCACCATCGTCGACGACATCGGCCCGGCCCAGCTGTCGGATGCCGCCCTGGCCAAGCTGGCCAAGGTGAAAACCGACAAGCTACCCCTGGTGCGTGGCAGGCCGCGCATGGGATGCCCGGTGAGCAACATCGGTAAGTTCATTGCCATCGGCCTCAATTACGCCGACCACGCCGCCGAGGCAGGCTCTCCGGTCCCCTCGGAACCAATCGTCTTCATGAAGGCCACCTCCTGCATCCAGGGGCCGAACGACCCGGTCATGCTGCCCAAGGGCTCGGTCAAGACCGATTGGGAGGTCGAGCTGGGCGTTGTGATCGGTACCCGTGCCCGCTACGTCTCGCAGAAGGCGGCGCATGACCATGTTGCCGGCTACTGCGTCATCAACGACGTGAGCGAGCGTGAGTACCAGCTGGAGCGCGGCCCGCAGTGGGACAAGGGCAAGGGCTGCGACACCTTCGGCCCCATCGGCCCTTGGCTGGTGACCCGCGACGAAGTCGACAACCCGCAGAAGCTGGGCCTGTGGCTGAACCTGAACGGAAAGCGCGTGCAAAACGGCAGCACCAGGACCATGATCTTCGGCGTGGCCAAGCTGGTGAGCTATCTCAGCCAGTTCATGACGCTGATGCCCGGTGACGTCATCACCACCGGAACGCCGCCTGGCGTCGGCATGGGCATGAAGCCGCCAGTGTTCCTGAAGAAGGGCGATGTGCTCACCCTGGGGATCGAGGGCCTGGGGGAGCAGCGGCAGATGATCGTGCCGTTCAAGTTGTAGTTGGGGCCGAGCCCGTGAGCCTCCAATACCGATCGAAGAGCCGAGAATACATGCCTAGACGCCTCAAGATCCGATGAACGCCAAAGCACTTAACCTGGAAGATTTGCGACGCAGTGCCAAGCGCAGGTTGCCCAAGATCGTGTTCGATTTTGTCGAGGGCGGCGTCGAGGACGAGAAGTGCCTTGCGCGCAACAGCGCCTCCTTCGACCGCTACACACTGGTGCCGCGGTACCTGTTGGATGTCTCACAGCGTTCTCAGTCGATCGAACTGTTCGGACGGCAATTCGATGCGCCTTTCGGAGTCTCCCCGATGGGCCTGGCGGGGCTCGCCCATCCGGGAGTCGACCTGTTGCTGGCGCAGGTCGCCAAGGAGGCGAACTTGCCGTACCTGATGTCCAGCGTGAGCAATGCCTCTATCGAGGATGCGGTCAGGATCGCGGGCAAAAATGCGTGGTTTCAGATCTACCCGACCGCGGACGAGAAAATCAATACCGATCTCGTGCGCCGTGCGCTGGCCCTCCAGATCGAAACCCTTGTGGTGACGGTCGATGTGCCCGTCAGTTCCAATCGCGAACGCAATCGGCGCAATGGATTTTCCAGGCCGCTGACGATGACACCGGGCGTCATGCTGAACGCCTTGATGCACCCGCGCTGGGTGATGAATTTCCTGCGCACGGGCGGAATTCCAATGATGCAAAACTGGCAGCCCTACGCCGCGCCAGGCGCGTCGGCCGATGTGGTTGCCGATCTGTTCGCCGCCTTGACCCCCCCGCCCGAAATGACGTGGGCCAAGGTTGAGGCGATCCGGGCGGCCTGGCCCGGTAATCTGGTGCTCAAAGGCATCCTGAGCCCGACCGATGCCGTTCGCGCTGTCGAAATCGGAATCGACGGGATCATCGTATCCAACCACGGTGGCCGCCAGCTCGATGCCGCACCCGCCCCCCTTGATGTTTTCCCGGCGATCAAGGCGGCCGTGGGGGACCGCGCGGCGTTGATCCTCGAAAGCGGTGTTCGCCGAGGAAGCGATGTGGTCAAGGCGGTGGCCTTAGGCGCCAAGCTGTGCCTCTTCGGGCGGCCTTGGGTCTATGGGGCCGCGTCCGGGGGTGTCGCAGGCGCGCGCCAAGTCGCACACATCATGAAGCGCGAGATCGATCTGGTGCTTGGCCAGATCGGATGCGCGGGCCTGGGCGAAGTGTCCAGCCGGGTCGCGCAGAGCGTTCCGGCGACGCAGCACACGATTTTGAGCATGCCCCCGCGTGAGACTGCAGATCGAATTTAAAGGCGTCCAAGCGATCAAACGATCCCCATCCACCACTGCGGCTTGGGTCCGGCGTCCACATCGTATTTTCGAACGAAGCTGAGCTTTCCGTCGGAGCCGATCCGGAAAACCGAAAGCGCGGCAGGAACACAGACCACGTCTTGTCCTTGCTTGACCCACACGGGCATGATCCCCGCAGCGACAAGAATCGTGCCGGTGGGGTCAATTGAAAAGGTGCGGACATGCAGCGTCTGAGGGCTGATCCGCTGGATCAAGCTTGGCTCTCCAGTCAACGCGTTGATCGAGAAGACGACGATGCTGTTTTCGCCACCCACGACAACGGGCACGCCATTGACGACCTCGGCCTGGTCCGCGCGGTTGACCGAATAGGCAAAGCGGCCGCCCGGATGCACGTGCACGGTACCGCCCAACTGGTGCGGGTGCGGACCGCCCGGATTTGCAAGGTAATTGACCGAGTACGCCGCATGTTCGGACACATCGTCGTTATCGGAAACCGTGAACACTTGCAACGCGCTCTGCCTTTCGAGCGACACGAACATCCAGGGCTTGGTGGGATGAAAGTCCACATGCCGCGGCCCGAACCCGAATCCCGCGCCCGGGGCGACGGTCTGTCGTTCGCGCAGGACACCCTCTTGCACCGAATAAAGCTTCAATGCCCCGGGGACTTCGGCCTCGCCTGGCGCCTCGTTGTGCCCGCGAGCGACCAGCACGACCGTTTGATTGCTGGGCAAGACCCGGGTCTGGTGCGCAAAGGTGCCGAAATCCAGCTGCGCCGACTGTGGGATCGAGGCTCCGATCGTCCCGTCATCATTCAACCGGTGCACCGTCAACGCGCTCGGCTGCGCATAGGTGACATAGGCATAACGTCCGTCGTGATCGACGGTCAGATGGATGGGCCGGTTCGGCAGCGGCTCGGGTGCGCCAAGCTGGCGCAGGACGCCGCGTTCATCGGCGGCCAGGGCGGTCAGATGATGGCCGACCCCCGAGCCGCCGACAGGGCAGCGGATACTCGACGCCACGTAAAAAACGCGCTTCGTTGGGTGGGGCCACACATACTGGACCGTGTCCGGGAGCGAGATTGATTCCCGTTGAATCAGCGACGCGCTGTCTATGTCGAGTTCATAGCGGGTTAATGATTCGCCGACGCTGGCGTAAAGAAAGACAGGTGAGGTCATGGATGGATCCTAGCCACTTTGTTGATCTTGCTCCACTTGAAGCTGTCCGCACCTTCGGCCCTATCGGCTCCTGGCTGTTGGCCCGCGACGAAGTCCACAGCCGCGATGGCCCGCGGGTATCGCTTTTCAACATGGCGAGAAGAACGACAAACTATTTCGCCGAGGCAAGGTCGGCGGCTACGATGGCCGACCATGAAATCGATCCAGACCGAAGCGACCGCCAGCAACAGTGCGCACCGGCGCCCCGATGAAGCGTGGCTTGCGCTCGTGCAAGAAGAGGTGCTGGAGCCGCAGCTTGCGGTGATCGACAGCCACCATCATCTCTGGGACAGGCCGGGCAACCGCTACCTGCTGCAGGAGTTCCTCGATGATCTGGCCTGTGGCCACGATGTTCAGGCCACCGTGCATGCGGAGTGCGGCGCGATGTACCGGGCCAAGGGGCCACGCGAGTTCAAACCGGTCGGCGAGACGGAATTCATCAACGGCATGGCGGCCATCTTCGCCAGCGGCAACTACGGCGCCACCCGCGCCTGCGCGGGCATCGTGGGCTTTGCCGACCTGCTTCTGGGCGACCGCGTCAAGGGCGTGCTTGAGGCGCACATCGCCGCCGGGGGCGGGCGGTTTCGCGGGGTTCGCAACATAGCGGCCTGGCATGCGGATGAGGCCTTCGTGCGCACCATCACGATCGTGCGCGCACCAGAACGCATGCTTGAAGACCAGACCTTCCAGGCCGGTTTTCGCCATCTGGCGCCGTTGGGCCTGTTGTTCGAGACCTATCTGTTCCACACGCAGCTGGACGATGTCTACGCGCTGGCCCGGAAATTCGAAGACACCCGCATCGTCCTGAATTTCTTCGGCGGCCCGATCAAGATCGGGCCCTACCAGGGCCGCGACGAGGAAGTGTTCGCGCAGTGGCACGCCGGCATCCGCAAGCTGGCGGCCTGCCCCAACGTCTACATGAAGATGGGTGGGCTGACCATTCATACGAGCGGCTTGAATTACCGGGACGCGAAAACGCCGCCGTCGTCAGAGCAACTGGCCCGGCCCTGGCACGCGTACGTCGATGCCAGCATTGCCGCCTTCGGGGCCGACCGGTGCTTTTTCGGCACCAACTTCCCGGTCGAAAAGCAAAGTTGCTCCGCACGCGTGTGCTGGAACAGCCTCAAGCGGCTGGCGGCATCTTGCTCCGCCCAGGAAAAGGTCGCCTTGTTCACGGGTACCGCCACCCAGCTGTACCGCCTTGAAGACTGAAGCGCGGCATGCATGACGCCGGAGCCCACATGATTCGCTACGACAACCGCGTCGCCATCGTCACCGGCGCAGGCACGGGCCTCGGCCGAGAGTACGCCTTGCTGCTGGGATCACGCGGCGCCAAGGTCGTTGTCAACGACACCGGCGGCGCCATGAGCGGGCGCGACGGGGGCTCGTCATCGGCCGCCACTGCCGTGGTCGAAGAGATCCGCGCCGCGGGCGGCGAGGCGATCGCCAGCAGCGACAGCGTGGCTGAACCAGCCTCCGCGCAGCGCATCATCGGCGTGGCGCTGAACGCCTGGGGCCGCGTCGACATCCTGATCAACAACGCCGGCATCTTGCGCACCGGGCCGCTGCAGGAAATGACGCTCGCGGACATCGAGGCCATGATCGCGGTGCACTTCATGGGCACGCTGTACTGCACGCGCGCCGCGCTGCCGCACATGATCGCGCAAGCCTACGGCCGCATCGTGCTCACCTGCTCCGGCGTGGGCCTGCGCGGCCTGGCGGACCACAGTATCTACGGGGCCACCAAGAGCGGCATGCTGGGCCTGATGGATTCGATCAAGCTCGATTGCAAGGACAACGGGGTGATCATCAACACGGTCGCTCCCAGCGCCGAGACCCGCATGAGCAAGGACACCATCCGCCCAGAGCTGGCGCGGCACATGTCGCCGCGCGTGGTGGCGCCCATGGTGGCGTGGTTGGCCAGTGAGAACTGCAAGCAGTCTGGCGCGCTGCTCAGCGCGGGTGGCGGCTACTTTTACAAGGTGGCCTTCTACAAGGGCCGGGGCGTGCAGTTCGACCCCGCGCAGCCGCTCACCGTTGAAATGATCGACGAGAACTGGCCAGGCATCTGCGACATGTCGCAGGTGGAGCCTTTCATGGGCACGCTGGCCGGGCTCGAGCCCAATCTGCGCAAGCTCGGCCACTTGTGAAGCACTGCCGCACAGGCATCAGACAGGAGAACCCATGAAAGCACAACACGACCTCGTGATCCGGGGCGGCACCGTCGCGGACGGAACGGGCTCGGCGCTTTTCGAGGGCGACGTTGCCGTCAAGGACGGGCGGATTGTGGAAGTCGGTCACGTTGCTGGCAGCGGCACCGAGGAGGTCGACGCCAAGGGCCTGCTGGTGACGCCGGGCTTCATCGACATCCACACCCACTACGACGGGCAGGCGACCTGGGACGAGCGGCTGGCGCCTTCGAGCTGGCATGGCGTCACCACCGCAGTCATGGGCAACTGCGGGGTCGGCTTCGCGCCGGTGCGCCCGGCGGATCGTTCGATGCTGGTCAAGTTCATGGAAGGTGTCGAAGACATTCCGGGTGCCGTCCTCGACCTCGGACTCGACTGGAAATGGGAGTCGTTTGGCGACTACCTCAACGCTTTGGAGCGCATCAACCGCGACATGGATATCTGCGCGCAGATCGCGCACGGCCCCTTGCGGCTGTACGTGATGGGCGAGCGCGCGACCAGGCTGGAGGCCGCCACGCCGCAAGACGTCGCCGCGATGCGGGTCCTGACCCGCGATGCCATCGCGCAGGGCGCCCTGGGTTTCTCAACGTCGCGCACCCTCAACCATCAAACTCTGGCGGGCGACCCGGTTCCTGGGCTGCGCGCCACGCAGGATGAACTCGTTGGCATCGCCCTGGGCCTGCGGGATGCGGGGCAGGGTGTCTTTCAGCTGATCTCCGATTGGGACACGCCGGACCTTCAGACCGAGTTCGAAATGATGTGTGCCGTGGCCACGCGGTGCGGGCGCCCGGTGTCGTTTTCATTGGGGCAGCGCCATGCCACACCCCATGTCTGGAAAGAGTTGCTCGAGCGCACGCACGCCGCGGTGGACGCCGGTTTGAAAATCCGTGCGCAGGTGGCGCCCAGGGCCGTGGGCGTGCTGCTCGGACTGCAAGGCAGCTTGAATCCATTTTCCGATTTCCCCGCGTACAAGGAGATCGCGAACAAGGGCTTGAGTGAGCGGGTGGCGATCATGCGCACACCGGCTTTCCGCGCGAAGCTTCTGGCGCAAACGCCGGACGACACGACCTCGCCGATTGCCCGTCGGCTGCGCTCGTTCGAGTACATCTTTCCGCTGGGCAATCCGCCCAACTATGAGCCTACCCGTGAGTCATCGATCGCCCACCACGCCGCGCGGCAGAAGCGCCCGGCGCAAGAGGTGGCCTACGACATGATCCTGGAGGACGAGGGCAAGAACTTCCTGTTCGGCCCGATCAACAACTACGCCGAGTTCAACCTCAACATCTGCCGCCAGATGATCACGGACAAGGACACGTTGCTCGGTCTGGGTGATGGCGGCGCCCATGTGAGCATCATTTCAGACTCCAACTACACGACCTTCCTGCTGGCCTACTGGGGCAGGGATTGCGGCAAGGACAAGCTCGACCTGGGATGGCTGGTCAAACGTCAGACCCGGGACAACGCGCAATTTTTCGGCCTGCTGGACCGCGGCCTGATCAAGCCGGGCATGAAGGCCGACATCAATGTGATCGACTTCGACAAGCTCACAAGCGACAGGCCCTACATGGCCGAAGACCTTCCGGGTGGCGGCAAGCGGCTGCTGCAAAAGGCCCACGGCTACCGGATGACCCTGGTCAACGGCACACCGACGTACATCGACGGCGTGTCAACCGGCGCACTTCCGGGGCGGCTGGTCAGGGGTGAGAAAGCAGCGCCCTAAGGCGCCTTCGCGCCCTGGCGTTTGGCCTTGGGCTTGGTGTACGCCTGCGCCGACCAACGTCCTTCGCTGACAAGGCTTTTGATGGTCTCCACCAGGGCTGACTTGACTGCCTGGCGCGCACGGCTCGGCGGGCGGGCGCTCGATTCAGCCATGCCCAGCAGCGCGCGCAGCTCCGGGTTGACGATCCGGCGCAGCAGGAATTTCCCCTGTGCGTGGTCGTCGATCACCGTGCTCCACGGCAAGATGGTGTGGCCCAGGCCCGAGAGGACGGTGCGTTTCCTGAACCTGGCCGAATCGATTTCATGTACCACGTGCGGGGTCTTGCCGATGTTCAATGCGGCTTCTTCCATCTGATCGCGCAGGGATATCCCGACCTTCGGCAGGAACAGCGGCAAGTCGAACACGTCGCGCAGGTCGATCGATTCGGCGGTGTTGCCCGGCTCGGGCGGGCTGACGAGGAAAAGCTCCTCGAACAGCAGCGGGTGGATGTCGAAACCCTCGGTCGCCTTGCGCACCATCACCAGGGCCAGATCCAGTGTGCCGTTTTGAAGATCCTCCTCCAGGCGGCCGGAATGGCTTTCATGCACCTTCAGGAAGATCTGAGGCAACTCCAGGTGCACCCGTTCGACAAACAGCTGAACCAGGGCCTCGGGCGTGGTCGAGAAGAAGCCGACGGAGACGATACCCATGGGGGTCGTGGCGGCGGAGCGAAACGAGCTGACGGTGTAGTCGCAATCCTTGAGGATGCGGTTGGCGTGGTGCAGGAGGCTCTCACCATGGGCGGTCAGGGTCACGCCCCGGTTGTTGCGCACCATCAGCTGTACGCCAAGCTCGCCCTCGAGCTTGGCCAGGTGGAGGCTGAGCGCCGGCTGCGCGATGTGCAGACGCGCACTGGCCAGCGAAAGGCTTCCGGCTTCGGCAATGACGGTGAAGTAGCGAAGTTGCTTGAGGTCCATCGGGTAGGCGGTCGGTCGTCGGGCAGGATTTCACTGCACTTTAACCGTCACCCGCAGGTAGGTCGCCGCAATCACCGTGTTGCCGTCCGTGGCCTGGTTCTGGCTGGCGAACAGCGTGTCCAGCTCCTGGCGCAGCGCCGCGGTGCGGCCGTCCTTGCCGGCCGCCTCGAAGGCGTTCATCGTCGGGCCGTAGAAGTGCTGGAAGACATCCAGGAAGCCGGCGGTCGGGCCCGCGAAGCGGAAGGTGTAGGTGGCCCGCTCGCACTGGATGCTGTCCTTGCCGATACCGGCCGCACCGAAGCGCTCGGCCACGTTGGCCTCGACGCCCCAGGTCATGGGGCTGATGAAGCCTTCGGGCGGGGGCGGCGAGTAGGCGCTGGCGATCTTGAGAATCTGCGCGACCAGCGTGGGGTCGCCGGGGATCCAGTTGCCCATCACGATGCGTCCGCCAGGCTTGGCGACGCGAACCATCTCCTTGGCCACGTCGAAGGGCCGGGGCGCGAACATCGCGCCGAAGATGCTGACCACCCGGTCGAACGCGTTGCTTTCCAGATCGCTCAGGGCCGAGGCATCGCCGTGCTGGAAGCGCAGGTTCGACAAGCCCGCCGCCTGCGCGCGCTGGTTGCCGGCGTCCACCAGATTGCGCGCGATGTCCACCCCCAGCACGTCGGCGCCGCGCTGCGCGGCGGGCAGTGCCGTGGTGCCGTCCCCGCAGCCGAGGTCCAGCACCCGCAGGCCGGGGCCGATGCCCAGCTGCTGGACGAGCGCATCGCCGCTTTCACGCATCGTGGCCGCCAGCTTGGTGAAATCACCTTTTTCCCATAGTGCCTGGTTGGGGTTCATGGTTTGCTCCTGAAGGACGGGCGAATCGGGGGTCGACCGTGGCCCGGACAGGCAGCGTACGCCAGTGCCGCCGGTTTGTCAGCAGCCCACCTGATGGCGCGCGACCGTATGCCGCTGTGCGGGGCGCGGCACCGCAGCCTCAGTACAGGACACGACACCGGATGGTGCCAGGAATCGCGCACAGCGCATCCAACGCCACCTCCACCGCGTCGCTGTCGACGTCGATCACCACGTAGCCCACTTCCTCGTTGGTGCGCAGGTACTGACCGTCGATGTTGATGCCCGCGGCCGAAAAGCGCTCGTTCACGCGGGCAATGATGCCGGGCACGTTGCGGTGGATGTGCAGCAGCCGGCGCCGGCCAGTGTGCTCGGGCAGCGCCACCTCGGGGAAGTTCACCGCCGAGACGGTGGAGCCGTTGTCCGAGTAGCGAACCAGTTTGGCCGCCACTTCGCGGCCGATGTTTTCCTGCGCCTCGGCGGTCGAGCCGCCAATGTGCGGCGTCAGCAGCACGTTGTCGAACTTCACCAGCGGTGATTCGAAGCGCGCGTCGTTGCCCTGCGGCTCCACCGGGAACACGTCGATGGCCGCGCCGGCGATGTGCTCAAGCGCCAGCGCATCGGCGAGGGCATCGATGTCGACCACCGTGCCGCGCGACGCATTGATCAGGTGGCTGCCGCGCTTCATGCGGGCCAGCTGCGCGGCGCCGATCATGCTCTGCGTCTGTGGCGTCTCTGGCACGTGCAGGCTGACCACGTCGGCCGCCTCCAGCACCGCCTCAAGTGAGGCGAGCTGGCGGGCGTTGCCCAGCGGCAGCTTGGCCTCGATGTCGACAAACACCACCTGCATGCCCAATTGTTCGGCCAGCACGCCGATCTGAGTGCCGATGTGGCCGTAGCCCACGATGCCCAGCGTCTTGCCGCGAACCTCGTTGGAGCCTGCCGAGCTCTTGACCCAGCCATTTCGGTGCAGTACGGCGTTCTTGTGGGGAATGCCGCGCATCAGGATGATGATCTCGGCCAGCACCAGCTCGGCCACGCTGCGGGTGTTGGAAAACGGCGCGTTGAACACCGGAATGCCCCGCCGCATCGCGGCGTCCAGGTCGATCTGGTTGGTGCCGATGCAAAACGCGCCGATCGCGGTGAGTTTTGCGGCCTGGGCCAGCACCTCCTCGGTCAGCTGGGTGCGCGAGCGGATGCCCACGAAGTGCGCGTCGGCGATCAGGGCCGCCAGTTCGTCACCGGCCAGTGCCTTGGGCGAGGTGATCACCTGCGCGTAACCCCCGGCGCGCAGGATGCCCAGCGCGGACGGGTGGATGCCTTCGAGCAGCACGAACTTGAGCTTGTCCTTGGACACGGAAAGGCGGGCAGTGGGAGCGGTGTGGGACATGCGATGGTGTGTTTCCACTTGAGTGTAGGCAGATCGGCCGACTGAGGTACAAACGAAAGCCATGAGTCCTTCTTCGCCGGTGGGCCAGCCGTCCGCCTGGGTCACTATCGTTGTCGTCGGCCAGATCGCCTTCGGTATGCTGGCCATGACGCTGTGCCTGCCTTCGATGATGGACTGGCCGCGTCTGTTCGATGCCCGTCAGAGCAGCGTGCAGCTGACCTTCAGTGCCTTCGTTGCCTCCTACGGGGGCATGCAGGTCGTCTGGGGGCCCCTGGCTGATCGCATCGGACGCAAGCCGGTGCTTTTGATCGGCCTGGCGATCGCGTTCGTGGGGGCACTGATCGCGGTGGTCGCGCCGAGCTTGCCGGTGCTGATCGTCGCCCGCGTCCTGCAGGGCGCTGGCAGCGCGGCCGGAATGGCGGTCGGCCGCGCCTTGGTACAGGACCTGTTCGGGCCGGCCGAGCGCACCCGTGTGATGGCCTGGGCCGGCATGACCACGGGGATGTGCCCTCCCGCAGCCACGCTGCTGGGCGGCCAGCTGCATGTCCGCTGGGGTTGGCAGTCGAACTTCGTGCTCTTGGCGGCGATAACAGCGGCACTGCTGGTGGCCGCCTGGCGCACGCTGCCGGCCGACTCAGCGGTGCGGCGGGCGTTGCCAGGTGCTGGCGGTGGGTGGACGACAGTCGCGGCGGCCTATGTCCAGTTGGCGCGAACGCCCGGGTTCCTCGCGTTTGCTTGCATCGCTGCCCTGGCCTCCGCCGCGTTCTACACCTACCTGGGCGGCGGACCCATCGTCCTGGCCCGCTATGGCGTCACGCCCGAGCGGATCGGCTGGTACATCGCGACGCCGCCGATGGCGTTCATGGTCGGCAATGTCATGACCATCCGCCTGGTGCGCGTCATGAGCGATCGGCGTCTGATGTGGTTGGGCCAGTCCTTGACCCTGATTTCACTGCTGATCGCGCTGGCATTGGCCGTGTTCGGGCCGCCCCATCCCCTGGCGCTGTCCCTGCCGCTGATCCTGTTCGGGCTGGGCCACGGTCTGCTGATGCCCCCAACGTTGTCTGGCACCGTGGCGCTGGTGCCGGCCTTGGCGGGCAGCGCGGCAGCGGCGGCCGGACTGCTGCAGCAGTTGGGGGGCGCGGTGGCCAGCTACCTGGTGGGGCTCGTGCCTCACCAGAGTTCTGTCAACCTCGTGCTGCTGATGCTGGCCTGGACCAGCTTGATATTTCTTTGTCTTGCCCTGCTGCGGCGCCTGCGCCAGCGGCTGGTGGCGCGTCCGGCGGGCTGAACCACGCCTCGGTTCACAGCTGACCCGGAAAGAACTGCAGCAGCACCCAGGTCATGCTCAGATAGCGCAGAAACTTGCCGATGGCCATGTACAGCGTGCAGGGCCAGAACGGCAGCTTCAACCAGCCGGCCACCGCGCACAGCGGGTCGCCCACCACCGGTAGCCAGGCCAGCAGGCAGCCCGGGGGGCCCAGGCGTTGCAGCCAGTCCAGCGCCTTGATGTGCACGCTCGAGTGCTTCCAGCGGTCGACCGCCTTGTGCGCGCCATACCCGATCCACCAGTCCACCATGCCGCCCAGGGTGTTGCCGGCGGTGGCCACCAGGATGGCGGGCCAGAACAGGTCGGGGTTGAGCTTGAGCAGCCCGAACAGCGCGGGCTCGGACCCCAGCGGCAGCAGCGTGGCCGAGATGAAGGACACGATGAAAAGCGTGCTCAGCCCGTACGTCGGCAGCGCCAGGAGGGACATCAGCGAATGCAGCCAAGCTTCCATCAGTGAGGCAGTATGCAGGAGGTGTTGCGCCGCCCCCGCTTGGTGCGTCGCAAAGGTTCCAGGAGGCGGTGTCTGGACCGCCTACAATCGTGCCTATTTTTTCAGCACGCCCGTTTCGTTCTTTCCATGCAAATCGGTCCCTACATCCTGGCGAACAATGTGTTCGCAGCGCCGATGGCGGGCGTGACGGACCGGCCGTTCCGCCAGCTGTGCCGGCGCCTCGGGGCGGGCTATGCGGTCAGCGAGATGGTGACCTCGCGCAAGGAGCTGTGGAACAGCCTCAAGACCTCGCGCCGCGCCGACCACACCGGCGAGCCGGGCCCGATCGCGGTACAGATCGCCGGCACCGATGCGGCCACGATGGCGCAAGCGGCCGTTTACAACGTGCAGCGCGGCGCGCAGATCATCGACATCAACATGGGCTGCCCGGCCAAGAAGGTCTGCAACAAGTGGGCCGGCTCGGCGCTGATGCAGGACGAGGCGCTGGCCGTGTCGATCGCCCGCGCGGTGGTCGAGGCCTGTGCACCGCTGGGCGTGCCGGTCACCCTCAAGATGCGTACCGGCTGGTGCCAGGCGCAGCGCAATGCGGTCTCGCTGGCGCGCGCTTTTGAAGATGTGGGCATCCTGATGCTCACGGTGCACGGCCGCACGCGCGAGCAAGGCTACAAGGGCCAGGCCGAGTACGACACCATCACCGCGGTGAAAGCGGCGGTGCGGGTGCCGGTGGTGGCCAATGGCGACATCGATTCACCGGCCAAGGCGCGCGCGGTGCTGGCCGCGACCGGCGCCGACGCGGTGATGATCGGCCGCGCCGCCCAGGGCCGGCCCTGGATCTTTCGCGAGGTGGCCCATTTTTTGGCGACCGGCAGCGAGCTCGCGCCGCCGCTGGTGGGCCAGGTGCGGCGTCTGCTGCTGGAACACCTGCAGGACCACTATGGCCTGTACGGCGAGTTCACCGGCGTGCGCAGCGCCCGCAAGCACATCGCCTGGTACGTGAAGGCGCTGCCGGGCGGCCTTGAATTTCGCGACCGCATGAACACCATCGACGACAGCGCCGCGCAGTGGCAGGCCGTGGCCGACTGGTTCGACGCGCTGGCGCAGCGCATGGACCGCCTGCCTGCGGCGCCGCTCGACGGGCCGGCGCTGGAAGACACCGAACAAGAAACACCGCAGAACGAGACAAGGTGACCAAATGAGCAAGAAATACATCGAGGAGTGCGTGCGCACCAGCCTGGAGGGGTACTTTCGCGACCTGCGCGGCATCGAGCCCAACGATATGTACGAGATGCTGATCAACGTGGTCGAAAAGCCCCTGCTGGAGGTGGTCATGAGCAAGGCCGACCAGAACCAGTCGCGCGCGGCCGAATGGCTGGGCCTCAATCGCAACACCCTGCGCAAGAAACTGCTGGAGCACAAGCTCCTGAAATGAATTCCACAAGACCTTCCATGAACGCCCTGATTTCCGTCTCCGACAAGACCGGCATCGTCGACTTCGCCCGCGCCTTGAACGCCCTTGGCGTCAAGCTCATCTCCACCGGCGGCACCGCCAAGCTGCTGGCCGACGAAGGCCTGCCCGTCACCGAGGTGGCCGAGCTCACCGGTTTCCCCGAGATGCTCGACGGCCGCGTCAAGACCCTGCACCCCATGGTGCATGGTGGCCTGCTGGCGCGGCGCGACGTGCCGGCCCACATGGCGGCCCTCAAGGACCACGGCATCGCCACCATTGACCTGCTGGTGGTCAACCTCTACCCCTTCGAGGCCACCGTCGCCAAGCCCGGGTGCACGCTGGAAGACGCCATCGAGAACATCGATATCGGCGGCCCGGCCATGGTGCGCAGTGCCGCCAAGAACTGGAAAGATGTGGGCGTGCTGACCGACGCCTCGCAGTACCCGGGGGTGTTGGCCGAGCTCAAGGCCGGCGGCAAGCTCTCGGACAAGACGCGCTTCGCGCTGTCGGTGGCCGCCTTCAACCGCATCAGCAACTACGACGCGGCGATCAGCGACTATCTCTCCAGCCTGCGCGATGACGGCACCCGCGCCGCCTTCCCGGCCCAGGCCAATGGCCGCTTCGTGAAGCTGCAAGACCTGCGCTACGGCGAGAACCCGCATCAGCAGGCCGCCTACTACCGCGACCTGTTCCCCGCGCCCGGTGCGTTGGTGACAGGCGTGCAGTTGCAGGGCAAGGAGCTGTCGTACAACAACATCGCCGACGCCGACGCGGCCTGGGAATGCGTCAAGAGCTTCGACGGGCCGGCCTGCGTGATCGTCAAGCACGCCAACCCCTGCGGCGTGGCCGTCGGTGCCAACGCCGGTGAAGCCTACGACAAGGCTTTCAAGACCGATCCGACCAGCGCCTTTGGCGGCATCATCGCCTTCAACCGCCCGCTCGACGGCGCGGCGGCGCAGGCCGTGAGCAAGCAATTCGTCGAGGTGCTGATCGCCACCGACTTCACGCCGCAGGCGCTGGAAGTATTCAAGTCGAAGGTGAATGTGCGGCTGATGAAGATCGCGCTGCCGGCCGCCGGCGCGACGCCCTGGGACAAGGGTCAGAACTTGATGGACATCAAGCGGGTGGGTTCGGGGCTGTTGATGCAGACGGCCGACAACCACGAGCTGGCTTCGTCCGATCTGAAGGTGGTCACCAAGATGCAGCCCACGCCGCAGCAGTTGCAAGACCTGTTGTTCGCCTGGAAGGTGGCCAAGTACGTCAAGTCCAATGCCATCGTGTTCTGCAAGGATGGCATGACGATGGGTGTGGGGGCTGGGCAGATGTCGCGGCTGGATTCGGCGCGAATTGCGAGCATCAAGGCGCAGCACGCCAATTTGAGCTTGAAGGACACCGCGGTGGCCAGCGATGCGTTCTTCCCGTTCCGCGACGGCTTGGACGTTGTGGTGGATGCGGGGGCCAGCTGCGTGATTCAGCCGGGGGGGAGCATGCGGGACAACGAGGTCATTGCTGCGGCTGATGAGCGTGGGGTTGTGATGGTGTTCTCTGGTGTGCGTCACTTCCGGCATTGAGCTTTTCGTGAGCGCGGCGTCCTGGCTTTCTCCGGCTGGGCGCCCGGCTTTCTCCGGCTGAGCGCGCTGCACGGGTGGGGGCGGCAGGCTCCTCCCGATGGTCCAGTGCGCTCCCGCGCACGGACCGACGGGTCCCTCCGCCTGCCGCCCCCACCCGCGCCTCGCGCACGCGCATCGTGAAGGTTTCGCGCCGGAGGCGGGGCGGTCATTTTTTTCTCGGGATTCAGGTTCAGTGCAGCGGCGTCACTGGTTGCCGCGGCGCCAATGACGGGGCCGGCGTGAAATCTTCCGCGGACCCGAAGCGCCGTGCGACCGGGGCGGGCACGCGGAGGGTTCCCTTTAAAAACCCGAAGGGTTCAGGGGGGAGCGTGCCCGCCCCGGGCGCACGGCGCGCTCTCCGCCTTTCAGCCTATCAGCCCGCCATCTGCCGAAACACCGCCCGCGCCACCGCCACGGTCTCGGCAATATCCTGTTCGCTGTGCGCCGCACTCACGAAGCCAGCCTCATACAAGGCCGGCGCGATATACACACCGCGATCCAGCAGCCCGTGGAACAGGATGTTGAAGCCGGCCGAATCGCTCTTCATCACCGCCTGGTAGTTCTGCGGCAGCTCGGGCAGCAGGAAAAATCCGAACATACCGCCTTCGCACTCGGTGCTAAAGGGCACGCCGTATTCGGCCGCGGCGGCCGACAGGCCGGCTACCAGCGAGCGGGTGCGCGCGGACAGCGCGTCGAAGAAGCCGGGCTTGGAAATCTCCGCCAGCGTCGCCAGGCCACAAGCCGTGGCCACCGGGTTGCCCGAGAGTGTGCCGGCCTGGTACACCGGGCCCAGGGGCGCCAGTTGCTCCATGACGGCACGCGGGCCGCCGAAGGCCGCCAGCGGCATTCCGCCGCCGATCACCTTGCCCAGCACCGTGATGTCTGGCCGGAAGCCGGGGATGGCCTTGGCATAAATGCTTTGCGCGCCGCCCAGGGCCACACGAAAACCGGTCATGACCTCGTCGAACACCAGCAGCGCGCCGTGCTGCGTGCACAACTGGCGGCAGCGTGTCATGAAAGGCACGCTGGCGCGCACGAAGTTCATGTTGCCGGCGATGGGTTCGATGATCAGGCAGGCGATCTCGGCGCCGAACAGCGAGAAGGCTTCTTCCAGCTGCGCAAGGTTGTTGTACTCGAGCACAGTGGTGTGCTGCGCCACCTCGGGCGGCACGCCGGCGCTGGTGGGGTTGCCGAAGGTGGCCAGGCCCGAGCCGGCCTTGACCAGCAGCGAATCGGCATGGCCGTGGTAGCAGCCCTCGAACTTCACGATGCGCTTGCGTCCGGTGGCGCCGCGCGCCAGGCGGATGGCGCTCATGGCGGCTTCGGTGCCGGAGCTGACCAGGCGCACCATGTCCATGCTGGGCACCAAGGCGAGGATGGCCTCGGCCAGCTGCACCTCGCGCTCGGTCGGCGCGCCGAATGAAAAACCTTCCAGCACAGCGCGCTGCACGGCGTCGACCACCGCGGGATGGCCGTGCCCCAGGATCATTGGGCCCCAGGAGCCGATGTAGTCGATGTAGCGCTGGCCGTTGGCGTCCCAGAAGTGGGCGCCCTGGGCACGCTGCACGAAGCGCGGCGTGCCGCCGACGGCGCGGAAGGCGCGCACCGGCGAATTGACGCCGCCGGGGATGATCTGGCGGGCGCGGTCGAACAACTGCTGGTTGCGGTCGGTGCTGGGTTTGTCAGTGCTTGGTGTCATTGGCGGGCATGTCCAGGACTTGGAGGGCCTGGGCCTCTTCCTCGGTCAGGGGTTCGGGGGGCTCGCCGGCGGGCTGGGCCCAGAACATGCGGTCGGGAATGACGTGGCCCATGCCCGGGCGAAAGCCGCTGTCCAGGCATTGGTCCAGGTAGGCCAGCGCCTCACCGAAGGCGGCGGTCAGGTCGGTTCCGTTGCCCAGGAGCGCGGCCAGGGCGGCGCTGAAGGTTTCGCCAGCGCCGGAGAAGATGGCTTCGAAGCGTTCGTATTTCTGGTTGGCCAGCACCGCCTGCGGCGAGGCCAGCACGTTGTCGATGAACTGGTCGGCCAGGGGCACGCCGGTGACCACCGTGTAGGGCACCCCGGCAGCGCCGGCGGCCTTGGCGATGTCGCGGGCGGTGGGGCTGCGCTCGCTGCTCCAGTCGGGCAGCAGCCAGCGCCAAAGGGTGCTGTGGTTTCCCACCAACACGGTGGTTTGCGGCAGCATCAGCTCGCGGAAAGCATCGAGGTACAGGTCGATCTGGCCCTCGTCCCACCAGGACAGGTTGGGCATGTAGGCCACGACTGGAACGTCGGTGTAGTCGGTGCAGATCTCGGCGATGGTGCTAAGTGCCTCGGGCGACCCGGCAAAACCCACCTTGATCACCTGCACCTGCACGTCCTCGAGGATGGTGCGGGCCTGCTCGGCGATGGCTTCTTCCTCGAACGCGAAGTGGGCGAAGATTTCGGCGGTGTCGCGGGCGTAGGCGCCGCAGGTGATCGGCAGGGCATGCGCGCCGACCGAGACGATGGCCGCGATGTCGGCCGATAGGCCAGCGGCGCCACTGGGGTCGCCGGCGTTGAACGTCATCACGCAGGGCGGACTGGCATCGAGGTCTTGTTCGGATGCGGGGACGTCGTCAGATTCGGGAAGGGTGGGCAATGTCATGGGCCGGCTTGCATAGAGGCGTGTGAGCAAGCGGGAATGTTGCACAAGGGGCGTCGATACAATCGTTGCATTCTATTGGAACCCCCCTTAAGCTGTGACTGAAGCAAAAACCTGGATGTGTCTCATCTGCGGATGGATATACGACGAGACCGACGGCGCCCCTGAGCACGGCATTCCACCGGGCACAGCATGGGCCGAAGTTCCCATGAACTGGACCTGCCCCGAGTGTGGCGCCCGCAAGGAAGATTTCGAGATGGTTCAGATTTAGGCCGCGCTGGCTCTGTTACAGCCTGATGTAGCCGACCCCGCGCGAGCATTGGAGGAGCCCCATCAAGTGAGCACGAACCCGACGGCCCTCAGGGTGCTGGTCATCGACGACAGCAACACCATTCGGCGCAGCGCAGAGATCTTTCTCAAGCAAGGCGGCCATGAAGTCATGCTGGCCGAGGACGGCTTCGACGCCCTGTCCAAGATCAACGACTACCAGCCCGATGTGATCTTCTGCGACATCCTCATGCCGCGCCTTGATGGCTACCAGACCTGCGCGATCATCAAGCGCAACGCGCGCTTTGCCGGCGTGCCCGTGGTGATGCTGTCCTCCAAGGACGGCGTCTTTGACAAGGCCCGCGGCCGCATGGTCGGCTCCGAGGAATACCTCACCAAGCCCTTCACCAAAGACCAGCTGCTGCAGACCGTGCGGCAGCTCGGTACCGCGCAAGGAGCCCATTGATGCCCATCCACAAGGTGCTGGTCGTCGACGACTCCAAGACCGAGCTCATGTTCATGACCGACCTGTTGCAGAAAAACGGCTTCTCAGTCCGCACGGCGGAGAACGCCGACGATGCCTTCCGGCGCTTGTCCGAAGACCTGCCCGACCTGATCCTGATGGACGTTGTCATGCCCGGGCAAAACGGTTTCCAGCTCACGCGCTCGATCTCGCGCGACCCCAGGTACACCGGCTTGCCGATCATTATGTGCACCAGCAAGAACCAGGAAACCGATCGCGTCTGGGGCATGCGCCAGGGCGCGCGCGATTACGTCACCAAGCCGGTCGACGCGGGCGACCTGCTCGCGAAGATCGAGGCGCTGGGCTGACCGGCCCGCCGCGCCGCGCCCCATGGCCAACCGCGAAGCCCTGCGCGAGCTCCAGGCCCGGCTGGCCGAGCGCCTGCAGGCCGCTCGCACGCAGGCGGTTGCGGCCTCCTGGCTGGCGGTCGAGGCGGGCGGCGCCCACTATCTGCTGCCGCTGGCCCAGGCCGGCGAGATCTTCTCCTTCAACGCGCCCCAGCCTGTCCCCTACACCCAGCCCTGGTTCGTCGGGGTGGCCAACCTGCGCGGCGGCCTGTGGGGCGTGGTGGACATCGCCAGTTACCTCACCGGACGCCCGCCCCAGCCGCGCAGCGACATGGCGCGGGCGCAGCTGCGGTTGGTGGCGCTCAACCCGGTGCTTGAAGTCAATTGCGCCGTGCTGATCGACCGCCTGGCCGGCCTGCGCGGCCTCGAAGGCTTTCGTACCTCGGCCTGCGCGCCCGAAGGCGCGCCCGAATGGTTCGGCAGCCGCTACACCGACCCCCAGGGTGTGAGCTGGCAGGAGATCAACCTGCAGGCGCTTGCCAAACAACCACAGTTCCTGAGCATCAGCGTCTAGGGAAGAAAAAATGTCCGTCGTCGACCTACTCAAGAATCTGATCGCCCGCCCGAGGAAGCGGTCGCGCCATGCCGATTCGCAGGGCGGCGAGGCCACGCAACCGGCCGTACAGTGGCGCAGCCCGCAAGAGACCCAGTTGCTCGCCGAGTTCGAGGAATCCGAATTCATCGCGCTGCCCCTGCTCGGGCGCCGCCCGGTCAATGCGCACCAGCGTGTGCTGGTGGTTTTGCTGGGCGTGTCCCTGCTGGTGGTGGCGGCCGTGGCGGTGATCGCGGTGCGACGGGCCGATGGCGCCGCGCAGCAGGTGGCCGGCACCGGCCAGGCTCTGATGCAGTCGCAGCGCCTGGCCAAGTCGGTGTCGCAGGCGCTGGTGGGCAGTGCGCAGGCCTTCCCCGATGTGAAGGAAAGCGCCGACGTGCTGGTGCGCACCGTGCGCGGCCTGCGCGCCGGCGATGACGCACTGAACCTGCGCCCGGTGTCGGGCGATGCCCGCGCCGACGTCGACACCATCTTGCCCCTGGTCGAGCGCGCCGAGCGCAACGCCGGCATCGTCATGGGTCAGGAGAAGATCCTCACGCAGGTCAGTGCCGCGCTGCGCACGATCAACCGCCAGTCGTCCGACCTGCTGGAGATCGCCGAGACCGTTGCGGCCCTCAAGCTGCAGCAAGGCGCCTCGCCGGCCGAGGTGTCCGCCGCCAGCCAGTTGGTGATGCTCACCCAGCGCATCGGCAAGTCGGCCAACGAATTCATCACCATGGAAGGCGTGAGCCCCGAGGCCGTGTTCTTGCTCGGCAAAGACCTCAAGTCCTTCCGCGATATCGCCCAGGGCCTGCTCGATGGCAGCCCCGAGCTGCGGCTGCCGGCGGCGCGCGACCCTCAGGTGCGAGAGCAGGTGCGCAACCTGCTCAAGATGTTCGAAGGCACCCGCGGCGAAGCCGGCGCCATCCTGGGCAACCTGCAGGGGTTGGTCGCGGCGCGCGAGGCGCAGGCCGCGATCCTGGCCGACAGCGAACCCTTGCGCCGCGCTCTTGGGGGCCTGCAAGAGCGCCTGTCGGGCTTGACCGGACTGGGTGTCGGCGCGCTGCTGGCACTGACGCTGGCTGGCATCGCCGCCATCGGCTGTTCGGTGGCGCTGGCTTATGTGCAACTGCTCGAAAGCCGGCGCCGCCAGTTGCTGGCCGAGCGCCAGCGCCTCAATGCCGAGGGCCAGCAGCAGGAGGCGCGGCGCGTCAACGACGCCAACCAGGCGGCCATCCTGCGCCTGATGAACGAGCTGCAGACCGTGGCCGAAGGCGACCTCACCCAGGAGGCCACCGTCACCGAGGACATCACCGGCGCCATCGCCGATTCGGTCAACTACACCGTCGAGGAACTGCGCCAACTGGTGGGCAACGTGCAGACCACCGCGACCCGGGTGGCCCAGACCACCGCCCAGGTCGAGAGCACCTCCACCGAGCTGCTGGCGGCGTCCACCGAGCAACTGCGCGAGATCCGCGAGACCGGCCAGTCGGTGCTGGACATGGCCGGGCGCATCAACTTGGTGTCGGGGCAGGCACAAGAATCGGCGCAGGTGGCGCGCCAGTCGCTGCTGGCGGCCGAATCGGGCCTGCGCGCGGTGCAAAACGCCATCGGCGGCATGAACGCGATCCGCGACCAGATCCAGGACACCTCCAAGCGTATCAAGCGGCTGGGGGAATCCTCGCAGGAGATCGGCGAAATCACCGAGCTCATCTCGGACATCACCGAGCAAACCAACGTGCTCGCGCTCAACGCCGCTATCCAGGCGGCCTCGGCCGGTGAGGCCGGACGCGGGTTCTCGGTGGTGGCCGAGGAGGTGCAGCGGCTGGCAGAACGCTCGGCCGACGCCACGCGCCAGATCGCGGCGCTGGTCAAGGCCATCCAGACCGACACCCAGGACGCGGTGGCCGCCATGGAGCGATCCACCCAGGGCGTGGTCGAAGGCGCCAAGTTGTCCGACAACGCCGGCACCGCCCTGACACAGATCGACCAGGTCTCGCGCCGGCTGGCCGAGCTGATCGAACAGATCTCGGTCGCGGCCCTCAAGGAAGCCGAGTCGGCCAACGTGGTCGCCGGCAACATCCAGCACATCTTCGCTGTGACCGAACAGACCGGCGAGGGCACCCGCTCCACCGCCGACCAGGTGCGCGAGCTCTCGCGTATCGCCGAGGAACTGCGCCAATCGGTGGCGCGTTTCAAGATCGCCTGAACCCTGGTCGCGCCGCCCATGCAAGCCCTCGTCCAAGACCACGACACCGATCCGCCGATCGGCGACCTCGGCCCCCTGGCCTGGGTGCTCGATGAACTGCGAAAGAGCGTGGAGATCGCCGTCGCGGCGCTGCGCCGTTTCGTGCGCGAATCGCGACAGGCCCAGGCGTCAGCCGGCGATGGCGATGGCGGTGGCGGTGGCGCGGTCGACACCGCGCAGCTGCGGCTGGCGCGCCAGCACCTGCACCAGAGCGTGGGCGCGCTGGAAATGGTGGGCCTGCACGCGGCGGCCCGGCTGCTGCGTGCCATGGAAGCGGCCGTGCACCGCGCGATCGAGCAGCCGCAGCTGTGCACCGATGCGGCGGTCTCCAAGATTGAGCGCGCCGGTTATGCGTTGATCGAGTTCCTGGAGGCGCTGCTCCTGGGCAAGCGGGTCAGCGCAGTGGCCCTGTTCCCGCAGTACCGCGAGGTGCAGGAGCTCGCCGGCGCCGAGCGCGTGCATCCGGCCGACCTGTGGTCGCTTGAATGGCGCTGGCAAGAGCCCCAGACGCCGCCGCCCGCCCAGGCGCTGCCCTACGCGCCGCCCGTGCGTGCCCGCATGGACCAGGCCGTGCTGCGCATCGTGAAGGCCGGAGAGGCCGCCGCCGCGCGCGACCTCTGGCGCATCAGCATCGCGCTGTCGGCTGGCGCTGGCGCGGACGCGCCGCTGGCGCGCAGCTTCTGGAAGCTGTCCGCCGGCTTCTTCGAGGCCCTGTCGCTGGGCCTGCTGCCGCCCGACGTGTATTCCAAGCGGGCGGCCTCGCGTGTGCTGGTGCAGTACGCCCAGTTCGCCAAGGGTGACGCCACGGTGGCCGAGCGCCTGGCGCAAGACCTTGTCTTTTTCTGCGCCCAGGCCGTGCCAGACGCAAGCGCGCCGGCGCCCTTGCTGGCCGCAGTGCGCCAGGCCTGGGGCCTGGAGCGTTTCGCGCCGGTCGACTATCTGTCGCCCAAGTTCGGCCGCTTCGAGCCCGCGGTGCTGGCCCAGGTGCGCAAGCGCATCGTCTCGGCCAAAGAGGCCTGGTCCGCCGTCGCGGGCGGCGACCCGAGCCGACTTCGCAATGTCGGCGACGTGTTCCGCCAGGTGGCCGATTCGCTCACCCGGCTCCACCCGCCCACCACGCCACTGGCCGCCGTGCTCACGGCTGTGGGCGAGCAGGCCGCCCAGGGCGACCAGCTGCCCGGCGCCGAGCTGGCGATGGAAGTCGCTACCGCCATCCTTTACCTCGAAGCCGCCTTCCAGGACCTCGACCCTGACGACGCGGGTTTCGTCTCCCGCGCCGCCCGCCTGGCCACCCGCCTGCAGGCCGTGCTTGATGGCGGCAAGGCCGAGCCGCTCGAACTCTGGATGGAGGAGTTGTACCGTAGCGTGAGCGACCGCCAGACCATGGGCAGCGTGGTGGGCGAGTTGCGTATCACGCTGGGTGAGGTCGAAAAGGAGCTCGACGCCTTTTTCCGCCAGCCGCAGGACACCCGGCCGCTGCTGGGTGTGCCGCAGCGGCTGTCGCAGATGCGCGGCGTGCTGTCGGTGTTGGGGCTGGAGCAGGCGGCGCGTGCCGTGCAACGCATGCGCGAAGGCATCGACGCCATCGTGGCCGCACCCGGCGAGGCCGAGCGGGCCGAACTGGCAAGCCAATCGGACGCGCTGGGCAACAACCTGGGCGCGCTCGGTTTCCTGATCGACATGCTGAACTACCAGCCGGTGCTGGCCAAGAAGCTTTTCGTCTACGACGACGCAGCCGGCGAGCTGCGGCCGGTGATGGGGCGCAGCCAGTCGGCGTCTCCGGTTCTGCTCGTGCCGGACGTCCTGATCGCACCGGTGGCCGCGCCGGCGGCGCAACCTCTGCCAGAGGCCGCGACGGCCGGGGCCACCGCGCTCGCCCCCCCCGAGACGCTGCCCGATTCGGCGCCTGTGGCCACGCCTGCGCAGCCGCTCGCGCCCGTGGCCAATGACGTCGCGGCACCCGCGCTGGCGTGGCCCAAACCAGAGATGCCGGCGATGCCGGTGGTGCCGCCGCCGGCCCTGCCCGAGTCCGCCCCCCTGCCATCGACGCTGGACGAGCAGGACAACGAGCTGTTGTCCATCTTCCTGGACGAGGCCCGCGAGGTGGTGCAAAGCGCGCGGTCGGCGCTGGACGTGCTGGCCGCCAGCCCTGGGGATCTGGCCGAGCTCACCGTGCTGCGCCGGGCCTTCCATACCCTCAAGGGCAGCTCGCGCATGGTGGGCCTGCGCGAGTTCGGTGACGCCGGCTGGGCACTGGAACAACTGCTCAACGACCGGCTGGCCGACAGCAAGCCGGCCAGTGAGGGCCTGCGGGTGGTGGCCGGCCGCGCGGTCCAAGGGTTCGCGCGATGGGTCGAGGACATCGCCCAGCATCGGGCCCAGGCCTGGCAGGCCGATATGTTCCGCGATCCGGCCGACGCTTTGCGCGAGCGCAACGAGTTGTTGGCGTTCGTGTTCCCGAGCGATGCGGGCGATGCCGCGCCGCCGGCCGAGGATCCCGTCGCCGCGGGCGATATCGAGGTGATCGAACTCACCGCCGCACCGTCTTCCGAAGGGGCGATCGACATCGATTTCACTCGGAACGAGTTGCTGGCTGAACCGATCGCTGAACCCGAACCCGAGCCGGAGCCGGAGCCGGAGCCGGAGCCGGAGCCCGTGCAAGAGCCCGGCCCAGAGCCCGAGCCGATGGCCGAGCCCGACGACCAGCTCAAGGTGATCGGCACCCTGCGCATCGTCATCCCGCTGTACAACGTCTTTCTCAACGAGGCCGACGAGTGGTCGCGCCAGTTGCAGGTGGAACTGTCCGAGTGGGCGCTGGAGCTGACCCGACCCTTGCCCAATTCCACCGTTGCCTTCGCCCATTCGCTGGCGGGCAGCTCGGCCACCGTCGGGTTCCAGGCCTTGTCCGGCATTGCCCGCGCGCTCGAGCATTCGCTACAGCGCACCCAGCTGCTGGCCTGGGGCACGCAGACTCACGGCGAGGCTTACAACCTGGTGGCCGAGGAAATCCGCCGCCTGTTGCACCAGTTCGCCGCCGGCTTCCTGAAAGAGCCCGACCCCGGCGTGCTGCGGGCCTTGGCGGCCTTGGATGAACTGAACGTTCCGCTGCGCGTGCCCGACAGCGCCTTGCCGAGCGACTCGGCCTTTGGCGACGAGGACGCGCAGGCCGAACCGCAGGTGCAGGCCGCTGCGGCGCCCACGCCCTTGGCCACGCCGGTGGCCCTGGTGACGCCCGAGGCCGAGCCCGCGCGGCAACAAGCCCCGATCAGCCTGGACGACCAACGCGAAGGGATCGACGTCGACGACGCGCTCGATCCCGACCTGTTCGAGATTTTCGAGGAAGAGGCCGGCGAGCTGCTGCCCCAGTTGGGCGGCGCCCTGCGCCAATGGTCGGCACGCCCCGAGAACCGCAGCGCGCGCGACGCGGTGCTGCGTGTGCTGCACACACTCAAGGGCAGCGCCCGGCTGGCCGGCGCGTTGCGCCTGGGCGAGATGGCGCACCGCATGGAGTCGCTGGTCGAGCAGATCGGCGCCGACAACCTGGCCGAGGCCGATGTCGAGCCGCTGCTGCAACGCTTTGACGCGCTTCAGGAAAATTTCGATGGACTGCGGGCGGTCCTGGAAGGCGCGCAGCCGACCAGCGACGCAGCCGCGCCAGCGGCCGCACCGGGTGACGCCGGTGTCAGTGCCGCTGCCGGCGCACCGCTCGTCGCCGCACCCGCCGCCGACGCACTGGAGCCCGGGCGCAGCCTGCTCGCGCCGCCGGTGCAGACCTCGGTGGCGGCCCAGCGCGCGACCGCCTCGCAGGCGGTGCGCGTGCGCTCGCAGCTGCTAGACCGGCTCATGAACCAGGCCGGCGAGGTGATGATCACCCGCTCGCGTCTGGAGAACGAGCTCGGCCAGTTGCGCGGCTCGCTCGACGACCTCACGGTCAACCTTGATCGTCTGCGCGCCCAACTGCGCGACATCGAGTTGCAGGCCGAATCTCAGATGCAGTCGCGCCTGGCCCAGACCAAGGACACGACCGGCGGCTTCGATCCGCTTGAGTTCGACCGCTTCACCCGTGTGCAGGAACTCACCCGCATGATGGCCGAGTCGGTCAACGACGTCGCCACGGTGCAGCGCCAGCTTCAGCGCACCGTCGAAGCGACCGAGGACGACCTGGCCGCGCAGGCGCGCCAGACCCGCGAGCTGCAGCGCGACCTGCTGCGCACGCGAATGGTCGAGTTCGAGGGCATCGCCGACCGCCTGTACCGCGTGGTGCGGCAGGCCTCCAAGGACACCGGCCGCCAGGTCAAGCTCGACATCGAGGGTGGCTCGATCGAGGTCGATCGCGGGGTGCTCGACCGCATGACCCCGGCCTTCGAGCACCTGCTGCGCAACTGCGTGGCCCACGGCATCGAAGACCCGGCGCTGCGCACGCAGGCCGGCAAGGACCCGGTCGGCCGTGTGCTGGTGCGCGTGGGGTATGAGGGCAACGATGTCTCGGTCGAGTTCAGCGACGACGGCGCGGGCCTGGATCTGGCGCGCATCCGTGAGCGGGCGCTGCGGATGGGGCTGGTGCGCCCCGACGCGGTGCTGTCCGAGGACGAAGCGGCCAACCTGATCTTCGTGCCTGGGTTCAGCACGGCCAAAGAAGTGACGGAAGTGTCCGGCCGCGGCGTCGGCATGGACGTGGTGCGTACCGAGGTGGTGGCCCTGGGCGGGCGTGTCGAGGTGTCCAGCCACGCCGGCCAGGGTACGCGCATCCGGCTGGTGTTGCCGCTGACGACGGCGGTGACGCAGGTGGTGATGATCCGCAGCGGTGTGCTGTCGTTTGGCGTGCCGGCCAGCGTGGTCGAGCTGGTGCGCCGCACCCCCACGCGCGAACTGCAGCAGGCCTACAACAGCGGTACGTGCGAGCACGACGGGCAGACCGTGCCCTTCTTCTGGTCGGGCGCGCTGCTGCAGTCGTCGCGCCGCAGCATCGAGCCGCAGACCCGCACGGTGCCGGTGGTGGTGTTGCGCAGCGCCTCGCAACGGGTGGCCATGCATGTGGACGAGGTCTTGGGTACCCGGGAAGTGGTGGTCAAGAACCTCGGGCCGCAACTGTCGCGCCTGCCGGGCCTGGCCGGCATGACCGTGCTGCCCTCGGGCGCCGTGGTCCTGATCTACAACCCGGTGGCTTTGGCCACTGTGTACGGCGAGCAGGCCCGCCTGCTCAGTGCCGACCACGCCCAGCCCGAGATGCTCGAGCACACCGGCACCACTTTGCCGATCGTGGCCGGTCCCCAGGCGGCGCCGCAGGTGCCGCTGGTGCTGGTGGTGGACGACTCCATCACTGTGCGCCGCGTCACTCAGCGCCTGCTGCAGCGTGAGGGTTGGCGCGTCGCGCTGGCCGCCGACGGCTTGCAGGCCCTGGAGCGCCTGGCGCAGGAAACGCCAGCGGTGGTGCTGTCCGACATCGAGATGCCACGCATGGACGGCTTCGATCTGGTGCGCAACCTGCGCAGCGACCCGCGCTGGGCCGCTTTGCCGGTGATCATGATCACCTCACGCATCGCCGACAAGCACCGCCAGCATGCGGGCGAGTTGGGCGTCGACCATTACCTGGGCAAACCGTACCCCGAAGATGAGTTGCTCAGCCTGGTGCGGCGTTATTGCACGGCAACTGCGTAGATTCAAGCAAAGGGATTCGCCCATGTCCGTATCGCACGGCGGCGGCGCCTCGACGGCGATGACCTCGCCCAACACCGCTCCTGGCCACATCACCACCCGGACTGAAGTCACCGTGGCCCGCAGGATGCGCGACAGGCTGGCGCTTGAAGACTTCGAGCGTGCCGCCAAGCGCCACTTGCCGAAATCGATCTTCGGGTATGTGGCGGGCGCCGCCGAAAAGCGGACCGCGTTTTTCGACGCGAGCGACGCTTTTGACGAACTCGCGCTCGTACCGCGCGTGCTTCGCGACATGAGCACGCGAAGCCAGCAGGCGAGCCTTTTCGGAAAGACCTACGCCCACCCGTTCGGCATTGCCCCGATGGGCAGCAGCGCCCTGGCCGCCTACGACGGCGATGTGGTCCTGGCCCGCGCCGCGCAAGCCGCCGGCATCCCGTCGATCGTGAGCGCCGCGTCGCTGACAAAGCTCGAACGCGTGGCGCAGGAGGCGCCGGGGCGATGGTTCCAGGCGTACCTGCCGGGCGAGGCCGATCGCATCGAGCCCCTGGTCGAGCGGGTCGGGCGCGCCGGCTTCGAGGTGCTTGTGCTCACGGTCGACGTCGCCGCGCCCGGCACATGCTCCATGATCGCCAGGGTGCTGCTCGCACAAGGCGTCGCTGCCAAGGTTGACCCGCAGCTTCGCGCCGCTGATCTCCAGGAACCGTCCAAGTCCTGACGCTTGCTGTTCACCGCGTGCGTGCCCTGCGCGCGGCGCTCAAGCTGCCTTCTTCACCACCGCATACCGTTTCAAGGTCTGCTCGCGTGCCACCGCGTGGTCCACCACCGGCAGCGGGTAGTCGCGCCCCAGCACCACGCCCGCCGCCGCCAGTTCCAGCGGCGCGGTGGTCCAGGGCTCGTGCAGGGCCGCCGCCGGCAGGTCCGCCAGCTGCGGTAGGTAGCGCAGGATGAACTTGCCCTGCGGATCGAACTTGCGGCTCTGGCTGACCGGATTGAAGATGCGAAAGTACGGCTGTGCGTCGCAGCCCGAGGAACTGGCCCATTGCCAGCCGCCGTTGTTGGACGCCAGGTCGAAGTCGTTGAGGTGCTGCGCGAAATAGCGCTCGCCGCGCCGCCAGTCGATGCCCAGGTCCTTGGACAGGAAGCAGGCGGTGACCATGCGAAGCCGGTTGTGCATGTAGCCGGTCTGGTTCAGCTGGGCCATGGCGGCGTCGACCAGCGGGTAGCCGGTGCGGCCCTCGCACCAGGCGGCGAACAGGGCGTCGGCGTGGGCGCCGCGCTCCCAGCGGATGGCGTCGTACTCGCGGCGAAAGCTGTGGCTGTGGCCTTGCCCATCGGACACGTGCGGGAAATTGGCCAGCACCTGCATGTAGAAATCGCGCCAGATCAGCTCGTCCAGCCAGGTCGTGGCCCCGGGGCTGCTCTGCTGCTCGCGTTCATGCGCCCGGCGCGCCAGCTCGCGGATGGACACCGTGCCAAAGCGCAGGTGCACGCTCAGGTAGCTGGGGCCGCGCAGGGCAGGGTGGTCGCGCTGCTCGCGGTAGGCGTCGATGCGGGTGAGGAAGTCTTCCAGCAGCCGCTGGCCGCCTTCCATGCCGGGCGGCAGCGCCAGGGCCGACAGGTTGGTCGGCTCGAAGCCGATCTCGGCCAAGGTGGGCACCGGCCGCTGGTGCGCCGCTTGGCGTGGCGCCAGCGCGGCGGCGTGGGCGCGCACCGGGTAGGCCTTGAGGTAGAAGCTGTCGAGCTTGGCGCGCCAGGCATTGCGGTAGGGGGTGAACACCGAATAGGGCCGCCCGGCTTGCGTCAGCACTTCCTGGCGCTCGAAGATCACGTGGTCCTTGGTGGTGTGCAGCGCGATGCCGGCGTCGGCCAGCGCGCCACGCACGGCGGCGTCGCGCCCCAGCGCGGCGGGCTCGTCGTCGTGGGCGGCGAACACCGCCTGCACGCCCAGCTCCCGTGCCAGCCGGGGAATCTCGTGGACAGCCACCGCATGCCGCACGATCAGGCCGGCCGCCGGCGTGCCCGCGAGCTCGCGCAGTCTGGCATCGAGTTGCACCAGCGACTCGCGGATGAACTCCACCCGCCGGTCGGCGCGCGGCAGGCCATCGAGGATGGCCCGGTCGAACACGAACACGCAATGCAGCTGGCGGCAGGCGCGCAGGGCCCGGTACAGGGCGGCGTTGTCGTGGCATCGCAGGTCGCGGCGAAACCACATCAGGCCGGCGGCATAGTTCTTGTCGTGGGAGGCCGGTCTCATCGATGATTGCTCGGGGGTGCGTAAAATCGCGATCATGCCCGCCGATGCCGACCTCATCAATCTGACGCATCATTTCCTGATCGCCTGGCCGGGCATGGAAGACGAGCGATTCGCCCGCAGCGTGGTCTACATGTGCGAACACAGCGCCCGAGGCGCCCTGGGCATCGTGATCAACAAGCCTAGCGACATCAACGTCAAGCACCTGTTCGACAAGGTCGAGCTGCCGCTGGGCCGCGCCGACCTGGTCGCAGCGCCGGTGTTCCACGGCGGGCCAGTCGCCACCGAGCGAGGCTTCGTGCTGCACGAGCCGGTGTTCACCGGCGCCGACAAGCCCGAGGAAGCCGTCTACGCCTCCACCATGACCATCCCCGGCGGGCTGGAGATGACCACTTCCAAAGACGTGCTGGAGGCGCTTTCCACCGGCGCCGGCCCGCGCAAGGTGCTGATCTCGCTGGGCTACTCGCAGTGGGGCGAGGGCCAGCTCGAATCCGAACTGGCGGAAAACAGCTGGATCACTGTCGATGCCGACGCCAGCGTCATCTTCGACACCCCGGTGGACCAGCGCTACGACAAGGCCCTGAAGCTGCTGGGGCTGGAGTCCTGGATGCTGTCGCGCGATGCGGGGCACGCGTGAGCTTGCCCGTCCCAGCGCAGCACCAGACCTTTCTCGCTTTCGACTTTGGCCTCAAGCGCACGGGGGTGGCCTCGGGCAACCGCCTGCTGGCGGCGGCCACACCCCAGCACACCATCCGTGCCGAGGGCAGCGACGACCGGATGCGCGAGGTGCGGGCCCGGGTGCGCGAATGGCAGCCTGATGCCCTGGTGGTGGGCGTGCCCTTCCACCCCGACGGCGCCAGCCACGAGAATACGGCCCGTGCGCGCAAGTTTGCCCGCCAGCTCAGGGCGCAGCTGGGGCTGGTGGTGTACGAGGTGGACGAGCGTTACAGCACCACTGAGGCCCTGGCCAACGGCGCGGCCGATGCCGACGCGGGCGCGGCCTGCGTGATCCTTGAACAATTCCTGAGGAGCATCCCATGACAGAACCTGGGGCCGGGCCCCTGCCGCTGGACGCGCAAGCCCTGTACGGCGCGCTGTTGATGGGCGTGCGGGCGCTGATGTCGCCCGACGCCCGGTTGGTGGGCATCACCTCCGGCGGGGCCTGGCTGGCCGAACGGCTGCAGGCCGACCTGGGGCTGGCGGGCAAGCACGGCGTGATCTCTTCGGCCATGCACCGCGACGACTTCGCCCGGCGCGGCATCTCTGGCGCGGGGCAGCAGACGCAGCTGCCCTTCGACGTGAACAACGCGCGCATCGTGCTGCTCGACGACGTGCTCTACACCGGCCGCACCATCCGCGCCGTGCTCAACGAGCTGTTCGACTATGGCCGTCCGGCCAGCGTGCAACTGGCCGTGCTGGTCGACCGGGGCGGGCGCGAGCTGCCGGTGCAGGCGGACTTCGCCGCCGCGCGCATCGCGCTGCCGCTGTCACAGTTGCTGGCCCTAGCGCGCGACGATGACGGCGCCCTGAGCTTCAAGGTGGAGGCCGCCTGATGCTGCACAAACGCAATCCGCAGTTGAACGGCCACGGCGAGCTGATCCACCTGCTGTCCACCGAGGGTCTGCCTCGGGACATCATCACCCACATCCTGGACACCGCCGCCACCTTCGCCAGCGTGAGCGACCGGGAGGTGAAAAAGGTGCCGCTGCTGCGCGGCAAGAGCGTGTTTAACCTGTTCTTCGAGAACAGCACCCGCACCCGCACCACCTTCGAGATCGCGGCCACGCGCCTGTCCGCTGACGTGATCAACCTGGACATCGCGCGCTCCTCGGCGGCCAAGGGCGAGTCACTGCTGGACACCATCGCCAACCTCTCGGCCATGGCCGCCGACATGTTCGTGGTGCGCCACAGCGAGTCGGGCGCGCCCTACCTCATCGCCCAGCACGTGGCGCCGCATGTTCACGTGATCAACGCCGGCGACGGACGCCATGCCCACCCCACGCAGGGGCTGCTGGACATGTACACCATCCGGCACTACAAGAAGGATTTTTCCAACCTCACGGTGGCCATCGTCGGCGACGTGCTCCACTCGCGCGTGGCCCGCTCCGACATCCACGCCCTGACCACCCTGGGCTGCGCGCAGGTGCGTGTGGTGGGCCCCAAGACCCTGGTGCCCGGCGACATGTCGCAGATGGGCGTGCGCGTGTTCCATAACCTGGAAGAGGGCATCAAGGGCTGCGACGTCATCATCATGCTGCGCCTGCAAAACGAGCGCATGTCCGGCGCATTGCTGCCCAGCTCGCAGGAGTTCTTCAAGACCTTCGGCCTGACGCCCGAGAAGCTGCGGCTGGCCAAGCCCGACGCGATCGTCATGCACCCGGGGCCGATCAACCGAGGGGTCGAGATCGATTCGGCTGTGGTCGACGGCAAGCACAGCGTGATCCTGCCGCAGGTCACCTTCGGCATCGCGGTGCGGATGGCGGTGATGAGTATCGTGGCCGGCAACGAGGCATGAACAGACCCACCCCCGAAGCGGCCTTCGGCCGCCTCCCCCTCAAGGGGGCGCCACTGGCGGCCCGGCAAAGCCGGTTCCGCGGTGGCCCCCGATCTGGGAACCAACGCCAATGAAACTGCTAATCAAGAACGGCCGTGTGATCGATCCCGCCAGCGGACGGGACGCGGTATGCGACATCACCATCGCCGCCGGGCGCATCGTCGCCATGGACGGCATGCCCCAGGGCTTCGCGCCCAACAAGGTGATCGACGCCACGGGCTGCATCGTCATGCCCGGCCTGGTCGACCTGGCCGTGCGCCTGCGCGAGCCCGGCTACGAGCACGAAGGCATGCTGGAAAGCGAGATGGCCGCAGCCGTGGCCGGCGGCGTCACCAGCGTGGTGTGCCCGCCCGACACCGACCCGGTGCTTGACGAGCCCGGCCTGGTCGAGATGCTCAAGATGCGTGCCGAAAAACTGCATCAGTCGCGGGTGTTCCCGCTGGGTGCGCTCACCCGCGGCCTGGCGGGCGAGGTGCTCACCGAGATGGCCGAGCTCACCGAGGCCGGCTGCGTCGGCTTCTCGCAGGCCGAGGTGCCCCTGGGCAACACCCAGGTGATGCAGCGCGCCTTGCAGTACGCGGCCACCTACGGCTATTCGGTGTGGTTGCGCCCGCAGGAGTTGCACCTGGGCAAGGGCGTGGCCGCCAGCGGCCCGCTGGCCACGCGGCTGGGCCTGTCGGGCGTGCCGGTGGCGGCCGAGACCATCGCATTGCACACCCTGTTCGAGCTGATGAAGTCCACCGGCGCCCGGGTGCACCTGTGCCGCATCAGCAGCGCCGCCGGTATCGAGCTGGTGCGCCAGGCCAAGGCCCAGGGCCTGCCGGTCACCTGCGATGTGAGCATCAACTCGCTGCACCTGACCGATACCGACATCGGCTACTTCGACAGCCGCATGCGCCTGAACCCGCCGCTGCGCCAGCAGCGCGACCGCGATGCCTTGCGCGCCGCGCTGGCCGATGGCACGGTCGATGCCCTGGTGTCCGACCACACGCCGGTCGACGAAGACGCCAAGACCTTGCCCTTCGCCGAGGCCGAACCCGGCGCCACCGGCCTGGAGATGCTGCTCGGCTTGGCGCTCAAGTGGCAGCAGCAGGACGCGGTGCCCCTGGCGCGCGCGCTGGCGGCCGTCAGCGCCGAACCCGCGCGCGTGCTCGGCGCTGCACTGGGCACCTTGCAGGCCAGCTGCGGCAAGCTGGTCGAAGGTGGCGTGGCCGATGTGTGCGTGTTCGACCCCCAGGCCCACTGGACGGTTTCCAGCGAATCCCTGCGCAGCCAAGGCAAGCACACGCCCTTTTCGGGTTATGAGCTGCCCGGGCGGGTGCGCTGCACCATCGTCGGCGGCCAGATCGCGTTTGAGGCGCGCGCCGGCACGCCAGCATGAAGCTGGCGGTCGCCACCGCCCGCTTTCTGCGTGGGCTGGCCCATGCGCTGGGCGGCCTGTTCACCATCGTGTTCGTGTTTCCGCGCCTGTCCGAGGCGCAGCGCCAGGACCGGGTGCAGGCCTGGGCCGCCGGCCTGCTGCGGGTGGTCGGCATCAGGCTCGAGGTGCACGGCGCGCCGGTCGATGCCGGGCCGGTACTGATGGTGGCCAACCACCTGTCCTGGCTTGACATCACCGTGCTGCATGCCGGACGGCACTGCCGCTTTGTGTCCAAGGCCGAGGTGCACCACTGGCCGATCATCGGCCGGCTGGCCAGCGGGGCGGGCACCCTGTTCATCGAACGCGAGTCGCGCCGCGACGCCCTGCGCGTGGTGCACCACATGGCGCAGGCCTTGCGCGCGGGCGATGTGCTGGCCGTGTTCCCCGAGGGCACCACCAGCGACGGCCAAGACGTGCTGCCTTTTCACGCCAACTTGCTGCAGGCCGCCATCACCGCCGACGCGCCGGTGCAGCCGGTGGCGCTGGACTACCTCGAAGCGGCCACCCGCCAGGCGGCGCGCGGGCCGCTGTACATCGACGACGACACCCTGGTGGGGTCGATCTGGCGCACGCTCACCGGGCCGCCAGTGGTGGCCGTGGTGCGCTACGGAACGTTGCAGCGTGCTGACGGGCGCGGCCGGCGCGACTGGGCGCAGGCGCTGCGCGAGGCGGTGCAGGCGCTTCGGTCCACGCCCTGAGCGCCTGGCGTCTGTTTCGCGGTGAGCGCCGGCTGATATTGAACACAGGGCCGATCAAAGCGGAATCCTCGTCGCGACAGCGCCAGCGCGTCGCAGCCAGGGGAACAGGTCGCGCCGCACCGGCTGGAGCAGGCCCGACTCGCGCCACCAGGCACGCGCCTGGCGGCGTGCCCCCTGAAGTGCGGTTGCCAGCGCCGGCCGCGTGACCCAGCCTTCCACCAGCGGCAGGCCGCCGGAATTTTCAAAAAGGAGACACACCGGTGGTGACATGGTTCGACTCCGGCACCGCGATGCGAAGCTGCGGGCGCACGGCCGCCACGGCCAGGGTGAACTCTGGACAGAAATACGGACGGGCCAATGCCGGATTGGCCTGCTGCAACCCGCGCCGAACGCGGCGGGACTAACGGGACGCAGGCCAGTCAGCCGGGGGTGCGTGGCTGAATCAGCGCGGCTGGGGCAGTCACCGGGAGCGCAATCGGCACCGGCGCCGGGGGGGTACACATCTGCTGGCAAGGCATCTGGCACATCTGGCGCCCCTGCAACGGGCAGGTCCGGTCGAAGGTGACCACATGGTCCACCTGCGCGCGGATGCCGATCCACTCGCCGAGGTGGTGGTCATGGTGGCTGGGCACGTGGGCCATTACCGTCTGGCCGCTGGCCAGGCGCAGCGTGTAGAGAAACTCCGAGCCGCGAAACGTTTTGCGCACGATCTGCGCCTTCACCGGCGCGTCGTCGTCATGCACGATGTCGTCGGCGCGCAGCAGCACGTCGCATTGCCCGCCCGCGAACGCGCAGGGCAGGGGGCATTCGCCCATGTCCTCCAGCAGGCCCAGGGGCGTGTCGACCACCACCTTGTGGTCGACCTCGCGGATGGTGGCCGGCGTGAACACCCCGTGGCCGATGAAATCCGCCACGAAGCGCGTGGCCGGGCGGTGGTAGAGCGTGTACGCGTCGTCCCACTGGTGCAGCCGGCCCTCGTGCATGACGCCGATGACGTCGCCAATGGCAAAGGCCTCCATCTGGTCGTGGGTGACAAACAGCGCTGTCGCGCCAGCGGCCTTGAGGATGCTGCGGATCTCATGGGCCAGGCGCTCGCGCAGATCCACGTCGAGGTTGGAAAAAGGCTCGTCCAGCAGCAGCAACTCGGGCTTGGGCGCCAACGCCCGGGCCAGGGCCACCCGCTGCTGCTGCCCGCCGGACAGCTCGTGGGGCATGCGGGCTTCGGTGCCCGGCAGGCCCACCAGCGCCAGCACCTCGGCCACGCGGGCGGCGCGCTCGCCGCGCGGCAGCTTGTCGATCCCAAACGCCACGTTTCGGCCGACGTTCAGGTGCGGGAACAGGGCGTAGTCCTGGAACACCATGCCGATGCGGCGCGCCTCGGCCGGCACATGGCGGCCGGCGGCGCTCACCACCTGGCCGCTGATGCGGATCTGACCCCCAGCCACCGGCTCCAGGCCGGCGATGGCGCGCAGCAGGGTGGTCTTGCCGCAGCCCGAGGGGCCGATCAGCACTCCGATGTCGCCATGGGGCAGGCCGAAGGACACGGCGTCGACGGCCGCGCGGGCGAGGCCGGCATAGCGAACCGACAGCTGCGATAACTCCAGGTGCATGCGATCATTCTAGATAAATACAATTCTCATTTGCATCAAACCGCGCCGTGTGGGCGTTTTAGACCTCTCATGCGCCTTCCCTGGCTCCGCAATGCCCTGCTGCTGCTGCCCGCGCTGGTGATCCTGGTGCCGGTGTTCGGCGTGCTGGCCGCCTGGCTGCAATGGGACGCGCAAAGCGCCGGCATCCTGCGCGAGATGGCCGGCACCGTGCTGGGCTCCTACGTCCTCACCAGCGTCCAGCTGTGCGTGGCGGTGGCCGTGGGCGTGGCCCTGGTGGGTACCGCGTGTGCGGCGGCGGTGACGCTGTTTGACTTTCCCGGCCGGCGCACCCTGGAATGGGCGCTGCTGCTGCCGCTGGCCATGCCGGCCTACGTGGTGGCCTATGCCTATACCGATTTCCTGCAGTTCGGCGGGCCGCTGCAGGTGTGGATCCGTGGCACGTTCGGGCTGGAGGGCCGGGTGCTGCCCGACGTGCGCAGCGTGGCCGGCGCGGCCTGGGTGTTCGTGTTCTCGCTGTATCCCTATGTCTACCTGCTGGCCCGTGCCGCGCTGAGCGAACGGGCCACCCACCTGATGGAGGCGGCCCGGCTGCTGGGCGCGCCGCTGGCCCGGCGCATCCGCGCGGTGGCGCTGCCTCTGGCCCGTCCGGCGGTGGCGGCCGGCGTGCTGCTGGCGCTGATGGAGACGCTGGCCGACTTCGGCGTCTCCAGCTACTTCGGCATCCAGACCTTCAGCGTGGGCATCTACAAGGCCTGGCTGGCCATGGACAACCGCGTGGCGGCGGCCCAGCTGGCCACCACGCTGCTGGTGGTGGTGGCGCTGCTCTTGATGCTGGAGCAGCGGGCCCAGCGCCGCCTGCGCTTTGCCGCCGGGCGGGGCGCGCACGCCGGCGCGCGCGAGTCACAGCCCGCACAGCTTCGCGGCGCTGCCGCGGTGGGCGCCATCGCGCTGTGTGCCGTGCCGGTGCTCATGGGGTTCGTGCTGCCGGTGGCCTTCATGCTGCGTCCGCTGGCGGCCGACTGGTCGGTGCTGCCCTGGGACCGGTTCCTGGCGTGGTCCTGGCACAGCCTGCGGCTGGGGGCGGTGAGCGCCGTCCTGGCGGTGGCCGTCGCCCTGCTGCTGGCGTTCAGCCTGCGCGAGCGCCGAGACGCGTTGACCCGTGGCGTGGTGCAACTGGCCGGGCTGGGCTATGCGGTGCCGGGCACGGTGATCGTGGTGGGCTTGCTCGTGCCGTTGGGCTGGCTGCAGCAAGCCGCGCCGGACATTGCGACCTCGTTCTGGGTGACAGGAACCATCTTGGGCATTGTGTGGGCCTATCTGGTGCGCTTCATGTCGGTGGCGCTCCAATCGGTGCAAAGCGGCTATGCCCGCATCGCCCCCAGCCTGGACGACTCGGCGCGCATGCTGGGCACCTCGGGGCTGCCCTTGCTGCGGCGTGTGCACTGGCCCTTGCTGCGCCGCTCGGCGGCCGCCGCCGGCCTGCTGGTGTTCGTGGACGTGATGAAGGAGCTGCCCGCCACCATGGTGCTGCGGCCCTTCAACACGGACACGCTGGCCGTGGTGGCGTACCAGCTTGCCCGCGATGAGCGCCTGGGCGAGGCGGCGTTGCCGTCGCTGGCGCTGGTGCTGGTGGGGCTGATTCCGGTGGCGCTTCTCAGTCGCACGCTGCGCTCGGGTGCACGCTGAGGACGTGGCTCAGAAGTCGTCGCCCACCGGCTCGATGTGGGTGACACGTTTGCGGTAGACGATTTCGCCGGTGGCCACATGGACGACGCGGATCTCCGCGCCATCGGCCGTGACGAAGTTCTTGGCTGCCAGCGACACGGCCAGGCCCCGGTCGCCCACGAGGACCTGACGCTGACCGCTCACAGGCAGCATGCGGCCGGCCAACGGCTGGTTGCTCTCGATGCGGTACTGTGCCGATGTCATGGAGGAGATCCTCACTGGAAGTCTCGTTAAAGGCAATAACCGGGCCAGCTTTTTTTTGGGGGGAGCACCAAAGCGGCCCGTCGTTGCAGCTTAGCCAGCGCTTTCCGAGCGTCTGTAGGACAGGGTGCCATGCTGCTTTGTACGGCGTGAATCAGTCCCACGGCGCGGCGCCCGGCGCGCCGATTCAGCGTTCGAGCGGCTGGTCGGAAAAGCGCATGGAAAAGTCCACCGCCTTGATGTCCTTGATCAGGGCGCCCACCGAGATGCGGTCCACGCCCGTTTCGGCCAGTGCCCGCACGGTCTGCAGGGTCACCCCGCCTGAGACTTCGAGGCTGCAACGGCCCGCCGCCATGCGATGCGCCTCCTGGATGGTCGCCATCGGCATGTTGTCCAACAGCACCATGGTCACCCCCGCGTCCAGGGCTTCCTGCAGCTGGTTGAGGGTTTCGACTTCGACCTGGATGAAGGCCACGGGCTGGGTGAGCGCGCGCGCCGCCCGCACGGCGGCGGTAATACCACCGGCCGCGGCGATGTGGTTTTCCTTGATCAGGACGGCGTCGTACAGGCCCATGCGATGGTTCTTGCCGCCGCCGCAGCGCACCGCGTACTTTTGCGCCACCCGCAGCCCCGGGAGGGTCTTGCGTGTGTCGAGGATGGCCGCGCGCGTGCCGCGCACGGCATCCACGTATTGCGCGGTGTGCGTGGCCACCGCGCTGAGGGCCTGCAGAAAGTTCAGGCAGGTGCGCTCGGCGGTAAGCAGCTCGCGCGCCAGGCCTTCGATCTCCACCACCTTGTCGCCCGGCCGGCGACGCCCGCCCTCGGCCACATGCCAGCGGGCCTGGGCCGACGGCGCCACCTGACGCAGCACCTCGTCGACCCAGGGGCGTCCGCAGATGACGGCCGCGTCGCGGCAGATGACGGTGGCGGTGGCGCGCTGCGCCGCCGGCACCAGCGATGCGGTGAGGTCGCCGCTGCCCACGTCTTCGTCGAGGGCGCGGTGGACGTCGGCTTGGACCTGGGAGGCGGGAAGGGTGTTCATGCAAGGCCGCGGTGAAGGTGGGACGCGGACGATGCTAAGGCATTGCGGCGCTCCCCTGGCGCCAGGTTCACCTCGGCCGGGCCTGCGGGCGGCCACCGTTTCACGGGCTCTCGCATGTCACACTGCTGTTTTTGCTTCCTGCGAGGTCGTCATGGAAGGTCGTGCGCTGCAAGATGTGATGAAGGGGCACTGCTACGGCTGCGGCGCCCTCAACGAGGTGGGCCTCCAGATCAAGAGCCATTGGGACGGCGGCGAGCTGGTGTGCCTGTTCCAGCCCAAGCCTTTTCACATCGGCCATCCGGGCATCGTCTACGGCGGCCTCATCGCCAGCGTGATCGACTGCCACTCCATCTGGACCGCCCTGGCGACCGCCACGCGCGATGAAGGCATCGACCTGGCCGCCGGGCCCCTGCCCTTTGGCTTCGTTACAGCGAAACTGGAGGTCAATTACCTGCGCCCCGCCGACATCGGGCAAGTGTTGGAGTTGCGTGCGCGGGTCGTCGACCGCGGTGTGCGCCGTTTCAATGTGGAATGTCAGGTGCTGCAGCAAGGGCAGGCCTGCGCCAGCGCCGCGGTTGTGGCGGTGCGGGTGAGCAACGCCGCATAAGCCCGGGCGGCTTGGGTGTTGTCCGGGGCGGTCGCGCGCCGGAAGGCGCTCAGGCGACGACCTGCCGCGCGCGCAGGCCGGCCAGGTCCGTCTCGGTATAACCCAGCTGCGACAGCAACTCATTCGTGTGCTCGCCCATGTGCGGCGGCTGCAGGCGAACGCCCAGACGCTCGCCGTCCATGGTCATCGGCAGCAGCGTGGTCTTGGCGGTCTCGCCAGCGCGCGCGCCGTCGGTCAGGCGCACGTCGGCCAGGGAGCCAGTGGCCAGCAAGTGCGGGTCGTCGAGCAGTTCCTCGGGCTTTCGGATCGGCGCGAACGGCAGGCCGTGGCGCTCGAAGGTGTCGCCCAGCTCGTCGGCCGTCCACGCGGCCAGCCGCTCGCGCAACACAGGCATGAGGCGTGGGCGCTGGCGCACGCGGTCGTTGTTGGTGGCGTACAGCGGGTCAGCCGCGAGGTCGGGAAACCCTAGCGCGTCGCAGAACACCCGCCATTGAGCGTCACTGACGACCGCCAGGAAGATCTGCTCGCCGTTCTTCACGGTGAACACGTCATACACGGCCCAGGCCGAGATGCGCTCGGGCATGGGCGCTGCCGGATGGCCAGTGATGGCGTACTGCAGCATGTGCTGGCCGACCAGGAACACATTGTTCTCGAACAGCGCGCTTTGCACCTGCATGCCGCGGCCGGTGATGCCGCGCTGCACCAGGGCGCCCATCACGCCGATGGCGCCGAACATGCCGCCCATGATGTCATTGACGCTGGAGCCCGCGCGCAGCGGATCGCCGGTGCGGCCGGTCATGTAGGCCAGGCCGCCCATCATCTGAACCACTTCGTCGAGCGCGGTGCGGTGCTCGTAGGGGCCGGGCAGAAAGCCCTTGAGGCCGCAGTAGATCAGCCGGGGGTTGTCCCGGGAAAGGCTGGCGTAGTCGAGCCCGTACTTGGTCATGGTGCCCGGCTTGAAGTTCTCGGCCACCACGTCGGCCGTGCCGCACAGCCGGCGCGCCAGCTGTGCGCCTTCGGGCTTGCGCAAGTCCAGGGCAATGCTTTTCTTGTTCCGGTTGAACATGGGGAAAAAGCCCGAGCCCGCGCCCAGCAGATGGCGCGTACGGTCGCCGTCGATGGCCTCGACCTTGATCACCTCCGCGCCCAGGTCCGCCAGGACCATGCCGCAGGCCGGCCCCATCACCATGTGGGTGAACTCCACCACGCGCAGGCCTTGCAGCGGCTGGGGCGCTGGGTGTGGGGGGCTCGAAGGCGCGGGCGTCATGCGGGTCATTCTAGTAATCGACCGGCGCGGCACACGTGCTCTCAAGGCCGCCAATGCTGTTGAGTTGCCTATTCGTACTGAAGAGTAACACTTCAGACCCGAGGGTTTTCTGGTGCGCCGTGAACGCCGCCGAACCGGCCGGGGCGCCCACTCATTCGGTAGCTTCTTCGGGTTCCCCGCACTTGTCAGCCGTCGCGAGTTGACGCATTGTCCAGGGACTTCTGGTAGCGGCTGGATGGGCACGTGGCGCCAGTTCGGCGGAATCCGTGTTTACCCTAGAGCATAAAATCCGCTACTCGCTAGTAGAATTTCGGAACACTGAGAATTTAAAACACGCGGAAAAGCTGTCGGCCATCCGCGCCGTTCAACCATGGCGCTATTTCAAGAAGGCGCCTCTTTAGGAGACATCATGAAAGTTCCGCATCTGATGGGTGTGCTTGGGCGAGCCATGGCGGTGTCCATGGCCGGCGCCTTGGCGTTCGGGTCCATGGCCCAGGAAGCGCCGGCCGACGGCGTCTACAAGGACCGCATCGACTGGGGCGTCATCATGGACCAGAGCGGCCCCACGGCCGAGTCGCAGGGCGCCTGGGCAAAGGGCTTTGTGGATTACGTCCGCAAGGTGAACGAGGCCGGCGGCATTCACGGCCGCAAGATCAACGCCCTGGTCGAGGACAACCGCTTCAGCGCGGCCCAGGACAAGATCATCTACGAGAAGTTCACCGCCCAGACCCCCGTGCTCGGCATCTCCGGCTTCGGCAGCTCCAGCGGCCAAGCCGCCATGGCCGCCACCGTCCGCGCGGGCAAGGTGCCGATCCTGGCCACCTACACGCCCACCAAGGCATTCCTGGAGCCCGTGTCCCCGGTCACCTACAACGGCATGTGCGACTACGACGGCATGGCCAAGACCGTCGTCGGCTACTACACCGACATGCTCAAGCTCAAGGCGCCCAAGGTCATGACCGTGTCCATCGAGAGCGCCGGCGGCAAGGACTACCACGACTACATCTCCAAGGCTGTCGCAAAGCTCGGCGGCACCGCCACCATGGTCACCATGAAGATCACCGCGGTCGACGTCACGCCCCAGGTGCTTGAAGTGATCAAGCAAAAGCCCGACTTCATCACGATTTATGGCATCAACAACACCGCCATCCTGACCATGAAGGGTCTGCAGCAGTATGGTGCGAAGATCCCCGCGGCCGGCATCGTGTACCTGTCCAGCCGCAAGGCCTACGCCGCCATGGGCCCGGAAGCTGGCGCCAACTACAACGTAGCCACCTGCATGTCCCTGGGCGGCATGGACCAGTCGCCCGGCAACCGCGAGATGTCCGCGTTCGCAGACAAGGTCGGCAATGGCTCCTTCAAGGATGACGTCAACTATGTCAACGGCTGGGTCGTTGGCCAGATGGTTGCGGAAAACCTGACCAAGCTGGGCCCCAACGCCACGCGCGCTCGCCTGGTCGAGCAACTGGCCCAGGGCTTTACGGTCGACACCAAGGGTCTGTCGGCGCCCATCGTGTTCAGCAAGGACAACCATGACGGTCCGGTGGTGCACAAGATGATCGGCTACGACTTTGCCGCCGGCAAGTACAAGGCCTTTGGTGAGTTCAAGGACTACGAAAAGTACCTCAAGTAAGCTCGCGCGATCGCCAAGACCCTGGGCCTACCATGCTCCTACAAGTTCTCTTTAGCGGCCTCGCTGTGGGCAGCATTTACGGGCTCGTGGCCCTGGGTTTTGCCGTCGTGTTCAAGGCAACCGACGTCTTCAACTTCGCGCAGGGAATGTTCGTCGTCTGCGGCGCGTTCTTTGCTGTCACGGCGACGTCCATCCTCAAGCTGCCGTTTCCGATCGCAATGGTCTTCATGATCGGTGCGGCGGCCTTGATGGGTGTCGTCATCCATGTGCTTCTGATCCAGAAGCTGTCCGGGCGGTCGATGCTGTCGGTGATCATGCTGACCATCGCCCTGTCCATCCTGATTCGCGCCCTGATCGAAATGATCTACGGCTTGCAGTCGCGCAACCTGGTCACGCCGCTGCCCACGGGCGTGTTCTTGATCGGCGACCTGCGCATTTCGCAATTGCACCTGACGGCCGCCCTCACCAGCTGGGCCTGCATGGCGGGCTTTGGCGTGTTCTTCCGCTACACCTCGGTCGGGCTGCTGATGCGCGCCACCGCCGACGGGCACGAGGCGGCGTTGGTGTCCGGTATCAACGTCAACGTGATGAACCGGCTGGCCTGGGCCATCGGCGCCGTGCTGGCCGCCATCGGCGGGTTGTTCCTCGGGCAGTTGCAGATCGTCTCGCCCGAGCTCGAGACCATCGGCCTGCTCGCCCTGCCGGCCGTCGTGATCGGCGGAATGCAGAGCATTCCGGGCGCGATCGTCGGCGGCATCATCGTCGGCCTGATCGAGCAACTGGCGTCGGTCTACGTCTCGCCCAAGTCGAGCGACATCTTCATCTATACCTTGCTGCTGCTCATTCTCATGTTCCGGCCCTGGGGCCTGTTCGGCCAGAAGGAACTGGGGCGCGTCTGATGTCCACTGTCACCGTTTCTTCTTCCGCCTTGGCCAACGGCGGCCAGGCGTCCCAGGCCAAGCGCTGGGCGCTGCGTATCCTGTTCGTTGGAGTGCTGCTTTATCTGCCGATGGTGCTCACCACGCGCAGCATCTTCGGCATCCCACTGTCGAACATGCAGTTGTTGAATCTGGGCCTGACCCAGATGAACGTGATGATGATCATGATGATCGGCGCGCTGTCGCTCAATTACCTCACTGGCGTCGCCGGCCTGATCTCGATTGGTCACGCGGCCTTTTACGCGGTCGGCGCGATGACGGCCGCCATCTTCGGCACCCAGTTCGGCTTGCCTTTCCCGGTGGCGCTGGTCGCCGCGACGATCATCGGCGCGCTAGCCGGGGTGATCGCGGGCCTGCCGTCATTGCGGGTGCGCGGGCTCTACTTCGTTCTGTCGACCATGGCATTGCACTACATCGTGGTCTTCCTGTTCCAGGAGTACCAGTTCAAGGTCTTCGACGTCGTGGGCGTGCCCTACAAGCCCGCCCTGCTGGGGTCGTTCGAGCTGAGCACCCAGATCCGCTGGTATTTCTTCCTGCTGCCCATCGTGGCCCTGATCTACTTCGGCTTGCGAAACTCGCTGCAGTCGCGCGAAGGCCGCACGCTGATCGCCATGCGCGACCACGAGCTGGCGGCCACCTCTGTCGGCGCCGACGTGCGGATCCTGCGCCTGAAGACCTTCGCCCTGACATCCGCGATCGCCTCGTTTGGCGGCGCCCTGTACGCCTACTACCTGAGCAACGTGAACGCCGAAACCTTCGGCATCCAGTTCGCCATCCAGTTCATCGCCATGATCATTGTCGGCGGCATGGGCTCGCTGCGTGGCTCGATGGTCGGGGCGGGGCTGTGGCTACTGCTGCCCTCGATCATCAGCGGCTTCGCCTCCCAGCTGGGCAGCTCGACGGGGCTCGTCAGGTACGTGATCGTCGACCACAAGGCGCAGCTGGTGCAGATCATCTTTTCGCTGATCGTCATCGTGCTGCTGATCTACGCGCCCGGCGGCATCTCCGGCCTCTACCATCAGTTGCGCGACCGGCTTGCCACCGGGCGGAGATCCTGATGGACAACATTCTTGACATCAAGGGCCTGTCGGTCGGCTATGCCCGCAAGGGCCTGGCGCTGGAGGACGTGTCGCTGTCCGTGCCCACCGGCTCCATCGTGGCCCTGCTGGGCGCCAACGGTGCCGGCAAGACCACGCTGATCCGCGCCGTCTCCGGCCTGCTCGATCTGCATCACGGTCATGTCACTGGCGGCAGCATCCACTATGCGGGCCAGTCCGTTCTCGGCATGCCCGCGCACAAGCTGGTGCGCATGGGAATGGGCCAGGTCCCCGAGGGGCGCCTGATCTTCAAGCAGCTGAGCGTGTTGGACAACCTCATGGTGGGCGCTGCGATCGTGCCGCGCAGCAAGGTGAGCGCGCGGTTGGACGCGATCTACCAATTGTTCCCGCGCCTGCTGGAGCGAACCAACCAGGCGGCCGCTTGGCTGTCCGGCGGCGAGCAGCAGATGCTCGCCCTGGGCCGCGCGCTGGTCGGCGAGCCCAAGCTGCTGCTGGTGGACGAACTCTCACTGGGCCTGGCGCCGTTGGTGGTCAGGGCCATTTACGAGCAGCTTCGGGTGGTCGGCGACACGCTGGGCACCTCCATGCTGATCGTCGAGCAGAACGCCCACCTGGCGCTGCAGTTCGCCAGCCACGCCTACATTCTCAACCGCGGCCGCATCGCGTTCTCGGGCACCGCCGAAGAAGTGTCCGCCAGCGACGCCATGAAAGAGTCCTACCTTGGCGTCGCCAACGAGCCGTCGGCGGCGGAGGCCGCAACATGAGCGCAGCGCCGAGCCGCCTCAAGCAAGCTCGCACCCCCCTGGGGGGCAGCGATGGACACGAAGTGCCGAGCGTGGGGGCGGACGTTTGCGCAGCGCCGAGCCGCCTCAAGCAAGCTCGCACCCCCCTGGGGCTGAGTGCCGCTGGCTGCGACTGCGGCCCGACCAGCGATGGACACGAAGTGCCGAGCGTGGGGGTAGTCCAGTGAGCGCGCCGCTGCTTGAAATCACGGCGCTGCAGATGCGCTTCCAGGGTATCACCGCACTCAAGGACGTGTCCTTCACCATGAACACCGGGGCCATCACGGCCCTGATCGGCCCCAACGGGGCCGGCAAGACCACGCTGTTCAACTGCGTGACCGGCATGTACACGCCCACCAGCGGCAAGGTCACATTCGACGGACACGACATCACTGCCCTGCCGGCCTACCGAGTCTCGCGTTACGGCATTGCCCGCACCTTCCAGAACCTGGCGCTGTTTGGAGGCCTGTCGGTACTGGAGAACCTGCTGGTGGGTGCCTACCAGCAGGGCAGCTCGGGGCTGCTGCAGGGCGCCCTGCGCACGCCCAAGACCCGCCGCGAGCAGACGGCTTCGCTGGCGGCGGCCCACGAGGTGCTGGCCTTCCTTGGCATGGAAGACACCGCCAACGTGCTGCCGTCCGAGTTGCCCTACGGCCGCCAAAAGCAGGTCGAGTTCGCCCGCGCGTTGATGCAAAAGGCGCGCCTGGTTCTGCTCGACGAGCCCATGGCCGGCATGAGCACGTCCGAAAAGGCTGCCATGTCGGTTTTGATCCGCCGCGTGCGCGAGCGCTTTGGCATTTCATTCCTGCTGGTCGAGCATGACATGCCCACCATCATGGAGATCTCCGACAAGATCGTGGTGCTCGATTTCGGCGAGAAGATCGCCGAGGGTACGGCCGAGCAAGTGCAAAACGATCCCGCGGTGATCGCCGCCTATCTTGGCACCGACCACACGGCCGCCGTTTAAAGGCTCACCCGGCGAAGCGGCTCTCTGCGCGCAGCCGCGCCCTCCAGGGGGCAGCCAAGGTCGGCGACACGGCGCCGCTGAGCCATCACGCCATCACCAGGCCTTCGTAGCCGTTGGCCGACACCTTGCCGAGCAATTCGCGATAGCCCGGGTTGCCACCGGCCCACAGCAGCGCGTCGCGCTTGTCGCGGCCTTCGAGGTTCTTGTTGACGCCGGTGAACCACGAGTTGGTGCGCCCGATCAGGGTCAGGCCCAGCAGCTTGTGGCACAGCGCGGTGTACTCGGCCTGGGCCTGCGGCGTTGGCTCGATCAGCTCGACGTCGCGCTGCTTGACCTGCGCGAAAAATTCGCTGAGCCAGTCGATGATCAACGCCGAGCAACGCGGGATGTTGCAGAAGGTGGCGCCGCTTTGCGCGCCCACCAGCGTGAAGAAGTTGGGAAAGCCCACGATCTGCATGCCCAGGTAGGTTTGCACGCCGTCTTTCCATGCGTCCTTGAGTGACACGCCGCCGCGGCCGATGATGTCCATACGGTTCCACGAGCCCAGGATGGCGTCGAAGCCGGTCGCGAACACGATGATGTCGAACTCGCGCAACCCCTCGGAGGTCTCGATGCCCTGCGGCGTGATCCGCTCGATCGGCGTTTCCTTGATGTCGACCAGTTTGACGTTGTCCTGGTTGTAGCACTCGAAGTACTTGGTTTCGAGCGGGATGCGGCGCAGGCCGAAGCCGTGGTCCTTGGGGATCAATTTTTCGGCGACCTTCGGGTCTTTCACGCGCTGGCGGATCTTGCGAGCCACGAAGTCCGACACCAGGTGGTTGGCCTCGGGGTTGTACAAGACGTCCTTGTAATTGCCCAGCCATAGCGAGAAGCCCGGGCCCTTGTAGAGCTTTTCCAACGTGACCTCGCGCTCTTCGGCGCTGACATCGGTGGCGTTCTGCTCGAGCCAGATGTGGGCGAAGCCGCCCAGCGTGGTGTCCAGGAAGGCCAGCGAATCGTCGTAGCGCTTCTTGATCGCTTCCATCTCCTCGGGTGGCAGCGGCGCGTTGCCCAGCGGGGTGCACCAGTTGGGCGAGCGTTGGTACACCACCAGCTCCTTGGCCACCTTCGAGACTTCCTGGATCACCTGCACGCCTGAAGAGCCGGTGCCGATCACGGCCACGCGCTTGCCTCTAAAGTCAATCTTCGGGTCCGGGCCGAAGCCGTTGGGATCTCGCGGCCAGCGGCCGGTGTGATAGGTCTCGCCCTTGAAGGTGTGAACACCGTCGATCTTGGGCATTTGCGGGGCCGACAGCGGGCCCAGGGCCGAGACCAAAAAGCGTGCCGTCATGGGCGCCGAGCCGCCCTCGACGAACTCGATGCGCCACAGGTTGTTGGCTTCGTCGTAGGTGGCCGACTTCACCCGCGTGTTGAACAGGTAGTCCTTGCGGATGTCCATCAGTTCGCCCGCACGGTGCAGGTAGCGCAGCACCTCGGGTTGGGAAGCAAAGCGCTCGCTCCAGTTGTACTCCTGCAGCAGCTCTTTGTTCCAGAAATAGCCGTAGGTGTCGCTTTCGGAGTCGACCCGGCAGCCCGGGTAGCGGTTCTGGTGCCAGACGCCCCCGATGTTGTCCGAGGCCTCGACGCCCTTGACGGTATAGCCCAGCTCGCGCAAGCGGTACAGCTGGTACATGCCGCTGATGCCGGCGCCGATGACGACGGCATCGAAGTCCGGGGGTTTCTTCATGGGGTGTTTCCTCAGGGGGTGTCCGGGGGCGCTGCGCGAGTCGGTTGCCGGATGCAAATTACGCAGCGGTACCTTAGAAAATTTTCAAGTATAGAGTTTATACCCGTTAGTATTTCCGTCGTCCAGCGGGGCGACCCCGGGGGCGCCAGTGCGCTTCAGGCGGCGGCCGGGGTACGCTGGCCGCGCAGCGCGACCCAGAAACCCAGTTGGCCGGCGATGCCCGCGACGACCAGCACGATGAACGCCGCCAGGGCGTGGTCGTCGATCAGGCTGACCGAGGCGGCGCACAACGCGCCGATCGTCATGTGGCCCGCGCCATACACGCCAGCGGCCGAACCGGCCACCTTCGGGTTGATCGCCATGGACGCGGCCGATACGGCCGGCGAGCAGACGCCCAACCCCAGGCCGTAGACCATCATGATGACGACCACCTCGGCGCTGCCGGGGGATCCCAGCGACATGCGCAGCAGCAGCACGATGGAGGCCGCCGTGCTGAGCAGGCCGGCCGCGGCGGCGATCTTCATCGCTGGCACGCGCCCGGCGATCAGCCGGACGCCGTAGGCGCCCAACACCATGGTGCTGACGATCAGCGCCAGGAACGGCCCCACGGTGTGCACCGGTTCGTTCAGTCGGGTCACGAAGATGAACGGCGCTGCGGTGATGAAGGCGTAGTACGCCGCAGTGGAGCCGCCCCCGCCCACCACGCAGCCGAGGAACACCGGTGACTTGACCAACGTCCAGGCGTCACGCACCACCGAACCGCCGGCGCCGCCGGCCCGCATCGGGCGGGTTTCCGGCAGCAGCCGCCAGGTGAAAAACACGCTGACTACGCCAAACGCCACCAAGCAGGCGAACATGGCGCGCCAGCCCGCGGCGGCCAGCACGAGGCTGCCCAGCAAAGGCGCCAGTCCGGGGCTGAGCATGGCCATCAGGCTGAGCAATGCCAGCTGCCTGAGCGTGTTCTCGCCAGCGGTGTCGCTCACGATCGCCCGGGGCAACATCAGGCCCGCGCAGCCGCCCAGGGCCTGCGCGAAACGTGCGTAAATCAACACCTGTGCGGAAGGGGCCAGCAGGCAGGCCAGGCTGGCCACGGCGAACAGGCTCAGCCCGACCAGCAAGGTGGGACGCCGCCCGATGCGGTCAGACAGCGGGCCATACAGCAGCTGGCCCACGGCCAGACCGATGATGTAGACGGTGATGGTGGTCTGCATCGCCGCCGCGCTGGCGCGCAGGTCGTCGCCGGCCACGGTCAGCGCCGGCACGAACATATGCATGGCGACCGTTCCGCTGAAGGTGACCAGCACCAGCAGCCAGGTGGGGGGAGGTGCGGCGACTTGAGTTTTCACGGCCCTAGCAAGGCCAAAGCGAATTCCCGCGCGTTGAACGTCTCCAGGTCTTCCAGCTTTTCGCCCACGCCGATGAAGTACACCGGCACCGGCTTTTCCTGGGCGATGGCGGCCAGTACGCCGCCCTTGGCCGTGCCGTCGAGCTTGGTCACGATCAGGCCGGTCAGCCCGAGCGCCGCGTCGAAGGCCTTGACCTGTGCCAAGGCGTTCTGGCCGGTGTTGCCGTCGATCACCAGCAGCACCTCGTGGGGACTGGTGGAGTCCGCCTTTTGCACCACCCGCTTGATCTTCTTGAGCTCTTCCATCAGGTGCAGTTGGGTCGGCAGGCGGCCGGCGGTGTCCACCAGCACCACGTCCTTGCCGCGGGCGCGGCCGGCGGTCACGGCGTCAAAGCTCACGGCGGCCGGATCCCCGCCTTCCTGGCTGACGATCTCCACCGTGTTGCGGTCGGCCCAGATCGCCAGTTGCTCGCGCGCCGCGGCGCGGAACGTGTCGGCCGCCGCCAGCAGCACCGAGCAGCCCTCGTTGGCCAGGTGCCGGGTAAGCTTGCCGATGGAGGTGGTCTTGCCCGCGCCATTGACGCCGGCGACCATGATCACCGTGGGCTGGTGCGCGCCGATGACCAGGGGTTTTTGCAGCGGTTGCAGCAGCTGCGTGAGCACTTCGGCCAAAATGTTCTTGACCTGAACGGGGCGCGTCGCGCCGCTGGTCTGCACCTTGCGTTTGACTTCGGCCAGCAGCCACCCGGTGGCCTGCACGCCGGCGTCGGCCATCAGCAGCGCGGCTTCGAGCTCCTCGTACAGGGCGTCGTCGATGGTGCCGCCGGTGAACACCTGCGAAATGCTGGAGCCTGTCTTGCGCAGACCCGTGCTGAGCTTGCCGAACCAGCCTTGCCGCTCGGCCGCGACCGCCTCGGGCGGCTCGGCGGCGGGGATCTCCAGGGCCCGCACCAGGGCGCTGCCGATGAGCCCGTCGGAGCGTGCGGGCTCAGCGGGTGCTGAAGGGGGCACGGGTGCGGGTGTAGTTGCTGGTTCAGGTGGCGATGGAGGCGGTGGTGCCGGCGTGATTGGCGTCGCCTGCGCTCGTTCTGCCGCCGCAATTTGGGGGTCGGGCGCCGGCGCCGGCTTTTTTTTCCTGAAGAAACTGAACATCAATGGGCTTTTGGAACTCACAGGATTCTATGAAACACCCCTTGAAGAGCTTTTTTGCGGCCGTCGCGCTGGCGTGGGCACTGCCGGCCACGGCCCAGTCGCCAGCGGCGGCGGTCGCTGCGCCGTCGGGCACTGCGGCCACTGCTGCCGCCGCCAAGGCCGCGAGCCTGCCGCGCCAGTTCACGCTTTCCAACGGCATGACGCTGATCGTCAAACCCGACCGGCGCGCGCCGACGGCCGTGCACATGCTGTGGGTGCGGGTTGGCTCGATGGATGAAACCGATGGCACCACCGGCGTCGCTCACGTGCTCGAGCACATGTTGTTCAAGGGCACCGATACCCTGGCGGCGGGCGAGTTTTCGCGTCGTGTCGCGGCGCTGGGCGGCCGGGAGAACGCATTCACCGCGCGTGACTACACCGGCTACCACCAGCAGATCCCGGCCGAGCAACTCCAGGAGGTGATGCGCCTGGAGGCTGACCGCTTCGCCAACAACCGCTGGCCCGACGACGAGTTTCGGCGCGAGCTCGAGGTGGTCAAGGAGGAGCGCCGCCTGCGCGTCGAAGACCAGCCGCGCTCGCGCCTGTACGAGGCGCTCAATGCCAACACCTTCGTCGCCTCACCCTACCGCCGCCCCATCATCGGCTGGATGAGCGATCTGGACACGCTCACGGCCGACGATGCGCGCGAGTTCTACCGCCGCTGGTACGTGCCGGCCAATGCGGTCGTGGTGGTGGCCGGCGATGTCGACCCGGACCAGGTGCTGCGCCTGGCCGAGCGCTACTACGGCCGCATTGCGGCCCGGCCGGTGTCGCCGCGCAAGCCGCAGGGCGAACCCGCCCAGGCGGGCCAGCGCCGCGTCGAGGTGAAGGCGCCGGCCGACCAGGCCTATGTGGCCCTGCAGTTCAAGGTGCCCCAGCTCACTTCCTTCGAGCCGTCACCGGCCAACGACGACGCACTCGCGCTGTCGGTGCTGTCGGCCGTGCTCGATGGCTATTCCGGTGCTCGCCTGGACCGCGCGCTGACCCAGGGGCCCGACCGTCTGGCCGACAGAGCCGGCGCCGGCAACGGCCTGTGGGGGCGCGGCCCGCAACTGTTCACGCTGGATGGCGTTCCGGCGCAGGGCAAGACACCCGAGCAGGTCGAGGCGGCGCTGCGGGGCGAGGTCGCGCGCGTGGCCCGTGAGGGTGTCTCTGAGGCCGAACTCAAACGGGTCAAGACCCAATGGATCGCCGGCGAGGTCTACAAGCTCGATTCGGTGTTCAGCCAGGCCCGCGAGCTTGGCGCCTACTGGGCGCTGGGCCTGCCGCTCGATGCTGGCGAACAATTGATGCGCCGCCTGCGCGAGGTCACGGCCAGCCAGGTGCAGTCGGTGGCCGCGCGCTACTTTGGCGAAGATCAGCTCACCGTGGGCACCCTGCGGCCACTGCCGACCGACCCCGCACGTCGTCCGCGCCCCGGCACGCCAGGCGCCCGCCACTGACCGAACCCGAGATCGTCATGAACCTCCCCGTTTTACACACCCTTCGTTCCAGCGCCTTCGGCCTGCTGCTGACGCTGGGCTCGGCCGTCGCGTTCGCGGCGCTGCCGATCCAGCACTGGACGCAATCCAGTGGCGCGCGCATCTACCTGGTCGAGTCGCATTCCTTGCCGATGGTCGACGTGCAGATCGACTTCGATGCCGGCGGCCGCCGCAACCCTTTGGGCAAGGCGGGCCTGGCCAGTCTCACCGCCGGACACATTGACAAGGGCCTGCGCCCGGCCCAGGGTGGGCGGGCCAGCGCCTACCCGCAAGCCATGGATGAAAACCAGATCGGTGAGGCCTGGGCCGACCTGGGCGCCGGCCTGAACGAGGGCGGCAGCAGCGACAAGATGAGTTTCAGCCTGCGCAGCCTGAGCGAGCCCGACATCCTGGCGCGCGCGGTCGACCTGGCCTCGCGTCACATCGGCGAGCCGGCGTTCCCGGCCGACATCTGGCTGCGCGAACGCGAGCGTGTGGCGGCGTCCATCCGCGAATCCAACACCCGCCCGGCTTCGATCGCGGAAAAAGCCTGGCTGCCCGCCGTGTATGGCGGCCACCCCTATGGCTGGGAAATCACCGAGCAAACCCTGGCGGCTATTTCGGTGGAGGACATGCGCGCCTTTTACGCCACCCACATTCAGGCCTGCCGTGCGCGGGTGAGCATCGTGGGCGCCCTCACAAGGGCCCAGGCCGATTCGGTGGCGGCCAGCCTGCTCGCGCGGCTGCCGGCACCCCCGAATGGCCGGTGTGAATCGCTGCCGCTCGTGGCCGAAATCCAGCCCCTGCAGGCGCCCTTGCTGCGCGAGATCACGTTCCCGTCGGCCCAGTCGCATGTGTTGATAGGCCAGCCGGGCTACAAGCGCAGCGACCCCGACTTCTTCCCGATGCTCCTGGGCAACTACATCCTGGGCGGCGGCGGCTTTGTCTCGCGCCTGACACAGGAGGTGCGCGAGCGCCGGGGCCTGTCGTACAGCGTGTACAGCTACTTCGCGCCCGGCATGCATGCCGGCGCCTTCACCCTGGGCCTGCAGACCCGGCCCGACCAGGCCCGGCAGGCCGTGCAGGTGGCACGCGAGGTCGTCTCGCGCTTCGTGGCCGACGGGCCCACCGAAGCCGAGATGCAGGCCGTCAAGGACAACCTGATCGGCGGCTTCGCGCTGCGCATCGACAGCAACCGCAAGCTGCTCGACCAGGTGGCGGCGATCGCCTGGCATGAGCTGCCGCTGGACTACCTGGACACCTGGACTCAGCGCGTGCGCGCGGTCACGCAAGGCCAGGTACGCGATGCCTTTCGCCGCAAGCTCCAACCCGATCGCATGGTGACAGTCACCGTCGGCCCCGCTGCCGCGCCCACCGCGCAGGAGCGTACCGGCGGACTGTTAGTGCTGACAGTGCCGGCTCTGGTGCCCGGCTCGTGACGATGCAAGAATCGGCGCGTTCTGTCACACGAAGGTAAACAAAAAAGCCAGGGAGAGATTCAAGAAGAACAGGGAAAAGGCAGACATCAGGCAAGTTCCAAGGCGCAACGCATCCGTTGCGCCTTTTTTTTGCCCATACCATCACAGCTTTCCTGCCGTCTGCGACCGCCATGCCCACAGTCCCGCGCCGCCCCGCGCCAGCCAGCGCCGCCGCCCCCGCCAAAAGCGCCAAGACCGCCGCCCGCACGCGCACCCTGCGCGCTCCGCAAGAGGTGCGCATCATCGGCGGCCTGTGGAAGCGCACCCGCCTTCCAGTGGCCGATCTCCCGGGCCTGCGGCCCACGCCCGATCGGGTGCGTGAGACCCTGTTCAACTGGCTGGGGCAAGACCTTACCGGCTGGCAGGTCGTCGATGCCTTCGCCGGCACCGGTGCGCTCGGGCTGGAAGCCGCCTCGCGCGGCGCGGCCGCCGTGCTGCTGGTCGAGCACGATGGCGCCCAGGCCGACGCCTTGCGCGCCCTGGCGCGCAAGCTGCAGGCCCGGGGCGTGACCGTCGAGCGGGGCAATGCCCTCACTGCCCTGGCGCGGCTGGCGCCCGGCAGCCAGGATCTGGTGCTGATCGATCCCCCCTTCGACACCAAGCTTCATGAAAAAGCCCTGGCCGCCGCAGTTCCAGCCTTACGGCCGCAGGGGCTGGTCTACCTGGAAGCGCCCGGGCTCTGGAGCAACGAGGCGCTGGCGCCTTTCGGCCTGCGGCAGCGCCGGTTCATGAAGGCCGGGGCCGTCCATGCTCATTTGCTGGAGCGGGTCGGGTCTTCTGGCGCGCCATAATCCGCGCAACCAAGCGCCGGCCAACGCAGGCAGAGCCACCCAGGAGATTCAAACCCATGGCCAATCCCGTCATCGCCGTCTACCCCGGCACCTTCGACCCCATGACCCTGGGCCATGAAGACGTCGTGCGCCGCGCTACCCAGCTGTTTTCCAAGGTGATCGTCGCGGTGGCGGCCGGCCACCACAAGAAGACGATGTTCAATCTGCAAGAGCGCATCGAGATGGCCCGCGAGCTGGTGGCTGCGTACCCTCAGGTGACGGTCGAGAGCTTCGCCGGCCTGATGCGTGACTTCGTGGTGGCCCGAGGCGGCAAGGCCATGGTGCGCGGCCTGCGCGCCGTGACCGACTTCGACTACGAGTTCCAGCTGGCTGGCATGAACCGCAGCCTGATGCCCGACGTGGAAACCGTGTTCCTCACCCCTGGTGACAGGTTCCAGTTCATCAGCAGCACCTTCGTGCGTGAGATCGCGACCCTGGGCGGCGAGGTCGACAAGTTCGTCTCGCCGATGGTGCAGGCCCGGCTGATGGACAAGGTGCGCAACCCCAATCGCGATTAACTCGAGCGTGGGCCGGACCCATCGGACTGCGCGCCTTCAAAGCCGCGCCAACCAGGCGCGCAGTGCCGCGTTCACCGCCGCCGGCTGCTCCATCGTCAGCATGTGGCCGCACCGGGGCACCATGAGCAGCTGCGCGCCGGGCACCAGGCCGGCGATCTCTTGGGCGAGCTCCGGCGGGGTCAGCTGGTCTTCTTTCCCGCACATCACCAGCACCGGACAGCGCACAGCGCCAAGGTGTTCGCGCGCGTCCGGCCGGGCCATGATGGCGCGGTTCTGGCGCACCAACTGGCCGGCGCCTGCCCGGTAGACGAAATCAAGGTAGCCGCCCACCAGCCGCGCGTCGGCGGCGTGGTCGGGGTGAAAGGCCAGGCCCACGTTGGGCTCGATCACCTCGGCCATCCGGCCCTGCTCGAACAGCACGATCGCCGCTTCGCGCAGGCTGCGCATCTCGTCGGACTCTGGCCGCGCCGAGGTTCCCAGCAAGGCCAGAGCGCGCATGCGCTGCGGCGCCTGGCGTGCGGCTTCCATCGCCACCATGGCGCCCATCGAGGCGCCGCACAAGACCAGTTCGCCGGGCTCCTCGCGCAGCAAGGCCTGCGCCATGGCTTCGATGCTGTCGTGGCGCATGTGGACATCGGTGACGCGCGGATCCAGGGGGGCCAGGGCCGCGAGTTGCGCGCGCCACATGGTGGCGTCGGCGGCCAGGCCGGGGATGAGGACCAGGCGAAAAGTCATTCGGTGCGGGCGGAGGGTGTCGCGCTGGGTTGCCCGAGGAATCGATCAGTGGCTTCGGCCAGCCCCAGCGCCGCGTAGACCGGACGCGCCATTCGCTTGAGCCGCAGCGACTCGGGCGCGACCCGCAGGCGCTGCTGCAACAGGTGCTGGGCGGCCGAGTTTCGGCCAGTGCGCAGCAAGGCGTCGAGGTGGATCTGGTCGAACAGGTCGCGCTGGGCATGGCTGCCACCGACCTCCAGCAGGCGGGGCAGGGCGGCGCCCAGGCCGTCCAGCGTGCCCTGGGCGTCGCCCTGCGCATGCGCGAGCAGCCCGCGCGCGGCCGGCAGGGCCACCTGCAGCCAGACACCGCCGACGCGCTGCGCATGCGCTTGCAACTGGTGCATCAACACCTGCGCCTGCGGGTGACGCCCGCGGGCCAGGCCATAGAGGTACTGCAGATCGAGAAAAGGCAGTACCTGATCGTGCGTGCGGGGCGCGAGCCAATCGGCCAGATCGGCCCAGCGAGGCCCCACGTCGTGGCCCGCCAGCTCCAGGCGAGCCAGCAGCGACACCGCATTGACCTGGTCTTGCGAATAGGCCTTTTCCACACCCCACACGCGCTGGTCGTACAGGGCCAGAACCTCGTCAGGGCGGTCGAGTTCGAGTGCGAACAGCGCCTGATGCCACCAGTTGTGCGTCACCATGAATGAATTGAGCCCGACCCAGGTGTCGCTGACCTCGGTCAGAAAGGCGTGGCCCTCGCGGACACGCCCTTGGGTGAGCATCACATGCGCCAGCGCATGGTGGGCCCAGGGCTCCTTGCGCCGCATGGCGATGCCACGGCGCGCACTGGCCTCGGCTTCTTCCAGGGCATGGCACTGCTCCCAGCCGAAGGCCAGCATGCCGTGCAGGTAGGGCACGTCGCTGGCGGCCGGTGCACACGTCAGCGCCAGGCGCAGCATGCCCGGGCAATCGCCGCGGTTGAACAGGTGGTACTGGCCCAGCTTGAGCGAGGCCAGGTCGCGTGGATGCAGCCGGGCCTGCTCCTCGTGCAGCGCGATCGCGCGGCTGATGTCGCCATCGGCCCAGGCCGCCACGGCGGCGATGAAGCGCTGCTCGCGCTCGCTGGCCCTGGCGGCGCCGGCCTGCGCCCGCGCCAGGTAGGGCCGGGCGTTGGCCGGGGCGTCTCGCGACTCCGAAAACATGTGCAGGGCGGCGGCGCAGGCCTGCACCAGCGGGCTGGTGTCGGTCTGGGCCACGCCCAGGATGTTGACGACCCGTATTTCACTGGCAATGAAGCCCATGACGAAGTCGTTGAGCGCCGCCAGCGTCGCCTCGTCGTCGAGGGTGACGCTGTTGCCCAGGGCATCGGCGCGCATCGTGGCTCAGGCGCCCAGAACAGGCGTGGGCCAGGGGCGCTGCGCCTGGCGGATCTGCTCGAACGCGCGCGCCACCCGCAGCACACCCAGATCGTCGAAGCGCTGGCCGGCGATCTGCAGGCCGATCGGCAAGCCGCTGGTGGTGTAGCCGCAATTGATGGTTGCCGCCGGCTGCTCGGACATGTTGTAGGGCACGGTGAACGCGATGTGTTCCAGCGGACGCAGTGGATCGTTGGTGGGCGAGGCCAGGTGCGCGTCGGGCGCGGGCACGGGCGATGTGGGCGAGATCACGTAGTCATAAGGGCCGAAGGCGGCGACCGCCGCGACGCGGGTGACATGGAACTGGCTGGCGGCGTGGAAGACCTCGGCGCCGCTCATGCCGGCGGCGCTGTCGGCCCAGCGCTGGATGTAGGGCAGCACCGTGGCACGCGCCTGCCGCGGCAGCGCCGCCAGGTCAACGTGCGAGCGCATGCGCCAGAAGTGGTCCATGCCGTCGAGCATGGTCCGCGTCAGGAACGGCTGCATGGGCGAGACCACGACGCCGGCCGCTTCGAAACGCCGGGCCGCGTCTTCCACGGCGGCGCGTACGTCGGGCTCGACCGCCAGGCCGCAGCCGGCGTCCAGCAACAGGCCAATGCGCAGGCCGCGCAGGCGCTCGACGCCAGCGTCGGTGGCGTCCCAGGCGATGTCCTGCCAGGGCAGGCTCATGCTGTCGCGGCGGTCGGGCCGGCTGAGCACCTGCATGAGCAGGGCCGAATCGGCCACGGTGCGCGTCATGGGGCCTGCGGCGCGGCCGGTGTAGGGCGGGTCGATGGGCACGCGGCCCAGGCTGGGCTTGAGGCTGAAGATGCCGCACCAGCCCGCCGGCAGGCGCAACGAGCCGCCGATGTCGGTGCCCACGTGCAGCGGGCCGTAGCCGGCCGCGGCCCCGGCGCCCGCCCCGGCACTGGAGCCACCGGGCGTCTTTTGCAGATCCCAGGGGTTGCGTGTCAGGGGGTGGAAGCTCGACAGGCCCGAGGACAGCATGCCGTAGTCGGGCATGGTGGTCTTGCCCAGCAGCACCCCGCCGCTTTCGCGCACCCGCGCTGCCGGCGGCGCATCGGCCGGCGCCGGCACCAGCGTCACGGCCCGGGTGCCCAGCGGGCTCGGGTCGCCCTGGGTGGCGATGTTGTCCTTGAGCGTGAGCGGCACGCCGTCGATCGGCCCCAGCGGCTGGCCGCGCGCCCAGCGGGCTTCGCTGGCGCGGGCCTGTTCCAGCGCGCGCTCTGGCCGCGGCAGGTACAGCGCCTGCAAGCGCGGCTCCCAGCGGTCGATGTGTTCCAGCACCGCGCGCGTCACCTCCACGGGTGACAGGGCGCGGTCTCGGTAGGCCGCGACCAGATCGGTCGCAGTGAGGTCGTGCAGCGGCGAACTCAGGCCCACGAAAGGGCGGACAGGTCGTTGACGAAGACCGGCATGTCCTTCCAGAGACCCCGCACGTTCTTGTTAGCGACGGTGACCCACTGCGGCTGGTACAGGAAGGCGTGAACGCTGTCCTCGGCCAGCAGCTTCTGGATGTCGCCCAGCAGCTTGGCGCGGTCCTGGGCGCGGGGGGTGTTCTTGTACTTGTCGTACAGCGCGTTGAACTTGGGCGACTCGTAGTTCCAGTAGTAGCCGGGCTTGGAGAAGTTGCCCAGGTCAAACGGCTCGACGTGCGAGATGATGGTCAGGTCGTAGTTCTTGTTGCCGTACACACCCGACAGCCACTGGGCCCATTCGACGTTCTGCAGCTTGGCGTTGATGCCCACCTTCTGCAGCATCGAGGCGATCACCTCGCCACCCTGGCGCGCATAGGGCGGGGGCGGCAGGGTGATGGTCAGCTCCAGCGAGGTGATGCCGGCCTCTTTGAGCAGCGCCCGCGCCTTGTCCGGGTTGTAGGCGTTGACACCGGTGGTGTCGACATAGCCGAACGAGCCAGGCACATAGTGGCTGCCGATCGGCGAGCCGTAGCCGTCGCCGGCGCCCTGGATGACCGCCTTGCGGTCGATCGCGGCGGCGATGGCGCGGCGCACGCGCACGTCATCGAGCGGCTTTTTCTTGTTGTTGATCGCCAGGATGGTCTTGGCGCGCGAGCCCGAGGCCAGCACCTGGAACTTCGGATTGTTCTTGAACTGCGGCACGCTGCGCGGCGTGACGCGGGGGAAGGCGTCCACGTCGCCGGCCAGCAGCGCGGCGACCTGGGCCGCCGGATCGGCGATGAAGCGGAAGCTGGCGCGGGGGATCTTCACGTTGGCGGCATTGCGGTAGCCGGGCCATTTGCGCAGCGAGATCGACGAGCCCTTGACCCAGTTGTCCAGGGTGTAGGGGCCGGTGCCCACCGGCTTGGTGGCGTTGCTGTCGGCGCTCTTGGGCTCGACCATGATCGCGGTGGCCTGGCCCATGAGGAACAGGAAGTCGGGGTCGAGCTCCTTGTTGACGATCACCAGGGTGTGCTCGTCGACCGCGCGCACCGTGTCCATGCTGGCAAAGGTGCGCTTGTCTTTGTTGGTGCTCTTTTCGCCGCCGGCCCGGTCGAGCGAGAACTTGGCGCTCTGCGCATTGAAGGCCTCGCCATTCTGGAATTTGACCCCTTTGCGCAGCTGGAAGGTGTAGGTGCGCAAGTCGGGCGAGACCTCCCAGCTCACGGCCAGCAGCGGCGTGACCTTGCCGTCTGCGTTGATCTTGGTCAGCGTCTCGAAGATGTTGTACTGGGTGATCTCGGCAATGGCCGACGCCGCGCCGGCGGTGGGGTCCAGCCCCGGCGGCTCCAGCGTCATGGCCAGGGTGATGGAGTCCTTGCGCTTTTGCGCCAGGGCTGCGGGGGGCAGGGTGGCCAGGGCCGCCAGCGAGGCGGAATGGGTCAGAAGGCTGCGTCTTTTCATGGGGGGCTCCTCTTCAAAAACTCGTGGATGGCAAGGTGGGGAACATCATGGTCCAGTTGCCAGGCCGGGGGCAAGAGGGGTTGCTCTCGCGGGGGGCGGCTCGGCCCGGGGAACGGCGTCCAGCAAGGCGCGAGTGTAGGCGTGCTGGGGTTCGTGAAAAAGCTGCTGCGGCGGCCCCTGCTCCACGATGCGGCCCTGCCAGAGCACGGCCACGTCCTCGCATAAATGGTGCACCACCGCCAGGTCGTGGCTGATCAGCAGGTAGGTCACGCCGAACTGCTGTTGCAGGTCGCGCATGAGGTTGAGCACCTGGGCCTGTACCGAGACGTCGAGCGCGCTCACCGGCTCGTCGGCGACGATCAGGGCCGGCCGGGTGATCAGCGCGCGGGCGATGGCGATGCGCTGGCGCTGGCCGCCGGAGAACTCATGCGGGTACTTGCCGAGGTCGGCCGCGCGCAGGCCCACCGATTCGATCACCTCGCTGGCGCGCCGGCGCCGCTCGGCCGCATCGACGCCGCCTTGGGCCGACAGCGGCTCGGCCACGATGCGCTCGACCGTCTGGCGCGGATCGAGCGAGCCATACGGATCCTGGAACACCATCTGGAAATCGCGCCGCGCGCGCCTAAGCTCTTCGCGGGGCAGGGCATGCAGGTCGCGCCCCATGAAGCGCACCTGGCCGGCGGTGGGCGTGTCCAGCGCCATGACCAGCCGGGCCAGCGTCGACTTGCCCGAGCCCGACTCACCGACCACGCCCAGGCTGCGGCCGGCCTCGATCGTGAAGCTCACGCCGCGCAGGGCCTGCACCAGCGGCGGCGGCGCCAGCAGGCGCTCGCGCGGCATGGCGTAGTCCTTGACCAGGTCGGTCACCTGCAGCAGCGGTGCGCTCACTGGCCTTGCCTCCGCGCTACGCGCTGCGGGGCTATTCGCCTTGGGAGCGGCCAGGCGGCTCACGCATCCACCTCCTGGGCGGCCGGCACGGCATCGAGCCGGATGCAGCGAGCGTTGTGTCCCGCCTCCAGTTCGACGGCTGGCGGCGCCGTGTCGTGGCAGGCGGCGACGGTGAACGCACAGCGGCCCGCGAACGGGCAGCCCGCCGGCAGGTCGGCCAGCTCGGGCACGGTGCCGGGAATGGTTGCCAGACGCTGGCCGCGGCCGGCCAGCAGGCCGGGCCGGGCGGCGAACAGGCCCTGGGTGTAGGGGTGGGCACGGTGCGCAAACACCTGTCGCGTGGTGCCGCTCTCGACCACGCTGCCGCCGTACATCACCAGGGTGCGCGCCACGTTCTGCGCGATCACGCCCAGGTCGTGGGAAATCAGAATGAGTGCCATGCCGCGCTCGGTCACCAGATCACGGATCAGGTCCAGGATCTGCTTTTGGATGGTCACGTCCAGCGCGGTGGTGGGCTCGTCGGCGATCAGCAGGTCGGGCCCGCAGGCCAGCGCCATCGCGATGGTGATGCGCTGGCGCTGCCCGCCCGAGAACTGGTGCGGCCAGGCGTCGATGCGCCGGGCGGCGTCGGGGATGCCCACCCGCTCGAGCAGGGCGATGGCCTCCTGGTGGGCCTTGGCGGCGGACAGCCCGCGATGCAGCCGCAGCGGCTCTGCCACCTGCCGGCCGATGGTGTGGACCGGATTGAGCGCCGTCATCGGCTCCTGGAACACCATGCCGATGCGGTCGCCGCGCAGCGCCGTGAGTGCGCGCTCGCCCAGGCCGACCAGTTCCTGACCGTCCAGGCGGATGCTGCCGGTCACCCTCGCCTTCTCGGGCAGCAGGCCCATCAGGGCCATCGCGGTGATCGACTTGCCGCAGCCCGATTCACCCACCAGCCCCAGAGTGGCGCCGCGCTCGAGCGAAAAGCTCACATCGCGCACCGCGCGGGCGATGCCGCGATGCGTGTGCAGTTGGATCGACAGATTGCGGACTTCGAGCAGCGGCATCGGGTTCTTTGAATGATCTCAGCGCCGGCGGGCCAGCCGCGGGTCGAACAGGTCGCGCAGGCCGTCGCCCAGCAGGTTCAGGCCCAGTACGGCCAGCACGATCGCCACGCCGGGGAACACCCCCAGCAGCGGCGCCTGGAACAGCATCGACTGCGCCTCGCTCAGCATCCGGCCCCAGGACGGCTGCGGCGGCTGTGTCCCCAAGCCCAGGTAGGACAGCGCGGCCTCGGCCAGGATCGCCAGGGCGAAGCGGATGGTGGCCTGCACGATCAGCACCGAGGCCACGTTGGGCAGCACGTGCTCGATCGTGATGCGCCAGGCGCCCTTGCCGCAGGCCCGCGCAGCCAGCACATACTCGCGCGCCCACACCGCGTTGGCCGAGGCCCGGGTGACGCGCGCGAAGGTGGGAATGTTGTACAGGCCGATGGCCACGATGGCGATCACCATGCCCGGGCCGAACACGGCGGTGAGCATGATCGCCGACAGGATGGCCGGAAACGCGAAACCGAAATCGGCCACGCGCATGATGGCCTCCTCCACCCAGCCGCGCCGGGCCGAAGCCAGCAGCCCCAGAGCCGTGCCGATCACCAGCCCGATGCTCACCGCGACCACGCCCACCACGATGGACGCGCGGGCCCCCACCAGCAGCAGTGAGGCGACGTCTCGGCCATAGGGGTCGGTGCCCAGCCAGTGCGCCCCGCTGGGCGGCAGCAGCCGCAGCGACATGTCGACGTCGTACGGGTTGTACGGTGTCCACAGCAGCGAGAGCAGGGCGGTGGCCACCATCAGCGCGCTGAGCACCAGGCCGATCACGAAGCTGGGGTGGCGCATCGAGCGGCGCCAGAAGCCGTGCGTCTTGGCGGGCGGGGGTGGCGCCGCAGGCAGAACAACACTCATATGTCGCTGGCCTTCACCCGAGGATCGATCGCCGCATACAGCAGATCGACCACGAAGTTGACGATGACCACCATGGCCGCCAGCAGCATCACGCAGTTGCGCACCACGATCAGGTCGCGGTTGGAGATCGACTGGAAGATCAGCCGCCCCAGGCCCGGCAAATAGAACACGCTTTCCACCACGATGGTGCCGGCCAGCAGCTCGGCGAACTGCAGGCCCATCACCGTCACCACCGGGATCATGGCATTGCGCAGCACATGGCCCCAGAGCACGCCGCGCTGGGTCACGCCCTTGGCGCGGGCGGTGCGCACAAAATCCTCGCGCAGCACTTCCAGCACCGCCGAGCGGGTGATGCGCGCCAGGATGGCCGACTGCACCACCGCCAGCGACAGCGCCGGCAGCATCAGCGCGCGAACGCCTTGCCAGATGCCGTCTTCCCAACCTTCGAACCCGCCCGCGGAAAACCACTTGAGGTGCACCGAGAACAACAGGATCAGCAGGATGGCGAACCAGAAATTGGGGATGGCCATGCCCAGCTGGCTCAGGCTCATCACACCCACATCGCCCAGTCGGTTGTGGCGGGCCGCAGCGTAGACACCGGCGGCCAGCGCCAGCACGATGGTCAGGGCCATCGCCATCAAGGCCAGCGGCACGGTCAGGGCCAGACGCTCGAGCACCAGCTCGCTCACCGGCGAGCTGTAGGCGTAGCTCAGGCCGAGGTCGCCGGTGAGCAGCCCTCCCACCCAATGCAGATACCGCGTCGTGGCGGGTTGATCGATGCCGAGCTTGGCGGCCAGCGCGGCCACGGCCTCGGGCGAGGCGTCGGGGCCCATCAGCATCTGGGCCGCGTTGCCCGGAAGTATCTCCAGCACGAGAAACACCAGCAGCGAAGTGCCGACCAGTGTTGCGATCAGGGTGATCAGGCGCTTGAAGAGGAACAGGCTCATTCCACGCGGGATAATGCCAGAACTATGGACACCGTCCCCTGGGGTAAGGCCGCATGGCGCTGATGATCACGGACGATTGCATCAACTGCGACGTCTGCGAACCCGAATGCCCGAACGAGGCCATCTTCCTCGGGCCCGAGATCTACCAGATCGATCCAGCCCGATGCACCGAATGCGTCGGGCACTTCGATGAGCCCCAGTGCGTCCAGGTCTGTCCGGTGGCCTGCATCCCCGTCAATCCTGCCCATGTGGAAGACAAGTGGACGCTGCTTGGCAAATACGAGCGGCTCACGGCCCAGGCGCGGCAGGTGGCCAGTGGGCCGGCGGCAGCCGACGATCCGGCGTAGCCCTTTGGCTGCGCGCGCGGCGCCGGTGGATCAGCCCCGCGGTTTCGTCTCGCTGTCCTTGGACTTCGGCTTTGCCGCATCCTTCGCGTTCTTTTTGGCCCCGGGCACGCTGGCCACGAACACTTCCGGCCGATGCTGCGTCTTTGACTTCGATGGCCGCTTTGATGGTTGCTTGAGCGTGTCGGCGGCCTGCGCCGCTGCGCGTTGCGCCGCAACCGGCCGCTCGGCGGCTGTCAAAGCACGCTCGGCCTGAGCTTGGCGCTGCAGGCGCGATTGCTCCATCGCGTCGGCCATCGCCGCCTCGCGCCGGGTGGCCGCGATCGAATCGGTCTGCTGCTGAGGGGTGCGTGGGTCATCGGCGCGCACCGCCCGCCCGCCCTCGCAAGGCTGCTGGCTGTAGCTGTTGTCGCCGCAGCGGTAAATGGCCTGGGCGCTGGCGCTGCCCGCGCCGAGCGCGAACGGGGCGCTAAGGCCGATGAGGATGGTGCCGACGCTTGTTCGTGCGTTCATGTCACGGTGCTCCCTGGGGTGGTTTGGAATCGGGTGGAAGTCCTTCCGGCCGCGGCGGCTTGGGCCGCGGCGGTTTGCTGGTGTGCACCAGCAGGGTCGCCTTGTCCATCTCGCCGGCCAGCAGCGCCGGCACGGCCTTGAGGGTTCGGGTGATGCAGTCTTGCATCGCGGTGCGCTGCTCGGGCGCGGGCTTCCTGAGCACCCAGTCAACCACTTCCGACTTCACGCCCGGGTGGCCAATGCCCAGGCGAAGCCGCCAATAGTCGGCCGTGCCCAGCTGCGCATGGATGTCGCGCAGGCCGTTGTGGCCGCCGTGCCCGCCGCCGAACTTGAGCTTGGCCTCGCCGGGAACCACGTCGAGCTCGTCATGCGCCACCAGGATCTCCTGGGGGGTGATCTTGTAGAAGCGCGCCAGCGCCGCCACCGAACGGCCCGAGACATTCATGAAGGTCTGCGGTTCCAGCAGCCAGACGGTTTGACCGTGCACGCTGCCGCGCGCCACGAGGCCGTGGTAGGCGCGCTCGGACACCAGGTTGAGCTTGAGCTCGCGGGCGAGCGCATCCACCCACCAGAAGCCGGCGTTGTGCCGGGTGGCTTCGTACTCGGGCCCCGGGTTGCCCAGGCCAACGAACAGCTTGATCATGGGTACGTATTAAAGACGAAAGCGGCGCACGAAAAAAAGCCCGCGCGAGGCGGGCTTTGTCACGCGCGTGCGGCGCAGGCCGCGCCGCGTGCTTACTTCTTGGCCTTGGCAGGCTTCTTGGCGGCGGCGGCCGCCGGGGCGGCGGCCGCCGCGGTCGCGGCGGGGGCGTCGGCAGCCGGCGCCTCGTCGGCGGCCTGGGCCACTACGGACACCAGCACCGGGTTCCTCTTGCCGCGGGTCACGGCGGTGACGCCCTTGGGCAGCTGGACTTCATTGAGGTGCAGCGACATGCCCTTCTTGAGGCCAGACAGGTCGATTTCGATGAACTCGGGCAGGTCGGCAGGCAGGCAGGAGATCTCGAGCTCGGACAACACGTGGTTGACCACGCACATGTCGAACTTGATGGCCTGCGATTCCTCGGCCTTGACATAGTGCACCGGCACCTTGTTCTGCAGCTTGGTGCGCGCGTCCACGCGCTGGAAGTCCACATGCAGCACCAGCGGCTTGAACGGGTGGTACTGCACGTTACGCAGCAGCACCTCGGCGAGTTGGCCGTTCAGTTCCATCTCGAGGATGGACGAATGGAACACTTCCTTTTTCAGGGCGTGCCACAGCGCGTTGTGGTCGAGCTCGACCATCAGCGGCTGGCCGTCACCACCATAGACGATACCGGGCGTCTTGCCCGTGATGCGCAGACGGCGGCTCGCACCCGTACCTTGCATTGCGCGCTCAAAAGCGACGAATTTCATGACTGACTCCACATTGAGCCCACCGCGACCAGTGTGACTCCGGTTGAAAAAGGCCCGCCTGACGGCGGACCGACGATGTCAGAACAGGTTTTCCTGCTCCGAGAAAAGGCTCATGACCGACTCGCCCTTGGCGATGCGCTGGATGGTCTCGGCGATCAGTGGCGCCACCGTGAGCTGGCGGATTTTCCTGCAGCCGCGGGCCGTGTCGCTCAGGGGAATGGTGTTGGTGACGACCACCTCGTCGAGGGCATTGCCGTTGGCGATGCGCTCGATGGCGGGGCCCGAGAAGATGGGGTGCGTGCAGTAGGCGTAGACCTTCTTGGCGCCGCGCTCCTTGAGCACCTCAGCCGCCTTCACCAGGGTGCCGGCGGTGTCGATCATGTCGTCCATGATGACGCAGTTGCGGCCGTCGATCTCGCCGATGACGTGCATCACTTCGCTGACGTTGGCCTTGGGGCGGCGCTTGTCGATGATGGCCAGGTCGCAGCCCAGCTGCTTGGCCAGCGCGCGGGCGCGCACCACGCCGCCGACGTCAGGCGAGACCACGATCAGGTCTTCGTAGTTCTGCTGGCGCAGGTCGGACAGCAGCACCGGCGAGGCGTAGATGTTGTCGACGGGAATGTCGAAGAAACCCTGGATCTGGTCGGCGTGAAGGTCCATCGTGAGCACACGCGAGACGCCCACGGTCTGCAGCAGGTTGGCCACCACCTTGGCCGAGATCGGCACGCGCGAGGAGCGCGGGCGGCGGTCCTGGCGGGCATAGCCGAAGTAGGGGATCACGGCGCTGATGCGTTCGGCCGAGGCGCGCTTGAGCGCGTCGACCATGATCAGCAGCTCCATCAGGCTGTCGTTGGTGGGCGCGCAGGTGGACTGGATGACGAAGACGTCGCGGGCCCGCACGTTGGTGTTGATCTCGACGGTGACTTCGCCGTCGGAGAAGCGCCCGACGGTGGCGGCGCCCAGGGCAATGCCCAGGTGGCCGGCGATTTCGGCGGCAAGGCCCGGATTGGCATTGCCGGTGAAGACCATGAAGTCGGGAGTGTGAGCAGCCTGCATGTGCGGAGCCAGCGATCTGGAAACGTTAGTGCCTTACGACGAGCGCCGCGATGCGTGGCTGCGCATCGCTTGATACTGCGACACGCCAATGCGTGTCGCATTTATGGTTTGGCAGGGGAGGAAGGACTCGAACCCTCGCATGCCGGAATCAAAATCCGGTGCCTTGACCAACTTGGCGACTCCCCTACACAGGTTCACGGCCGTTCAGCCGCCCACCGATGAAACGTCGCTGGCTGCCCACCCCACCAGAGGATGAGCCGCCAAATTGCCGCAGACCTTCACTAGCCAGCCTTCGGGGGGTGAGGCGGGTGATACACCCGCGGGCAACCTGGCGAAGACGGCGCTGCCTGAGCCGGTCATCCTGCCGCGCCAACCTTGCGACCCGAGCCACTCAAGGGCTTCGGTGACGCCGGGGCAAAGCCTCTGGGCAACCGGCTGCAGGTCGTTCTGACCGAAGTCATAAGGCGCTGCAGCAAAGCCCGAGAGTATAGCAGCGGCTCTAGAGCGGCTCAGATCGGGGTGGGAAAAGATTTGGGCTGTGTCCAGCCCCTGAGGCGGCTTGACCACCACGAAGCGCGCCGCCGGCAGCGTGATCGGGGTGATGCGCTCTCCGATGCCCTCGACCCAGGCGTTGCGTCCGCGCAGGAAGAAGGGCACGTCCGCACCCAACGCCAGGCCGATCCGCTCCAGCGCCGCCAGCGGCAGGTTCAGGTTCCACAGCCGATTGAGCGCGAGCAGGCAACTGGCGGCATCGGACGAGCCGCCCCCCATGCCGGCCTGTGACGGCAGCCGCTTGTCGATGGTGATGTGGGCGCCCAGCGCGGTGCCGCCAGCGTACTGGAGTGCGCGCGCGGCCCGAAGGCACAGGTCGTCGTCGGGCAGGGTGTCGCCCAGGTCTTGCCGGCTCAGCCCGCCGCCGGGGCGCAGCTCGAAGTGCAGGGTGTCGTGCCAGTCGATCATCATGAAGGCCGACTGCAGCAGGTGCAAGCCGTCGGCCCGGCGCCCGGTCACGTGAAGGAACAGGTTCAGCTTGGCCGGCGCGGGCACGTCGTAGATCGCTCTCATGGCCGCGCCTTCACTGGCCTTGCCTGCGCGCTGCGGGGCTATTCGCCTTGCGAGCGGCCCGGCGGCTCATGGCTGCTCCAGCACCACCCGCAACTCAATCGTCGGCGGTGGACCAAGGCGGCTGGCCGTCAGGCGCCCCTGGGGCAGTTGCGAGATGTCGGCCAGCCAGCCGGCCACGGCGGTGGCACGGCCATCGAGCCAGTCGAACAAGGCCGCCACCGGAAAGGGTGCGCCGGTGGCGCGCTCGACCAGCACATCGACCGAGGCGGCTTTCTGTGGCGGCTGGCCCTGGGCACGCAGCAGGGCTGCGCCCGGCGACCAGCTCAGGACGGCCGCGGTGCTGCCAATGGGCGTGAACAGCGTCAGCTCGCCCTGATCGGGCGAACCCGCAAGCGAGAACGCCGCCGAGAAGGACTGTGGCGGTTCGCCGCGCACCTGCATGGCCAGCCGGCCGTTCCATTGACGCCCTGGCGGGCGCTCTTGCGAGAGCGAAGCGCAGCCGGCCAGCAGCCAGGTAGCAAGCAGCGCGGCGGCGCCGGCCAACAGCCGTCGGCGGCCTGCGCAGGCGCTCACAGCTTCACCTGGAGGCGCTTGAGCGTTTCCTGCAGCGTTTCGTTGTCGCGATTGAGCAGCAGCCCTTCGCGCCAGATCGCGGTGGCCCGCTCGCGCTGCCCCAGCGACCACAGCACCTCGCCCAGGTGGGCGGCGATCTCGGCGTCGGGGCGCGCCTTGTAGGCCTGCTCCAGCAGGCGCAAGGCCTCGGCGCGGTTGCCGGCGCGAAACTCGACCCAGGCCAGGCTGTCTGTGATGAAGGGGTCACCCGGTGCGAGCTCAAGGGCCTTTTGGACCAGCTGCCTGGCTTCGGCCAGGCGCTGATTGCGATCGGCCAGCGAATAGCCCAGAGCGTTGTAGGCGTGGTGGAAGTCGGGCTTGGCCGCGATCGCCCGTCGCAGCAGGCGTTCCATGGCCGGCAGCTCATTGAGCTTTTCGGCCATCATGGCCTGGTCATACAGCAGCTCGGCGTCTTGCGGCGCCTTCTCGATGGCCTGATCGAGCAGATCGTAGGCCGCCCGGTACTGCTTGTTGTCACGCAAAAGCTGGACCTCGGCGGTGAGCTTCATGCGGGCGTCTTCCGGCGTGCGCTCGGGCAGCTGGCGCACGAGGCGGCGGGCTTCGTCCATGCGGCCCTGCTGCGCCAGGATGGAGGCGCGGCGGGTCTGGGCTGTGACCAGATCCCGCGCGTTCTCGATCTTGTCCAGCCAGGCGGTGGCCAGGGGAAGGTCCTTGCGCTTTTCGGCGATCTGGGCCAGCGCCAGGTAGGCCTGCGACTGGCCGCTGCTGCGGTCGTCGCCGGCGGGCTGCGCGGCGGCCAGGTCGAGGTAGCGCTTGAGGGAGGTGTCGGCAGCGGCGAGCTGGTTGTCCTGCGTCTGCAGCACGCCCTGCACCAGCCAGGCCTCGGCGAAATCGGCGCGCTGCTCGGTGATGGTCTTGAGCTGCTGCGACGCGTCGGGATAGCGCTGCGCCTGAAGCAGGGCGCGGGCATAGGCCATGCGCGTTTCCGGCAGGGCCATGGGCGATTCGAGGTAGCGCCGCACCAGCGCTTCGGCCTCGGGCTGGCTTGGCGCCATCAGCTCCAGGGCGAGCAGGGCTGGCCCTTCGCTGGCGGGCGCGGCGGCCTGGGCGCGGCGCGCGGCGTCGATCGCGGCGGGGGCCTCGCTGGCCGCCAGGCGCATGCGCCCCACCGCCGTCCAGGCCGAAGCCGCGGTTTCGGGACGGGCCAATGCGTTGGCCAGCGCCTGCTGCACCAGCGTCGCGGCCAGCTTCTTGTCGCTGGCCCGGGCATACATGCGAGGCACCGCGGAGATCGCGGCGTTGCGCTCGGACGGCGCCGCCAGGTTGATCTCTGCTTTGAGCACGTCGGCGGTTTCGGCAATGCGGTTGAGCGCCAGCAGGATCTGCAGCAGATAGCGGTTGGCGTCGCGCGAGCCGCGGTAGGCCTGCCGCCAGGCCTTGGCCGCCTGCAGGGCGGGCTCACCGGCGCGATTCTGGAGCGCGATTTCCACGGCGCGCTGGTAAAGCGCCGGGTCGTTGGTGCGGCGGGCCGCGTCGAGCACCATCGAAAAGCCGGCGCCGGGGTCGGCGCCCCGGGCGTTCAGTTCACCGAGCAGCACCTCGTAGAACAGCTCGGCGGTCAGAGCGGACACCAGGGGCTTGGCGCTGTCAGTGGCAGCGGCGGATGCGGGCGCGGTGGGTGGCGATTGCGCCAACGCCAGTTGCACCGAGCACACAAATGCGGCCGCAAGCGCGGCCAGGCGGAGCGAAAACCGGAGCATGGACGTCATTTCGGCCATCATAATCTGCGCCTTCCCGCCATGCCCGAGTTGCCCGAAGTCGAAGTCACCCGCCTGAGTTTCGCGGACCGCATCGCCGGTGCGCGAATTGTCGGCGTGCGTCTGGGCAAACCCTTGCGCTGGGCCTTGGGCTGCGAGCCCGAAGCGCTGATGGGCCGGGTGGTGCGCGCAGTGCGACGGCGGGGCAAATACCTGCTGCTCGATCTCGACCCGGGGTTGCTGATGCTGCACCTGGGCATGTCGGGCAGCCTGCGCTTCGCGTCCGACCAGCCCGAGGCGGGTCCGCACGACCACTTCGACTTGCAGACCACGCTTGGCATCCTGCGGTTGAACGACCCCCGGCGCTTCGGCGCGGTGGTCTGGGCGCCGCACGAGGCTGCGCCTGAGGCGGTCAAGCTGCTGGGGCGCCTGGGCGTCGAGCCTCTGGGCGAGGGCTTCGACGCCGCCGCTTTCCATCAGGCGTTGCGGCGCCGCAACGCACCGATCAAGCAGGTGCTGCTGGCGGGCGATGTGGTGGTGGGGGTGGGCAATATCTATGCGTCCGAGGCGCTGTTCAGCGCCGGCATCCGCCCGACCACTCGGGCCGCGCGCATCAGTGCGGCCCGTGCGGCCCGCCTGCATGCCGCCGTACGCCAGGTGTTGGCGCGCGCGGTGGAAAAGGGCGGCAGCACCTTGCGCGACTTTTCCAACGCGCATGGGCAGGCGGGCTATTTCCAGCTCGAAGCCATGGTCTACGACCGCGCGGGGCAAGCCTGCCGAGTCTGCGGCGCCCCGATCCGCCTGATCCGGCAGGGACAGCGCGCGACGTACTACTGCGCCCACTGCCAGACGTGACCGGACGCAAGAGCTGACCGGCGGGCCAGCCGGCCGATGGGTGCGCCTCATATCAATTTCAAGCAATCTTTGTCTAGAAGGCAAGGTTTAGTACCATTTATGGAACGAAATAAAGTCCCTAGGTACTATATGTCGAGCATCCAGGGAGGCCCGGCGGCAAACATAGCCGCATCATCCACGAGGCCGCATGCAGTTCTTCGAAGTGATCGAGTACCTCAGCGCGCAGCTGCAGTTGCCGCAGCTCGTCCCCAGTCCTAACGGCACTTGTGCCGTCCGTCTGGACAACGTCATCGTGCACCTGTCGCACGACCCGTTGGCGCGCTGCTTTGACATCCGCACAGACATCGGCCACGCCGACACCGGTGATGCCACCCTCATGAAGGAGCTGCTCGCCGCCAACCGCTTCGGTGACGGCAGTGGGGCCAGTGTCCTCAGTTGCGACGCCATGGGACACGCGGTGCTGCGCCAGCGCTTCTCGCTGCAAGACCTTTCCTTGCACCGGTTCTACACGGCGCTGGCGCGCTTCGTGAGTTATGCCGAGCACTGGCAGGCGCGCCTGGCCGCCGGCGCCCGAGCCTGAACGCGAGGACACCGACATGGACATCGACAAAGTCTTGCGCAACCTCTCCGACTCGCTGGGCCTGCCCCCCCTCACGCTGGACGCGAACCGCGCCTGCGCCTTCCTGGTTGATGACGAACTGCACACCGAGCTGCGTTACGACGAACGCGCCGACGTGCTGTGCCTGTATGCCGAAGTGGGGCGCGCCCGCCCGGTGGAGCAGTCGCAGCTGATCCAGACCCTGCTCGAAACCAATGCCGACCCGCAAACCATGGGCCGCAGCCACTTCGGCATGACGCCCGACCACCACGAGGTCGTCCTGTGCCGCACCTTGGTGGGCGACGACCCGAGCGCGGACATGCTTCTGGAGGAGCTGGCCGAGCTGCTCATCTCGTCGCGGCAATGGCGCGGCCGGCTGGTCGCGCGCGAGTTGATCGTGCATTGAATTGGAGAAGCACCATGAGCGGCGTTCAAGGCACCCAACACACCCAGCACCTGCCCCAGACCCAAGGCAGCGCGCCATCGGGGCGCATTGATCCCCGCCTGGCCGGCGTCGTCGGTCACGCCGTGCCCGCCACCCCACGCCTTGCAACCGATCTGTCTGCGATGGCCCACCTCCCGGGAAAACCGCTGGAGACGCGCCAAGCATCCGTTGTAACGGAGAGCTGAACCTAAAAAGCAGAAAGCGAAAATGCAATTCAACGACCTCATTGCCAACCTGGGGGCGCATCTGCGCCTGCCGGATTTCGCGCCCGGCCATGACGGCCCTTGCGCCGTGAAACTCGATGCGCTGGTTTATTCCTTCTATCCGGACGATGCCGATGCCTTCGTCGTGCGCAGCACGCTCGGGCGCATCGACGTCGACGACGAGGACGCCTTACGCGCTTTGCTCGCCGGCAATCTGCATCGAGAAGGGGTGGCGGGTAGCGCGTTGGGCGTGGATGCCGACGGCACGGTGTTCCTCACTCAAACTGTGGAATGCGCCGACTTGGCCTTTCCCCTGTTCGTGCGCAGCTTCGAGCGATTTGTCGGCATGGCCGAACACTGGGCCGCGCAGCTCAAGTTGCCGAAGCGTGAGGGAGCGCTGTCATGAGCGCCGCGCCGAGCCGCCTCAAGCAAGCTCGCACCCCCCCGGGGGGCAGCGACGGACACGAAGTGCCGAGCGTGGGGGCCTTATGAGCGCCGCGCCGAGCCGCCTCAAGCAAGCTCGCACCCCCCCGGGGGGCAGCGAAGGACACGAAGTGCCGAGCGTGGGGGCCTTATGAGCGCATCCCCGCAGAACCTCATCGCCGAGCTTGGCCGCCAGTTGGGCTTGCCGCAACTGGCCTTGGACAGCGACGGCGAGTGCGCGCTGCGGTTCGACGAAGACCTGCACGCCGAGCTGCGGTATGCGGCGGACGATGGCCTGCTGCACCTGGCCGCCGAAGTCGGTGCATTGCCAGCGAACGCCGCAGGACACTTGCTGCGACGCATGGCCATGGCCAACCTGGACCCGGGCAACCTGGGCCAGTGCCTTCTCGCCCTGGATCGCGACACCGTTGTGGTCGGCCGTTGCCTGGCGTCTCAGGATTTGGCCAGCGGCACCGTGATCGATGCGCTGCGGCAGATGGTGCTGACCGCCAAGACCTGGCGAAGCTGCCTGCACGGTGCCGTGTGAATACGCGAATATCAACGAAGCTTTAAGGAGAGGCCCCCATGTTGCGCATCACCCCCGCGGAAATGTCCGCATCGATCCATCGTCTTGGCAGTGCTATTGAATCGGCCCTGAGCGGGGTCAAACAGTCCGTTGCTCGCTTGTTCCGAAGCTGCGCGTCCCTGGTGCGGCCTGCCGCGCCCGATCTTGGTGGAAAGGCGGCTTCTGTGGCCGACGCGCAGCCGCAACCGTCCGTGGGCGGACCACGGCAGGATGGTTTAGCTGCGGCGTTGTTTGCGCGAACGGATTCGCCTCCCGACGCGAGCGCGCATGACGCCGTTCGCATGCATGGGGCAGGCGCGGACGGCAAGGCGAGCACGCTCACAGCGATCAGTGGTGCAGAGGCGCAAGCGGACGACGTGACCATCCCGAACCCAAGGGCTGAAAACAGGGACGATCCCAAGCAGCTTGCAAGTGCATTCGGCCAGCGTTACGGTGCGCTCGTTCAATGCGATAGCGACTATGCCGGTGCGGGCGCTTTCTTGCGAGACAACGGCAACGACTCACTCAAGGACGTGGAAGCTTTCATCGGAAAGAGCGCAAAGTCTTTCATTAAAGAGTTTGTCGATCGCGGTCTGAAATCAGTCGGCACGGCCAAAGTCGACACATCAGACTATGCGGCTAGAGCCGCTGCCTTCGATCAGCTGGCCAATTCGCTTGAGACCTGGAACCCAGTGCATGGTTTGGGTGACGCGGGCGTCTTGATTCATGATTGCGGCAATGCAGTCAAAGCGGCTGTCGACAAGCGTTCGAGTGACGCTCCTCACAAGCGTGCCCATTACGGCGACTTGAGCGCGACGGCGGCCACGAGGGTCGCGGTCAATTCGCTGGTGCTCAGGAATGTATGCTCAGCCGCTGCCAAGTTGCCAGGAGGAGTCCTTCTCAGTAAGACCGTGCGGTCGGCTTGTGACCCGCTCCCGTTGTCGGCATTGCGTGATGAGAAGGGGCAATTGAGGAGCGATCCTGGTATTGAGGAAATGATCGGCGCCCATGCCAGGGCGCAACGCGCGATGGAGACCTTGCTGGTGCGTCTGCTTGCGTTGCCATTGGGTGATTCGCGCGAGACCAAGGCGTCGGCGCCGGGCTGAAAATTCACCGTCTGAGGATGTACCGGACCACCGGCGGGGGAGTGCTATATTTCTTGGAAGCTCTTTAGCTCCCTCGTGTCCCCCTCCTTCAACGAGCAGTTCGACCAACACGGCGCCTGGCGCCGTGATTTCGCCCAGCGCTTCAAGCAGCTGGCCGACTGGTTGCGCGACCACGATCTGTTGAACGACGCCGTCGACGAGCGCCTGCGCCGCATCGAGCAGCAGGTGCGCGCCGACAAGGTGATGGTGGCCTTTGTCGCCGAGTTCTCGCGCGGCAAGTCGGAGTTGATCAACGCCATCTTCTTCGCGGGCTACAAGCGCCGCATCATGCCGGCCAGCGCCGGGCGCACCACCATGTGCCCCACCGAGCTGGGCTGGGATGCGCAGTTGGCGCCCTGCCTGCGCCTGCTGCCGATCGAGACACGCCTTGCGCCGCAAGCCCTGTCCGAGTTCCGGCTGATGGCCGTCGCGTGGGAGCAGGTGCCGCTCGACGTGAAAGACCCCGAGCAGCTCGCGCAGGCGCTGCAAAAAGTGGCCGAGGTACGCCACGTCTCGAAGGACGATGCCCGGGCCCTGGGCTTCTGGCACGACGAAACGCCCAATGACAACCCCCTGACCACCGCCGACGGCTTGGTCGAGGTGCCCCGGTGGCGCCATGCGCTGATCAACATCGCCCACCCGCTGCTCAAGCAGGGCCTGGTGATCCTCGACACCCCCGGCCTGAACGCCATCGGCGCCGAGCCCGAGCTCACCGTCAACCTGATTGCGCAGGCGCATGCGGTGGTGTTCATCCTGGCCGCCGACACCGGCGTCACCAAGTCAGACCTGTCCATCTGGCGCGACCACTTGGCCGTGGACCCCGACCAGGCCGATTCGCGCCTGGTGGTGTTGAACAAGATCGACACGCTCTGGGATTCGCTGAGTACCCCCGAGCAGGTGCGCGCGCAGATCGAGCGCCAGCGCCAGACCTCGGCCGACATCCTGAACCTGCCGGCCGACCGCGTGATTCCCGTGTCGGCCCAGAAGGGCCTGGTGGCCAAGGTCACCAACGACACTTCGCTGCTGATGGCCAGCCAGCTGTCGCAGCTGGAGCTGGCCCTGGGCCGCGACATGCTGGGCAAACGTCAGGCGATCCTGCGCGCCGCTGTCGGGGCGGGCGTAGAGGAGTTGCGCACCGAAGCCGCACGCGCGCTGCATGTACGCCGGCGCGACCTGACCGAGCAAACGCTTGAACTCAAGGGCCTGCGCGGCAAGAACGGCGTCGTCATTCGCCACATGCAGGGTCGCATCGAGCAGGAGCTGGCCGACTTCAACGATAGCGGCGCCAAGATCCAGGCGGTGCGCTCGGTGCATTTGAAGCTGCTGCGCGAATGCCTGGACATGCTGGGCAGCAAGCAGCTGCGCGAGGTGATGAGTGAGTTCAACCGCCTGCTGCGCCAGCCCGGCATCAAGCTGGGCGTGAAGAAGGCCTATGCGCAAACCTTCGAGCGCTTGCGCGCCACCCTGGCCCGTGCGCAAGCGGCCAGCGCCGACATCCAGACCATGCTGGCCGGCGCCTTCCGCCAGCTCAATACCGAGCACGGCTTTTCCCTGCAGGCCCCGAAAGAGCCCGACCTCGCCCGCTTTCGGCGTGACCTCGACCAGATCGAGCGCAGCCACCTGCAGTACCTGGGTGTGACCAACGTGCTGCGCCTGGCGCAGCCGCAGTTCACCGACCGGCTGGTGCGCACGCTCATGGTTCGTTTGCGCGTGGTGTTCGAGATCGCCCAGGGCGAGGTGGAGCTGTGGAACAAATCCGCCGCCGCCCAGCTCGATTCGCAACTGCGCGAGCGCAAGCGCAACTATGTGCGCCGCATCGATGCCGTTCAGCGCATCCAGCAGGCCGCCGCCGGCCTGGACGAGCGCATTGGCGAGATCGACGCGCAGGAAGACGCGATGGACACGCTGAGCACACGTCTGGCCGAATTGGCCGCTGAGTTGATCTTCGAGCCGCCAGGCGGCTTTGGTGAGGTCGACGCCAGCCTGCCGTTGCAGAAGTCGGCATGAGTGCTGTGCCGACGGAGCTTGCCGGTCGCGTGGTGGACTGGCAGGCAAGCCACGGACGCAGCGGCCTGCCCTGGCAGGCCACGCAGGACCCTTACCGCGTGTGGCTGTCCGAGATCATGCTGCAGCAGACGCAGGTGTCCACGGTGCTGGACTACTACCCGCGCTTTCTCGAACGCTTCCCCGATGTGCGCACCCTGGCCGACGCTGCGCAGGACGACGTGTTGTCCTTGTGGAGCGGCCTGGGCTACTACAGCCGGGCGCGCAACCTGCACCGCTGCGCGCAGCAGGTGATGGTGCAGTACGGTGGCGAGTTTCCGCGCAGCGCCGAGCTGTTGCAAAGCCTGCCCGGCATCGGCCGATCGACCGCCGCGGCCATTGCCGCCTTCTGCTTTCACGAGCGCGCCGCCATCCTTGACGGCAACGTCAAGCGCGTGCTCACCCGCGTGCTGGGCTTTGGCGACGACCTGGCCGTGGCGGCCCACGAGCGCAGGCTGTGGGCGTTGGCGCAAGACCTGCTGCCGGCCGACGCGCGGCACATGCCGGCCTACACCCAGGGCCTGATGGACCTGGGCGCCACGGTGTGCTTGCCGCGCAAGCCCGGTTGCCTGCTGTGCCCAGCCCGGGCGGTGTGCGCCGCGGCCCGGCAGGGTGCGCCCGAACGCTACCCGGTCAAGACCCGTAAGCTGCGGCGCACGGCCGAATCGTTGTGGCTGTTGCAAGCCGGGCGCGAAGACGGCGCCGTGTGGCTGGAAAAGCGGCCGCAGCAGGGCGTGTGGGCGGGGCTTTACTGCCTGCCGGTGTATGCAAGCGAGCAGGCCCTATTGAGCGCGCTGCCGCCGGGGGCGCGCACGCAGGCGCTTGCGTCGTTCAAGCATGTGCTCACGCACAAGGACTTGCACCTGCACCCGATCGCCAGTGACTCGCCGCCGACAACCGCCCTGGATTGCCGCCTACGCGGGAATGACGAAGACTTTGTCGTCCCCGCGAAGAGCCTGCCCCCAGCGAAGGCGGGGGCGGGGACCCAGGCGCGCGGTGCCGGTCATTGCGCGGCCCAGGGGGCGTGGTTTACAGCGCAGGACTGGCCACAGTTGGGTCTTCCGGCACCCGTACGCCGCTTGTTGGCGCAGGCGCGCTAAAACCCTTCCAGCTCGCGGTGCCGCTTGAGCGTCGTCCACTGCGCTGAATAGGCCGCCGCCAGCTTTTCCACCAGGTACACCGAGCGGTGCTGTCCGCCGGTGCAGCCCACTGCCACGGTGACATAACTGCGCTGGTTCTGCGCCAGCAGCGGCAGCCAGTGCGACAGGAAGTGGTCGATGTCCGAGTACATGCGCTCGACCTCGGCGGACTGCGCCAGGTATTGCACCACCGGTGCGTCGCGGCCGGTCAGCGGGCGCAGCTCGGGTTCGTAGTGCGGGTTGGGCAGCATGCGAACGTCGAATACGTAGTCGGCATCCACTGGAATGCCGCGCTTGAACGCGAACGATTCGAACACCAGCGTCAATTGGCTGGCGGGCGCGGACAGCAGCGACTTCACGTGCGCCTGCAGCTGCGCCGGGCGGATCACGCTGGTGTCGATCACGTGGGCCTGCTCGCGCAGGTCGGCCAGCAGCTCGCGTTCGAGCTCGATGGCCTCCACCAGCGCGTGCTGCAGGTCGGGCGGCTGCGCCGCGTCAAGGTGATCGCGCATCGCCGACAGCGGATGACGGCGTCGCGTTTCAGAAAAACGGCGCACCAGGGTGTCGGTGGTCGAATCGAGGAACAGCGGGCGCAGGTTGACCCCACGCGCGCGCAGCGCGCGCAGCTGCGCCGGCACCTGCGGCAGCGATTTGGCGCTGCGCACGTCCATGGCGATGGCCACCCGCTGCGCGGCGATATCCTCCTCCAGGGTGACGAAGGGCAGCAACAGCTCGGGCGGCAGGTTGTCCACGCAGTAGTAGCCGGCATCTTCCAGCGCATGCAGCGCCACCGACTTGCCCGAGCCCGACATGCCAGTAATGAGGACGAGTTCAAGACTCATGTCGAACCACCCGCCCCATCCCCCAACATCTCCTTGGCATGGGCCAGCGTGGTGCCCGACAGGCGCTCGCCGCCCAGCATGCGGGCCACTTCGGAGACACGTTGCTCGCCTTCGACCGGGGCCACGCTGCTTGTGGTGCCGGCCTTGTCGGATTTCTTGGCCACCACCAGGTGATGATCGGCGCAAGCGGCCACCTGCGGCAGATGGGTCACGGCCAGCACCTGCCGGTCGCGCCCCAGCTGCTTCATGAGGCGCCCCACCGTCTCGGCCACTGCGCCGCCCACGCCGGCATCGACCTCGTCGAAGATCAGGGTTTGCGCGCTGCCCAGCTCGCTGGTGGTCACCGCTATGGCCAGCGCAATGCGCGATAGCTCGCCGCCCGAGGCCACCTTGCCCACCGGCCGTGGCGTGGCGCCGGTATGGCCTGCCACCAAGAAACCCACGTCCTCCAGGCCGCTGGCGGTGGGCTCGGCCGCTTTTTCAAGCGCCACCTCGAAGCGCCCGCCCTGCATGCCCAGGCCCTGCATGGCGGTGGTAATCGCCTGTGCCAGTTGCGGCGCTGCCTTGGTGCGGGCCCGCGAGAGGCGGCGCGCCTGCGCCAGGTAGGCCTCGTGCTCAAGGCGCTCGGCCGCTTCGAGCGCGGCCAGGTCGGCTGCGGCATCTAACCGTGCGAGTTCGTCTTGCCAGCCCACGTGCAGGGCCGGCAGCTCGGCGGGGGTGCGCTTGTAACGGCGCGCCAGCGACACCCACAGCGACAGACGTTCGTCCAGCTGCGACAGGCGCTGCGGATCGAGATCGGTGCGGCGCAGGTAGGCGTGCAGCGAGTGGGTGGCATCCTCGGCCTGCGCCAGGCTGGAGGCGAGCACCTCGGCCAGGGCCTGGAACTCGGGCTCCAGGTGCTGCTGCCCTTCCAGCGTGGACTGCGCCCGGGCCAGCGCGGAAGTGGCGCCGCCGTCGTCGCCTTCGAGCATGTCGAGCACGGTCTGCGCCGCGTCCAGCAGGCTTTGGGCATGCGACAGGCGGGTGTGGCTGGCATTGAGCTCGTCCCACTCTTGGGCGCCGGGGGCAAGCTTGTCCACCTCGGCGATCTGCCAGGCCAGGCGTTCGCGCTCGCGCTGCAGTGAATCTTGCGCGCCGCGGGCCTGCGCCAACGCCTTTTGCGCGGCGCGCCAGCGTTGCCACAGGCCCGTCAGGGTGGCGGTGGACACCCCCGCATAAGCATCGAGCAGGCCGCGCACCGCTTCGGGCCGGGTGAGGCTTTGCCAGGCGTGCTGGCCGTGGATGTCCACCAGCAGGTCGGCCGCCTCGCGCAGCTGGGTGGCGGTGGCCGGGCTGCCGTTGACCCAGGCGCGGCTGCGGCCCTGGGTGTCGATGCTGCGGCGCAGCAGGAGGGTGTCGGCCTGGGGATCGGCGCCGTGTTGGAAGCCGGCTTGCGCCAGCCAGGGCAGCAGGGCGGGCGGCGCATCGAACTCGGCGCTGACGTCGGCGCGGGCGGCGCCTTCGCGCACCGCGCCGGCGTCGGCCCGGGCGCCCAGCGCCAGTTGCAGCGCGTCGATCAGGATGGACTTGCCGGCGCCGGTCTCGCCGGTGAGCACGCTGAAGCCGCCGGACAAATCAAGCTCGAGCTCGCGCACGATCACGAAATCGCGCAGGCTGATGCGCCGAAGAGTCATGTGACCCCCGCGCTCGGCACTGCGTGTCCGTCGCTTCCCCCCATGGGGGCGCGAGCTTGCTTGAGGCGGCTCGGCGCGGCGCTCATGTGCCTCCCGCCTCGTTCCAGTGCAGCTTCTTGCGCAAGGTGTCGAAATAGCTCCAGCCGCGCGGGTGCAAAAAGCGCACCCGGTGCTGTGAGCGGCGCACCGTGATGCGGTCGCCGTGCAGCAGGGAGGCCAGCGACTGCATGTCAAAGTTGGCGCTGGCGTCGCGCCCGGACACCAGCTCGATCGCCACCTCGCCGGCGTCGTTGAGCACGACTGGGCGGTTCGACAGCGTGTGCGGCGCAATGGGAACCATCACCCAGCTGGGGTTGGACGGGTGCAAGATGGGCCCGCCAGCCGACATCGCGTAGGCGGTAGAGCCCGTGGGCGTGGCCACGATCAGGCCGTCGGCGCGCTGGCTGGCCACAAAGCGGCCATCCACCTCCACCCGTAGCTCGACCATGCCCGAGGTGGCGCCCCGATTGACCACCACGTCGTTCATGGCCAGGGCATCCAGCACGCAGTGGCCGTCTCGCACCACCCGGGCGTGCATGAGGCTGCGGCAGTCTTCGTCGTATTCGCCGCGCAGCATGGGCGGCAGGTAGGTGACGTAGTCGTCCAGCGAGATGTCGGTGATAAAGCCCAGCCGGCCCTGGTTGATGCCGATCAGGGGGATGTCGTAGGGCGCCAGCCTGCGCCCGATGCCCAGCATGGTGCCGTCGCCGCCGATCACCAGGCCCAGGTCGCACTCACGGCCAATGCCGGCCGCATCGAGCACGCCCAGCCCCTGCAGCCCCGAGTGGGCGGCGGTTTCTTTTTCAACCGACACCTCACAGCCTTGCTTATGCAGGCAGCGGGCAATATCCTCAAGAGCAGCCACCGGCGTTCCGCCGCCGCCGACGCCAGCCGTGGCCGTGTACTTGCCGATCAGGGCGACGTGGCGAAATTGTGAACTCATTTGCAAAGATTACATCATTAGAAGCGCCCCCAAAATGCTCGATGACCGTGCCAAGTTGTTGTTGAAAGCCCTGGTCGAGCGTTACATCGCCGAGGGCCAGCCCGTGGGCTCGCGAACCTTGTCGCGCGCGTCGGGCCTGGATCTGTCGCCCGCCACCATCCGAAACGTCATGTCGGACCTGGAGGAGATGGGCCTGATCGCCAGCCCCCACACCTCGGCCGGGCGCATCCCCACCGCGCGCGGCTACCGCCTGTTCGTGGACACCATGCTCACCGTGCAGCGCGAGCAGCTGCTTGGCGCCAGCATCGCCCCTGACCAGCCCCAGCGCGTGATCGCCAGCGCCGCCAGCCTGCTGTCGAACCTGTCCCATTTTGTCGGTGTGGTCATGTCGCCGCGCCGCACCTCGGTGTTTCGCCACATCGAGTTTTTGCGGCTCTCGGACAAGCGCTACCTGGTCATCATCGTCTCGCCCGATGGCGACGTGCAAAACCGGGTGGTCTTCACCGAGGTCGACTACACCCAGCAGCAGCTGCTGGAGGCGTCCAATTTCCTCAACGCCAACTATGCCGGCCTGGCCATCGAGGTCGTGCGCGAACGCCTCAAGGGCGAGGTTGACACCCTGCGCGGCGAAATCGCCCAGCTGATGCAAACCGCGGTCGACGCCAGCAGCGAGGCGCTGACCCGGGCCGAGGGCGACGTCGTCATCGCCGGCGAGCGCAACCTGCTGTCGGTCAGTGATTTTTCCAGCGACATGAGCCAGCTGCGGCGCGCCTTCGATCTGTTCGAGCAGAAAACCCAGCTGATGCGCCTGCTGGACATCTCCAGCCAGGCCGCCGGCGTGCGCATCTTCATCGGCGGCGAAAGCCAGGTTGTGCCGTTTGAGGAGCTGTCGGTGGTGAGCGCCCCCTACGAGATCGACGGCCAGGTGGTCGGCACCCTGGGGGTGATCGGGCCGACGCGAATGCCTTATGACCGGATGATCCAGATTGTGGACATCACGTCCAAGCTGGTGAGCAATGCGTTGAGCCACAAGTAGGCCGCGGGCTGGGGCAGGGCCGGCCGACGCGGTTAGACTTCGGCGTCCCTCAGGGGGCCGTTAGCTCAGTTGGTTAGAGCAGGGGACTCATAAACAAGTCATGAACTTAAGTTGTCTATAAATCCTCAATGAAATCAACAGGTTGCAGCGGTTCAGCGTTGCAAATTTGCTTCCACACCGCTTCCACACTTTGCTGAAAATTTAAGCGGCATTTTTGAGGCCTAAAAGGCTCAAAGTACAATCAGTTTTTCGGGCCTATAGCTCAGTTGGTTAGAGCAGAGGACTTAAAGAGCAGAT